>NZ_CP060494.1:0-665000 GCF_014334115.1 Sphingosinithalassobacter sp. CS137
GATGCGGTGGCGAAGGCCTGGGCGCATGTGCGGGGCAATCTGCGCCGCTCGGCGGGCCAGCGGCTGTTCGATCAGTGGCTGAAGCCGGCGGTGCTGATCGACGCGAGCGATTCCGACGCCATCCGCCTGGGTCTCCCGTCGGCATTCATGACGCAGTGGGTGAAGAACCATTATGCCGACCGGCTGCTGCTCGAGTTCAAGGCAGTGCTGCCGTCGGTTCGCAGCGTCGGCATCGAGACGGTCAAGGAAGCCGCGCCGCAGCGCGTGCTCACCGCTGCCGATGCGGCGCCGCAGGCGCCCGCCGCCGCGCCGCTCGGTGAGCGGCCCGCGTTCGATTCGCGCTTCAGCTTCGACCGGTTCGTGGTCGATGGCTCGAATCGAGTCGCGTTCAACGCCGCGCGCGCGGTGGCCGAACCCGGAGCGCCGCGGTTCAGCCCGCTCTACCTCCACAGCGGTACGGGGCAGGGCAAGACTCACCTGATGTACGCGCTGGGCCAGGCGTTCCTCGAAGCCAACCCGCAGGCGACGGCGATCTACATGCCGGCCGAGCGGTTCATGTTCGAGTTCGTGCAGGCGCTGAAGGCGCGCGAGACGATCGCATTCAAGGCGCGGCTGCGCGGCGTCGATCTGCTGATGATCGACGACCTGCAGTTCATCGGCGGCAAGGACGCGACGCAGGAAGAATTCTTCCACACCGTCAACGAGTTCATGTCGAGCGGCAAGCGGCTGGTGATCGCGGCCGACCGGGCGCCTCAGGCGCTCGAGGGCTTCGAGCCGCGGCTGGCGAGCCGGCTGGGCTCGGGGCTGGTCGCCGACATCAAGCCTCCCGAACCCGAGCTGCGCCGCGCGATCCTGGCGCGCAAGCTGGAGGAACTGCCCGAAGTGGCGATGCCCGAGGACGTGATCGAGCTGCTCGCCTCGCGGATCACGACCAGCGTGCGCGAGCTGGAAGGCGCGCTCAACCGGCTGATCGCCTATGCCCAGATGAACGGCGAGGCGATCACGATCGACTATGCCGTCCAGACGCTGGGCGACACGCTGCGCAGCGCCCAGCGGCGAATCACGATCGACGAGATCCAGCGCGCGGTTTCGGCGCATTTCGATCTCAAGCAGCTCGACCTGATCTCGGCGCGCCGCGCAGTCGCGATCGCCCGGCCGCGCCAGATCGCCATGTATCTGGCCAAGCGGCTGACCACGCGTTCGCTGCCCGAGATCGGCCGCAAATTCGGCAACCGCGACCATTCGACGGTGATCCATGCGGTGCGGCGGATCGAGGAACTGCGCGTGAAGGACGGCGAGATCGATGGCGCGGTGCGCACGCTGCTTCGCGAACTCGAAGGAGCCTGAGCAACCCTTTCAGATCGCGCGCGTTAACCACTCACTCCGGCGCCGAGCCGCAGGAGCTGCATCAGGGAAACGATGAGGGAGAAGTCCCATGCACGCACTGGAAGTGACGGACGCGATCTCTCCGGAAAAGCAGGCGATCGTCTCCGCCGCGGTCGACGGCATCCGGACGATCGAGCGGCTGACCGGTTTTCCCGAAGTCGATGCCGAGACGGCCGACTTCTACGTGCAATCGGCGATCCTGGGCATCGAGGCACATGGCTATCGCATCGTGAGCGCTGACGAGGCACCGGCCGCTGCCGCCTGACGCTCCGGCGGCCCGGTGCGATTCGCACGGGGCGAGCGCCTTCGCTTCGCGGTTTTCGCGCCGATCCTTTAGGAAAGTTGCCGACGCGCGCAACTTTGATGCGCGCGGCCAACGGCTGAGCTTCGACGGTTCAAAGAGCGTCGGAGAGCGTGGCACGAAACGAGCCGTGTAGGACAGCGGAATTCAGAGCGTCCACGCGGGCCCGACATCGCCGCCGAGCCCGCGCGCGCGGCTAGACCTGAAGACCCACGGCCTGTTGTGCCGCCTTCAGCGTCGGCGCGGCGATCGCCTGCGCCTTTTCGGCACCTGCTGACAGCGCCGCACCGACGGCGGCGCGGTCGTCGAGCAGGCGAGTCAGGCGGTCGCGCACCGGGCCGAGCACCGAGACGGCGAGCTCGGCGAGCGCAGGCTTGAATGTGCCGAAGCCTTGCCCTGCGAATTCCTGCACCACCGACTGCGGATCGCGATCGGCGAGCGCGGCATAGATCGCCACGAGATTCTTCGCCTCGGGCCGTTCGGCCAGTGCGTCGAAGCTGTCGGGCAACGGCTCGGGATCGGTGCGCGCCTTGCGGAATTTCTGGGCGATGGTGTCGTCATCGTCGGACAGGTTGATGCGGCTCATGTCTGACGGATCGGACTTGGACATCTTGGCCGAGCCGTCGCGCAGCGACATGATCCGCGGCGCGGCCTTGCTGATGAACGGCTCGGGCAGCGGGAAGAGCTCGGTCTCGAAATCGGTGTTGAACTTGGCGGCGATGTCGCGCGCCAGCTCGAGATGCTGCTTCTGGTCCTCGCCGACGGGAACATGGGTGGCGCGATAGACGAGCACGTCGGCGGCCTGGAGCACCGGATAGGTGAAGAGGCCGACGCTGGCGCCCTCACGGTTCTTGCCCGCCTTGTCCTTCCACTGAGTCATGCGGTTGAGCCACCCCATCCGCGCAGTGCCCTGGAGAATCCAGCACAGCTCGGCATGCGCGGGCACGCGCGCCTGATTGAACAGCACCGCGCGGTCGTCGATGCCCGCCGCCATCAGCGTGGCGGCCATTTCGATCGTCGAGCGGGCGAGCTCGGCCGGGCTCACGTTGCCGGTCAGCGCATGGAGATCGGCGAGGAAGAACAGGCATTCGCCCCCCGAGGACTCGGCAAGTTCCTGCATCGCCACCCATTGCTTGATCGCGCCGAGATAGTTGCCGAGATGGAGATTGCCGGTGGTCTGGATGCCGGAAACGACGCGCATCATTCTACTCCGCGCCCGGTTGACCGTTCGGCCGTTGGACCGGCCGCGGGTCCCGGCCAGCGGGGGCGCCGCCGCGGATGCGGGGGGCGGGACGCGGCGGGCTGTAGCCGGAGGCGAGGCACGGGGGAAGGGCCGCCGCCGCGCCTCTTCGGCGACGGCGGCGGCCGCGATACGCACGAAGCCTACATGTCGGCGGCGGTGGGGCGGACGATGATCTCGTTCACGTCGACGCCCTCGGGCTGTTCGAGCGCGAAGCGGATCGCCCGCGCGATCGCATCGGGCGTGAGCGCCTTCTTGCGCCACTGCTGGAGCACCGCGGCGACGTCGGGATCGGTGACGTCGTGCCCCAGCTCGGTGGCGACGACGCCCGGCGAGACGAGCGTGGTGCGGATGCCGTCCTGTTCCTGGCGCAGCCCCTCGGTGATCGCCCGCACGGCATGCTTGGTGCCGCAATAGACCGCCGCGGTCGGCAGGACGATGCGCGCGGCGACCGAGGCGACGTTCACCACATGGCCGCCGCCCTGCGCCAGAAAGCCGGGGAGCACCGAGGCGATGCCGTTGAGCACGCCATGGATGTTGACGTCTATCATCTTCCTCCACTCGTCGCGCTTGAGGGCGGCGAGCGGCGACAGCGGCATCACGCCGGCATTGTTCACCAGCGCATCGACGCGGCCGAACCGCTCCTGCGCGGCGGCGACGAAGGCGTCGAAGCTGCCGGCATCGACGACGTCGAGCGCGCGCCAGCCGACGTGCGCGCCGAGCTCCGACGCCAGCGCGTCGAGGCGATCGGTGCGGCGCGCGCCGAGGAACAGCCGGGCACCCGTGCCGGCGAGTTCGCGCGCGGTCGCTTCGCCGATGCCGCTCGAGGCGCCGGTGATGAGGATCGTCTTTTCGGAAAGTGCGGTCATGCTGTGTCTCCTGTGCTGCGACGATTCGCATGTGGCGTGCGGGGGCCGGCGGGCGGTAGCGCGATCGCACGAAGAGATTGCACGATCCTCCAGAGTTGCGCGGCGGCATTGCCGATCCGAGTCGACCGGAGCATCAGGACGGCATGAGCCGAATCGAAGAGCTGGCGGCGGCGATCGACCGCCATGTAGCCGAAGACGGTGTGCATGCGACCGCACTGCCGTGCCTGCAGCTGATCCGATCGAGCCGCCCGACCGCGCCGCTGCCCGCGGTGTACGAGGCGTCGCTTTGCCTGATCGCCCAAGGCGCCAAGGAAGTGGCGATGGGCGAGACCCGCGTTCTCTACGACGCGTCGCGCTATCTGCTCGTCTCGGTCGACCTGCCGCTGATCGGCAATGTGACCGAGGCGGACGCGGACCGGCCCTATCTGTGCTGCAAGATCGACCTCGACCGGACAGTGCTCGCCGACCTGATGCTCGCGCTGCCGCCGCGTTCCGAGGTCGCCGAGGCACCGGTGATCGGCGCCTATCCCGGCGACCCCGACCTGACCGACGCGGCATGCCGGCTGGTGCAGCTGCTCGACCGGCCGGAGAGCATTCCGACGCTGGCGCCGCTGATCGAGCGCGAGCTGTTGTATCGACTGCTGACCGGGCCGCATGGCGGCGCGCTGCGCGAGATCGCCAGCGGCGACAGCAGGCTGAGCCAGATCAGCCGCGCGATCGCATGGATCCGCGACCATCTGGCCGAGCGGCTGCGCATCGCCGAGGTCGCCGCGGCGGCGGGCATGAGCGCGTCCTCGCTGCACGCCCATTTCAAGGCAGTGACGGGAATGACTCCGCTCGATTTCCAGAAGCAGCTGCGGCTGCAGGCGGCGCGGCAGCTGATGCTGGCCGACGGGGCCAATGCCGGAAGCGCGGGATTCGCAGTCGGCTATGAGAGCCCGTCGCAGTTCAGCCGCGAATACCGCCGGCTGTTCGGGGCGCCGCCGCGCGCCGACGTGACTCGGATGCTGGCGGGCGGCGACGCGGCGAGCGCCTATTGAGAAAGGCAGGCCGGACCCGCCGGCGCCGGGCGCGCGCGGCGGGTCCGCAGCCAGTGGCGGAGGAGCCTAGAAGCTGGCCCATTCGCCGGCGGCGATGCTCGTCGCCGCAGGCGGCAGGAGCGCGGCGGGAGGCGCCTGCGGGGTGCGCGCGGGGAGGCGCGGCGCAGTGGCACCCCGGCGGGCGGCGGGGCCGGCACGGACGATGAACTTGGCGGCCTGATCGGCCAGCGTGGTGACTTCGCTCGACAGGTTGCGCGCGGCGGCCGAGGTTTCCTCCACCATCGCGGCATTCTGCTGCGTCGACTGGTCCATGGTGGTGATCGCAGTCGAGATTTCGCCGATCGCCGAGGACTGCGCCTGATTGTCGGACGCCATGGCGCCGAGCAGCTTGTGCACTTCGCCGACGTCGTCGGTGATCTGGGCGAGCGCGCTGTCGACTCGGCCGACATGATCGACCGCCGAGACGATGTCGGTCTGGGTCGCGGTCAGCTGGTCGCGGGCGCGGCCGGCTTCTTCCTCGGCGCGCATCGCGAGCGCCGAGACGAGATCGGCGACGACCGCGAAACCGCGGCCCGCTTCGCCTGCGCGCCCCGCCTCGACAGCGGCGTTCATCGCCAGAACGCGCGTCTGGAACGCGATCTTGTCGAGCCCCTCGATCACGCTGTCGATGCCCTTGGCGCTTTCGCTGACGCGGCTCATCGCCTGCATCGCCTCGTCGGCGACCGCGCGGCCACCCGAGACAGTGGCGATGGCGCCGTCGGCGCGCGCCACCGTGCTCCGCGCGGCGTCGGACGAGGCCTTCAGCCGCTGGTCCATCTGCGCGATGGCGGCCGAGGTCTGTTCGAGACTGGCGGCGTTGCTTTCGGTGCGCCGCGCGAGATCCTCCGAGGCCTGCGCGATCTCGCCCGATCCGGTGCGGATGGCGAGCGTCGACTCAGTGACGGTGCCGATCAGCCCGCGCAGGCTTTCGAGCGCCTGGTTGTAGTTGTCAGTGAGCCGCCGGAACGATTCGGGCAGGCCGGTGAGATCCTCCGACATGTCGCCCGCGGCGAGGCTGGCCAGCGCATCGTTGAGCCGATCGATCGCCTGGTTGCGCTCGCGCTGCGCCTGTTCGAAATAGATCGAGACCGAGAGCTCGACGTCGAGCAGCGCCGCCTTAACCACCGCGATGCTGGCTTCGGTGGCGCTGGCGCCGCGGAAGAAGCCGAGCAGCCGGCGCCACGGGCTCTTCGCGCGCGCAACGCCGCGCAGCAGCTCTTCGAGCACCAGCGCGTAGGCGCCGATATACCAGCGCGGCTCGAGACCGATGGCGGCATGGACCGAGCCGATGCGGCGGACGCTGGAATAGAAATCCTCGTCGAAGCGGCCGCTGACGATGCGCTTCCAATGCGCCTGCTGAGCGCCTTTCGCGCCGGACATATGCGCATCGTTGCGGAAGAAGCGGCTGGTCTCCGGCGTCTTGCGGACGATGCCGTAGAAGCGATCGAGCGCCGGCCCGAGGAGCGATTCGACCACCGGGGCGACATCGTTGAGGGCAGTGCGCTGATCCTGGCTGAACTCCATGAACTCGAGGCGCGTGCGTACTTCGGTGTTCGACATTCCTGGTTTCATCCCGCTCTGGAGGCGACGCGCGCTCGGGCGTCGGAGGTTCGATTACCCTTCGCATGATAGGACGATCGAACGTGCCGGGTGCGAAACCGGCGGGCGCAAACGCCTGGGTAATGTTCCCAATCCGTAGAAACACTTAGGCCGTGCTCGGGCCGACCCGGCGGGCGTTTCCGGCGGGAATCAGTCCGGGCGGGCGGGGGTGCGCCGGAGCATCGCCCGCAGGTCGCTCACCAGATAGGCGCGCGTGACGAGGCAGGCGGCGGCGTAGATCGCGCCGCCGGCGGCGACCAGCGCCAGCATGCCGCCCGCGCGGACCCCGAAGCTGCCGGTCGTCCAGGGCTCGAGCAGCGCGCGCCCGACCCATAGCGCGGCGCCCATCAGCAGCGCGGCGAGGGCGAGGCGGGGCAGCCGGCGCCTGAGCCGCGCGTCGGCAGCGAAATGGCCGCGCTTGCGCAGCGTCCAGTAGAGAAGCGCCGCGTTGATGCACGCCGACAGCGCAGTCGCGAGCGCGGGGCCGACATAGCCGATGGTGGGAATGAGCGCGATGTTGCCGATGATGTTGGCGACGACCGCGGTCATCGCGAAGCGGACGGGCGTTTTCGTGTCCTCACGCGCGTAATAGCCCGGAGTGAGCACCTTGATCAGCACATAGGCGGGCAGGCCGATCGAGAAGGCGGCGAGGACGAGCGCAGTCGCGCGCGTGTCGGCGGCAGTGAAGGCGCCGTGCTGGAACAGGGTGCGGATGATCGGCTCGGCCGCGACCATCAGCGCGACCATGGCGGGCAGGGTGAGGAACAGCGCGAGCTCGATCCCGCGGTTCTGAGTCTCCATCGCCGCGTCGTGCTTCCCTTCGCCGAGCAGGCGCGAGAGGGTGGGCAGCAGGATCGTGCCCAGGCCGATGCCGATCAGCCCGAGCGGAAGCTGGTTCAGCCGGTCGGCGTAATAGATGTAGCTGATCGCACCGGGCGCGAGCAGGCTGCCGGCGAGCGCGGTCGAGACGAGCAGGTTGATCTGGGTGGCGCCCGCACCGGCGGCGGCGGGGAGGATCAGCTTGAAGAGCTGGCGGATGTCCTTGTCGATTCGCGGCAGGCGCAGGCGCAGCTTCACACCCGCGCGGGTGCAGCCCCAGATGAGGAAGAGAAGCTGGAGCGCGCCGCCGACGGTGACGCTGATCGCCTGGACCTGAGCGGTTTCGTACACATTCTCGCCGTGAAAGAACCACAGGCCGGTGATCATCGACAGGTTGAGCAGGATCGGCGCGGCGGCATTGACCCAGAAGCGGTTGACCGAATTGAGGATGCCGCCGAGCAGCGACACGACGCTGATGAGCGCGAGATAGGGCAGGGTGATGCGGCTGAGCCCCACCGCATAGGCGAATTGCGCGGGCGTGGGATCGTTGAACCCGCCCGAGAGCGCATAGGTGATCGGCCAGGCCGCGGCGATCAGGATCAGCGTGAAGACGATGAGCAGCGGCAGCAGCATCGCCAGCGCGCGCTCGGCGAAATCGAGCCCGGCGGCGAGCTTGCCGTCCTCCGCCACGCGCCGGTTGAACATCGGGATGAAGGCGGCGGCAAAGGCGCCCTCGGCAAAGAGCGCGCGGAACATGTTGGGCAGGCGGAAGGCGACGAGGAAGGCGTCCGACGCGAACCCCGCGCCGACGAACGTCGCCTGAAGCGAATCGCGGCCGAGCGCGAGGATGCGGCTGACGAGCGTGAGCCCGCCGACCGATCCCAGCGTCTTGACGAGGTTCATGGCTGCCGGCCTCCCCCGAGGGCCGCTTGCGGCTTAGGCCTGGCCCGTGGGCGCTTGCGGCTGCTGGCCCTGCGCCTGCGCCTTCTGCTGGAGATAGAGGCCGTGGAAATCGATCGGCTCGAGCATCAGCGCGGGAAAGCCGCCGTCGCGCACGGCGTCGGCCAGGACGCGGCGGGCGAAGGGGAAGAGAATGCGCGGCGCTTCGCCCAGCAGGAACGGTTCGATCTGCTCCTGCGGGAAGTTGCGGATCGCGAAGAGGCCCGCGTAGGAAAGATCGACGACGAAGGCGAGCTGCTTTTCCATTTCGGCGCGCACGTCGATCTTGAGAACGACTTCGAAGAGATCCTCGCCGACCCGGTTCGAGCCGATGTTGAACTGGACGTCGAAGCCGGGCTGGCCCTGCTGCTGATAGACGCCGGGCGCGTTGGGATTTTCGAAGGAGAAGTCCTTCACATATTGCGAGACGACGCCGGCCGTGGGCGCGCTGTCGCTGCCGTTGGTCATCGGTTCGCCGGAATCGGCGAAATTGTCGGGCTCGGCCATCGAATTTCCTTCTCGCTTCGGATAAATCGCGCGGGCGCGCGCGTTGGTTCGATCGCCGCGCCTAGCAGGCGGGCGGAGCGAGTTCAACGGCGGGAAAGAGGCGATTTGAAACCGTTGCGCGTTGCTCTTATGTACACTGGGAAGAGTCTCTGGAGGCACGGTGTTTTACGTCATTCTGTTCGCAATGGTCGCCGCTTTCCTGGCGCTGCGCCTCTATTCGGTGCTCGGCAAGCGCACCGGCCATGAACAGCCGCTGCCCAAGCCCGCCGAGGAGCGAGTCGCGAGCCAGCCGATGGCGCGGACGATCGACGTACCCGCCGAAGTGCGCGAGAGTGGCGCGCGGCACATCGACGCCGGCGCCGAGACGGGGCTGCGCGCGGTGGTCGCCGCTGACTCCAGCTTCGATGTCGGCCAGTTCGTCGAAGGTGCCAAATCCGCCTATCGCATGATCCTCGAGGCTTTCTGGAAGGGCGACGAAGAGACGCTGGGCTGGTTGGTCGAGGACGATGTCCGTGCCGCCTTCACCGCCGCGATCGCCGAGCGCAACGAAGCCGGGCACGTGCTGGAGAACCGGCTGGTCGCGATCGAGCGCGCGCAGATCGTCGACGCCTCGCTGGAAGGCAAGATCGCGCGGATCGCAGTGCGCTTCGATGCCGACATCGCCGCCGTGACGCGCGACGCCGAAGGCAATCTGGTCGCCGGATCGATGAGCGACGCAGTGGAGACGCACGACGTCTGGACCTTCATGCGCAACCTGCGCAGCGACGATCCGAACTGGAAGCTGGTCGAAACCGACGAAGCCTGACGCGGAGGAGAGAGGCGCATGCGCGCTTGGGGGCTGGTTGCGCTTGCGCTCGCGCTGAGCGCCTGTTCGGGAACGCTGCTGCCGCCGCCGGTGGAGCGTGGCCCGGTTACGGGCACGCCGCCGGGCCAGGCGCCGACGAGCACGCCGCCCGTCGCTTCGCCTTCGGGAACCATCCCGCCGATTCCACGCTCCGGCACCATTCCACCCGCTGCTCCGTCGGGCGGCGACCTGCCGGTGCGCCAGCCGACGCCTTCGACGCCAATGCCCGCTGCGCCTGCCGCGCCCGCGCCCGCAGATGCGACGACGGCGGCGACTTCGGGCGTCACCGCCGGGCCGCCGATCGCTTCGCTTCCGATTGCCGACGCCGCCGCCGAGCGGGCGCTCGCCGCCTATCGGCTGAGCTGCCGATCGCTCGCCACCCGTACCGACCAGTCCGGGCTGACGCGCAACGCCGACTGGAGCGGCTCGTGCGAAGCGGCGCAGAACTGGCCCGTGCGCGACGCGCGCGGCTTTTTCGAACGCTATTTCGAAGCGGTGCAGATCGCCGACGGCCGCGCCTTCGCGACCGGCTATTACGAGCCCGAGATCGCCGGATCGCGGCAGCGGCGCAGCGGTTATGACGTCCCCGTCTATGGCAAGCCCGATGATCTGATCGAGGCGGACCTCGGCCTGTTCGCCGACGATCTTGCCGGCCGGAAGGTGCGCGGGCGCGTGGAGGGGCAGGCATTCGTGCCCTATTACGACCGAACCGCGATCGAGGACGGCGCGCTGGCCGGGCGCGGGCTGGAGATCGCCTGGGCAGCGGACCCGGTCGAGCTCTTCTTCCTGCAGATCCAGGGATCGGGGCGGCTGCGGCTGCCCGACGGCGGCGTGATGCGGATCGGCTATGCCGGGCAGAACGGCCGCGCCTATACCGGAATCGGGGCGCTGATGCGCGAGCGCGGGCTGCTGGCGCCGGGGCAGGCGAGCATGCAGGGAATCATGGCCTGGCTGCGCGCGAACCCCGAGCAGGGCCGCGCGATCATGCGCGAGAACAAGAGCTGGGTCTTCTTCCGCGAACTGACCGGGCCGGGACCGCTGGGCGCGATGGGCTATCCGGTGACGGCCGAGACGAGCGTCGCGGCCGATCCCAGGTTCGTGCCGCTGGGCGCGCCCGTGTTCCTCTCGATGGACCGTAGCGACGCCAACGGTCTGTGGGTGGCACAGGACACGGGCGGAGCGATCAAGGGCGCCAACCGCTTCGACACCTTCTGGGGCGCCGGCCCCGAGGCACGCGCGACCGCGGGCGGCATGTCGGCCAGCGGCACGGCGTTCGTGCTGCTTCCGGCGGGAACGCTGGCGCGACTGCGGAGCCAGTGAGCCGGGCGGGCCGCCGCCTCGGCCCCGACGAAGCGGCGCTGTGGGCGCGGGTAATCGCGACGGTGAAGCCGCTGGAGCCAGTGCCGCCGCCGCCTGCCGCCGTCGCCTCCGCGCCGCCATCCCCGAAGCCCGCCGCGCCGAAAGGTCCGACGAAGGCAGCGCGCGCGCCTGCCCCGGCAAAGCCGCCGCAGCGGGCAGCGCCCCCATCGCCGCCGCTCGCGGCAAGCACGCTGGACGGAAGCTGGGACCGTCGGCTGAGCCGCGGCCTGGTGACACCGGAATCGTCGATCGATCTCCACGGCCATACGCTGGCCACTGCCTATGACCGGCTCGACCGCGGGCTGGCAGCGGCGATCGCGCGCGGCGACCGGCTGCTGCTGCTGGTGACGGGCAAGCCGCCCCGGCCCGAGGCGGAGCGGCCCTATGCGCGCGGCGCGATCCGCGCGGCGGTCAACGACTGGCTGGCGGCGTCGCGCCATGCCGATCGAATCGCGGCGGTGCGCGGCGCCCATCCGCGCCATGGCGGCGCCGGCGCGCTCTACATCGTGCTCCGCCGCCCGCGAACGACCGATTCACGAAAATCTTAACCCCTCTCTGCGAAAGTCTGCGTCACTGGCTGCACTGCAGTCGCTGAACCGGGGGCATCGCAGGCGCAGTGGAAGGATATTCGCTCAAAAGCCGTGCGATCGCATTTGCAATGTGCGCCGGGGCAGTGGCGTTCATCCTGGCCTTGTCGGCTTCGTCCGGCGGCAGGGTGGACGTCGAGACCGCCGGGCGCGCGCTGATCGCCGCGATCGTGTGCGGCGTGATGTGCTGGGCCTCGGCCGAACGCACGATCGCGGCCACCGCGGGCGCGATCGACGCGGCGATCCTGCGCCTTTCGCAAGCGGCCAACGGCGATCTGGAAAGCGAGATTCCGCCCGAGGTGGAAGCATGCGTGCCGCCGCTCGCCGCTGCGATGAACGGTCTTTTCCGCCAGCTGCACAGCAATCTGGAAAGCGTGCAGCGGCTGGCGATGTTCGATCCCGTCACGGCGCTGCCCAACCGCACCAACTTCCGCCGCACTTGCGAGCGGATGCTGGCCGACCTGCCGCAGGGCAAAGTCGCCGTGCTCTATTTCATCGACCTCGACCGGTTCAAGACGGTCAACGACACGCTCGGCCATGCGACAGGCGACGTGCTGCTGGGCATGGTCGCCAACCGGCTGCGCGCGGTGGCCGACCGGTTCGGTGCGGAGAAGGACGCCAAGCCGCCGCTGATCGGGAGACTGGCGGGCGACGAGTTCACCATGTTCTTCCCCGAGCTGCGCAACGCGCGCGACGCCGAGCGGATCGGGCGCGGCATCCTGTTCGCGCTGGGCGAGCCGTTCGACCTCGCCGACCAGGAAGTCGAGATCGGCGCCTCGATCGGCATTGCGCTGCGGCCCGAGCACGGCAGCAACCTGACCGACCTGATGCGCGCGGCCGACGCCGCCATGTATCACGCCAAGGCGCAAGGGCGCGGCCGGGCGGAGCATTTCACCGAGGCGCTGGCCGCCGAGATCGCCGAGCGCGCGGCGCTGGAGAGCGACCTGCGCGAGGCCGTGGAGAAAAGCCAGTTCGAGCTGGTGTACCAGCCGCAGGTGAGCGCGAGCGAAGGCCGCATCGTGGCGGCCGAGGCGCTGCTGCGCTGGCGGCACCCCAAGGGACTCAAAATGCCGGCGAGCTTCATCCAGCGCGCCGAGGAGACGGGGCTGATCGTCGACATCGGCGAATGGGTGGTCGCGAGCGTCGCCGAGACCATCTCGCGGTGGGGGGCGCTGGGGATCGAGCAGCGCATGGCGGTCAACATCAGTCCCCGCCAGATCGACCATGCCGGATTCTTCCGCCGGCTGCGCGATGCGATGCATGCGGCGAACGCACCGGCCGGGCTGCTCGAGCTGGAGATCACCGAGACGCTGGCGATGCATTGCTCCGAGGAGGTGGTCGAGGCGATCGCCGCGCTGCGCGCCGACGGCGCCAGCGTGGCGATCGACGATTTCGGCACCGGCTATTCGAACCTCGCGCGGCTGCGCGACCTGCCGGTCGACCGCGTGAAGCTCGACCGCAGCCTGATCGAGCATGTCGCCGACCGCGCCGAGGCGCGGACCATCGTTCATGCCGTGATCGGGCTGATTCACGGGCTGGGCTGCGAAGCGGTGGCCGAAGGGATCGAGAGCGAGGCGCAGGCCGAAGTGCTGCGCGTGATCGGATGCGACGTGCTGCAGGGCTATGCGATCGCGCAGCCGATGGGCGAGGAGGCGTTCCTCTCCTGGGTGCGCGACGTGGCGCCGAGTCGCGTGGCGGGGTAGGTCATGCCGCGCGAGCGGCGGAGAGTGGGTGGTTTGCAGACACTCCTCGCGCCGATAGGATGGCGCTGTGACCGACGATCCACTGAGAGCCGTCTGCAAACTCCTGATCGAGGATCATGGCGTGCCGGAAGCAAAGGTGACGCTCCAAGCCCGGTTGGTGCATGACCTTGGCGTTGACGGAGACGACGCAGGAGAAGTCTTCGACACGCTGCACAAGCGGTTCGGCACGGACTTTACAGAGCTAAATCGCCAGTGGCGGGTCTTCTTCAACACAGAAGGTGCGAGCCCTAAGGCGATCCTGCTTGGTATACCGGCCATTGTTGTCTGTGGTGGCGCGGCGGGCGTGTTGGTAGCCGCGTTGCATTTGCCAAAGTTCCTCGCTGGGATCGTCGCGTTGGCGCTGTTTATCGGCGGCGCGTGGCTGTTCTCCAGGTGGTTTGGTCGAGACCTACAGCCCGTTACGGTCGGCGGTCTTGCACAGGTCGTCCGGGCGGGCCGCTGGCCAGCCGATCCCGCCGAGGTCCGCTAAGGGGCGCTTTCCGTTTCCGTCGTCCGGAGCTTATGAGTTCACGTCTTGGCGCCGACGCCGCTTCAGGCGAAGGTGCGGCGCAGCACTTCCTCGTAGACGCCGGTGAGCGCTTCGAGGTCGCGCAGCGCGACCGCTTCGTCGAGCTTGTGCATCGTGGCGTTGACGAGGCCGAATTCGATCACGGGGCAGAGCGCGACGAGGAAGCGCGCGTCCGAGGTACCGCCGCTGGTCGACAGTTCGGGCCGGATGCCGAGCCGCGCCTCGATCGAATCGCTCAGCAGATCGGAGAACAGGCCGGGCTGGGTGAGGAAGGCCTCGCCGGAGACCTTGCCGGTGACGGTGGCTTCCGGCGCGTGACGCGCGGCGATCGCGCGGATGCGCTCGACGAGGTCGGCGCCCGTGTGGCGATCGTTGAAGCGGATGCTGAGCCGCGCCTGGGCGTGGCCGGGGATCACATTGTGCGCGGGATTGCCGACTGCGAGATCGGTGACTTCGATGTTCGACGGCTGGAACCAGTCGGTGCCGCTGTCGAGCACGATGCCGTCGATCTCGGCCAGCGCCGCGACCAGCCGGGTGACCGGATTGTCGGCGAGATGCGGATAGGCGACATGGCCCTGCCGCCCCGGCACGTCGATCCAGATATTGACCGAGCCGCGCCGGCCGATCTTGACCGTGTCGCCGAGCCGCGCGCTGCTGGTCGGCTCGCCGACGAGGCAGAGATTGGGGATCAGATCGCGCGCGCGCATCCGGTCGATCAGCGCGCGGGTGCCGTGCACTGCCGGGCCTTCCTCGTCGCCGGTGATGATGAAGGTTACGGTGCCGTCGGCAGGCACGCGCGCGGCGGCGGCGGCGAAGGCGGCGATCGCGCCCTTCATGTCGACCGCGCCGCGCCCGTAGAGCAGCTCGCCGCGCACTTCGGGAACGAAGGCGTCGCCCGTCCAGCCCTTGCCCGGCGGGACCACGTCGAGATGGCCGGCGAAGGCGAAATGGCGCCCGCCGGTGCCGCGGGTGGCGAGCATGTTCTCGACCGGGCCGTCGGGCGCCTCTCCGGCGGTGAACCGGTCGACCGAAAAGCCGAGCGGCGCGAGCACGGATTCGAGTTCGTCGAACACCGCGCCGCGCGCGGGCGTGACGCTTTCCGCCGCAATGAGGCGCTTGGTGAGTTCGATCGGATCGGGCAGAGAGGCGCTATCGGTCATGGAGGCGGCATTGCCCAAGCTCGATCTCGATACAATCCCGCAGACGAACGCGACCGGCTATCCGGCCGAATATGCCGATGCAGTGGAGGGGCGCTGGTATCGGCGGCTGGGGCCGGCGGGCGGGCTGACCGAATATGGCGTGAGCCATGTGACGCTGAAGCCGGGAGCCTGGTCGAGCCAGCGCCACTGGCACGAAGGCGAGGACGAGTTCGTGGTGATGCTGTCGGGCGAGGCGGTGCTGGTCGACGACAGCGGCGAGCATGTAATGCGCGCGGGCGACTGCGCGGCGTTTCCGAAGGGCGAGCGCAACGGCCATGTGCTGCAGAACCGCAGCGCGGCGGACTGCGTGTTCGTGGCGGTGGGGCGGCCGGCGGCGAGCGACTGCCACTATCCCGACATCGACATGCATCTGGTCGCGGGCGAGGGATTCCGGCGGAAGGACGGAAGCGGCTTCTGACCGGGGGGCTCAGCCCGCCGGCATCTCATATTGCTCGATCACCCAATCCTCCTCCTGCGCGGCGGCGATCCAGTCCTGCATCCAGGGGTGCTGGAGGACCGCGCTCATATAGGCGGGGGCGAAGCGGGGGACGGGGAGCGAATAAGTGACGATGCGGGTGACGACCGGCGCGAACATGATGTCGGCCGCGCCGAATTCGCCGAACAGGAACTCGCCGTCGCCGCCGTAGCGGGCGCGCGCCTGGGCCCACAGCTCCATGATGCGGCCGAGCTCCTGCAGCACGTCCGGATCGGGCATCCGCGGCGCATAGACCTGACGGATGTTCATGCTGTGCTTCTTGCGCAGCGCCGAGAAGCCGGAGTGCATCTCGGCGGCCATCGAGCGTGCCATCGCGCGGGCGGCCATATCCTGCGGCCAGAAGCGGTCGCCGCCCGATTTCTCGTTCAGATATTCGACGATCGCCAGACTGTCCCACACGACGACGTCGTCGTCCCACAGGATCGGAACCTTGCCAGAGGAGGGCGCGAATTCGTCGCCTTCGCGGCGCCGGTCCCAATTCTCGTCATAGAGCGGGACGACCACTTCCTCGAAGTCGAGCCCCGACTGCTTGCACGCGAGCCAGCCGCGCAGCGACCAGGAGGAATAGGCACGGTTGCCGATGATGAGCTTGAGCATGGCACGCAGCGATAGCGGCGGGGGCGGGCGGCGGCAACGGGGCGGGAGCGGCTATTCGAGCGCCTCGACCGCCTCCAGCACCTTGTCGAGCGTGGCGGGATAGCTGCGGATGCGCGCGCCGGTGGCGTTGTGGATCGCATTGGTGATCGCCGCGCCCGCGCCCGAGATGCCGAGCTCGCCGATCCCCTTCGACTGGAGCGGGCAGGCCCAGTCGTCGCGCTCCTCGAGAAAATGCACGTCGATCTGCGGGACGTCGAGATTCACCGGCAGGTGATATTCGGCGAGGTCGCGATTGACGATGTGCCCGTCGCGCGAGTCATGGACCAGTTCCTCGGTGAGCGCCGAGCCGATGCCGAACACCATGCCGCCCAGGCACTGCGACCGCGCGGTCTTTGCGTTGAGGATGCGGCCGGCGGCGAAGACGCCGAGCATGCGGCGCACCCGCACTTCGCCGGTGACGTGGCTGACCGCCACTTCGGCGAAGAAGGCGCCATAGGCGGCCTGGCTGGTCTCCTTGGTCGTCTTGCCCGGCTTGAACTTCCCCTGTTCGGTGAGCGGCGCATCGCCGACGAGATCGGCGAGCGGCGCGCGGCGGTTTCCGGCGATCGCTTCGCCATCCTTGAGCGTGAGCTCGTCTGGATCGCATTCAAACCGTTCGCACAGCGTCTCGCGCAGCGCCTCGCAGGCGAGCAGCACCGCCGAGCCGGTCGACGAGGCGCCGATCGAGCCGCCCGAGCCCGAGCCGGGCGGAAGGCGCGTGTCACCGAGCTTCACCTCGACCCGATCACGCGGCAGGCCGAGCAGATCGCCCGCGATCTGGCCGAGGATGGCGTAGGTGCCGGTGCCGATGTCGGTCATGTCGGTTTCGACCAGCGCAGTGCCGTCGGGGCGCAACGTGACGCGCGCCTCGGCCTCGGTCGTCATGTTCTTGCGCGCGGCGGTGGCGACTCCGATGCCGATCAGCCATTCGCCCTCGCGCACCGCGCCGGGCTCGGCTGCGCGCTTCTCCCAGCCGAAGCGGCGGGCGCCCTCGTCGAGACATTCGGCGGCGGCGCGGGTGGAATAGGGGACGTCCTTCTCGGGATCGCGCTCGGGCAGGTTGCGCTTGCGCAGTTCGATCGGATCGAGGCCCAGCGTTTCCGCCAGCTCGTCCATCGCATTTTCGAGCGCGAGCATGCCGACCGCTTCGCCGGGCGCGCGCATCGATCCCGCGCAGGTGCGATGCACGCGCGCGATTTCGTGAACGATGCGGCGGTTCTGGCCGCCGTAGAGAAAGTGAGTCGCCTGGGCGACCGGCTCGGAGAAGGTCTCGCCGGGCAGGTTCGACACGCGATATTCGTGGCCGATGCCGGTCAGCCTGCCGTCGGCATCGGCGGCGAGGCGGAGGCGCTGGTGCGTCTCGCAGCGGCGGACCGTCATGTCGAAGACGTGCTGGCGCGTCATCGCGATCTTCACCGGACGGCCGATCTCGCGCGCGGCGAGCGCGGCGGCGACCGCCTCGGGAGCGATGCCGAGCTTCGATCCGAAGCCGCCGCCGACATAGGGCGAGAGGATGCGGATCTTTTCCGGATCGATGCCGAGCGAATCGGCCAGTTCGTTCCGGTTGTACTTGAGCATCTGATACGAGCCGTGGAGGGTGAGCGTATCACCGTCCCACTGCGCGATCGAGGCGTGCGGCTCCATCGGCGCGTTGCTCTGGGCGGGCGTCGTGTAGAGCGCGTCCACCGTCGCCGCGGCATCGGCCATCGCCGCGTCGAGATCGCCCTGATCGAGCTGCTTGGCGTCGGGCTTGTCGATCTTCACCGCTTCCGAACGCGGATCGGTGACGGCATCGGCGTCGGGCGCATAGTCGACCGACAGCAGCTGCGCGGCATGCCGCGCCTGCTCGAACGTCTCGGCGACCACCATGGCGATCGGCTGGCCGAAATAGGCGACTTCGGAGGCGCCCTGCACCGGCGCCTCGTTCGCCATTCCCTGCGCGGGATTGCGCAGGAACCGTTCGCCGGTGAAGACGCCGAGCACGCCTTCCAGATCGGTGATCGAGCTGCCGTCGATGCGCAGCACGCGGCCCTTGGTGATGGTGGCGCGCACCAGCACCCCGTGCGCGCAATCGTCGAGGTGAAACTCATGCGCATAGGTGGCGCGGCCCGACACCTTGAGCGGGCCTTCGGGCCGATCGAGCGCCGCGCCGGTGAGCCCTTGCGGCATACGGTCGAGCAGGCGCCGCGTGTCGGGCGCGTCCATCGTCAGTTCGCGAGTCACTTGGCGGCCTCCAGACCGGTGGCGTCGGCAAGCACGGCGGCGAGCGTACGGCGTGCGAGCGGGATCTTGAAATCATTGGCGCCCTGGCCGCTCGCCTCGCGCACCAGCAGTTCGCCGGCCAGCGCGAAGAGATCGACCGAGGGGGCTTCGCCGACCAGCATCTCCTCGACTCGCCGGTCGCGCCAGGGGAGGTGGGCGAGCCCGCCATAGGCGAGCTGCGCATCGGCGATCACGTCGCCCTCCATCCGGATCACCGCGGCGACCGAGACGAGCGCGAAGGCATAGGAGGCGCGATCGCGGACCTTGCGATAGCGATGGACGCCGCCGGGCGGGGGCGGGAGGAGGACGGCGGTGATGAGATCGCCGGGCTCGAGCACATTCTCCACCTGCGGCGTGTCGCCGGGCAGGCAATAGAAATCGTCGAGCGCGATGCGATGAGTCTCGCCGCTCGGACGGACGACTTCCACCGCAGCGCCGAGCGCACGCATCGCCACGGCCATGTCGCTGGGATGAGTGGCGATGCACTTGTCGCTGGCGCCGAGGATCGCATGGATACGATTGAACCCGCCGATCGCGCCGCAGCCGCTGCCGGGATCGCGTTTGTTGCAGGGCATTGCAGTGTCGTAGAAATAATAGCAGCGCGTGCGCTGGAGCAGATTGCCGCCCGTCGTCGCCTTGTTGCGCAGCTGGCCGCTCGCGCCTGCCAGCAGCGCGCGCGAGAGCACCGGATAGTCGCGGCGAACGCGCCGATCGGCGGCGAGATCGGCGTTGGGAACGAGCGCGCCGATGCGCAGCCCGCCCGCGTCGGTCGGCTCGATGGCGTCGAGCCCGAGCCGAGTGATGTCGACCACGCGATCGGGCGCCATCACTTCGAGCTTCATCAGATCGAGCAGATTGGTGCCGCCGGCGATGATCGTCGCGCCGTCGCGCGCGGCCGCCGCGGCTTCGGCAACCGAACCGGCGCGGGCATAGTCGAACGGCCTCATGCGCGCTTCTCCGCGACGTCGCGGATCGCATCGACGATGTTGGGATAGGCCGAGCAGCGGCACAGATTGCCGCTCATCCGCTCGGCGATCTCGTCGTCGGTGAGCTGCGCCGCACCCTCGAGATCGTCGGTGACATAGCTCGGCCAGCCTTTCTCCAGCTCGTCGAGCACCGCCGTCGCCGAACAGATCTGGCCGGGGGTGCAATAGCCGCACTGATAGCCGTCGTGGCGGACGAACGCCGCCTGCATCGGCGACAGCTCTTCGGGGCTGCCGATGCCTTCGATCGTCACGATCTCGTCCTCATCGTGCATGACGGCCAGCGTGAGGCAGCTGTTGATGCGCCGCCCGTTGATCAGGACGGTGCAGGCGCCGCACTGGCCGTGGTCGCAGCCCTTTTTCGATCCGGTGAGCCCGAGATGGTTGCGCAGCGCGTCGAGGATCGTGGTGCGCGAATCGACGTCGAGCATATGCTGCTCGCCGTTCACGCGAAGACTGATGTGCATGGCGGCCTCCCGGAGTGACGGGAGGGGGACGCGCGGGCGCGGATCGGGTTCCTGATTGCGAGCGGTTCTCAGTGGAGGCCGCGACCGAGCACGACGCGCGGCGCGCTTCAGCCGATCGCCTCGATCACCGCAGCGCGCAGTTCGGCGATGCCGAGGCCGGTCTCGCTCGAGGTGGTGATGAGATCGGGATGGGCGGCGGGGCGCTTGCGCGCCTCGCCCGCGGTGCGCTCCGCGACTTCGGCGAGTTCGGACGCTTTCACCTTGTCGGCCTTGGTGAGCACGAGGCGGTAGCTGACCGCGGCGTCATCGAGCATGTCGAGGATCTCGCGATCGACGTCCTTGATGCCGTGGCGCGAATCGATCAGCACCAGCGCGCGCTTGAGCGCCTGCCGCCCGCGCAGGAAATCATTCACCAGGAAGCGCCACTTCTTCACCACGTCCTTGGGCGCCTTGGCGAAGCCGTAGCCGGGCATGTCGACCAGGCGGAAGCGCAGCGGCTCGCCGATATCGAAGAAGTTGAGTTCCTGTGTGCGCCCGGGCGTGACCGAGGTGCGCGCGAGCGCCTTGCGACCGGCGAGCGCGTTGAGCAGCGACGATTTGCCGACGTTCGACCGGCCGGCGAAGGCGACTTCGGGCACGTCGGGATCGGGCAGGAACTGGAGCGTGGGCGCTGATTTCAGGAACGCGACCGGGCCGGCGAAGGTCTTGCGCGCCTGCTCGAGAAAGTCGGGGGAGAAGGCTTCGCGCTCCTCCCCCTGACCGGCGGGACCCGTCATTTCGTCGCTGCCTTCTTGCCCTTGTCGGGCTTCTCGACCGGCTGCTTGAGCTGCGGATGGCGGCTGTAGAGCCAGCTCTGCTGCGCGATCGTCAGCAGGTTCGAGGTGATCCAGTAGACCTGAAGCCCCACGGCGAACGGCGCCATGATGAACATCAGCACCCAGGGCATGATGCCGAAGATCTGCTTCTGCATCTCGTCCATCGGCGCCGGGTTGAGCTTGATCTGGAAGTACATCGAGACGCCCAGCAGGATCGGGACGATGCCGATCGCCAGGAACGCCGGCGGGGTGAAATCGAGCAGGCCGAACAGATTGACCGGGGTGAGCGGATCGGGCGCCGACAGATCGCGGATCCACAGCACGAACGGCTGGTGGCGCATTTCGATCGTGAGGATCAGCACCTTGTACAGCGCGAACATGATCGGGATCTGCAGGATCAGCGGAAGACAGCCGGCGAGCGGATTGACCTTCTCGTCCTTGTAGAGCTTCAGCATTTCCTGCTGCAGCTTCTGCTTGTCGTCCTTGTAGCGTTCCTGCAGCGCCTTCATCTTCGGCTGGACCGCGCGCATGCTGGCCATCGACGCGAACTGCTTTTGCGCGATCGGGAAGAGCAGCAGACGCACCGTGAAGGTGAGCAGGATGATGGCGACGCCGAAGTTGCCGACCATGCGGAACAGCCAGTCGAGATAATAGAAGATCGGCTTCTCGATGAGGCCGAACCAGCCCCAGTCGATCATCTTGTCGAATTCGACGATGCCGAGCCGTTCCTCATAGGCATCGATCAGCGCGGTTTCCTTCGCACCGGCGAAGAAGCGCGAGGTCTGGACGATGCCCTGGCCGGGCTCGAGCCGGACGGCGTCGCGCAACGAGAAATCGGCCTGATAGGCGTCGGCGCCCGCCGAGCGCAGCTTGAGAGTCGTGGCGCGCGACTGATCGGGGACGAGCGCCGTCTGCCAATAATGGTCGGAGAAGCCCGCCCAGCCGCCGGTCGCGGCGAAGCTCTGTTCGCCATCGTCGAGATCGTCATAGTCGGTGTAGCTGGCAACGCCGTCGGCGACGGCGATCGGGCCGACGTGCGCGACCCACTGATCGATGTCCTCCGAACGGCCGCGGCGGCTGAGATAGCCATAGGGTGCGGCCGAGACCGGCGCGGAGCCGGCGTTGGCGACGCTCTGTTCGACGGTGAACATATAGTTCTCGTCGACCGAATAGGTGAGGCGGAAGCGCAGTCCCTGCGCGTTGCGCGTTTCGAGCGTGACCGGATTGCCCGGCGAGAGCGTGTCGCCGCTCGCCTGCCACAGCGCATCGGGGCCGGGCGCGTTCAGGCCGCTGCCGCGCCAGCCGAAGCCGGCGAAATAGGCGTTGGCGGTGCCCGAGGGCGAGAGCAGCCGGATCGGCGGCGAATCCTCCTCGATGCTCTGGTTGTATTCCTTGAGGATCAGATCATCGATGCGTCCGCCGCGCAGGTTGATCGAGCCGCTGAGCGACGGCGTTTCGATCCGCACGCGGGGCGTTTCGGCGAGCACGACTTCGCGGCTGCGGATCGCGGTCGCCGTATCGGCGGCGGGATCGGCCTCGGGCTGCGGCGGGAGCTCGACCTCGCCGTTCTCGATCTGCGCGGTGCCCGGCTGGGGCGCCGACGGCGGCGCGACATAATCCATGATCGCGGGCCAGGCGAACAGGATGAACGCCGCCAGCACCGCAAAGATCAGGAGGTTCTTCTGTTCTTCCTTCACCAACTATCCCCAATGCCGGGCGTGCTCACGGCACCGGATCCCAGCCATGACCGCCCCAAGGATGGCAGCGCGCGATTCGCTTCAGCGCGAGCCAGCTGCCTTTGGCGGCGCCATAGCGGCGCAAGGCCTCGATTGCATAGGCCGAACAGCTCGGCTGATAGCGGCAGCTCGGCGGAAGGATGGCGGACGGGCCGATCTGCCAGCCGCGCGCGAGCAGGATGAGGAGCCGCGCGATCATCGCCGCACCTTGTTGAGCGCGCGGGCGAGATCGGCCTGAAGCGCGGACCAGTCGCGCTCGACGCCGCCGGGACGGCCGATCAGGACGTGATCGGCGCCGTGAATGCCCGACTGCGGCAGTATTTCGCGCGCGAGCGCACGGAACCGCCGCTTCATGCGGTTCCGCGTAACGGCGTTGCCGACCTTCTTGGAAACGGTGATGCCGATCCGCATGGTCGCGTCGGCATCGCCGCGGTCGCGAACGAGCAGGACGAAGCCGGGCATGGGCGCCCGCTTGCCCGCATTCGCCGCGAGATACTCCTTGCGCTGGGTAAGCCGGCTCAGGCCGACAGCTTCTTGCGGCCGCGGGCACGGCGCGCACGAATCACCTTGCGGCCGCCCGGAGTCGCCATGCGCGCGCGGAAGCCGTGGCGGCGTGCACGCACCAGATTGCTCGGCTGAAAGGTCCGCTTCATCGCTCATCCTCGGGTATTCTAAACGGAAAAGGGCCGCCACAGGGGCGGCCTCGTGTCGGGTGCCCATAGCGGGGGAGGCCATCGAAGTCAACGCGCCGCGTCGCGCTGGCGGAGCCGTCGACGACGGGCGCTGCGGCGGCGTAGCGCGCGATCGGCCAGCGCGCCGAATCGCGGCCAGCGGCGCTTGGCACGGACGAAATGCCGCCGCGCCCAGCGCGAGTTCTGGAGCACCAGCACCAGCCCCGCTGCGAAGACGAAGATGCCGCCGGGGCCGGGGATCACGCCCACTATAGGCGCGGCCAGGATGAGCGCCATTCCAGTGAGAAAAAGGCCGGTTCGGACGATCGGGGAGCTGGAACGGCGGCGCGCCATCGCATCTACATGGGTCTTGTGTATTGCGACCTCAAGACAGTCGTGCGGCGAATCGTTCCATCGCTGCGGAAAACGGTTATGACCGGCGGGGATCAGGGGGAGAGCCGCGCATGGTCGCGATCGTATCGACCGTCGCGTATCTGGGGCTGGAGGCGCGGCCCGTCGAGGTGCAGGTCCAGGTCGCCGCGGGCGTGCCGGCGTTCGTGGTGGTGGGGCTCGCCGACAAGGCGGTCGCCGAAAGCCGCGAACGCGTACGCGGCGCGATCGCCGCGATCGGGCTGGCGTTGCCGCCCAAGCGGATCACGGTGAACCTGTCGCCCGCCGATCTGCCCAAGGAAGGGTCGCATTACGATCTGCCGATCGCGCTGGCGCTGCTGGGCGCGATGGGGGTGGTCGATGCCGAAACGCTGGCGGGGTACGTCGTCGTCGGCGAGCTGGGGCTCGACGGGCGGGTCGCGCCGTCGCCCGGCGTGCTGCTCGCGGCGCTCCACGCATCCGAGCTGGGCAAGGGGCTGGTGTGCCCGGCCGGGCAGGGATCGGAAGCCGCCTGGGCCGGATCGGTCGAAGTCGTGGCGGCGACGGACCTGATCGGACTGCTAAACCACTTCAAGGGCCATCAGTTGCTGCCGCCGCCGCCACCCGGCGAGGCCGAGCCGACCGCGCACGGCCCGGACCTGCGTCAGGTGAAAGGGCAGGAGACGGCCAAGCGCGCGCTGGAGATCGCGGCAGCGGGCGGACACAATCTGCTGATGTGCGGCCCGCCGGGCGCGGGCAAATCGCTGCTCGCATCCTGCCTGCCGGGCATCCTGCCGCCGCTCGACGCGGCCGAAGCGCTCGAAGTATCGATGGTGGCTTCTGTCGCGGGGACGCTTGCGGGCGGGCGGCTGACGCGCAACCGGCCGTTCCGCAGCCCGCACCACAGCGCCTCGATGGCGGCGCTGACGGGCGGCGGATTGAAGGTGAAGCCGGGCGAAGTGAGCCTGGCGCATCTCGGCGTGCTGTTCCTCGACGAACTGCCCGAATTCCAGCGCGCGGTGCTCGATTCGCTGCGCCAGCCGCTGGAGACGGGCACGGTGAGCGTCGCACGGGCGAACGCGCACGTCACCTTTCCGGCGCGGGTGCAGCTGGTCGCGGCGATGAACCCGTGCCGCTGCGGTCACCTTGGCGACCCGGCGCTCGCCTGCGCACGGGCGCCGAAATGCGCGGCCGACTATCAGGCGAAGGTTTCGGGGCCGCTGCTCGACCGGATCGATCTCAGTGTCGAGGTGGCGGCGGTGAGCGCGGCCGATCTGGTGCTCCCGCCTCCGCTCGAAGGATCGGCGGAAGTCGCCGAGCGGGTGGCGGCAGCGCGCGCCATTCAGCGCGATCGCTATGCGGGAACGAGCGTGCGGACCAATGCCGAGGCGGACGGCGATCTGCTCGAGCAGGTGGCCGTGCTGGAGGAGCCCGCGCGCAAACTGCTTGCGCAGGCGGCCGAAGCGACGCGGCTCTCGGCGCGCGGATTTCACCGAGTCATTCGAGTATCGCGGACGATTGCCGACATGGCAGGCGCCGAGAACATCGGCCGTATCCATGTTGCCGAAGCGCTGAGCTATCGTCGGCGCGCGCCGACGAACTGATCGGGAGAAGCGCGGCCTGGCGGCACCGCGCTGCGCCACCGGCGCAGGCGCGGCGAAGCGGCTTGCGGGGCCGCACCGCTTGGTCTAGCCGTGCGCGCTGCGCTGCCCCTGTGGCGAAATTGGTAGACGCGCTCGACTCAAAATCGAGTGCCGCAAGGCATGCTGGTTCGAGTCCGGCCAGGGGCACCACCTTGCAGAGTTGGCGAGAATGCGCCGCCGCCGGGATGGCGGGCGACGACGCATCGAGTGCCGCTATTCGGCGTGCCACTTTACCGGAATCCGCAGATAGGTGACGCCGTTCGCCTGTGCCTCCTCGAACCGGCCGGCGCGAATGTTGACCTGGATCGACGGCAGCAGGAGCTTCGGCACGGAAAGCCCGGCATCCCGCTTCTCGCGTAGCGCGACGAACGAGTCTTCGTCGACCCCATCGTGTACATGCACGCTCGCCCGGCGCTGCTCGCCGACGGTGGTTTCCCAGCGATACTCGTCACGCCCCGGCGCCTTATAGTCGTGGCACAGGAACAGCCGGGTTTCGTCCGGCAGCGACAGCAGCCTGCGGATCGAACGATAGAGCGTGCGCGCGTCGCCGCCGGGGAAGTCGGCGCGCGCGGTGCCATAGTCCGGCATGAACAGCGTGTCGCCCACGAACGCCGCGTCGCCGATCAGATATGCGACGTCGGCTGGCGTGTGGCCCGGCACGTGGAGCACCTCGACGGTCAGTGCGCCGATCGCGAAACGTTCGCCATCCTCGAACAGCCGGTCGAAGTCGGAGCCGTCGGTCTTTAGGTCCTCCATCGCGAAGACCGGGCGGAAGATCTTCTGGACGTCGCGGATATGCGCGCCGATGCCGACCCAGGCGCCGGTATGCGCCTTGATGAAGGGGGCGGCCGAGAGATGATCGGCATGGGCATGCGTCTCCAGCACCATCTCGACTCGCCAGTCGTATTCGGTCGCATAGGCCAGGATGCGCTCGGCCGAGCGCGTGTCGGCGACGCCGCTCGCCAGATCGAAGTCGAGTACCGGATCGACCACCGCGGCGCTGCGCGTCTCGGGATCGCCGACCAGATAGCTGATCGTGTTCGTCGGCTCGTCGAAGAAGGCCTGGATGAAAGGCTTGGGCATGATCGTCCTCCTTTATCCCTTGACCATATATTAGAATATGCTAAATAAGCAATACCTAATGGAGTTGCGAGGATGCTGAAGCCGCCGATGGACCTGGCGACATTCGAAACGAAGGCAGGCGCGGTCGCCGAAACGCTCAAGGCGATCGGCAATCCGCGGCGGCTGATGCTGCTGTGCAAGCTGATCGAGCATGGCGAAGTGACGGTGACCGATCTCGCCGCCGAGGTCGGGCTGTCGCAGTCCGCCTGTTCGCAGCACCTCGCCCGGATGCGCGACGAGGATCTCGTCGCTTTTCGGCGCGAGAGCCAGACGCTCTGGTACCGGATCGCCGATCCGAGGACCGAGACGCTGCTCGCCACGCTCTACCAGCTCTACTGCAAGGAATGACACGATGCCGCTGAAACAGCTTTCCCCCTCCGACGCCCGCGCAAGGATCGATGCAGGGGCCCGCCTGGTCGACATCCGCAATGCCGACGAGCATGCCCGCGAGCATATTCCCGGGGCGATCAACCTGCCGCTGGAGCGAATCGACGATCTTCCGCGCGACGAATGTGCGGTGGTGTTCCACTGCCGGTCGGGTGCGCGGACGTCGGCGAATGCGGTGCGGCTCGCCGCAGCCGCAGGGGAGGCTCCCGCCTTCCTGCTCGACGGCGGGATCAATGCCTGGCGCCGCGCCGGCCATCCGACCTTCGCCGATCGTTCGCAGCCGATGGAGATCATGCGGCAGGTGCAGATTGCCGCCGGCGTGCTGGTGCTTGCCGGAGTCCTGCTGGGGCTGTTCGTCGCCCCCGGGTTTCTGGGCGTATCCGCATTCGTCGGCGCCGGACTCGTTCTCGCAGGGGCGACCGGCTGGTGCGGAATGGCGCGGCTGCTGCGGGTCATGCCGTGGAACCGGCGCACGGCCGCCTGACGACAGTGGAAACAGTCGTCGCCACGCTCGCTTCGGGCGCGCTGATCGGACTTGTGCTCGGCCTGGTCGGGGGCGGCGGCTCGATTCTCGCGGTGCCGCTGCTGGTTTATGTCGTCGGCGTCGGCTCGCCGCATGCCGCGATCGGCACCGCGGCTGTGACCGTCAGCGTCAACGCCTTCGCCAGTCTGGTCGGCCATGCCCGCGGGGGGCGCGTGAAATGGCGGTGCGCGGGCGTGTTCGCCGCCGCAGGCATGACGGGCGCGGCGTTGGGTGCCGAGTTCGGCAAGGCGTTCGACGGACAGGGGCTTCTCGCGTTGTTCGGGCTGCTGATGATTGGCGTGGGCCTGTCGATGCTGCGCAGGCGCCGCGCCGCCGAGGCGCCCGACGTGCGGCTGACGCGCGAGAGCGCCGCGGTGCTGCTGCCCCGGCTGGTGCCGATCGGACTCGGCGTCGGCCTCGCTGCGGGCTTCTTCGGAATCGGCGGAGGATTCCTCATCGTGCCGGGGCTGATCGTGGCGACCGCGATGCCCCTGTCCCATGCGGTCGGAACGTCGCTGGTGGTGGTGACTGCGCTGGGGCTCACGACCGCGTCCTCCTATGCGATCTCGGGCCTCGTCGACTGGCCCGTGACCGGATTGCTGATCGCGGGCGGCTTCGCCGGAACGATCGCGGGGATCGGCGCGGGAAGACTGCTCAGCAGCCGCAAGCGCCTGCTCGAGATCGGCTTTGCGGTGCTTGTCGTCGCGGTGGGCAGCTATGTGACGGCGACCGCGCTGTAAGCGCGGGCGGCGGCTGCACCGCGCCCCTCCCGGTCCTTGGGCAAAACCGCCTATAAGGAGGAGTCTGCGCGGCCGCGTGACGAGGAGTCTCCATGTACCATTGCGACGAAGAGGCGCGGCTCGATGCGCTGCATCGGCTGAACCTGCTCGACACCGCACCCAGCGAGAGCTTCGACCGGATCACGCGCATGGCCAGCCAGATCTTCGGCCTGCCGATCGCCGCCATTTCGCTGACCGATCGCGACCGGCAGTGGTTCAAGTCGCGCGTGGGAGTGAGCCATTGGTCGATCCCGCGCCTCAAGGCGCCGTGCTCGGAAGTCGCGGAAACGGCGGACACGCTGGTGATCCCCGATCTCCACGAGGACCGATGCTACCGCACGAGCATCCTCGCCGATCAGGGTATTCGCTTCTACGCCGGCGCGTCGCTGACGACGCGCGAAGGCCATAGCCTGGGCGCGCTGTGCGTTCTGGGCACCGAGCCGAGGCAGGTGACCGACGCCGAGTGCAACGCGCTGAACGACCTGGCGAAGATGGTGATGGTGCAGATCGAGCTCCAGCATGCGCTGGGCAGGCTCGACCCGCTGAGCGGGCTGCCGAACCGGATCCAGTTCCTCGAGGATCTGGCCGATGTGGGCCGCGACCATGCCGGAGAGCAGCGGCTCGCCGTGCTGATCGATCTTGCGCGGCACGAGCAGCTGAGCAACGGGCTGCGCGTTCTGGGGTCGGCCTATCTCGACAGGATCGTGCAGGATTCCGCGCGCACGATTGCAGCCGCGATCGGGCGCGGCCGCACCGTGTATCACGTCGCGGCGACGCAGTTCGCCTTTCTCGCGCCGCCGGGCGCGGAGCCGCACGCCTATCTGGCCACGCTGTCCGATCTTCAGGCGCAGTTGCGCACGGCCACGCGCGACCGATTCATCATGGCGGCCAGCATCGGCGTCGCGCCTTTCCTCGCCGGCGCGACGTCGCCGGCGGCGATCCTGCGGACGGCGCACAGCGCCGCGCAGGACGCACGCGCGCACGCTTCGCTGGCGAGCGTCTATTCGCTGGCCGTGGACAATGCGCACCAGCGCCGGTTTCGCCTGATCGGCGATTTCGATTCGGCGTTGCGCGACGGCGGGCAGCTGTCGCTCGTCTTTCAGCCGCGCGTCGATCTGGCGAGCGGCGCGTGCGTGGCGGTCGAGGCGCTGCTGCGCTGGCAGCATCCCGAGCTCGGCGCGATCTCGCCGGCCGAATTCGTGCCGATCGTCGAACAGACCTCGCTGGGCGGCGCGATGACGAAATGGGTGTTCGGTGCGGCGCTCGCCCAGCTCGCGGCCTGGCGCACTGCCGGGCTCGCGATGCGGCTTTCGATCAACGTGTCCGCGTCGAACCTGGAACACCCCGGATTTGCCCAGCAGGTCCAGCTGCAGGCCCTCCAGCATCGCGTGCAGCCCGACTGGGTGGAGCTGGAAGTGACCGAAAGCGCGCTGATGGGCGATTTCGGCACGGCGACCGAGCAGCTCACGATCCTGCTCGGAGCCGGCTTTCACGTGGCGATCGACGATTTCGGAACGGGCTACAGCAGCCTCGCCTATCTGCAGAAGCTGCCCGGCAGCATCCTCAAGATCGACCAGTCGTTCGTGCGCAACATGCCCGAGGGCCCGCGCGAGCGGGCGCTCGTGCGCTCGATGGTCGCGCTGGCGCACGACCTCGGCTATCGCGTGGTTGCGGAGGGAGTGGAGACCGCCGAGCTGCGCGACCTGCTGATCGAGATGCGCTGCGACGAGGCACAGGGCTATTTCTACGGGCGGCCGATGCGACCCGAACAGCTCGTCGGCTGGATCGACCGCCGCCTGTCCGAGGCCGCATAGCGGAGCAGGAGCCACGGTCGATCGCAGTTGCGGCGGCCGCGCAGGCGATTGACCAACGGTGTCAATTTAGAGCGATCCGAGCAGTGTTGCGACTTCCTCGGTCGCCGGCCGTCTCCGGCGCTTGGGGGAGAATCAACTTCGGCGCCGTGCCCGTCGCCGCGCTGTTTCCGTAAGAAAACGCCATAAAAACAATGCGTAACGTCGCACGCCGTTATTGTGCCGGGCCGGTTTCGGGACCTCGCGCCGGATCGAGTCGATTGGGGGCTTGACGCCGGAAGATCAATCTAGCAGCCTAGCGAATGACACCGGTTTCAAACGACTGGGTCGAGACAATGGGACCGCGCAAACGCGGCCCGGTCCGGGGAGGATGCACGTGCGTTTCCGCGCGCGGACCTGTCTTTCCCGGTGGGCGTGGACGTCGGCCGGCAGCGCTGCTGTCGGCGCCATGGCGTTTCGTGCCCGCGATCAGAAGCGCAGGCCGCGCAAGCGGCGATGGGGAGAGGCAAAATGGCAAGAAACACAAAGGGTAGGGCCCGTGCGTCGGTTGCGCGTCTGCTGGGCGCGGCATCGCTGTCCGTGGTGGCGATCGGATCGGCGCAGGCGCAGGTGACCGCCGAGCAGGACGTCGGCGAACCCGGCAATCCATATGAGCCGGTGATCGTCGTTTCGGGCTTCCGCGAATCGCTGAGCGAAGCGCTAGACGTGAAGCGCGATTCGGTCGCCGCCGTCGACGCCATCGTCGCCGAAGACATCGCGAAATTCCCCGACCAGAACCTTGCCGAATCGTTGCAGCGCATCCCCGGCATCGCGATCACCCGCGACGGCGGCGAGGGCCGCCAGATCACGGTGCGCGGGCTGGGGGCGGGCTATACCCGTGTCCGCCTGAACGGGATGGAGACAATCGCCACCTCCGCAGGCGAGGGCGGGCCGAACCGCGGCCGCGATTTCGACTTCAACGTCTTCGCCTCTGAGCTGTTCACGTCGCTGGTCGTCCACAAGACCGCCGAGGCCCGGCTCGACGAAGGCTCGCTGGGCGCGGTGATCGACCTGAATACCGGCAATCCGATGGCATATGGCGACGGCTTTACGCTCGGCCTCAACGCGAAGGTGCAGTATAACGATCTGAGCGAGGATTTCGGGCCGCGCCTCGCCGGGCTGGTCAGCTACAAGGATCCCTCGGGGCTGTTCGCGGCGTCGTTGTCGGCCGCATGGTCGAAGTACGACATTCTCGAAGTCGGCAACAACACGGTGCGCTGGCAGCAGGCGCGGTTCAACTCGGTCGACGGTACGCGCTGCTTCACCACCAACCGCAGCGGCGGCACCTATGTGCCGAGCGCAGCGTGCGACGAGGCGGCGCTCGCATTCCACCCGCGCATTCCGCGCTATGGCGAGATCGGGCACGAGCGCGAGCGGCTGGGCGTGACCGGCAGCTTCCAGCTGGCGCCCGCCATGGGCACGCTGATCTCGCTCGACGGCCTCTATGCCCATTACGACGAGACGCGGACCGAGAAATGGGGCGAAGTGCTATTCCGCTCGAACGAGCGCGGCATCGACCTGCTCAACCCGACCTATGACTCCAACGGGAACATGATCTCGGCCACGGTGGACAACGCCTGGGTGCGGATCGAGGATTTCCGCCGCGAATCCTACACCGAATTCTATCAGTTCAACGGCAAGATCGAGCAGGAATTCTCGCCCACCTTCCGCGGCACGCTGTATGGCGGCGTTTCGCAATCCGAGGCCGTGGTGCCGATGGAGACGACGATCATCTTCGACGATCGCGACGTCATGGGCTATGAATTCGACTATAGCGACATGGACCTGCCACGGCTGAGCTTCCCGACCGGAATCACCGATCCGGCGGCATTCCAGTTCGCCGAATTCCGCGATCGCCCGTCGAACGTGACCAACAGCTTCCGCACGGTGAAGCTCGACCTCGAATGGGAGCCGGTCGAGGGCTTCACGGTGCTCGCCGGGCCGTTCTACCGGCGGTTCGAATTCGACACCACCGGAGGCTCCCGCGACTCCTCCTACTGCGCGGCGTTCAGCTGCGCGCCGGGCACCTATGGCGCGCCCGTAACCGACGCGATCTCGATGCTCTACACGCTGCCGAACGTCGGCAATGCGCCGGCGGGAACGACGCTGACCTATCTCGTCCCCGATCTCGCGGCGGCGGCGGCGGCGATCGACCTCTACAACCGGCCGCTCAACGAGGACGCGGCGAACACACGCAACGTGGTCGAGGAAGATACTGGCGGCTATCTGCAGTTCAACACGCGCGGTTCGCTGTTCGGGCTCGAGTTCGCCGCGAATGCCGGCGTCCGCTATGTCCGTACCGACGTGCGATCGACCGGCATCAACAATGCGCAGAACGTGACGGTGACGCGCGACTATGAAGACTGGCTGCCGTCGCTCAACGTCGCCCTCTATCCCGCCTCCGACGTGATTGTGCGCGGCGCGGTCGCCAAGGTGATGTCGCGGCCGGGACTGGGCAGCCTTACGCCGGGCGGGTCCGTCGACGGGTTCAACTATCGGGTGAGCTTCGGCAATCCGTCGCTCGAACCGACCCGAGCGACGACCTTCGACGTGGCTGTCGAATGGTATTTCCGGCCCGAATCGGTGTTCTCGGTTGCGCTGTTCCGCAAGGAGATCGCGAGCTTCCCGATCGGCAGCACCACGACCGGCACCTATGCCTCGACCGGACTGCCGCTCTCGCTGATCCTGGCAAGCTCGCCGGCGGCGGCCAATCCCGAGGGGCAGCCCTGGACGATCAACACGACGGTCAACGGGCCGGGCGCGGAGATCCAGGGGTTCGAGCTGAGCCTGCAGACGCCCTTCACCTTCCTGCCCGGCTTCCTTTCGAACTTCGGCGTGATCGGCAACCTCACCTATGTCGACTCGGACGTCGAATATACGGTGCGCGGTCCGGCGACCACGGTGGGGACGGGAAGCTTCCCGGCGCTGACGACCGAGACGATGTCGGAGAAGCTGCTCGGCCTTTCGAACTGGCAGTATAACGCGACGCTCTATTACGAGGACAGCCGGTTCAGCCTGCGCGGCTCGGTCGCCTATCGCTCGCGCTACAACGACGGCACGAGCGCGACGGGCAACATCTTCGAAGGCTTCAACAGCTCGTTCAGCGTCGATCTTTCGGCGAGCTATGCGCTGACCGACTATCTCGACATCACGTTCGAGGGGCTGAACCTGACCGACGATTACCAGGACCGGTTCGTCGATGCGGCTGCCGACCGCAACTACGAATATGACCACACGGGTCGCGTGTTCCTGCTGGGTGCGCGTCTCAAGCTGTAAAGGGGGAGGGTTCCACCGGGCGGCAGCGCGGTGGAACCCTGCCGACGTCGGCCGAAGTGCGCTCCGAGGCGCGTTGACGCTGGGGCCTGACACCGGTAGCAACCTCTGGCGACCGGAGTACGGCGGGCGGCGACAGGCGGCGAATAGTGCGCGGCGCGGGTATTGATTGCGGGGTTGAGTAGAATGGTCACGGGGTCGGTCGAACAGATGGCGGCTGAGGACAAGGCGCGCAGCGCCGAGTCGATCGCGCGCGCGTTTCTGGCGGCCCGCGCGGCGGGGCGTCCGCTGTCGGACTATCCGGGGCCGATGCCCCGGGATTTCGATGACGCCTATCGCATCCAGGCAAGTGCGATCGCGCTCTCCGGCCAGCCGGTGGGCGGCTGGAAGGTCGGACGCGTTCCCGATGCGCTGGTGGAGACGTTCGGCAGCAATCGTCTTGCCGGGCCGATCTTCGCCGACGCGATACGCGCCGGGGGCGAGGCGGTGCCCGAGATGGCCGTGTTCGAAGGCGGCTTCGGCGCGGTGGAGGCGGAGTATCTGCTGCGCCTCGGCGCGATCGGCGAGGCGCCGGAGGGCGGCTGGACCAACGCTGCGGCGGCAACATGCATCGACGAGATCCGCATCGGTATCGAGATCGCGAGTTCGCCCTTTCCGGGGATCAACGACCATGGACCGGCGGTGACCGTTTCCGATTTCGGCAACAACCATGGGCTGGTGCTGGGCGACGTTCTGCCGCGCGACTGCGATTTTCTGAATTGGCCGCTGGCACTGACGATCAACGGTGCGGAAGCGGGAACCGGCACTGCGGCGGAAATGCTCGACGGTCCCTTCGGCGCGGTCCGATTTCTGCTCGAAACGGCGGCGGAACGCGGCCTGCCGGTGGCGCCGGGGCAATGGATTTCCACCGGCGCAGTGACCGGTGTTCACCGAGTCGCGATCGGCGACCGAGTGGAGGCGCGCTTCGGTGCGGAACGCACCGTGGCCTGTACGATAGGCAAGGTACGACAGAACTGACCGGCAAACGGTCGCGTCGCGGGGAGAGGAAGACGATGACGGATACACGGGAGGCGATGATCGCCGGGGCCACGCGGCGCGTGGGGCGCTATCGCTGGGTCATCGTCGGGCTGCTCTTCACCGCGACCGTCATCAATTACATCGATCGCCAGATGATCGGACTGCTCAAGCCCACGCTGATGGCCGATCCGACGCTCGCGATGGACGAGCGCGCCTATGCCGACATCATCGTCTGGTTCACCATCGCCTATGCGGCGGGCTATCTCGTCTTCGGCAAGGTGGTCGACGCGATCGGCGCGCGGCTGGGCTATGCCGCCGCTGTGGTGATCTGGACGATCGCCCATGTCGCGCACGGCGGCGCCTACACCGTCGCCCAGTTCGCGATCGCGCGCTTCGGCCTGGGCGTGGGCGAGAGCGGCAATTTTCCGGCCGGCGTGAAATCGGTCGCCAACTGGTTTCCGCAGAGGGAGCGCGCCTTCGCGATCGGCATCTTCAATGCCGGAACGAATGTGGGTGCGATCGCGACACCGTTCCTCGTCTTCTGGCTGATGGGCGGGCTGGGGATGAGCTGGCGCATGGTCTTCGTCGTCACCGGCATCTTCGGCGTGCTGTGGCTGATCGCCTGGCTCGCCATCTATCGCGACGATCCGGCGACACACCCGCGCGTCGAGGCGGACGAGCTGGCGCACATCCAGTCCGACCCGGCCGATCCGGACGTCAAGACGCCCGGCCTGTGGGTGCGGCTGCTGGCGCAGAAGGAAACCTGGGCCTTCGCGCTGGGCAAGTTCTTCATCGATCCCGTGTGGTGGTTCTATCTCTTCTGGCTGCCCGGCTATCTGGGCGACCGCTACGATCTCGACCTCACTACCTGGACGACCGCGACCGCGGTGATCGCGCTGGGCGCGATCTATCTGATCTCGGACGTGGGCAGTATCGCGGGCGGCTGGCTTTCGGGCAAGTTCATCAGCATGGGCATGACCGCGAACAAGGCGCGCAAGCTGACCATGCTGGTGTGCGCCTTTGCCGTGCTGCCGGTGATGTTCGCGACCGCGGTCGACAATCTGTGGGTCAGCGTGGTCATCATCGGCGTGGCCGCGGCGGCGCACCAGGGCTTTTCGGCCAACCTCTTCACGGTCCCGTCTGACACCTATCCGCGCTTCGCAGTGGGTGCGGTGATCGGGATCGGCGGGACGCTGGGCGGGATCGGCGGGGCGCTGAGCTCAAAGCTGACCGGCTATTTCCTCGCCAACGAGACCTACACGCCGCTCTTCATCCTGGCCGGCGGCGCCTATTTCGCGGCGCTGCTGTGCATCCATCTGCTCTCGCCGCGGCTCGAGCGAGTCGAGCGGTTTCGCGAGACGACTCCCTGGGCGGTGCTGGTCGCGATCTGCGCCGGGCTAGTCGGTGTGATCCTCTTCCTCGCGTCGAGCGCGCTTACCGAAGGGCCGGGTGCCTGCTATCCGGTGTGGGCCGGTCCGTTCGGCGACGCCGCCTGCCTGACGCCGCCGGTCTATTGGGGCGCGATCGTCGCTTTCCTTGCGGTGGCCGTCGCCGGCGTGCTGGTGAACGCGCTGGGCGGCCGCCGCCGGAGCGGATCCTGAAAAGCAAGGAGAGCCCTTCGTCCATGCCGCGCCCGCTGAACCGCAATCCCGACCGGCAATTCCCGTCAGAGGCGCATGGCCGCGGCATGGCCGCCGTGCCTGCGACCGGGCGCGTCAACCAGCCCGTCCGGCGGGCCCATGCATTCGACGCGGCGGCGGGCGCTCTGGCGTCCGCCGTCGCCTGACCCCCGAACCACAGGAGCATTCCATGGCCGATCCCGCCTCGATCTTCCGCGACAATTTCTATGCCACGCATCCGGACATGATGGAGTGCGTGAGCAACGAAGAGCTGCGCGACCGCTATCTGATCCGGAATCTGTTCGAGCCGGGCAAATGCGTGCTCGCCTATACCCATGCCGATCGCATGGTGATCGGCGGGGTCGCGGTGAGCGGCGGTTCGGTGAAGCTGCCCGAGCAGAGCGATCCGCCCTCGGCCGCCGGCAAGCCCTTCCTCGAGCGCCGCGAGCTGGCGGTGGTCAACGTCAGCGACGCGCAGGGCACGGTCGAGGTCGACGGCACCTCCTATACGCTCGGCAACAAGGACTGCCTGTATGTGACGATGGGCGCGCAGAACGTCACCTTCGCGGGTGAGGGCGCACGCTTCTATCTCGTGTCGTGCCCCGCGCATCAGGCGTTCGAGACCCGCAAGCTGGGCATCGCCGACGCCAATGCGCTCGAAAGGGGGAGCCTCAAGGAATCGAACGAGCGGACGATCTATCAGCTCGTGATCCCCGGCATCTGCGAAAGCGCGCAGCTGGTGATGGGCCTGACCGTGCTGAAGGAAGGCAGCGTGTGGAACACCATGCCGCCGCACGTCCATGAGCGCCGCAGCGAGATCTATTTCTATTTCGAGCTCGACAATGTCGACGCCGATCGCGTGATGCACTTCATGGGGCAGGGCGAGGCGACCCGGCACATCGTGATGCAGAACGAGGAAGCCGTGATCTCGCCACCCTGGTCCATCCACATGGGCGCGGGCACCAAATCCTATGCCTTCATCTGGGCGATGGCGGGCGAGAACCAGGATTATACCGACATGAGCGTGCTGGATATCTGCCAGCTGGCGTAGAACATCCCCTCCCGTGGAGCGGGAGGGGCGGGGGAGGGCCTGCACCTCCCCGCCGGCCCGCCGCCCGCGGACGAACCCTCCCCCTGGCCTTTCCCGCAGCCGGGAGGGAGACTGGAGCGATCGCATGACCAATCCCTTCGATCTCACAGACCGCGTGGCGGTCGTCACCGGCGCGAACACCGGCATCGGCCAGGGCATCGCGCTGGCGCTCGCCGCCGCGGGGGCGGATGTCGCTGCCGTCGGGCGAACCCCGGCGGAAGAGACGGTGACGAAGGCACGCGCGCTCGGCCGCCGGGCCGAGATCATCACCGCCGATCTCTCGACGATCGAGCCTGTGGACAGGATTGTGGACGAAGCCGTGGAAAAGCTCGGCGGACTCGACATCCTGGTCAACAACGCCGGCATCATCCGCCGCAACGACAGCCTCGACTTCACCGAGGAGGATTGGGACGCAGTAATGGACACCAACCTGAAATCGGTGTTCTTTCTGTGCCAGGCGACGGCGCGCCACATGGTGGAGAAGGGCGGCGGCAAGATCGTCAACATCGCGTCGATGCTCACCTTTCAGGGCGGCATTCGCGTGCCGAGCTATACGGCGTCCAAATCCGGAATCGGCGGGCTGACCAAGCTGCTCGCCAACGAATGGGCGGCCAAGGGCATCAATGTGAATGCGATCGCGCCCGGCTATATCGCCACCAACAACACCGCGGCGCTGCAGGCGGACGAGAGGCGCAACCGCCAGATCGTCGAGCGTATTCCGGCGGGCCGCTGGGGCGATCCTGCCGACATGGGAGGCGCGGCGGTGTTCCTCGCCTCCGCCGCTTCGGACTATGTGCAGGGCCATATCCTCGCAGTCGACGGCGGCTGGCTGGCGCGGTGACGAGAGGGCTTCGACAGCGCCGCCCGAACCGGGCAGGATGCGGACATGACTGATCTGGTCGCCTTCGGCGAACTGCTGCTGCGGCTTTCCGCGCCGGGACGCGAGCTGTTGCTGCAATCGAACCGGCTCGACGTGCAGGTGGGCGGCGCCGAGGCGAATGTCGCCGTCGGCCTGGCGCACCTCGGCCATGCCACTCGGATGGTGAGCGCGGTGCCCGGCAATCCGCTGGGCCGGGCGGCCGTGGCGGCGCTGGGTGCGGCGGGCGTCGACACGCGCGGCGTGATCGAGCGCGACGGGCGGATGGGGCTTTATTTCCTCTCTCCCGGTGCCGGGCTGCGTGCGGCGGATATCGTCTATGATCGCGCCGGATCGAGTTTTGCGACGGCGCCCGAGGATGCGTTCGACTGGCGGACGCTGCTTTCGGGCGCGAAGCGGCTTCACCTTTCGGGGATCACCCCGGCGCTGGGTCCGGGAAGCGCCGCCGCCGCGATCATCGCCGCCGAGATGGCGCGCGAACTGGGCGTCGCGGTGTCGTTCGACGGCAATTATCGCGCGCGTCTGTGGGAGGTGTGGGACAGCGACCCGCGCACGATCCTGCGGCGGCTGGTCGGGCAGGCGGACATCCTGTTCGGCAACCATCGCGACATCGCGCTGCTGCTGGGACGGGAATTCAGCGGCGACGGGCCGGACCGGAGGCGCGAGGCGGCCGAGGCGGCATTCGACGCCTTTCCGAAACTCCAGGCGATCGCCTCGACCGCGCGCCATCCCGAGGATGCCGACCGGCACCGCATCTCGGCGCGGATCGACACGCGCGACGGCGCGCATCAGAGCGAGGAGGTCGTAATTTCCGGCATCGTCGACCGGATCGGCGGCGGCGATGCCTTTGCAGCGGGCGTGCTGCACGCGCTGCTCGACGGCGGCGATCCCGAGCGCGCGATGCACGAAGGGCTGGCCCTCACATGCCTCAAGCATTCGCTTCCCGGAGATGCGAGCCGGTTCCGCCGCGAGGATCTCGCGGCGTTCCTCGCCGGCGGATTCGATGTCCGGCGCTGAGCTGAACCGACGGGCACTGCTCTGGTCGGCCGCGGCGGCGGCATGCGTTCCCGCTGCCTCGCTGGCGCGGCAGGCCGCTCCGGTGACGGCGGCACCTGCGGGAGTATTCGAAGGCACGCGCGACGGCGATGTCCATGCCTATCGCGGCATCCGCTATGGCCGGGCCGAGCGGTTTCGCGCGCCCGTCGCCGTGGCGCGCCCGGGCGAACGGGTTCGGGCGAGGGAATTCGGCCCCGTGTGTCCGCAGCGCGGCGCGCGATATCTGCCGCAATCCGAGGACTGCCTGTTCCTCAACATCTGGGCGCCCGCGGATGCGGCCGCCGCGCCGCGGCCGGTGCTCGTCTATTTCCATGGCGGCGCCTATTCGACCGGCAGCGTCACCGATCCGCTGAACGACGGCGCAGTGTTGGCGCGTGAGACGGGCGCGGTCGTGGTGACGGTCAATCACCGGCTCAACGCCTTCGGCTATCTCTATCTTGCCCGGCTCGATCCGCGCTTTCGCGACAGCGGCAATGCGGGGCAGCTCGATCTGATCCTCGCGCTGAAGTGGATCCGCGACAACATCGCCGCATTCGGCGGCGATCCGGCATGCGTGACCCCGTTCGGCCAGTCGGGCGGGGGCGCCAAGATCGCGACGCTGATGGGGATGCCCGCCGCGCGCGGCCTTTTCCATCGCGCGATGACGATGAGCGGGCAGCAAGTGACGGCATCCGGGCCGCTCAACGCGACCGAGCGGACGCGGGCATATCTCGCGCGCCTCGGCGTGGCGGAGGGCGATTTCGACGCGCTGCTGGCCGCGCCGTCCGAGGCACTGGTGGAGGCGCTCGATGCCGTCGATCCGATCCTGGGCGGCGGCGTCTATTTCGGGCCAGTGCTCGACATGCAATGGCTGGTCCGCCACCCCTTCTGGCCCGACGCCCATCCGCAGTCGAACCACATTCCGATGATCCTGGGCAACACCCACGACGAGACGCGCGCCTTCATCGGCCCCGATTCGGCAGTGATGCAGGGACTGGACTGGGGCAATATCGCCGAGCGGCTGGGGCCGCAGCTGCGCGTCGACATTCTCCCCGAATGGGTGGTGGCGCAATATCGCCAGCGCTTTCCGCAGGATGGGCCGCGCGAGCTGTTCTGGCGCGCGACGACCGCCGCGCGCAGCTGGCGCGGGCAAGTCGAGGAGGCGGATGCACGGGCGCGTGCGGGCGCGGAGGCGACCTGGGTCTATCAGCTCGATTTTCCGTCGCAGACCGAGCCCGAGCGCGGTGCCTTTCACACCCACGACATTCCGCTGGTATTCGGCACGCTGGGTGCGGAAGGATCGCAGACGGGCACCGGCGCGGCTGCGCGCCGGGTGAGTCGCGAAATGATGACGGCTTTCGCGCAGTTCGCGCGAACGGGCAGGGCGCCCTGGCGGCGCTACACGCTGCCCGACCGGCCGACGATGATCTTCGACACGCGCTCGCGCGTCGAGCAGGATCCGCGCCAATGGGAACGCGAACTGTTCGCGCGGGTGCCCTATGTCCAGCCGGGCACATGAGCGCGTGAGGGACGTGTGCGATCGTGCACAGTCCCCACTCCACAAGCGGGGCACCCGGTGCTAACGGCCCGCGATGGCCACCGACATCAGCAAGATCCGCAACTTCAGCATCATCGCGCACATTGATCACGGCAAGTCGACGCTTGCCGATCGGCTGATCCAGCGCACCGGCGGACTGACCGACCGGGAAATGAGCGCGCAGGTGCTCGACAATATGGATATCGAGCGTGAGCGCGGCATCACGATCAAGTCGCAGACGGTGCGGCTCGAATGGAAGGGCCATGTCCTCAACCTGATGGACACGCCGGGCCATGTCGACTTCGCCTATGAAGTGTCGCGCAGCCTGGCGGCGTGCGAAGGCGCGCTGCTGGTGGTCGATGCGGCCCAGGGCGTCGAGGCGCAGACTCTGGCCAACGTCTATCAGTCGATCGAGCACGACCACGAGATTATCCCGGTCATCAACAAGATCGACCTGCCCGCCGCCGAGCCGGAGAAGGTGAAGGCCGAGATCGAGGACATCATCGGTCTCGACGCCTCGAACGCCGTGCTGGCGAGCGCGAAGGCGGGGATCGGCATCGAGGAAGTGCTCGACGCGATCGTCGAGCGCATTCCGGCGCCGACCGGCGATCCCGAAGCGCCGCTCAAGGCGATGCTGGTCGACAGCTGGTACGATCCGTATCTGGGCGTGATGATCCTGGTCCGCGTGATGGAAGGCACGCTGAAGAAGGGCCAGCAGGTCAAGTTCATGCAGGCGGGCACCACCCATCTGATCGATCGGGTGGGCTGCTTCCGCCCCAAGATCGAGCAGCTGAGCGAGCTGGGCCCGGGCGAGATCGGCTTCATCACCGCGCAGATCAAGGAAGTGGCGCAGACCGCGGTGGGCGATACCATCACCGACGCCAAGAAGCCGACCGACAAGGCGGTTCCGGGCTTCAAGGAAGTGCAGCCGGTGGTATTCTGCGGCCTCTTCCCCGTCGATGCCAATGATTTCGAGAAGCTGCGCGAATCGATCCACAAGCTGCGGCTGAACGACGCCTCCTTCTCGTTCGAGATGGAGACCTCCGCCGCGCTGGGCTTCGGTTTCCGCTGCGGCTTTCTGGGGCTGCTCCATCTGGAGATCATCCAGGAGCGGCTGACGCGCGAATACGACCTCGATCTCATCACGACCGCGCCCTCGGTGGTCTATCAGCTCCAGCTCACAAAGGCTGCGGGCGAGGCCGAGGCGAAGACGATCGAGCTCCACAATCCCGCCGACATGCCGGATCCCAACCGGATCGACGAAATCCGCGAGCCGTGGATCAAGGCAGTGATCTACGTCCCCGACGAGTATCTGGGACCGATCCTCAAGCTGTGCCAGGACCGGCGCGGCATCCAGAAGGACCTGACCTATGTCGGCGGGCGTGCGCAGATCACCTATGAGCTGCCGCTCAACGAAGTGGTGTTCGATTTCTACGATCGGCTGAAATCGATCAGCCGCGGCTATGCCAGTTTCGACTATGAGCAGATCGGCCTGCGCGAAGGCGATCTGGTGAAGATGAACCTGCTGGTCAACAACGAGCCGGTCGACGCGCTGAGCATGATCGTCCACCGCGAGGCGGCCGAGGCGCGCGGGCGGCACATGTGCGAGCGGCTGAAGGACCTGATCCCGCGCCACCTGTTCAAGATCCCGATCCAGGCGGCGATCGGCGGCAAGGTGATCGCGCGCGAGACGATCGCCGCGCTGCGCAAGGACGTGACCGCGAAATGCTATGGCGGCGACATCAGTCGCAAGCGCAAGCTTCTGGACAAGCAGAAGGAAGGCAAGAAGCGCATGCGCGAATATGGCAGCGTGCAGATCCCGCAGGAGGCGTTCATCGCGGCGCTGCGGATGGGCGACGACAACTGACGCACGGCGCTTCCGCAATCGGGAAGTGTCCGGGTAGTAATTGCTAGCGATTCGCATTAACGCGCCGCTCGATTGGAGATGGCGCGATGATGCTCGAGATACCCGAAGTTCTGTCGAAGGATGGAGTGCGCGAGCTGCGCGCGCTGATCGACGCGGGCGAATGGGTGGACGGCAACGAGACGTCGGGCCACCAGTCGCGGCTGGCCAAGCGCAACGCGCAGCTTGCCGAGGGAAGCGAGGCGGCGGCCGAGGCCGGGCGGCGCGTGCTGGCGGCGCTGAGCCGGACGCCGCGCTTCATCGCCGCCGCGCTGCCGCTCAAGGTGTTTCCGCCCCTGTTCAATCGCTATCAGGGCGGCGAGGCGTTCGGCGATCATGTCGACAATGCCGTCCGCCAGCTGCGCGGGACCGAATTCCGCATCCGCAGCGATCTTTCGTGCACGCTCTTCCTGGCCGAGCCGGAGGACTATGACGGCGGCGAGCTGGTGGTGCAGGGGCTGTTCGGCGAACAGCGGGTGAAGCTGCCGGCGGGGCATGCGATCCTCTATCCCGCGTCGAGCCTGCACCAGGTGACGCCGGTGACGCGCGGGGCGCGGGTCGCCAGTTTCTTCTGGCTGCAGAGCATGGTGCGCGAGAATGAAGCGCGCGAGCAGCTCTTCCGGCTCGACACGACGATCCAGACGCTTTCCGCCGAGCGCGGCGGGACCGACGCGGCGGTGCTCGAGCTGACCAACCTCTACCACAATCTGCTGCGGCGGTGGGCGGACGCCTGAGGGCGGGAGGCGGATGCCACGGAGCCGAGCCGCGTTGATCCCGCGCACTGTTTTTTGCGAATGGTTCTCAGTCTTCTTGACAAAGTGAGAACGACTCGCAATAGCGCCGCTACAAGAACTCACCAGAATGACAAGGGGGGCCATCCATGGCTGATACGCGTTCGTCCGCTTCGCGCGGCGGCAGCTTCGTTGCACTTTCCTGCGTCGGTTTCGTCGCATCCTTTGCGACGCCCGCCGCGGCGCAGGATCGCCAGGAGGAGCCGACCCGGCTCGAGGGCGTGACGGTGCGCGACACGGCGGTGCAGGACGGCTATCGCGTCGAGGCGGTTTCCTCGCCCAAGGCGACCGCGCCGCTGGTCGATACGCCGCGCATCATCAACGTCATCACCAACGAAGTGCTGGAGGATACCGCGTCGTTCAGCTTCGAAGAGGCGCTGCGCACCGTTCCCGGCATCACGCTGGGCGCGGGCGAGGGCGGGGTGGCCAGCGCGGACATTCCGCTGATCCGCGGCGTCGACGCGACCGGCGACACCTATGTCGACGGCGCGCGCGACGTGGGATCGCAGGCGCGCGAAGTGTTCGCGGTCGAGCGGATCGAAGTCTTCAAGGGCCCCAATTCGGCATTTGGCGGCCGCGGCGCAGCGGGCGGCGCGATCAACATTGTCAGCAAGCTGCCGCGCGCGGAGACGTTCGTCTCCGGCCAGGCGACGGTCGGCACCGACGATTTCTACCGCGTGACGGTGGACGCCAATGCGATGCTGACGGGCGATCTCGGCGTCCGCGTCGCGGCGCTGTGGCACGATGCCGAGGTGCCGGGCCGCGATTCGGTGTACAATGATCGCTGGGGCGTGGCGCCGTCGATCAGCTGGGGCGTGGGTGGCCGCGCCACGGCGACGCTGTCCTACTATCACTACGAGAGCGACGGCATCCCCGACTATGGCATCCCGCTCACCTCGCGCGGGCAGCTTTCGGGCGAACGGCGCGCGCCGGCCGACGTCGACTACGACAATTTCTACGGTCTGCTGGCCCGCGATTTCCAGCGCACGAAGGTCGATTCGGCGACCTTCCTGTTCGAAGGCGATCTGGGCGGCGGCATCGTCCTGTCGAACACCACCCGCTATTCGTTCGCGCGCAACAACTACATCGTCACCAATCCCGACGACAGCGCCGGCAACGTCGCGAACGGGCTGGTCTGGCGCGCAGTGAAGAGCCGCAACTCGACCAACGAGGCGATCGTCAGCAACACCAACCTCGCCAGCGTGTTCGATACCGGCGGCATCGGCCACAGCATCGCCGTGGGCGTAGAGTTCAGCGTCGCCGACAGCTTCAACCGCAGCTATTCGGTCGACACCGGCAACCGCGCCTGCCCGGCGGCGGACATCGCGCTCAACAACTGCACCGACCTGCAGAACCCCGATCCGAGCGATCCGTGGAACGGCACGGTCACGCCGAGCACGAGCCCCTCCAGCGCGAGCGCCGAGGACATCAGCCTCTATGCGTTCGACACGATCACGATCACGCCGTCGCTGCTGCTGAACGGCGGCGTGCGCTGGACCGATTACAGCGCCAGCGGCTCCGGATCGGGTCGCGGCGGCTCCTATTCCGCGTCGAACGAAGGCAGCTTCTGGACGTGGCAGGGTGCGGTGATCTTCAAGCCGACCCCGAACACGAGCCTCTATGCCTCCTATGCCGACTCGGCGAACCCGCCCGGAAGCGACGTCGGCGAGGGATCGAACAATATCGGCACCAGCAACGGCGATTATGAGCCGCAGCGTACCGAGAATTTCGAGATCGGTGCCAAGGCCGAGCTGTTCAACGGCGGGCTGCTGCTCAGCGCCGCGGCGTTCCGCGCCGAGCGGAACAACATCATCGACAATGATCCGATCGCGGGGCCGATCACCGTCGCCGACAGCGCGCGGCTCCAGGGCGTCGAGCTGGGCGCCAGCGGCCGAGTGGGCGCGCTGTCGGTGGTCGCCGGCTACACGCTGGTCGACAGCGAGATCCGCGACGGATCGGCGAACGAGGGCAATGCGCTGCCGAACACTCCGCGGCACAATTTCGCGGTTACCGCGAATTACGACGTGACGCCGCGGTTCAGCATCGGCGGCGGTGCCTATGGCGCGTCGGAGCGCTATGCCGACACGGCGAACCTGATCCGCGCCGACGGCTATGTGCGGTTCGACGCGAACGCGGCCTATCAGATCAACGATCATCTGGGCGTGCGCGTCAACGTGCAGAATGTGGGCGACGAGCGCTACATCACCAAGCTGCGCAACCCGCATTTCGCGGTGCCCGCGGCCGGGCGCCAGGCGCTGCTGACGCTTTCCGCCCGCTATTGAGGAAGTGTGCGATTGACTCGCAGTAGCGGCCCTGCAAGGAGCGCGATCGGTGTTCAGTCATGCGGATCACGACCTTGTATCGCCGCCGGCGATCGCGACGGAAGCGCCCGGTGCGCTTCCGCCCGCGACTGAAGGCCGGCCCGGTACGCCGCCCGCCGCGCGTTTCGCGACCGGCGGCGGCTATCGCCCGAAGCGGTTCAATCTCACCGCGCTGGTGGTCGTCGCCGGCATCCACGCGGCGCTCGGCGCGGCGCTGCTGACGATGCGAATGGAGCTGCCGCAGGCGGTGACGCCGCAGGATCTCGAGCTGTTCGACATCGCGACCCCGCCGCCGCCGCCCGAGACGCCTCCGCCGCCCGAGCCGGTGGTGGAGCAGCAGGTCGCGCCGGTCGTCGCTCCGCCGCCGCTGGTGCGCACGCCGCAGCCCGCGCCGCAAGTGGTGACCGCGCCCGAGCCTGCGCCGTTCGTGCAGCGTGCGCCGGCGGTCCAGCTCGCCAGCGCCCCCGCGGCGCCCGCGCCTGCACCGGCGCCCGCTCCCGCGCCCGCGCCCGTGACGCCGCCCGATTTCCGCGCGGCGCAGCTCAACAATCCGGGTCCGGCCTATCCCTATCTCGCGCGCCGTGCGCGGGAGGAAGGCGTGGTGCTACTGCGCGTCCGCGTGACCGAGGAGGGACACGCGGGCAGCGTCGAGGTGGCCGAATCGAGCGGCTCGTTGCGGCTCGACCAGGCGGCGCTCGCGACGGTGCGGCGCTGGCGCTTCGTGCCCGCGCGCCAGGCGGGCCGCCCGGTCAGCGCCTGGGTGACGGTGCCGGTGACTTTCTCGCTCGATTGAGGCGGGCGGGAGCGCACCAGCGCGCCGCCGTCCGTCGCGTCAGAAGCTGTATTTCGCCGAGAATTCCGCGCGGTCGAGCCGGCCGGTGACGCCCGAGACCAGCTCGCGCTCGCCGTGGCGGAATTCGATGCCGAGATCGAACTGCCGGATCGGCGAGTAGAACAGGTTCGCCGACGCGCTCCAGACGGTCTTGTTGGCGCCCGCCACGGCAAGGCCTGCCGGAGTGTCGATCGTCTGCGCACTGCCCATGAAGGTCGAGCGCAGCTGGTCGGTCCAGCCGAGGCGGAGCGCCGCGAAGCCCGCGGTGAGCGCGACGGGCTCGAGCTGCAGCGAACTGCCGCGCACCAGCACTGCGTCGGGCGCGAGGTTCAGGCCGACATAGCGGCCGATGCCGCTGCCATGCGTGACCATGAAGCGCAGATCGTGCCGCCCGCGCGCATCGAGCGCGAGCTTGCCCGCGGCCGACACGCCCCAGCCGAATGCCGAATCCTCCTGCGCGCCGAGATCGACGGTGAGGGTGCGCGCGAGCCCGGCGAGCGACAGCTCGGACCTCCCGAGCGCGAGGTTGAGCCGGGCGGTGAGGTCGGGCATCCGATCGGTGTCGTTCTCGATCACCGTCGCGGAGCCGGCATCGGCAGTGGTCGCCGCCGGGTTTTCCGCCGCGACCGACAGGGTGAGGCCGCGCGCGACGGCCTGCGTGTAGCGCAGCTGCGTCTGGCGCGCGAAGACGGTGCCCTCGCTCGGCCCGAGATAGTCAGTCGTCTCCGGAAGCGCCGCGACATATTGGAAGTTCGACCATTCCTGGCCGATCAGAAAATCGTCATAGGTGATGAACGCGCGGCGCAGCGCCGGATTATAGGCATTCGTCACGCGCTGGTTGCCGACACCCGGCGAGGACTGGAAATCGACTTCCAGCAGGCCTTTCAGCACATGGCCGGCGACCGGCGTGGTCGCGCTGACCGCGATCCGGGTCTGCTTGACGTTGGCGCGATAGGAAGGGCCTTCGCTCAGCCCCGCCACGGGGATCGTTCCCGGGACGTAGAAGTCATGCCCGCTCGACGTCGACGGCAGCGGACCGTCGGAATAATGGCTGACCGAGGCATAGGTCTTGAAGAAGCCGTTGATCCGCACGCTGGGGCCGTCCGCCGCCTGCCGGGCAGGTGCCGGGACCGGAGCGGGGGCGGGAACGGCAGCCGCGACCTCGACCGCGACCGGCTGTGACGCGGCGGGCGCCGAGGCGACGGCCACCTGCGCGGCGGTCCGCGTCCGTTCGAGTTCGGCGCGAAGCTCGACCACGGCGGCCTCAAGCGACTTCAGCCGTGCCTCGAGCTCGGATTCGCGCGCCGTCTGTGCCTGGGCGGGAAGGGCGGCGAAGGCGCTGAGCGCCGTGGCGGCGAGCAGGGCGCGCCGCAGGGAATTGCTGATCATGTGAAAAACTCCTGGCGCGTCGGCGCGGCGTTCAGAAACTGGCCCAGTCGCCACTGGCGGCGGCACGCGCGCGCGGCTCCGGCCGGACGAGGATCGGCGCTGCGACGGGCCGGCTGCGGACGACCGGCGCACTGGCGCGGCCGCTGTCGGTGCGGAATCGGGCGGCGCTTTCGCTGAGTGCGGCGACTTCGCTGGCCAGGTTACGGGCTGCCGCCGAGGTTTCCTCGACCATGGCGGCATTCTGCTGAGTCGACGTGTCCATCGTGCCGATCGCGACGGTTATCTCGCTGATCGTCGCCGACTGCGCCTGATTGTCGCTGGCCATGGTCGAGACGAGTTCATGGACCTGCTCGACGCTGCCCATGATGTTGGCCAGCGCCGAATCGACTTCCTGCACGGCCTGGACCGCGGCGGCGATATCGGTCTGTGTGGCGGTGAGTTCCTCGCGCGCCCGGCGCGCTTCCTCTTCGGAGCGCATGGCGAGGGCGGAAACGAGATCGGCGACGACCGCGAAGCCACGCCCCGCCTCTCCGGCGCGCCCGGCCTCGACCGCCGCGTTCATCGCGAGCACGCGCGTCTGGAACGCGATCTTGTCGAGTCCTTCGATCACGCTGTCGATGCCCTGCGCGCCGCCGGCGACCCGGCCCATGGCGCCGACCGCATCGTCGGCCGTCCTGCGCCCGGCGCCGACGACGGCCTTGGCTTCGCCGGTCTGCCCGACGGTCCGCTCGGCGGCGGTCGCGGTCGCGCGGAGGCGGCCTTCCATCTGCGTGAGCGCGGCGGAGCTCTGCTCGAGGCTCGCGGCGTTCGCTTCGGTACGGCGGGCGAGGTCGTCGGACGCTTGGGCGATCTCGTGCGATCCGGTGCGGATCGCATGCGCGGAATGGGCCAGGCCGGCGATCAGATCGCGAAGATTGCCGATCGCGGTGTTGTAGTTCGCCTTGAGCGCCGCATAGGAATCGGGGAAGGCGACATCGATCTCGGCAGTGAGGTCGCCGTCCGAAACGCTGGCGAGCCGCTGCGAGAGCGTATCGACCACGAAGCTCTGTTCGGCGTCGGCCTTGGCCTTTTCGGCCTCCGCCTTCGCCTTGGCGATCGCATTGTCGCGGAAGACGCTCAGGCCCTTGGCCATGTCGCCCACTTCGTCGCCGCGATCGAGGCCGGGAATGGCGGCTTGCGTGTCGCCGTCGGCGAGCGTGCGCATCCGAGCGGCAAGCGCTGCCACCGGGCGCGAAATCGAGCGGCTGAGGAACCAGTTGAGCGTGCCGACCGCCAGGATGATCGCGAGCACGATCGACCCCTGGAGCAGTGCCGCCGACCAGACCGCCGCCCGGATATCGTCGACATAGACGCCCGAGCCGACGATCCAGCCCCAGGGCGCGAAGCCCTTCACGAACGAGATTTTCGGCTGGGCCTCCTCCACTCCGGGCTTGGGCCAGTTATAGTCGACGAAGCCTTCGCCGTCGGCGCGGACGACGGCGACCATCTCGCGGAACACGTAGTTTCCATCGGCATCGGTCGTCCCGCCGATGTCAGTACCATCCATTTCCGGCTTGATCGGATGCATCACCATCCGGGGATGCATGTCGTTGATCCAGAAATAGTCGTTGCTGCCGTAGCGCATCGCCTTCACGGCAGCGAGCGCCGCGGCCTGCGCCTCGGCGCGAGTCAGCGTGCCCGCAGCTTCGAGCTTTTGATAATGGTCGATCGTGCTGTGCGCGATCTCGACGGTCTTCTGCGTGCGATCCGCAATGTCCGCACGCATCACGGCGTTCAAGCGAAACAGCGAAAGCGCCAGCACGAGGACAAGCCCGACCAGCGCTGCCAAGCTGACCAGGTTGAGGCGACCGCCGATCTTCAGGTTCCGCATGATAACTCCTAGCTCTCCCGGAGTTATAGGGGATCGGCGCCATCCGCAGACTTCCCTAGGTGCTTTACCGGGGTCCCGGCGGACGGCGATGCAGCTGCGGATCGGTTGCGCGGGCCACTCCTTTTCCCGCTTCGGGATGCAGGCGGCGTGCGCGCCTTGCCCGCGTGCGACGGCTCCTTCATACCCCGAGGGCCCGCGACTCCGGCGCGGGCGGGGCGCAGCGCCCCGATTCAGTGGAGGGGCGCATGAATCTCATCCCGGACGTGGCATTGGCCGAAAACGCCAGCCAGCGGCTGCCGTGCGTGGTGGTGCTCGACGGTTCCTCGTCGATGGCGCAGAACAATGCGATCGGCGCGCTGAACGACGGGCTGAGGCTGCTCGAGGAGGATCTGAAGGCGGACGACGTCGCGCGCCAGCGGGTCCGCATCCTGGTGTTGCGCGTCGGTGCGCCGCAGGACGTCGAAGTCGTCACCGACTGGACCGACGCGATCGAATTCGAAGCGCCGGAGATCGAAGCGAACGGCATGACGCCGCTGGGTGCGGGCGTGCGCCGCGCGCTCGACGAGATCGAGGCGGAGAAGGCGCGCTATCGCGAACACGGCATCCCCTATAACCGGCCCTGGCTGTTCGTGCTGACCGATGGCGAACCGACCGATCCCGACTGGGAAAGCGCGGCCGACGCGTGTCGCGCCGCCGAGGAAGCGGGACGCGTGAGCGTGTTCTGCGTCGGCGTGGGCGAGGCCAACATGGCCAAGCTGGGCCGGTTTTCTCCACGCCAGCCGCTCGGGCTGAAGGGACTGGCGTTTCGCGAGTTCTTCCTCTGGCTCAGCCGCTCGGCACGGGCTGGGTCGAAGTCGGCGGTATCCGATGCGATCCAGATGGCGGCGCCGTCCGACTGGGCGGTGGTGCCGGGCCGGAGCGGGTGATGGCACAGACCGCGACCTGGCGGATGGCGGGAACGTCGGTCGCGGGGGCGCGCCATGCCGAAGCAGGCGAGCCGGGGCAAGACCGTCATCGGCTGCATGCCACGCGATCGGGCGCACTGATCGCAGTCGCGTCGGACGGAGCGGGATCGGCGGCGCGCGGCGCCGAGGGCGCGGCGATGCTGTGCGAGCGGATCGTCGCGCGGCTCGAACTCTATTTCGATGCCGGCTTCGTGAAACCGTGCTCGCGTGCGACGCTGACCGGCGCGTGCCGAGCCGTGCGGCGCGCTGTGGGCGAGGCGCGCGCGGCTGTGGCGGCTGCCGGCGCCGACGAGGGGCTTGAGCTTGCGGCGTTCCACGCGACGCTGGTTGGCGCGGTGATGCTGCCCAACGGAGGCGGATTGTTCTTCCACATCGGCGACGGCGCGGCGCTGGCGATCGGCGCGGAAGGCGCGCGCTGGCAGCTTTCGCCGCCGAGCAACGGCGAATATGCCGACACCACCTATTTCTTCACCGACGCCGACTGGCGGCGGCACCTGCGCTTCTCGCTGATCGGCGCCGGATTCGACACGATCTTCGTGATGACCGACGGCGTGACCGAGCTGGCGCTGGTGCAGCGCGACGGCGTGCACGAACCGTTCATGCCGTTTTTCGAGCCGATCGGACGCTATCTGGCGGCGGCGGGTCGCGAGGAGGGGGAGCAGGCGCTTTCGGCGACGCTCGACAGCAGCGCGGCGCGCGCGCGCACGCCGGACGACAAGACCCTGTTGTGGGCGCGGGCGGCGGGGCCATGAACGCGGTCTTCCTCGGCAGCGGCGCGCGCCGGACGCTCCTGCCGCTCGGCAAGCTGCTCGGCGAGGGGGCCTCGGGAAAGGTCTATGCGCTGCCCGACATGCCGGGGTTCGCGGCAAAGCTGTATCATGGCGAGAAAGAGTGCCGCCGCCACGAGGCGAAGATCGACTGCATGCTCGCCAGCCGGCCCCATCTGCCTCCGGCGGTGCACGACGGAATCCGCTATCCGCAGATCGCCTGGCCGGAGGCGAAGCTCCACGACCATGCCGGCCGGTTCGTCGGTTTTCTGATGCCGGAGATCGATTTCCGGCGCTCGACCAGCCTGGTGAACATTCTCCAGAAGAACAGCCGGCGGATCGAGAAGATCTCCGAATATTACGGCTATCGCGTGCTGGTCGCGCGCAATCTGGCGTCGGTGTTCGCCGAGCTGCACCGCGCAGGCCATCACATGATCGACATGAAGCCGGCCAATCTGCGCTTCTACCCGGCGGTGAGCTGGATGGCGGTGGTGGATACCGACGGCTTCAGCATCGCGGGCAGCTCCGGCCGCATGCCCGCCGACCAGCTTTCGGACGACTATATCGCGCCGGAAAGCTGGCAGAGGCGCCCCGCCGCACTGGGCGAGGCGCAGGACCTGTTCGCGCTGGCGGTCATCATCTTCCAGCTGCTCGACAATGGCGTGCATCCCTTCGCCGGGACGGATAGCCGGGCCGGACCGCAAGCGACCGATCTGCAGACGCGGATTCTGGAAGGGCTATACCCCTATGCGGTGCAGCCCCCCGCCGGGGTCTCTCCCGCCGCAGCCAGCATCCACAGGATGTTCCGGCGCGCGACGCGGACATTGTTCGACCGTGCCTTCCTGCCGGGCGCTGTCCGGCCAAGCGCGGCGGAGTGGCGCGACCACCTCGACGAACTGATGACTCACCTCGTGCCCTGCCGCGCCAAGCCGGCCGAACATGCGCATTTCGGCGTGGGATGCGGCTTTTGCGCGCACGAAGCCCGGCTCGACGCGGCACGCCAGTCGGCGATTCGCCGGCCGCCCCGGGAAGCGGTTCGGAGGCGGATTCCAGCCGGGTCGCGCGTACCGGCGCGGCGGACGGCGCCGATGCCGAGGCAGCGCGCGGTTCGGCGCGTTCGGCCCCGCAGGAGCGGCGGTGCGCGCTGGCTGGTGTTTTCGGCGGCGACGCTGGCGGCAGTGCTGCTGTACCTGCCCGAAGATCTGCGCCGCGAATGGCTGCCGCCGAGTGGCGCGGTGCGCGTGGCGAATGCGGCGCCTGCCGGCTTCGGCGCTGCCGATCCGCCAATCGAGATGTTCGCCGATGCGCGCGCCTATCTGGTCCTGCCGGATGCGGGAGGCCGCCCCGTCGCGTTGCGCAACGGCCCGGGCAGCGAATTTGCGCTCGATGGCGAGCTCGTGCTCCAGGACGAGCTGACCGGCCAGGGGCGCGGCTATGCGCAGGACGGCGCGCCCTGGATCCGGGTCACGCGTGCGCGCGACGGGGCAGCGGGGTTCGTTCCGGAAGGGGCGCTGCTCCAGCGCGCGGGCCGAGGGGACCGGATCGCCAGCACCGGGGTTTGCGACGCGCTGCCCAGCGATCACGATCGCCTGGCCTGCCGCGACCCCGATGTCGCCGCCAGCGAACGCATGCTGGAACAGCGCTTCCGCATGCTGATCGATGCCGCGGAGGGACGCGATTTGAGCTTTCTGGACGAAAGCCGCCGCCTCTGGGACGCGGAGCGCGCCAGTTGCAGTGGGCGTGACGATCAGGTCGCCTGCCGCCGCAGCGCCGCCGTCAGCTATCGTGCCGCCCTGGACGCCACGGAATCGGTGCTGCGCGCCGGGGCGCTGCCGAACAGCGCCGATGCGGTCCCGCCGCTTTCGTTCGCGCCGCTGCAGTGACGCGAGCGCGGAACCGGGGCGCCGCTCGTGCGTCGGCGAACCATCGCCGGCGGATGGCCGGCGTGCCGAGGAGGACAGCGGGAATGGCGGAGAACACGACCGAAAGTGCCGGCAGCAAGGCAGGCGCCGCGACGAAGAACGCAGGCGAGCAGATGAATGCGGCAGGCGAGGCCCTGTCCGACAGCGGAGCGCAGCTCGGCCTCAAGATGCTCGACCAGGCGGAGACCAACACGGCCGAAGCGTTCAAGGCAATGCGCGCCGCGGCGCAGGCCAATGATCTCGCCGAAGTGATGCGCATCCAGTCGGAATATCTGCGCGAACAGGGCAGCCGATCGGTAAGCCAGGCGCGCGAGATCGGTGAGCTGATCGCCGATTTCGGGCGCAATGCGATGGGCCGGATGAGCGGACGGCGCTGAACCGTCAGGGTGAGCGCAAGGCGGCGGCGATCCGGGCATAGTCGGGATCGTCCGCCGCGGGCGCGATCCGCGCCACGAGCGCCTGATAGGCAGAGAGCAGCGCATGCCCCTGCGCGGTCAGGCAGGCGCCCCCGCCGCGCACGGTTTCGACCAGCGGCTCGGCGAAGCAGCGGTTGCACGTATCGACCAGCAGCCACGCGCGCCGATAGCTCATTCCCGTCGCGCGCGCGGCTGCCGAGATCGATCCCGTGGCGGCGATCGCCTCGAGCAGCGCCGCCTTGCCCGGGCCCAGCGCGATTTCGTCGCCGGCCATGATCTGGATCTTCAGCTTCAGTCGTGCGGCTGCCATGGCGCTTCTCCTTCGCGCCCACCTGTATACAGCGAAACATAGGCTGGCTAAGGGCGAACCGTTTCAGCCGGGAGCCCGCAGCCGATGCCATACCCGTCGTTCATCGCCGTTCCAGCGACGATCCGCGCGTGAACCTCCGCTGGAGTCTCTGGATCGCGGCCGGGCTGTCCGCGGGTCTTGCCGCGCTGTTTCTCCTGTTGCGTCCGCACGCGGCACCCGAGCCGCCGCTGGTACTCGCCGCCGCCAGTCTGCAGGAAGCGATGGAGGAGGCGGCCGATGCATGGTCGGCGCGGGGCCATGCACGGCCCAGGCTGAGCTTCGCCGGCACGTCGGCGCTGGCGCGGCAGATTGCCGCGGGCGCTCCCGCCGATCTGTTCGCAGCCGCCGACGAAGCCTGGATGGATGATCTGGAGGCGCGCAGCCTGCTGGCGGCGGGCACGCGCGCACCATTGCTCGGCAACCGGCTGGTGCTGGTGGCGCCACGCGACAGTTGCGTGCGGGTCGATCCGGCTCCGGGCGCGCCGATCGTGACGGCGCTAGGCGGCGGGCGGCTGGCGATCGCGGAGCCCGAGGCCGTTCCCGCCGGGCGCTATGGCAAGGCGGCGCTCAAGGCGCTCGGCCTATGGAATGCAGTCAAGGACCGGCTGGCGCGCGCCGAGAATGTTCGCGCGGCGCTGGCGCTGGTCGAGCGTGGCGCGGCACCGCTCGGAATTGTCTATGCGACCGACGCGGCGGCATCGCGGCAGGTGCGTGTCGTCGGCGTGTTCCCCGAGGCGAGCCATCCGCCGATCCGCTATCCGCTCGCCCGGCTCCGTACATCCGACAAGGCGGAGGCGGAGGCATTTCGCCGCTTCCTGCTCTCGCCCGAGGCGCGCGCCATTTTCGCGCGCCGGGGATTCGAGGCGCCGTGATGCTGACGCCCGCCGAATGGCAGATCGTCGCCTTGTCGCTGCAAGTCGGCGGCGCGGCGGTGGCCGTTACTCTGCCGATCGCGTTCGGGCTCGCATGGCTGCTCGCGCGGGGCAGCTTTCCGGGAAAGGTGTTGCTCGACGGGCTGATCCATCTGCCGCTGGTGCTGCCGCCGGTGGTGACCGGCTGGCTGCTGCTGCTGCTGTTCGCGCCGGCAGGGCCGGTCGGCGGGCTGCTGGAGGCGTGGTTCGGAACGACCGTGCTGTTCCGCTGGACCGGCGCCGCGATCGCTGCCGCCGTGATGGCACTGCCGCTCATGGTGCGCGCGATGCGGCTTTCGATCGAGGCAGTCGACCGGCGGTTGGAGCAGGCGGCGCAGACGCTGGGCGCGGGGCGCCGCCGCGTGTTCCTGAGCGTCACGCTGCCGCTTGCGCTGCCCGGCGTGGTCGCCGCTGCGGTGCTGGGGTTCGCGCGGGCGCTGGGCGAGTTCGGCGCGACCATCACCTTCGTTTCGAACGTGCCGGGGCAGACGCAGACGCTGCCGCTTGCCATCTATTCGGCGCTCCAGCTTCCCGAAGGCGAAGCGCAGGTGCTGCGGCTCGCCGCGGTCTCGGTGCTGCTGGCGCTCGGTGCGCTGGTCGCGTCGGAGATGATTGCGCGGCGGGCGGGCCGGGGGCTCCATGTCCTTTGACATCGACATCGAGAAGCGGCTGGGCGACCGCACCATCGCCTGCCGCATCGCAGGCGGGGCCGGGCTGACGGTGTTGTTCGGGCCCTCGGGCGCGGGCAAGACGAGCGTGCTCAACATGGTGGCCGGACTGGTGATGCCGGACCGGGGCCATGTGCGGGTGAGCGGACGGGCGCTGTTCGACAGCCGGGCCGGACTGTCACTCCGGCCCGAGGCGCGCCGCGCCGGCTATGTGTTTCAGGAGCCGCGGCTGTTTCCGCATCTCCGGGTGCGCGACAATCTGTTGTTCGGGGCCGGGCGGGGTGCGGGGACTCTGGGCCTCGACGAGACGCTCGCCTTTCTGGGTATCGGTTCTCTGGTCGACCGCTGGCCGCGGACGCTCTCCGGGGGCGAGGCGCGCCGCGTCGCCATCGGGCGGGCGCTGCTCTCGGCTCCCGACTTCCTGCTGCTCGACGAGCCGCTCTCGTCGCTCGATCGCGCGCGGCGCGAGGAGATCATGGCAGTGATCGAGCGGCTCCGCGACGAACTGGCGCTCCCGATCCTGATGGTGACTCACGACGCCGGCGAAGCCGACCGGCTGGGAACGCGAGTGATCGAGATGGAATAACGGCCGCCGCTTCAATCCGGATCGAAGGCGCGATAGCCCAGCCGGGGCTCGCGGATCAGCACCAGCAGCGCCAGTGCCGCAAAAACCGCACTGGTAGGCCACACCAGCGTCGCGGGCGGTCGCTCGCTGACCGCGAGCAGCATCATCAGCAGGCAGAGGTGGAACAGCACCGCCGGCCCGAGCGCGCCCTTCGCCCGGAAGGTGAGCCAGGCCATCATGATGCCGCTGCTCATCGTGAAGCTCGCGAACTCGAGGAAGCTGAGCCCGGTCGGGAAGATCAGCTGCTGGAGGCCGGGGATCAGAAAGGCCGGCAGGTGCCACAGCGACCAGGCGGCTGCCATCAACACCGCCGCGACGCGCGGGCCATAGCGCGCGGCGGCGCGCTCCAGCCCGTACCCGCGCCAGCCGAGCTCCTCTCCGAGCGGGCCTGAGACCAGCGTGGTGGCGATGAACAGCAGCAGGCGGCCCGGCCCGACGTCGCTCAGTGCTTCAAACGAATAGGGCCCGATCGCCCAGCCGATCAGCGCGCCGACGAATTCGGCGCCCAGGGGGATCGCCGCCGCGAGCGCGAGCCAGAGCGTTCCGGGCCATTTCCAGAGCCGGCGCAGGAGGCGCCATGCGCCCTCGCGGCCGCCGGTGCGCCAGGCGAGCACGAGTCCGGCGAGCGAGGGTCCCCAGACGGCGACATAGCTCGTGACCATCGTGGCGGTGGAGGGGCTGCCTTTCGCAGCCATCGGATCGACGAGCCAGAAGAAGCCGGCGAACGCCCAGGTGAAGGCGAAGGCGAGAAGGATGAAGGACCAGGGACGGAGGGCAGGCGGGGCGGGCGGGGCAAGCATCGTTCGGGGAACGCACGAACGGTGGTTTGGCTCGCCCGGAAAGGGCGAAAAAAGAAGGGCCGCCGCCCGGCATCCCGAGCGGCGGCCCAATCTTCGTCGGTTCCGAAGCTTATGCTTCGTCGCGGTTCAGATACTCGCCCGCGGCCTCGTCGCTGCCGTCGCCGGAGACTTCGACCTTCTCCAGCGCATCCGAGGTGACGCGTGCGTCGTTCGGATCCTGCGCCAGTTCGGCGGCATGCTCTTCCTCGCGCGAGTTCGGAGCAATCAGCGCTTCCTGCAGCTTGCGCTGCTGGACGCGCAGTGCCGCGTCGCGCGACGTGGCCGCCACGCGCAGTCGGTTCATGCCCGCGCCGGTGCCCGCCGGGATGAGCCGGCCGACGATGACGTTCTCCTTGAGGCCGATCAGCGTGTCCTGCTTGCCCTGGACCGCCGCCTCGGTGAGGACGCGGGTGGTCTCCTGGAACGACGCCGCCGAGATGAAGCTGCGGGTCTGCAGCGACGCCTTGGTGATGCCGAGCAGAACCGGCTTGCCCTGGGCCGGAGCCTGGTTCTTCGCCAGCTTCGAGTTGACCTCGTCCATCTCCGACCGGTCGAGCTGTTCGCCGACCAGCAGCGTGGTGTCGCCGCTTTCGGTGATCTCGACCTTCTGCAGCATCTGGCGAACGATCACCTCGATGTGCTTGTCGTTGATCTTCACGCCCTGAAGTCGATAGACTTCCTGGATTTCCGACACGAGATATTCCGCCAGCGGCTCGATGCCGAGCACTTCGAGAATGTCGTGCGGATCGGGGCTGCCGCCGATCAGGTTGTCGCCACGCTTGACGTAGTCGCCTTCCTGAACGTCGATCACCTTCGACTTGGGCACCAGATACTCGACGACCTCGCCGCCGTCCTCGGGCTGGATGCCGATCTTGCGCTTGGCCTTATAGTCCTTGCCGAACACCACGCGGCCGGAGACCTTCGCGATGATGGCATTTTCCTTGGGCTTGCGCGCCTCGAACAGCTCGGCGACGCGCGGCAGACCGCCGGTGATGTCGCGCGTCTTGGCCGATTCACGAGCGACACGGGCAAGCACGTCGCCGCCTTGCACCTGTGCGCCGTCCTCGACCGAGATCACTGCACCCGGCTGGAGCATGTAGCGACCTGCCTCCTCGGCGCTTTCGCCGGTGAGAGTGAGGCGCGGACGCAGATCCTCCTTGGCCTTGGCGGCACCGCGGTATTCGGTGACGACGCGCTGGGCGATGCCCGTTGCTTCGTCGACCTGCTCGGTGAGCGTCTTGCCATCGATCAGGTCCTGGTACTTCACGACACCCGGGTTTTCCGTGATCACCGGTGCGGTGAACGGATCCCATTCGGCCATCCGATCGCCCTTGGACACGATGTGCCCGTCGTCGAACATCAGATAGGCACCATAGGGGATGCGGTGCACCGCGCGCTCGCGGCCTTCCTCGTCGAGGATCGCCAGCTCGCCCGAACGGCTCAGTACGACGCGGCGGCCGCGCTGATCCTGGATGACGCGCAGATCGCGGAACTCGACCTTGCCGTCGGCCGGAGCCTCGAGGTTGGACTGTTCGTTGAGCTGCGCCGCACCGCCGATGTGGAAGGTGCGCATCGTGAGCTGCGTGCCCGGCTCGCCGATCGACTGGGCGGCGATGACGCCCACCGCTTCGCCGATGTTCACCGGCGTACCGCGGGCGAGATCACGCCCGTAGCACTTGCCGCAAACGCCGATCTTCGCTTCGCAGACGAGCGGCGAGCGGATCTTCACGCCCTGAACGCCGATCGATTCGATCTGCGCGACCATCGGCTCGTCGAGCAACGTGCCGGTGGGGATCACCACTTCGTTGGTCTTGCTGTCGACGATGTCCTCGGCCGTGGTGCGGCCCAGGATACGCTCGCCGAGCGACGCGATGGTCGAGCCGCCCTGCACGATCGCCTTCATCTCCAGCGCGCGCTGGGTGCCGCAATCCTCCTCCATGACGACGCAGTCCTGCGACACGTCGACCAGGCGGCGGGTCAGATACCCCGAGTTCGCCGTCTTGAGCGCGGTGTCGGCCAGGCCCTTGCGGGCGCCGTGAGTCGAGTTGAAGTATTCAAGGACGGTCAGGCCTTCCTTGAAGTTCGAGATGATCGGCGTCTCGATGATCTCGCCCGACGGCTTGGCCATCAGGCCGCGCATGCCGGCGAGCTGCTTGATCTGCGCCTGCGAACCGCGGGCACCCGAGTGGGCCATCATGTAGATCGAGTTGATCGGCTTTTCGCGGCCGGCATTCTCGCCGTCCTCGAACCGCTTCACCGCCTTGATCTCGTCCATCATGGCGCTCGCCACCTGGTCGCCGCAGCGGCTCCAGGCGTCGATCACCTTGTTGTACTTCTCCTGCTGCGTGATCAGGCCGTCCTGATACTGCTGCTCGTAATCCTTCACGAGCGCACGCGTTTCCTCGACCATTCCCTCCTTGGCGGCGGGGATGATCATGTCGTCCTTGCCGAACGAGATGCCGGCCTTGAACGCGTGCTGGAAGCCGAGCGTCATGATGCCGTCGGCGAACAGAACCGTCTCCTTCTGGCCGGTGTGACGATAGACCTCGTCGATCACGTCGCCGACGTCCTTCTTGGTCAGCAGGCGGTTGATCGTCTCGAACGGCACGCGGTGCGACTTGGGCAGCTTCTCGGCGAGGAGCATGCGGCCGGGGGTCGTCTCGACGCGCTTGAGATATTCGTTGCCGTCCTCGTCGGTCTGCGGAACGCGGGCAGTGATCTTGGTGTGCAGCGTCACGGCGCCGGTATCGAGCGCGTGATGCACCTCGGCCATGTCGCCCAGGATCATGCCTTCGCCCGGCTCGCCTTCCTTCTCCATCGAGAGATAGTAGAGGCCCAGCACCATGTCCTGCGACGGCACGATGATCGGCTTGCCGTTCGCGGGGCTGAGGATGTTGTTGGTCGACATCATCAGCACGCGCGCTTCCAGCTGCGCCTCGAGGCTCAGCGGAACGTGCACGGCCATCTGGTCACCGTCGAAGTCGGCGTTGAACGCCGAGCAGACGAGCGGGTGGAGCTGGATCGCCTTGCCTTCGATCAGCACCGGCTCGAACGCCTGGATGCCGAGACGGTGAAGCGTCGGCGCGCGGTTCAGAAGCACGGGGTGCTCGCGAATGACTTCGTCGAGGATGTCCCAGACTTCCTTGCGCTCCTTCTCGACCCACTTCTTCGCCTGCTTGAGGGTCATCGAAAGACCCTTGGCGTCGAGGCGCGCGTAGATGAACGGCTTGAACAGCTCAAGCGCCATCTTCTTGGGCAGGCCGCATTGGTGCAGCTTCAACTCCGGACCGGTCACGATGACCGAACGACCCGAATAGTCGACGCGCTTGCCGAGCAGGTTCTGGCGGAAGCGGCCCTGCTTGCCCTTGAGCATGTCGGACAGCGACTTGAGCGGACGCTTGTTCGCACCGGTGATGGTGCGGCCGCGGCGGCCGTTGTCGAACAGCGCATCGACGGCTTCCTGCAGCATGCGCTTTTCGTTGCGGACGATGATGTCCGGCGCGCGCAGCTCCATCAGCCGCTTGAGGCGGTTGTTACGGTTGATCACGCGGCGATAGAGGTCGTTCAGATCCGAGGTCGCGAAGCGGCCGCCGTCCAGCGGGACCAGCGGGCGCAGTTCGGGCGGGATGACGGGAACGACGTCGAGGATCATCCATTCGGGGCGGTTGCCCGATTCCAGGAAGCTCTCGACGACCTTGAGCCGCTTGATGATCTTCTTGGGCTTGAGCTCGGACTTGGTGACCGCGAGTTCCTCGAGCAGCTCCTTGCGCTCGTTCTCGAGGTCGAGATCCATGAGCATGATCTTGACCGCCTCGGCGCCGATGCCGGCGGAGAAGGCGTCCTCGCCATATTCATCCTGCGCATCGAGCAGCTCGTCCTCGGTGAGGAGCTGGAACTTCTCGAGCGGAGTCAGGCCCGGCTCGGTGACGATGTAGCTCTCGAAGTACAGCACGCGCTCGAGCTGCTTCAACTGCATGTCGAGCAGCAGGCCGATGCGCGAGGGCAGCGACTTCAGGAACCAGATGTGCGCGACGGGGGCGGCGAGCTCGATATGCCCCATCCGCTCGCGGCGGACCTTCGACACCGTGACTTCGACGCCGCACTTTTCGCAGACGATGCCCTTGTACTTCATGCGCTTGTACTTGCCGCACAGGCATTCATAGTCCTTGATCGGACCGAAGATGCGCGCGCAGAACAGGCCGTCACGCTCGGGCTTGAACGTGCGATAGTTGATCGTCTCGGGCTTCTTGATCTCGCCGAACGACCAGCTGCGGATGCGGTCAGGCGACGCAATGCCGATCTGGATCTGGTCGAAGGTTTCCGGCTTGGCCACCGGGTTCGCGAAATTGGTCAGTTCGTTCATTTCTTGGTCCTTCCAACTCCCCTCCCGCGCGCGGGAGGGGAAGGGGCCCAGGCGAAGCCTGGGAAGGGGTGGGCACCCGGTCTCAGCCATTCACTCCGCTACAGGCCGGGAGCCCACCCCCCGGCCCCCTCCCGCATGCAGGAGGGGGAGTGTCGTTCTTACTCCGCCGCCTCGGGCAGCTCGCCGATATCGTCCTCGTCCTCGTGGTTCTTCAGTTCCACGTTGAGGCCCAGCGAGCGCATTTCCTTGACGAGCACGTTGAAGCTCTCGGGAATGCCGGCCTCGAAGGTGTCGTCGCCCTTGACGATCGCCTCATAGACCTTGGTGCGGCCGACCACGTCGTCGGACTTCACCGTCAGCATCTCCTGCAGCGTGTAGGCGGCGCCGTACGCCTGAAGCGCCCACACCTCCATCTCGCCGAAGCGCTGGCCGCCGAACTGCGCCTTGCCGCCCAGCGGCTGCTGGGTGACGAGGCTGTACGGCCCAATCGAACGCGCGTGGATCTTGTCGTCGACCAGGTGGTGCAGCTTGAGCACATATTTGTAGCCCACCGTCACCTTGCGGTCGAAGGCGTCGCCGGTCCGTCCGTCGAACAGCGTCACCTGACCCGAATCATCGAGCCCGGCCAGCTTCAGCATCGCCGACACATCGGCCTCGACCGCGCCGTCGAACACCGGCGTGCCCATCGGGACGCCCGCGCGGACATTCTCGGCCAGATCGACGATCTGATCGGTCGACCGCTGCTCGATCTCGTCGGCATAGCTGTCGCCATAGACCTCCTTGAGCAGCCCCTTCACCGCTTCGGGCGGCTCGCCCGGCTGCGGGTTCGGGTTCGCCTCGCGCCACGCGTCGAGCGCGGCACCGATCTTCCGGCCCAGGCCGCGCGCGGCCCAGCCCAGATGCGTCTCGAAGATCTGCCCGACGTTCATGCGCGAGGGCACGCCCAACGGGTTGAGCACGAAATCGACCGGGGTGCCGTCTTCGAGGAACGGCATGTCCTCCTGCGGCAGGATGCGGCTGATGATTCCCTTGTTGCCGTGGCGGCCGGCCATCTTGTCGCCCGGCTGAAGCTTGCGCTTCACCGCGACGAATACCTTGACCATCTTGAGCACGCCCGGTGGGAGCTCGTCGCCACGCTCCAGCTTCTCGCGCCGATCGTGGAACTTGTCCGTGATCTTCTTGGCAGCCTCGTCGTACTGGGCCTTCACCGCTTCGAGGTTCGACTGCATCGCGTCGTCCTGAACGGCGAACTTCCACCATTCGTGACGATCGACCGAATCGAGCAGATCCTCGTCGATTACCGAACCCTTCTTGATGCCCTTGGGCGCGGCCGTGGCGGTCTGCCCCAGCAGCATTTCCTTCAGGCGCGACCAGGTGGCGCGATTGAGGATCGCGCGCTCGTCGTCCGAGTCCTTCTTCAGGCGCTCGATCTCCTCGCGCTCGATCGCCATCGCGCGCTCGTCCTTGTCGATGCCGTGGCGATTGAACACGCGCACTTCGACGACGGTGCCGGCAACGCCGGGGGGCAGGCGCAGCGACGTGTCGCGCACGTCCGACGCCTTTTCCCCGAAGATGGCGCGGAGGAGCTTTTCCTCCGGAGTCATCGGGCTTTCGCCCTTGGGCGTGATCTTGCCCGCGAGGATGTCGCCCGGCTCCACTTCGGCGCCGATGTAGACGATGCCCGCCTCGTCGAGGTTGCGCAGCGCTTCCTCGCCGACGTTCGGGATGTCGCGGGTGATGTCCTCCGGCCCGAGCTTGGTGTCGCGGGCCATGACCTCGAATTCCTCGATATGGATCGAGGTGAAGACGTCGTCCTTCACGATGCGTTCGCTGATGAGGATCGAGTCCTCATAGTTGTAGCCGTTCCACGGCATGAACGCGACGAGCACGTTGCGCCCCAGCGCCAGCTCGCCGAACTCGGTCGAGGGACCATCGGCGATGATGTCGCCGGCGTTCACCAGATCGCCCACCTTCACCAGCGGGCGCTGGTTGATGCAGGTGTTCTGGTTCGAACGCTGGAACTTCATCAGCGTGTAGATGTCCACGCCCGATTCGTTCGCATCGACTTCGCCGGTGGCGCGAACCACGATACGGGCCGCGTCGACCTGATCGACCACGCCGGCACGCTTGGCCGAGATCGCGGCGCCCGAATCGCGGGCCACCGTCTCTTCCATGCCGGTGCCGACGAACGGCGCCTCGGCGCGGACGAGCGGCACCGCCTGGCGCTGCATGTTCGAGCCCATGAGCGCGCGGTTGGCGTCGTCATTCTCGAGGAAGGGGATCAGCGAAGCCGCGACCGACACGAGCTGCTTGGGGCTCACGTCCATCAGCGTGATCGTCTCGCGCATCGCCATCAGGAACTCGCCGGCCTGACGGGCCGAGACGATTTCCTCGACGAAGCTGCCGTCCTCGTTCAGCTCGGCATTAGCCTGGGCGATCGTGTGCTTCGCCTCTTCCATCGCCGAGAGATAGACGACTTCCTGCGACACCTTGCCGTCGATCACGCGACGATAGGGCGTTTCGATGAAGCCGTACTTGTTCACGCGGCTGAACGTCGCGAGCGAGTTGATCAGACCGATGTTCGGCCCCTCGGGCGTTTCGATCGGGCAGATACGACCATAATGCGTCGGGTGAACGTCGCGCACCTCGAAGCCCGCGCGCTCACGCGTCAGGCCGCCCGGCCCGAGCGCCGAGACGCGACGCTTGTGCGTCACTTCGGAGAGCGGGTTGGTCTGATCCATGAACTGCGAGAGCTGCGACGAACCGAAGAACTCGCGCACCGCGGCGACAGCGGGCTTGGCGTTGATCAGGTCGTTCGGCATCACCGTCGACACGTCGACCGAGCTCATGCGCTCCTTCACGGCGCGCTCCATGCGGAGCAGGCCGACGCGATACTGGTTCTCGAGCAGCTCGCCCACCGAACGCACGCGGCGGTTGCCGAGATTGTCGATATCGTCGACTTCCCCCTTGCCGTCCTTCAGGCCGACGAGCGTCTTCACCACCGCGAGGATATCCTCGGTGCGCAGCGTCGTCACCGTATCCGGGCAATCGAGCTCGAGGCGCATGTTGAGCTTGACGCGGCCCACGGCCGAAAGGTCGTAGCGCTCGGGATCGAAGAACAGGCCGGCGAACAGCGCCTCGGCGGTTTCCAGCGTCGGCGGCTCGCCAGGGCGCATCACGCGATAGATGTCGGACAGCGCCTGCTCGCGCTCCTCGGCCTTGTCGACCGCGAGCGTGTTGCGGATCCACGGGCCGGTCGAGACATGGTCGATGTCGAGCAGCTCGACGCGATCGATGCCCGCCTTGTCCAGCTTCTCCAGATTCTCGGCGGAAACCTCGTCGCCCGCCTCGATATAGATCTCGCCGGTGGACTCGTTGATGAGGTCATAGGCCGAATAGCGGCCGAAGATCTCCTCGGTGGGGATCAGCAGCGCCTCGAGACCGTCCTTGGCGGCCTTGTTCGCCGCGCGCGGGCTGATCTTCTGCCCGGCGGGGAACACGACTTCGCCCGACTTGGCATCGACGATGTCGAACATCGGCTTCGAGCCGCGCCAGTTCTCGGGCGCGAACGGAATCTGCCAGCCGTCGGGACCGCGCACGAAAGTGACGGTGTTGTAGAAATAGTTGAGGATTTCCTCGGAGTTGAGGCCGAGGGCATAGAGCAGCGTCGTCACCGGCAGCTTGCGCTTGCGATCGATGCGGACGTTGACGATGTCCTTCGCGTCGAACTCGAAATCGAGCCACGAGCCGCGATAGGGGATGACGCGCGCGGCAAAGAGATACTTGCCCGAAGCATGCGTCTTGCCGCGATCGTGATCGAACAGCACGCCCGGCGACCGGTGCATCTGCGAGACGATGACGCGCTCGGTGCCGTTGATGATGAAAGTGCCGTTGTCGGTCATCAACGGCATGTCGCCCATATAGACGTCCTGCTCCTTGATATCGAGCACGGAGCGGGCTTCCGTATCGGGATCGACCTCGAACACGATGAGGCGCAGGGTGACGCGCATCGGCGCGGCATAGGTGATGCCGCGCTGGCGGCATTCCTCGGTGTCGAACTTGGGCGGCTCGAGCTCGTAGTTGACGAAGTCGAGCTCGGCCGTGCCGGCGAAGTCGCGGATCGGAAACACCGAGCGCAGCGTCTTCTCGAGCCCCGAGACATAGTCGATCGAGGGGTCGGACCGCAGGAACTGTTCGTAGGATTCGCGCTGAACCTCGATCAGGTTCGGCATCTGCACCACTTCGTGGATGTCGCCGAACACCTTGCGGATGCGGCGCTTCAGCGTGCCGCCCTCGATTGCCTTGGTTGCCATGGGTATGGATCGCCTCGCTCAGGTCAAAACTCGTCCCGGATTGCTGCCGGGGCAGGCGCATTCCAACGCGAAAAAGCCGCAAGTCTTCCGGTTTGGAAAACAGCAGCTTTCAGCGACTTGTCGGAACCTCCGCGATCCATCCGTCCGGTGCACTGCGCGACGGCGCACCATTTCTCGATCGTGAAGTTGGAAACGGGGATATAGGGAGCGGGGAGCGGCGTGTCAAACAGGGTCGCGACGCCCGACCTGTCACCGAAATACCACCGCCCAGTCATTTCCGCGTCGCAACGAAATTGTCGCTGCGGTGCAGCGCAACTGTCATTGTTCCACCCCAAGGGGCCCTCCGCAACCCACGGAGGAAACAGTGAAGAACAAGAAACTCGGGATCGTGCTCGCGCTTATGGGGTCCGTTTCGGCGACTGCGGTGCAGGCGCAGGACGCGGCGAGCCCTGCGGGCGGCCAGGTCGACGCCAACGAGATCGTCGTCACCGCGCAGAAGGTCGAGCAGCGCGCCGTCGACGTGCCGATCACCATCTCCGCGGTCACTGCCGAGCGCATGGAGCAGCTCGGCGTGGACGACCTCGACGAACTGGCGAACTATATCCCCGGGCTCAACGTCCAGGAGCAGAGCGCCAACAACCCCGGCATCGTGATCCGCGGCATCACTTCGGACAGCGGCTCGGCACAGCAGGCCGCGCGCGTCACCCTCTATTACAACGGCATCGACATCTCGCGCTCGCGCGGCTCGTACCAGGCGATCTACGACCTTGATCGCGTCGAAGTCATCAAGGGTCCGCAGGCGACGCTGTTCGGCACCGCATCGGCGGTGGGTGCGATCAGCATCATCTCGGCGCGTCCGCGTCCCGGTTTCTCGGGCGAACTGACCGGCGGCATCGGCAATTATGACGAGCGGCTGCTTGCCGGGCACCTGAACGCGGGCAGCGACGTGATCGCCGGCCGAGTCGCCTTCGAATGGAAGCAGCGCGACGGCTATGTCGAGAATCTCTCCGACACGCAGGACGATCTCTATGCGCAGGACCAGCTCGGCGTTCGCGCATCGCTCCGCTTCACGCCGTCCGATGCGCTGACGCTCGACCTGATCGGTACCTATGACCGCCAGCGCAACAGCGGCACGCCGTTCATTTCGGGCAACTTCCCGACCTCGGCGGGACCGGCGAACGTGTTCGGCCCGGCCAACCTGTCGGGCTCGCCCGTTTCCGAAGCGGCGCTGGGCGCGGCGGAGCTGGGCCTCGACCGCGACGTCTATGACGTGAACCTGACGCTCGCCTATGAGTTCGACGAGGGTTGGACCTTCACCACCGTCAATGGCTATCGCGAGTTCGACTCGCTCGAGATCTTCGACGCCGACGGCTCGGCCGCCTGGTATCTCGAATTCGCCGAGGGCGCCTATGGCTGGCAGGCGAGCCATGAATCGCGCTTCACCTATACCGACACCAACGTCCGCGCGAATTTCGGCTGGAACTTCTTCCATGAGGACGGCCGCCAGGAAGTGCCCTTCTCGAGCGAGGAAGGCATCTTCCTTCAGTGCACCGCGCGGCTCGTTCCGGGCCTGCCCTGCATCGCGCCCGACGGCACGGTAGCCGCTGCCGCGGCGACGGCGCTGATCACGGGCGGTGCGGCGACGGTGCTGCCGTACCGCTCGATCTTCGGCAATGTCGGTGTCAACGACAGCTATTCGGTGTTCGGCGACCTGACCTGGTTCGTGACGCCGCGGCTCGAGCTGACCGCGGGCGTGCGCGCGCTGATCGAGCAGCGCAAGTCGGGCTTCTTCGCCGACGTTCCGAACACGGTGATCACCGGCGGGCCGCTGATCCCCAGCCAGCGCGACACCAACGGCACGATCTGGAGCCAGGACAGCTTCCAGGCATTCCTGCCGCGTTTCAACGCGCTCTATCGCGTCACCGACGCGGTGAACGTCTTCGCGACGATTTCCAAGGGCCGCCGTTCGCCGTCGGTCAGCGTCGGCGCCACCTCCGTGTCGGTGGTCCCCGAGGAGACGGTGTGGAACTATGAAGCCGGCGTGAAGGCCGCGACCGGCATCGTTTCGGGCTCGCTCGGCGTCTATTACCAGAAGTATGACGACTTCCAGGTCTCGCGCATCGTCAGCGATCCCAACGATCCTTCGGGCCGACCGGTCGGCTCGACCGTCACCGAAAGCGCCGGCTCGGCGAGCAACCTCGGCGTCGAGGCCGAAGTGCAGGTGCGCCCGACCAACTGGCTGAGCGTGTTCGGCAATATCGGCTATATCGACGGCGGTATCGACGACGAAGCGGCGAACGGGATCTACGCCGGCGATCGCTTCCGGCTCCAGCCCGAAGTACAGGCGGCGGCCGGTTTCACCATCGACGCGCCGCTCGGCAACGGACTGCGCGTGTTCGCCACGCCCAGCGTCACCTATCGCAGCAAGATCTACTTCGAGACGCCGAACAGCGAAGCGCTCTCGCAGGAAGGCGTCACGCTGGTGAACGCGCGTGCGGGCGTGAGCTTCGCCGACGAGCGGATCGAGATCGCGGGCTATGTCCGCAATCTCACCGACGAGGACTATCTGCTCGACGCCGGCAACACCGGCGGTTCGTTCGGCTATCCCACCTTCATCCCGGCCGAGCCGCGCTTCTATGGCGTGGCGGTGACGGGTCGCTTCTAAAGGGGGAGAGGCGCCGCGCGGCCGCAAGGTCGCGCGGCGCCTCTTTATTCGAGGTTCCGAACGCCTCCCGAGCATGGGGTGGCGCGCTCGGCCTAACGGCCGCTGCGCCCAAGCACTTCGTCGATCCGCGCGGCCAATTCGGCGTCGGGCTCGCGCGCGCGCGCTTCGAGCAGCGCCTCCACAGCATCGGCCGGCCAGCGATCCGCACCCCAGCGCTCCAACGTGCGCAGCGCCATATAGCGTGCGCGCATCAGCCGCCCGGAAAGCGCGATGCGCACCAGATCCCAACCGGTCCCGGGGAAGCGATCGAGCTCCTGCACCAGCGTGGCGAGGGCATCGTCTTCCGCCGTTTCGGGCGCGAAGCTCTTCTCCAGTCCCGGCCCCGATCCGATCGCCGACAGGTCGCAGCGCGCGCGTGCCACATCCAGCAGCCGTTCGACCCGCGCGGGATCATCGGTCTGCATCAGCTCCAGCCAATCCTCGCCGCGCCTGTCGATCAGCCGCTCGTACCGCCGTAGCCACACGTCGAGCCCGCATGCCGCGCCGACGCGGCACGCCTGCCAGAAATCGGACGGATCCTCGGAAACGCTGAGTCCCTCGGCGACGCTGCGCCAGTGCGGCCGGGCCAGATAGTCGGCCGTCGCGACCGCGAGCGAGCGCAGGTCCGCGTCGGTCCAGCCATCCGGCGGCGCGGGGTTGCGCTGCTCGGCGTGCAGCGCCTGTCGCATCGCATCAACGGTCAGAAAGCGCCGCAGCACCGTCAGCGGAGAGGCGGAGAGGTGGCGCAGATAATCGGCAACCGCCTGCGCGCCTCCCGGCTCCTCGAAATAGCCGATGCCCGAATCCGGGTGCACCAGGTTTCCGATCAGCTCGGTCAGCGAGTCGAGCATCGGCTCGTCGAGCGTGGGACGGGCAAGCGCCTCGAACAGCCCCCCGATCTCCGCGCACTCGGCGGCGATCTCGTCCGCCATCATCGTTCGGTGTCCGTCGCGCAGCAGCCAGTCGCGAATGTCCGGGTCGGTGGCGCCCCACAACCGGCGGATCGCCTGGACGCGGCCCCAGCCGCCCGAGCCGCGCGCAATGGCGTAGACTGCGCGGTGCGGGTCTGGGGCCAGCTTCGCCGCGGCCACGGTGGCGAACAGCGTCAGTTCGGGCCATCGCGCGAGCAGCGACAGCAGGGGCAGGTCGTCGGCTGTCCCATAATAGCCGAGCAGGACGATCGCGAGCTTGACCGAGCTGGGATGCGGCGAGCGGCGGGCGAGGCTGCGCGCGACATTGGCGGCGGCCTCGGGTGCGAGCGCTTCGCCCCGGATGCGCTCGATCAGCGCGTCGGCGATCGTGACGGCGCCGGTCTCGGCCCAGAGCGCATCGAGATGCGCCAGCGCGTCGGGAGAGGGGTGGCGCACGGCCCGGCCGAATGCGGCTGCGGCGGCGCGCACGGCGGTCTGCGCGGCGCTGTCGTCGCGTTGGTGGAAGCTGGCGTCGGCCAGCCCAGGCGCCAGGCGAAGCGTGCCGGTATCGCGATCGTCATGCGGGATGCGCACCGCGCCCTCGGCCCGCTCCGCCGCGGCGTGCGCGATCTGGTCGTGAATCGCGCGCGGCGGGCTCATGGCGCAAGGATTGCCCAGCCAAAGGCGCCGCGCAAGAAAAAGGGGCGGCCCGTTTCCGGACCGCCCCTCTTTTTCTTCGCCGCGTACGGCGTCGAGATTACTTGAGCTCGACGGTGCCGCCGGCTTCCTCGATCTGCTTCTTGAGCTTCTCGGCCTCGTCCTTCGACACGCCTTCCTTGACGGCCTTCGGCGCGCCTTCGACGAGCGCCTTGGCTTCGGTCAGGCCCAGGCCGGTGATGGCGCGGACTTCCTTGATGACGTTGATCTTCTTGCCACCGTCGCCGGTGAGGATCACGTCGAACTCGTCCTTCACTTCTTCGGCCGGAGCCGCACCGCCGCCGCCGGCCGGGCCGGCAACCGCAACCGCCGCAGCGGCCGAGACGCCCCACTTCTCTTCGAGCAGCTTCGAAAGCTCGGCAGCTTCGAGAACGGTCAGCTCGGAGAGCTGGTCAACAAGAGCATTCAGGTCAGCCATTTGAGTTTCCTTCGGTAAATCGGTTCAAAAACAGGGATGCAGTCGCGAAAGCCTTATGCGGCTTCCTTGGCGCCATAGGCACCGAACACACGCGCCAGCTGGCCCGCCGGTGCCTGAGTGACCGACGCGAGCTTCTGCGCCGGAGCCTGGACCAGGCCGACGATCTTCGCGCGCAGTTCATCAAGCGACGGGAGCTCTGCGAGCGCCTTCACGCCATTCACGTCGAGCAGGGTGCTGCCCATCGCGCCGCCGACGACCTCGAGCTTTTCGTTGGTCTTGGCGAAATCCACGACCACCTTGGCGGCGGCAACGGGATCGACGGATGTGGCAAGCGCCGTCGGACCGGTCAGCAGGTCGGCGAGACCCGCATAATCGGTGCCGTCGATCGCGATCTTGGCAAGACGGTTCTTCGCGACCTTATAGGTGGCGCCGGCATCGCGCATCTTATTGCGGAGGTCCGTGGACTGGGCCACGGTCATCCCGAGGTTGCGGGTGATGACCACCACGCCGACCCCGTTGAAGGTGCGGTTCAGCTCGGCAACAGATTCGGCTTTTTGGGCGCGATCCATGCCGTTCTCCTCATCATGCTCCGGCACGAGCCGGAGCGGTTACGCCGGGAACGGGCGGATGCCGCGTTCCCAAATCGTCCGAGGGGCATGATCGTCGCGGCCAGAGGCATCCCTGGCTGACCCGGACGCTCCATCGCACGGAAGCTGCCGGTAAATCCTTCCCCGTCTTGGCGAGAAATCAAGACCGGCAGATTCCGGTCACTCGCTGTCTCGGACGGCAACGCCGGCAGGGCAGGGCCCGGCCGGCGAAGGCGCGCTGATAGCGTGAACCGGCGAAAAGTCAATCGCCGGCGCGGCGGATCAGTTCGCCGGCTGCTCCAAAGGAGCGTCGTTCGCCGGCACGCTGCGATCGACGCGGGTCGTCATCCCGGTCGCGGCGGCATCGTCAAGCAGTTGCTCGTCGGTGGTCAGCTCGCCGCGCGAGGGGATTTCGACCGGTGCGGCGTCTGCTGCAGGCGCCTCGGGAAGCGTGAAATTGTCCATCGGTTCGGCGAGCATCGGCTCTTCGGTATTCGCGGTTTCGACGATCGTCTCGATGTTCATCTCCTCGCTTTCCACCTCAGCGGGCTCGGAGGAGCAGGCGGCGAGCGAAAGCGCGGCGAACGACGCCAGGACGAGCGGCAGACGGACGGAACGAAGCATCGAAGTCTCCTCAGTTGGCAGCGAGCTGCTGGGCGGCGCGGCGCTCGATCTTCGCGGCGAGCATGCGGTCCCAGTCATAAGGGTCGTCGAGGAACACCATCCCGCCGTCGGGCGTGGCATAGGCGGTCCAGTAGAGCAGGTACACGGGCACCGATGCGGTCAGCTCGGCGCGCGTCGTCTCGCCGGAGGCGATGGTCGCGTCGATCGCTTCGGGCTGCCAGTCGGGATTGTCGGCCAGCAGCATCCGCGCGAGCGCCGCCGGGCGGGCGAGCCGCACGCAGCCGTGGCTGGCGAGGCGGTCCTGCCGGTCGAACGCCGCCTGGGCAGGCGTGTCGTGGAGATAGACCGCATAGGGATTGGGGAAGTCGAACTTGTAGCGGCCGAGCGCACTCAGATCGCCCGCGCGCTGCTGAAGCCGCGAATTGCCATTGCCCAGATCGATCACGCGAAAGCCGTTGCGCGCCAGATAGCCGGGATTGCTCCGTTCCTTTGGCCACAGTTCGGCATTGGCGATCGAGGTCGGCACGTTCCACGGCGGATTGAGGACCACGCTGTGGATCTCGGAGCGCAGCATCGGCGTCTCGTGCCCGGGGGCGCCCGTGACCGCGCGCATCGAACCGGTCGGACGATCCTCGTCGAATACGGTGAGCACCGCGGCGGCGATGTTCACCTGAATGCGGCGCGGCTGGAGCTCGCGCGGCATCCAGCGCCAGCGCTCCATGTTCGCCATGATCTGGCGGATGCGCTCGGCAACCGGCTTGTTGAGCGCCCGCAGCGTGCGGCCGCCGGCGATCCCGTCCTGACCCAGGCCGTAGCGCGCCTGGGCGCGCTTCACTGCTTCGGTGAGCTCCGCGTCGAAGACCTGGCCGGTGACGACCACCTGCGCGTCCTCGACCGCGAGCCGCGTGCGCAGCGCCTGAACGCGTGCGCCCGTATCGCCTTCGCGCAGCGGCGCGCCAGCGGGGATTTCGCGCCAGCCACCGCTCGCCTCGACCTGGCGGTACCGCGCGAGGCCGTCGCGCAGCCCGTCGTAGCCGGCATAGGGCGGCGGCAGCGCGCGCAGCCATTGTTCGAGCCGGTTCTGGGCGACTGCCTCGGCAAAGGCGAGGAGAGGATCATAGGGATCGGGGCGCAGGCCCCAGTCGGACTGGAAATCCTCGGCAGCGAGGCGTCCCGAATGGACCGCCCGGGCATAGTCGAGCGCGGCGCGCACGAGAGCGTCCCCCGCCAGGGGTTGCCGCGCGTCGGTCGGGCCGTAGCGCAGGCCCTGGCGATGGTGGAGATCGGCCAGCAGCGCCGACAGCTCGACTGCCTGTTGCGCGCTCAGGGCCGGGAGCGGGCGCGGTGCCACGGCGGCGGGGGTCATCCCCGCCGGCGATCCCGGCAGCGGCTGGACGAGCGGTGTAGGGGAGGGAGCCGGCGCCGGGCGCGCGGTCTGCGCCGACGTCGGCAACGCGAGGCCGATCCCGCCGGCGGCGGTCAGGGCGAGAAACGTGGATCGGGTGATCCGGGGCATCCAATCAAGTCCTTCTGAACAGCCTGAACGGCGACGGCGTGCTTCCCACCATAAAGCGGCTTGCTGTTTGCTGAAAGCAGCATCGCCGTGCTCCTGTCACAGCCGGTGTCGGCGAGATAGCGGCTTTGTACGCTATCCGCGCGATACCCACATGAGCGCGTTGCGCGACTCCCTGTCCAGGGGCGATGCCTGGCTGCGTACCCTGCTGAAACGAAAAGGGCCGGGATCGCTCCCGGCCCTTTCCTATCTTCGGCTGATGCGGCCTCAGGCGGCGCTGACTTCCGCCACATCGACCTTCACGCCCGGGCCCATCGAGCTCGAGAGCGCGATCTTGCGGACGTACTTGCCCTTGGCGCCCGACGGCTTGGCCTTGACCACCGCATCGACCAGCGCGTCGAAGTTGGCGCGCAGATCTTCGGTCGGGAAGCTCGCCTTGCCGATGCCGGAATGAATGATGCCGGCCTTTTCGACGCGATATTCGACCTGGCCGCTCTTGGCGTCCTTGACCGCCTTGGCCACGTCCATCGTCACCGTGCCGAGCTTCGGGTTCGGCATCAGTCCCTTGGGCCCCAGCACCTTGCCGAGACGGCCGACGATGCCCATCATGTCGGGCGTGGCGATGCAGCGATCGAAATCGATCGTGCCGCCCTGAATGGTTTCCATCAGGTCTTCGGCGCCGACGATATCGGCACCGGCGGCCTGCGCCTCCTCGGCCTTGGCGCCGCGCGCGAACACCGCGACCTTCACGTCCTTGCCCGTGCCCTTGGGCAGGTTGACGACGCCGCGGACCATCTGGTCGGCGTGGCGCGGATCGACGCCCAGGTTCATCGCGACTTCGATCGTCTCGTCGAACTTGGCGTTGGCATGGTCCTTGATGAGCTTGAGCGCTTCATCGACGCCGTACAGCTTCTCGCGGTCGACGGTCCATGCCTGCTGCTTCTTGGTCTGCTTCGCCATGATCTCAGCCCTCCACCACTTCGAGGCCCATCGCGCGGGCGGAGCCTTCGATGATCTTGGTCGCGGCCTCGAGATCGTTGGCGTTCAGGTCCTTCATCTTCACTTCGGCGATCTCGGTCAGCTTCGACCGTGCGATCTTGCCCGCGGAAACCTTGCCCGGCTCCTTCGAGCCCGACTTCAGGTTCGCCGCCTTCTTGATGAGGAAGGTGGCCGGCGGCGTCTTCGTCTCGAACGAGAAGCTGCGGTCGGCGTAGACGGTGATGATCGTGGGGATCGGCATGCCTTTTTCGAGCTCGCCGGTCGCCGCGTTGAACGCCTTGCAGAATTCCATGATGTTCACGCCGCGCTGACCCAGCGCAGGGCCGATCGGCGGCGAGGGGTTTGCGGCGCCCGCAGGCACCTGCAGCTTGATATAGCCGGTAATCTTCTTTGCCATTGCTCTCACTCTGTCACGGGGCAGCCGGCAGTGCGGCCGCCCGGTTCAAGTTCAGCGGTCCAAGCGGCCCGAGCCTAAACGGCCCCGCCTCCCGCAGTTCCATTGCCGATGCTCCGGAAGCGCGCGCGTCTAGCGCAAAGCCGGCGCCGAAGCAACTGCGCAAGGCGACGGGAGACTTGTCGACTGCTACACGTTCGGCAGCCATTGGAACCGAGTGGAGTGGACTTTATGAATCGCCGTATCGCCAGCCTGACGATCCTTGCCGCCGCAACCTGCGCTGCCGCTCCGGTCGCAGCACAGGATCGGGACGGAGGCGACCGCTGGCGCGTCGGCGTGGGCCCGCAACTCACGCCGAGCTATCCCGGTGCCGATACGCTGAGCCTCGGCCCGTTCTTCGTTGTCGACCGCAGCGACGACGGCGGGCCGCTCGAATTCGAGGCGCCGGACGAATCGACTGGCTTCGCGGTGCTGGAGACGGGCGGTTTCGCCTTCGGGCCTTCAATCGGATTCGAAGGGTCCCGCAAGCCCGAGGATGTCGGCGCCGCAGTCGACGAGGTCGGGTTTACCTTCGAACTCGGCGGGTTCGTCGAATATCGGTTCGACGCGCCGGTTCGGTTGCGGCTCGAGGCGCGGCGCGGCCTCGGCGGTCACAAGGGCTGGGTGGGCGTGGCGAGCGCCGACTATATCCTGCGCGAGGGCGACAAATGGCTGTTTTCGGCAGGGCCGCGCGTCACGCTGGCCGACGAGAGCTACCATGAGGCCTATTTTGGCGTCTCGCCTGCCGCCGCGGCGCGCACCGGCTTGCCCGAATTTGACTCGGACGGCGGCGTCCATGCGGTCGGCGCCGCGGCCGGTTATCTGACGCAGCTGAGCCCGCGCTGGGGGATCTACGGTTATGTCCGCTACGATCGGCTGGTCGGCGCCGCGGCCGATTCGCCGCTGGTGCGCAGCTATGGTTCGCGCGACCAGTTCTTCGGCGGCGCCACGCTGACCTACAGCTTCGGGCGCGGCATCGACTGAGATCGAACGGAAAGAGGCCGGCGCCTCGCGGCACCGGCCTCTTTCGAACGTTGCCCTGCCGGCGATTACTTCGAGCGCTCGACCTGTTCGAAATCGAGCTCGACCGGCGTTGCGCGGCCGAAGATGCTGACGCTGACCTTGACCTTCGACTTGTCGAAGTCGAGCTCTTCGACGATGCCGTTGAAGCTGGCGAACGGGCCGTCGAGCACCTTTACGCTGTCGCCGATCTCGTAATCGACCTTGACCTGCTGCTTCGGCGCGGCGGCGGCTTCCTCCTTGGTGTTGAGGATGCGCGCGGCCTCGGCCTCGCTGATCGGCTGCGGCTTGCCCGACGAGCCGAGGAAGCCGGTCACCTTCGGCGTGTTCTTCACCAGGTGATAGACGTCGTCGTTCATCTCGAGCTTCGCGAGCACATAGCCGGGAAAGAACTTGCGCTCGGACTGGACCTTCTTGCCCCGGCGGACCTCGGTGACGGTCTCGGTCGGAACCTCGACATTCTCGACCAGCTGCTCGAGACCCATGCGGGTTGCCTCGGACATGATCGCGTCACGAACCTTGTTCTCGAAGCCCGAATAGGCGTGGATGATGTACCAGCGCGACATTGGATTCCCTGTTTATTCGGCCAGCGCCAGAAGCGCGCCGACGATCGCGTCGAAGACCGAGTCGATCCCGAAGAAGAAGAGCGCGAGCAGCGTCGTCATGATCATCACCATCACGCCGGTCATGATCGTTTCGCGGCGCGACGGCCAAACGACCTTCGCGGTCTCGGCGCGCACCTGGCGCATGAATTCGACGGGAGAGGTTTTCGCCACAGTCTCTGCTCGCTTCTCTTCGTGCGACTGCGAGGCACGGGTCCGCTGCCCGGTCCTTCCGAAAGGAACCGGTGCGGCCAACCAACGCTGTCGGATTGGGTACCGCATCTAGCGAGTCGCGGGGGCATGTGCAAGCGGCAGGCTAGCGCAGGCCGCGCATCCAGAACTGCATCGGGTGCGGATCCGATTCCGCGCGATCGATGTCCTTCCACTCGAAGCTGGTGGTGAGCCCTTTCACGGGGGCATAGCCGCGCTTGCGCCAGAAGCCGTCGAGCGGGCGATTGTCCGCAGGGCGGAGGGGGTGGTCGGAAGGTCGGACGACGGCGCAGAAGGTCGTTCGGTCGGCGCCGCAGGCGCGAGCGTGCGCCTCCCGGGCATCGAAGAATGCGTGGCCGACGCCGCGGCCGCGATACTCGGACAGCAGTACCGACTCGCCGAAATAAAACAGGTCGTCGATCGGGATGTTGCGTTGTGCGAAGGGGGATCTAACCTCCGCATCTTGCCCGGTCATAGGCGATGCAGTGGCCGCTCCCACGATCGTTCGGCCGTCGCGCGCGACGACGAGAACCGCGTGCGGCGCGCAGGCGAAAGCGCGCAGATACTCGCGCTCGTAGCGCTCGTCGCCCTGGTACAGATAGGGCCATGCGCGGAAAACGGCGATCCGCAGGCGCGCGAGTTCGGCGATCATCGGTTCAATCGAGGCGCCGGTGAGCGACAGGATTTCAGGAGAGGGCATCGCTCGCTTGTCGCGAAGTCGCCGCGCCGAGGCAAGGCGAGTGCATTTTTAGTACTACGCGTTCGTTTCTTTGCAGAAACGATTCTGCTGCGGGCGCAAGGAGCTTCGCCACAAAGAGAAGAGACGTCCCAGCGATGGCCGGGACGCCTCAGTCTTTCGGCAAGCGCCGTGGAATCACGGGCTGTCGGGATCGTCGTCGCCGAAGATGTTGATCGCTTCGGTGACTTCGAGGATCGCCACCACGCCGACGATGCCGCCGATGATGAACAGCGGGCTGAACTCCGCCGCCTGATCATTCGCTTCCGTCGCCGCCGTGCTGGCGCGGGCGAGGCTCAGAGCATTCGCCGAAGCAGCTGCCTGCGCGACACCTGCCGACGCCACGAGGGCAATTGCGGCTGCCGATGCCGCGATCTTCTTGAAAGCCATACGCTCCCTTTCACTTAGCGCCCGGAATCGGGCGCGGCAGTCGTATAGTATAGTTTTCGCATCGCATCAACGCGCAGCGCCGCAACAATATAGATGTAGATCAAATAATGGTGACAACTGCAAAGCCCGCAGCAAGTAAGGCAAGGAAAATCCAAGCAAAAAGATCGAGCCGCTTTTCGATGAACGCCTGCACGGGCGCGCCGAACCGTTTCAGAAGTGCGGCCACGAGGAAAAAGCGGATGCCGCGCCCAACCAGCGCGAGGATGACGAAAAAGGCGAAGTTGTAGCTGAAGAAGCCGTTGGCGATGGTGATCAGCTTGAACGGCAACGGCGTCACGCCTGCGGTCAGCGTAACTGCGGCACCCCATTCGTCGTAGAGCGCCCGCAGTGCCACGACCTTGTCCTCAAGATGGTAGAGTCCGATCAGCCACTGGCCGACGGTATCGAACAGGAAATAGCCGATCGCATAGCCGAAGATTCCACCCGCCACCGATGCGAGCGTGCAGACGGTAGCGATCCAATAAGCCTTCTCGCGCCGCGCGAGCACCATCGGGATCAGCATCACGTCGGGCGGGATTGGAAAGAAGGAGCTTTCGGCGAACGACACCGCCGCCATGCTGCGCATCGCGTGGCGATGATGCGCCATGCGGAGCATCCAGTCGTACAAGGCGCGAAACATCAATCCCCCCGGAACACGCGCTCCGCGGCCGCCATGGGTTCGCGGCGGTGATGGCAGGGGCGCTCGGATTCGAACCGAGGGCCTTCGGTTTTGGAGACCGACGCTCTAACCAGCTGAGCTACGCCCCTGTGCGGCTGGCGGATGTAACCGCAGCCCGCGCATTCGGCAAGCGCGACGTTCACGCCGCCGCATAGTTTCCTGGGCGCCGGATGGCGAGACCGCGTGCTTCCTCCACAGGAAGCGGCCGCCCGAAATAATAGCCCTGCACCTTGGTGCATCCCAGCGCCTGCACCATGTGATGCTCGTCCTCGGTTTCGACGCCTTCGGCCGTCGTGGCCATGCCCAGGCTGTCGGCGAGCGCGACGACAGCGCGGATGATGGCGATGGCCTCTTTCGTGCCTTTCGACGCCCCCTGAACGAAACTGCGGTCGATCTTAATCGACGAGAAGCGCGTGCGGCTGAGATAGCCGAGCGACGAATAGCCGGTGCCGAAATCATCCAGGCTCAGGCGCACGCCCAGATCGAGGATCTTGTCGAGCACCTGCACGGCTGCGGTGCCTTCGCGCATGAAGACGCTTTCGGTCACTTCCAGCTCGAGACGATCGGCGGGCAGCCCGGATTGTGCGAGCGCCTGAGCGACCACGCCGACGAAAGCGGGATTGTGGAGCTGCTCGGGGCTGACGTTCACTGCCACCCGGATCGACGAATCCCAGCGGGCGGCCTCGTCGCACGCGGCGCGCAGAACCCATTCGCCCAAATGTCCGATCAGCCGTGCGTCTTCGGCCAGGGGCACGAACTTGGCCGGAGAGACATTGCCGAACTCCGGATGCGTCCAGCGCAGCAGCGCCTCGAAGCCCATCAACTGCCCGCTCGCGGCATCCACCACCGGCTGGTAGTTGAGGTGCATCTGGTTGTTCTCGACTGCGGTGCGCAGTGCGATTTCCAGCACGCGCCGTTCTTCGGCGGCCATGTGGAGCTGCGGTTCATAGGCATGGAAGACGCCGCCGCCCGCGTCCTTCGACCGATAAAGAGCAAGATCCGCCGAGCGGATCAGCATTTCGGCCGTGCGCCCGTCCCGGGGCCCGATCGCAAGCCCCACTGATGCACCGATGTACAGCGTGTGCTGATCGACCTCGTACGGGCGCGACAAGGTCTCGATGATCGTGTGTGCGAGCCGTTCTACCCGGACGGTGTCCGAGGCGTCGCCGACAACCACGGCGAACTCGTCGCCGCCCAGACGGCCGATCATCTCGTTTTCGGTGATGAGCTGTTGCAGGCGCTCCGAAACGCGCCCGAGCAGGCGATCCCCGATCGGGTGACCGAGCGTATCGTTGACTGCCTTGAAGCGATCGAGGTCGATCATCATGAAGGCGCAGCGCGCGCCCCATTTCTCGGCCTCGCCCATCGCCTTGGCGAGCGCTTCGTTGATGAACAGGCGATTCGGCAGTCCGGTCAACGTGTCGAAGCGCGCCATCTTGTTGATCTTATCCGCCGATTCGCGCTGCTCGGTCACGTCCGAACCGACACCGCGGAACCCGCGGAAGGCGCCGCGATCGTCGAATCGCGGGCTGGCGGCCATTTCCCACCAGCGCTCGGCGCCATCGACATAGACCGGCAGCAGCAGATCGCGGAACGGCTCGCGCGCCTTCAGCTTCTCGGCGAGTTCGCGCAATCCGGCTGCGAAATTGCCGGCTTCCCAGGTCGGGCCGGCGAGCACCTGAAGAATGGGCATCCCGTTGATCGCCTTGGGATCGACGCCCAGCGAGACGGCGAAGCGCGGGTTTGCGCGCACCACGCGGCGTTGCGCATCGATTTCCCACAGCCAGTCCGAGCCCGATTCCTCGAATTCGCGCAGCAGCAGACTCACCGTCTCGTCGCGCTCGGCGATCGCCATTTCGCCGGCGCGGATGACCACCAGCGCCTTGCCGCGCGCGAACGTCGCCATCGTCAGCAGCAGCGTGAACAGCAATGCCGCTCCGGCCAACACCGGCGATCCGATCCCCAGCGCCAGCGTCGCCGCCATCGAGACGCCGACAATGCTGACGAACACGATGGTCGCGAGCGGAAGCGCCGCCATCGCGACTGCCGAGGCAGTCATCAACAACGAGAGGACGGTCCACAGTCCGAGGATCGCGTTCGCATCCGCGGCATAGCCGAAGGCAAGCGGCGGCACCGACCAGACGGCGCCAAGCGAGACACCGTCGAGCACCGTATCGCGCACATGCGCGAGCGTCGCGGTCGTACCGGTGCCGTTGCGCACCGCGAGGCGGCGGAAAGCGACGGCTGAAGCGACTGCGGCGGCAACAGCGCTCCAGCTTGCGAGCTGCCACAGGGGCACCAGCGGCGCGAGAATCAGCACGACCAGCGCCGCGCCGACGACATTCGCGCCGAGCATGAACAAGGCAAGCTGACTGCCGGCATGCATCTGCGCAGCGCGAATCGGGCCCCAGTCGGTCGTATCCGCGGGGTCGTAAAGCCCGAGCAGCGCCCGCGCGTCGATCCTCGGCTTGGCAAATTGCGAGTTGGTCTGACTGGTCACACCGCGGCAATAGCTTGCGGAGGTTATCGAGAGGTTAGACGCGCCCGGTCGCGGAAAAAAAAGCATGCGCTGCGGACAGTTCCAGTCAGTCGCAACCGAAGGCGAGCGGACGCGAAGCCGCGGCCGCCGGAGACGGAATCCGGCGGCGGACCAGTAGGGTTACGATTCGGTCAGGCCGCGATGTCGTAAGGCTTGATTTCGCCGGCAAGGTAGAGATTGCGTGCCTTGGCGCGGCTGAGCTTGCCCGAGCTGGTGCGCGGGAGCGTGCGCGGCGGAACCAGTTCGATGACGCAGTTCATGCCGGTGACCGAACGCACGCGTTCGCGGATTTCCTCGCGCAGACGCACGCGTTCCTGCTCGTCGGAGGTACGGCACTGGACGAGCACCGCGGGGGTCTCCTCGCCGCCCGGCGTGGTTATCGCGAAGGCCGCGATGTCGCCCTGTTTGAAGCCGGGCAACTGCTCGACCGCCCATTCGATGTCCTGCGGCCAGTGATTGCGGCCATTGACGATGATCATGTCCTTGGCGCGCCCGACGATGTAGACATAGCCTTCGGAAATATAGCCCATGTCGCCGGTATCGAGCCAACCGTCCTTCATGCAGGCGGCGGTGGCGGGTTCGTCGCGGAAATAGCCCACCATCACGCTGGGGCCGCGGCACCAGAGCTTGCCGATCGCCTTCTCGGGTAGCGGCGTGCCATCCTCTTCGCGGATTTCGACTTCCATGTCCTTTACCGGCTTGCCGCAGTTGACGATGGCGCGGAAGCGCTGCGGCCGATCGGCGCCATGGCTGGCCCCCGATAGCTGGGTCTCCTCGACGAGTTCGACCTGGATACCTTCGCCGGGAGGCATGATCGACACGGCCAGTGTCGCCTCGGCCAGGCCATAGCTCGGAAGGAAGGCCGAAGCCTGAAACCCGGCGTCGGCGAAGGCATCGACGAACGACTGCATCACGTCGGGCCGGATCATGTCGGCGCCATTGCCGGCCACGCGCCAGCGGCTGAGATCGAAACGCTCGCTCGCCTTGGTCTGGCTCGACATGCGGCGCGCGCAGATGTCGTAGCCGAACGTCGGCGAATAGGAGAGGGTAGTGCCCGGATTGCGGCTGATGAGGTCGAGCCACGCCAGCGGACGCCGGGCGAAATCCTCTGTCTTCAGATAATCGGTCGAAACCTGGTTCGCGACCGGCGACAGGAAGCAGCCGACGAGCCCCATGTCGTGATACCAGGGCAGCCAGGAAACGCAGCGATCGCCTTCCTGAAGCTCCATTCCGTGACTGTGCGCGGACAAATTGTTGAGCAGCGCGTGGTGCGTGATCGCGACGCCGTGCGGAAAGCGAGTCGATCCGCTCGAATATTGCAGATAGGCGATGTCGTCGGTGGATGCGGGCGGCAGTTCCGCCGGCGGCGCCGGGCGTTTGCCGAAGCTGTCCCAGTCCATCCCCTGGACACCCGCGATCCGTGCAGCCTCTTTCGCCATCGCCGAAAGCTCGGCCGGATAGATCAGCATCAAGGGATCGCAGCTCGAGAGCTGGACGCGCAGTTGCTCGATGTACGAACTCGCGCCGCCGAACGAGGTCGGCAGCGGCAGCGGCACCGGCCAGGCCCCGGCATAGACCACGCCGAAGAAGAGGCTGGCGAACTCGGTTCCCGTTTCCGCGATCAGCGCGATACGATCCTGCGGGCGCACGCCTGCCGCGATCAGGCGATGCGCCTGCGCAAGCGCATCCGCGCGCAACTCCGCGAAGCTGTATGCCCGCGCAAGCTTTCCCCGCGCATCGTGGAAATTCAACCCGCGAACACCCCGCGCGGCATAGTCCAGCGCCTCGCCGAGTGTCGCGAAATCGGCGAGCCGGCGCGGCAATATGGTATCATCGGTCGGCGTCGGAGCCAGTGTCGCCGGCGTTGCCGCGATGGTGTCGAGCGATCCCGTAACGTCCAATTCCATTCTTTCCCGTGCCCCTACCGTGGCAGGCCGAAGTTCCCCCACGCAGTACCACTGCGCTCGGCTCTGCTACGCACTCTCGTTCAAAATCGGTTGGCACTGTGGCACAATCATGGCGCATGCGCCGCGAACGTCGTCCTCCGCAACCGCTCGATCCCGCAGCTCTGGAGCGGCTCGCGCTACGCTATGTCGAGCGTTATGCGACCACGCGTGCCCGGCTGTCGGCCTATCTCGAGCGCAAGCTGCGCGAGCGGGGCTGGGCCGGCGAGAGACCGGCGGACACTGCTGCGCTGGCCGAGCGGATGGCCCAGCTCGGCTATGTCGACGATCGCGGCTTCGCCGAATCGCGCGCGGCGGCAATGGCCCGGCGCGGTCTTGGCGCACGCCGCGTCCGCCAGGCGCTCTATTTCGCCGGCATTGACGAAAGCGATGCGGCCGCAGTCATCCCGGCTGCGGAGGCGGAGGCGACCGCAAGCGCGCTCGCCTTCGCCCGACGGCGGCGGATCGGGCCCTATGGCCGGGAAGCGGCGGACCGCGATCTCCGCGAGCGCCAGGTGGCGGCAATGGTGCGCGCCGGGCATTCGCTCGCGCTGGCGCGGACGATTGCCCGGATGGCGCCGGGAGACGACCCCGAGACACTGCTGGAGACGGATTAGCACAAAGCAATTCCATTTCTGGGAAATGCTGTGTTAATGTCGTTCCTCGGGGGACAACGAAAATGCGTGCCGAGACGCAGCGAGCGCAACACGAATATGAGGTCGCGGCGCTCGAGTCCGATGAACTGGACTCGGCGGAGGATCGCGAGGGACAGCTCTTGTCGGGCGTCGTCAAATGGTTCGACGTCACGCGCGGGTTCGGATTCGTCGTCGCCGACGATGGTACGGCCGGAGACATTCTCGTCCATTTCACTGTCTTGCAGGAACATGGCCGGCGCAGCCTCCCGGAAGGCGCGCGAATCGAATGCGTTGCGGTGCGCCGGGAGCGCGGCCTGCAGGCGCGCAGCATCACGGCGATCGATCTGAGCGAAGCAGTGGAGCCGCAGCGTCCGCGTTGCACCGAATCCGCGGACCGGCTGAAGCTGATCGCCTCCGCCGGGCCGTTCGAGCCGGTCGCGGTCAAGTGGTTCAATCGCCTGAAGGGCTATGGATTCCTGGTGCGTGAGTCGAAACCGGGCGATATATTCGTCCATATCGAGACGCTGCGGCGGGCCGGGATCGAGGAGGTTGAGCCCGGCGAGCCGCTGCGCGCGCGAATCGTCGAAGGCGAAAAAGGACCGCTCGCGGCGGCCGTCGAAAGGAACTGTTGAACTCATGATCCGTATGCGTGCTTTCGGAACCGCTCTCGCGGCCGGCTTCCTCGTGCTTGCCGCCGGCTGCCGCGGTGATGCAGGCGCGAACCAGTCGGCGGGCACTGTCGCCGCCGCGAAGATCCCGGTGACGATCGAAACCGGGGAGGGCAGCCACACCTTCAATGCCGAGGTGGCGGCGACACGCCAGGAGCAGGACCGCGGGCTGATGTATCGCACCGATCTGGGGCCCGACGACGCCATGATCTTCACTCCCTATCCGGCGGAAGGCGGGCCGCCGCGCGAGGCGAGTTTCTGGATGCAGAACACGCCGACTCCGCTGGACATCATCTTCATCCGCGCGGACGGCACGATCGCGCGAATCGTCGAGAACACGATTCCCTATTCGCAGGATCGCATCCGCTCGGGCGAGCCGGTCAGCGCCGTGCTCGAGGTGGTGGGCGGACGCACCGCCGATCTCGGGATCTCCGAGGGCGATACCGTGCGCTGGCCGGGGCAGGGCGGCTGAGTTCGGGCTGCCGGCACAGCGAAGCGGGCGCACTGGCATGTCGCGGGATACAGCGGGCCATTGCCCGCCGCCCGCCTCCGGGCTAATCGGCGGACCATGGGCATTTTGAAGTCGATCTTTACCTGGTGGGATGGCGCCACCATCGGCACGCGTCTCAGCCTTCGCGGTATGGACAAGGTGGGCGAGGATTCGCTCGGCAACGTCTATTACGAGGGCGGCAAGGACGTACATGGCCGACCCCGCCGCTGGGTGATCTACAGCGGCGCAAATGACGCGAGCCGCGTGCCGCCGGAATGGTTCGGCTGGCTCCACCATCAGATCGAGGAACGGCCTGACGCCGCGCTGCCGCCGGTGCGCGCCTGGCAGAAGCCGCCGGTGCCTAATCTCACGGGTACTGCGCTCGCCTATCGCCCCCCGGGCGCGCTCGACGCGGGCGGACAGCGGGTGCGCGCCACTGGCGACTATGAGGCGTGGACGCCCGACGCATGATGCGCATCGGGCCGATCGGGGGAGGCGCGGCGCTGCTGCTGCTGGTGCTCGCCGGCTGCTCAGGCGAATCGGAGGAAAACGGCAACGCCGCGATCGACGAGATCGTGACGAGCGCGGCACCGCCCGCGCCGGGGCTCGATGCGTCCGGTGCGGAGGTGGTGACCGTCGGCACGGGATCGGCCGCGCTCACCGAAGGCGCGACTCCGATGGCGGAGCGAGTCGCCGTGCTCGGCCTGCTCAACAAGCGGAACGGCGAAACCCGCGAAGTGGAACTGCGGCCCGGTCAGGCGGCGCGATGGGGCGACATGATCGTGCGGCTGCGCGCGTGCGAAAAGACGGCACCGTGGGAGCCGGATGAGTATACCGGCGCGTTCGTTCAGCTGGACGTCCAGCAGTTCGACGAGAGCTGGAACCGAGTGTTCTCCGGCTGGCTCTACAAGGAGCGGCCGGCGCTGAACGTCGTCCGCCACGGCATCTACGACGTGTGGCCCAAAAGCTGTGCGATGACTTTCCCCGACAGCGGCCCGGCGACGGTTTCGGCCGCCGCCGTGGCTTCGGGCGGCGGAACAGCCGCAGTCACCAGCCGGTCGAGTGCGCCGAATGCGCCTGCCGAGGACAGCGCGGAGAGCGCACCGGAGCCGACGCCGCCTGCGGAGTCGCCGAGCGCCGAGGACAGCAGCGACAGATAAGCGTCGCGCGGGATTTCCACTGCGCCCATTGAGGCCAGGTGGTCGGTCTGAAACTGGCAGTCGAGCAGCGTGAAGCCGCCGACCTTCAGCCGCGCGACCAGCCAGGCAAGCGCCACTTTCGATGCATCGCGAACGCGCGTGACCATGCTCTCGCCGAAAAAGGCGCGGCCCAGCGCAAGTCCATAGAGGCCGCCGGCCAGCCGGTCGCCGTCCCAGCATTCGATCGAATGGGCGAAGCCGCGGCGGTGAAGCCGAGTGAAGACCTGCGCGATCGGTCCGTTGATCCACGTATCCGGGCGGTCCTCCGACGCTTCGGCACAGAGCGCCAGCACGTCCTCGAACGCTGCGTCGGCGGTCAGTCGAAAGCGGTCGGCGACGATCGTCTTGCGCAGCGACTTGGAGAGATGAAAGCCGTCGAGCGGCAGCACGCCGCGCAGCTTGGGCTCCACCCAATAGACACTCGAGGCGGCGCGATGGTCCGCCATGGGAAAAACGCCCATGGCATACGCCCGCAGCACCAGTTCGGGGTCGATTTCCTGACTATGCCGGATCGGGTGACTCATCGGGTCAGGACTGCGCCGCCAGCCGCCGCTCGATCGCCTGCCAGAGATCGGCGAAGGCACGCGCGGCGGCGGTGCGCGGCGCGAAGCCCCCGACGGGCCGACGCCGGACCGCCATCGATTCGACGATGCTCGCCATCGGGATCACCGGCCAGTCGGGATGATGCTCCAAGGCTTCGGCGTGGAGCTTGCGCCGCCGGTCGACCATCGAATGGACCGGCATCAGCGCAGTCTTGCCCTTCTGCTTGCCGAGATGCCGCGACACTTCCTCGAACGCGCGGGCGGAGAGTGGGGAGGGGATCACGGGCACGACGATCAGATCGGCGGCACGCATCACCTGCTCGCTGGTTTCGGTGAGCCCCGGCGGACAATCGAGCAGCATCCTATCATAGGCCTTGTCGAGCTGGCCCAGCAGCTTGGCGAGCCGCTTCTTCTTGTCGATCTCGTGGAACAGCAGGTCGAGCGTGCGCAGCGAGGTGTCGGCGGGGATCAGGTCGAGCCGTTCGATGTCGGTGCGGCAGACCAGCTTCGATGGCTCGATGTCCTTGGTGAAGACCGCCTGCGCCGGATCCTTCGCCTTGGGCTGTACTCCGGCGAGGTAGGTCGAGGCGGCCTGGGGATCGAGATCCCACAACAAAGTCCGCCGCGCCGAGGTGATCGCCGAACACCAGGCGAGATTGACCGCGAGAGTCGTTTTCCCGACGCCGCCCTTCAGGCTGTAGATCGCGATGGTCGCCAAGCCCCGATTCCTCCGCTTTTCGACTACCCCGAAGGTGCAGCCTGCGCGCCGCGGGTGCAACGAAAAAGGGCCGGCGAATCGCTTCGCCGGCCCCGCTGGTGATGGAGTTTCGCGCCCGATCAGGTGCTGCAGGTGAGCGTCGGCCCTTCGGGCTGGTCGAGTGTCACGCCGGTGCGGTCGCCGGTGAGCGTATAGCCTTCGCCGGTGTAGGGCTGGCCGGCGGCTTCGGCGCGCAGCATCGTGCCGGTCGGCGCCTCGGGATCGACGCGCAGATTGGCCTGCTCGTCGCCGGTGAAGAAGTCGACGGCGATGACTTCGTTGCCCGGCTGGCAGCGGAAGGTGACGCTGGCGCTGATCGCCGGCGGCAGCTCGACCGGCGCGGCGTTCGCCAGCTCGGACGCCATCGGATCGGGCGCGCGGCTGTCGACTTCCTCGACCTCGTTCTGGCAGGCCGCGAGCGAGAGAAGCGCAGCGGCGGCGGCGGTGCAAAGGGTGAATTTCTTCATAGGATATGCTTCGCTGATGCAGCAACAATCGTCAAGATAGGGCTTGTTGCGGGGGTTGTGAGTTTTTGCATCGCAATGATGCCGATCGGTTCAGGTTCGCGTAACAATATAACTTGTCGCGTGCAAGGCCGCACTCATTCGTGAAACTCGCTTGCCTCGGGGATGCGGCCGAAAGCGATGCCGGTGCCGATCCGATCGAGCCGCCCTCCGTTGAGCGGGCCGACGCTCACGGCGTTGCGGCCGAAGCGCGCGTTGAGCCGGTCCATCGCCCGGCTGAGCGCAAGCGTGCGCGTCTCGCGCGCGAGCGGATCGCCCGGATCGAGCGCGGCGAACAGCGAGCCCTGATCGGCGCCGACGGGCTCTATCTCGCACAGAGTGACACCGATCATGCGCAGGCGGAACCCGCCCGGACGCGCGCGCCCCGCCTCGGCGAGCCGCGGCCAGAGCCGGTCGAGCGCGGCGAGGATCGCGAAACTGTCCTGCGTGGCGGGCAGGCGGACGCTGGTGCGCCAGACGGTCTTGTCGTCCTCGAACCGGCCATGGAGCACGAGCAGCCGGCTGCGATATTCCTTGCGGCGCAGCCGGGCCGCGGCCTTGAGCGCGAGGCGCCGCGCAGTGAGCCGGGCCGGCTCCAGCCCGCGCCGCTGCGGCGACAGGACGTGGCTGTGGCCGATGGTGCGGCTTTGCGTCGGCTTTTCGGGCAAGTCGAAGCCATGGAGCAGATACCACAGCCGGTCGCCGTTCACCCCGCCCCAGGCGCTCCCCGCCTCGCGCGGGCGGCGGGCGCAGAGCTGGCGGATGTCGAGGATGCCGTCCTGCGCCAGCCGCCGCTCCATCTTGGCGCCGATCCCGGCGATGTCGCGCAGCTTGAGCGGGTAGAGCGCGTGCGGCAGCATGTCGGCGGTCAGCACCACCAGCCCGTCGGGCTTGCGCAGATCCGACGCGAGCTTCGCGAGCAGCCGGTTGGGCGCAATGCCGATCGAACTGGTGAGGCATTCGCCCACATTGGCGCGGATGCCCGCCTTGATCCGCCCTGCCAGCGCCACCGCCGCCTCGGGGCTGTTCTCATTGTCGAGCAGCCGGCAGGCGACTTCGTCGATCGAACAGACTTTGTCGACCGGGACATGGCGCCAGACCTCGGCGATCACGGCTTCGTGAAAGGCGACGTAGCGATCGTGCCGGGCGGGCGTGATGACGAGATCGCGGCACTTGCGCTTCGCTTCCCACACCGGCGTGCCGGTGCCGATGCCGAAGCGCTTCGCTTCGACCGAAGCGGCGATGGCGACGGTGGTGTCGGCATCGACCGGCGCGACGATCACCGGCCGCCCGCGCAATTCGGGCTGGAGCTGCTGCTCGACGCTGGCGAAATAGCTGTTGAGATCGAGAAACAGCCAGCGCAGCGGGCGGGGCGGCAGCGCAAGCGGCTTCGCTTCGCAGTTTTCGCGGCGATTCATCGCGAAAGTTGCGCCCGGCTGTTCGATCATTGCGCGACTCGCAAGAGGGATGCGGAACAATAGCGGAACGCACGCCTGTAGGACAGTCCCGCCGAGCGCCCTGCAACGCGACGCCTGCGTTGACGGCGGCGGCGGCGGAAGACAGGGTTCGTGCGCTTGCGACAGGAGAGGCGGATGCGCGTGTTGATGGCGGGGATAGCGGCGGCGCTGCTGGCGGGATGCGGCGGCGGCGAAGAGGCGTTGCCGGCGAACGACGCGGTCGAGGAGAATGTCTCGACACTGGCAGGCGGTCCGATGCTCGGACCCGTCGATCTGTCCCAGCCGGTGCGCGCCTTCGGCAACGATCCCTATTGGATGGTCGATCTGGCGCCCGGCACAATCTATTATTTCGACCATGCCGGCGACGCGCCCGAGCCGCAGCAGCTCTATTTCGTCGCGCCCGAACTGACCGGCGACAGCGCCGTCTACACCACCCAGAACACCGAAGGCACTCCGGCGGTGCTGACGCTGACCGTCGAACCCTGCACCGAGGCGGGCACGCCCGAGAACGCACTGCCGCTGACCGCGCAGCTGCGGCTGGGGGACGTGCTGCTCCGCGGCTGCGCGGGGCAGGGGCTGGAGGATGCCGAAGCCGATCCGACGGCGGCGAACGAAACGGCGGCGGAGTAGCGGACCGAACCGACAGCGCCCTCAAGTTTCGCTTGCTTGCCGAGGCGCCGCCTGCGTCCCTATCTAGCGGCCATGCATGCGACTTCCGACACGCTCGCCCTTATCGGCAACACGCCGCTCGTGCGCCTGAAGGGGCCGAGCGAGGCCAGCGGCTGCGACATTTTCGGCAAGTGCGAATTCGCCAATCCCGGCGCTTCGGTGAAGGACCGGGCGGCGCTGTTCATCGTCCAGGACGCCGAGGCGCGCGGGCTGATCGAGCCGGGCGGCACGATCGTCGAGGGGACGGCGGGGAACACCGGCATCGGGCTGGCGCTGGTCGCCAACGCCAAGGGCTATCGGACGATCATCGTCATGCCCGAGACGCAGAGCCGCGAGAAGATGGACACGCTGCGCGCGCTGGGCGCCGAGCTCGTCCTGGTTCCGGCCGCACCCTATTCGAACCCCGGCCATTTCGTGCACACCAGCCGCCGCATCGCCGAGGAGACGCCGAACGCGATCTGGGCCAATCAGTTCGACAATATCGCCAACCGCAAGGCGCATATCGTCGGCACCGCCGAGGAGATCTGGCAGCAGATGGAAGGCCGGGTCGACGGTTTCACCTGCGCGGTGGGGACCGGCGGCACGCTGGCCGGCGTGGGGTTGGGGCTGAAGGAGAAGGATCCCGATGTCACCATCGCGCTCAGCGATCCGCATGGCGCCGCGCTGTACGAATATTATGCGCATGGCGAGCTGAAATCCGAAGGATCGTCGGTCGCCGAGGGGATCGGGCAGGGGCGGATCACCGCCAATCTGGAAGGCGCGCCGGTCGATACGCAGTTTCGCATTTCCGACGAGGAAGGGCTCGAATGGGTGCGCCGGCTGCTCGACGAGGAGGGGCTGTGCCTGGGCCTTTCGTCGGGAATCAACGTGGCGGGCGCGGTGCGGCTGGGGCGCGAGCTGGGGCCGGGCAAGCGCATCGCCACCATCCTGTGCGACACCGGATTTCGATATCTGTCGTCGCTGTACAATCCCGAGTGGCTGGCGGCGAAGGGGCTGCCGGTTCCGCTGCGTCTCGAACAGGAACGTTCCTGAAGGATGACAGCGCCGATTTCCGGCGTTACATTTATGCCACAGTGATGAGACCGGGTTCGCAGGATTCAGCACAGGCGATGCAGCGCGTTCGGGTCGGCATGACCGGGCTGGCGATGGTGCTCATCCTGATGGGGCTCGCCAGCGCGATCTTCACTTCGGCCAATCGCGACGATCCGGTGTCCGCGGTGGGGGCGCCCAAGGCCGATGTCGTCGCGAACATGACGGCCGAGAGCAGCGGCAACACCACCGCCGAGCAGAGCGACGAGCCGCTCGCCGAGCTGGGCGTCGCGCCGCCGAGCACCGCCGCGACCGAATCGGTCGACGCTTCGGCGATCGCCCGGCAGCTCGAGGCGCAGCGCGCGGCACAGCGCGAAGCAGGCGAGGCGGCGCTGCGCGCGGAGGCGGAATCCCAGGCGGAGCGGGAGCGCTAGGCGCGGCCCGCCGGGCCACTTCTTGCAGGACAGGGGCTCAACGGCGCCGGGCACCCCGAACCGCATTGGCCCCACAAGCATTTGCCTCACCAGGGCGCGCGAGGCGCGATGGGAGACCGGCCGTGCGCCGCAAGGCCGGGGCGCTTACGGTCCACCATTCCCTCCGCAACAGGCGCGGCCCCTCTCTGCATCGCCGGGGCACCTGCTGAGCGCGCGGCTGATCCGTCGAGCATGCGCCGCCGAAGCGGAGTCTCACGCGACGGCGGCGGGCATTTCGGGGATCGCGGGGGATTTGCCCCCATTCCGGCCGCAGCGGCGCGATTAACCATGTATCTGCCGGAGAAGGGGGAAAACGAACAAAGAACAAAAGCAGAAGTTAAATAAAACTCTGGTGGCAAAAGGGGCTGAGTGGGGCTAATTCCCCTGTAATCCCCGTCTGGCCCGTTGCCTCCCAATGCGTTTCTTGCTACCAATGATGGTTAAGGGGGCACGTCCCTTTTCTCCGTCGGCTGGGTGCAGCCGGGGCCGGTCACGCGACCGCGCTTCCCGGGGCGGGAAAGTGCGTGCCTCGTGCAGGGGTGCGCGTGACGGATCGGGAACTCTACGAAGGCTTCGCGCTGCAGTCGGTCGACGAAAAGGGTCGCGTCGCGATCCCCGCCGACCTGCGCAACGCGGCCGAGCGGAATTCCGACGTGCGCCAGGTCGTCGTCGGCATGAGCGAAATCGATCCCTGCCTCACTGCCTATGATCTTGCCTGGTCGAAGGAGCTGCATGCGCGGCTCGAGCGCATCGAGCGGCTGGCGATCGACCGCGGCGAAACCGTCGATCTGCGCGCCAAGCGCCGCGCCTTCGGTCAGGTGGAAAAGGCGCCGTTCGACGGCAGCGGCCGCTTCGTGCTGCCCACCTTCTTCCGCCAGAAGGCGAAGATCGGCCGCTGGGCCTTTTTCTCCGGCGCGGGCGATACTTTCGACATCTGGGCGCCCGAGCAGCTGATGCAGGCGCCCGACGTCGATCCCTTCCTGCGCGAGATGTGCGAATTCCTGTGCCAGCAGAAGGGAGTCGCGCTGTGACGCACGACGCCCCCCATATCCCCGTCCTGCTCGACGAAGTCGTCGCGGCGCTCGCCATCGTGCCTGGCGAGAGGCATGTCGACGCGACCTTCGGGGCGGGCGGCTATACCCGGGCGTTCCTCGAGCGGGGAGCCGAGGTGGCCGCCTTCGATCGCGATCCGAACGCGATCGAGGGCGGTCAGCCGCTGCTCGCGGCGAGCGGCGGGCGGCTGGTGCTGATCGAGGCGCCTTTCTCCGCGATGGAGGGCGAGCTGGACCGTCGCGGGCTCGCGCCGGTCGATGGCGTGACGATGGATATCGGCGTCTCGTCGATGCAGCTCGACGAGGCCGATCGCGGCTTTTCGTTCCAGGCCGACGGGCCGCTCGACATGCGCATGAGCCGATCGGGGCTGACCGCGGCGGAATGGCTGAACACCGCCGACGAAGGCGAGATCGCCGACGTGCTCTATCGCTATGGCGAGGAGCCGCGCTCGCGCCGGGTGGCTGCGGCGATCGTCTCCGCAAGGCCCCTTAAGCGGACTTCCGAACTCGCGAACGTGGTTAGGAAAGCGTTAGGGCATCGGCCGCACGAGAAGAAGGACCCGGCGACGCGGGCGTTCCAGGCCATCCGCATCCACCTCAATCGCGAGCTCGACGAACTGGCCGAGGGGCTGGAGGCCGCCGAGCGCGTGCTGAAGCCGGGCGGGCGGCTGGCGGTGGTGACGTTCCACAGCCTGGAGGACCGGATCGTGAAGCGCTTCCTGCGGACGCGCAGCGGATCCGAGCCTGCGGGATCGCGTCATCGCCCGGTCATCCGCGATCGGGCAGAGCCGAGTTTTGAAACACCCCGGCGCGCGGTGCGCGCCAGCGAGGCGGAAATCGCCCGAAACCCAAGGGCCCGGTCGGCGACGCTGCGCGTGGCGCAGCGGACCGCGGCCGCCCCCTGGTCGACGCGTGAAGGAGTAGAGTGATGGCGGATTATGGCTTGAAGGGACTGGGCTGGTTCCTCTGCGGCATGATCGTGGCGCCCGCCTGTTATCTGGTGACCAGCCAGGTCGCCGCCGAGCGCGCCGATCTCGCCGCGATGGAAGCGGCGATCGCGAAGGCGCACAAGGACATCCGCGACCTGGAGACCGAGTTCAACACGCGCGCCAACTTCGCGCAGCTGCAGCGCTGGAACGGCGACGTGCTGGCGATGGCGGCGCCGGGCCCGGACCAGTATCTTGCCGATGCGCAGCAGCTCGCCAGCCTCGACGCGATGGAGGGCGGATTGCAGCACGCCTCGCTGCTGGTGCCGGCCGATGCGCCCTCGCCGACGGCGGCCGCGCCGATCGAGCAGGCGGAGAATGTCGCGCCGAGGCCTGCAGTGCGCGCCGCGCCGACCCCGGCGCCCGCCCGCGCCGCTGCGCCGGAGCAGGAGCGCCAGCGCGAGCCCGTGCGCGGCCCGGTGCGCTATGCCCAGCGCGACAACCGCCTGATCGAGCGCGGCGCCGGCGAAGCGGTTGCGATGCTCGACGACAGGCTGCTGAGCGCGGGCACGCTCGCCGAACTGCGGCAAAGCGCACAGGCCGAACGGGCGTCGCTGCAGTGATCGTGCTGGTCGCACCTCCCGCGCAGGAGCGGTCCGGCGGCGCGCGTGCGTCGCTGGTCGCCGTCGCGCAGGTGCGGCTGATGATGCTGCTGCTGCTGTTCGCCGCGGCGGTGCTGGCGATTCTGGTACGGCTGGCGGTGCTCGGCATCGGCGCCGAACCGCGTTCGATCCGCAACACCGCGGCGGTGCTGCTGCCGCTGCGCGGCGACATCGCCGACCGCAACGGCACGCCGCTGGCGCGGACCATCGACGCCTGGACGATCGGCGTGCATCCCGATCGCGTGATCGGCGACAAGGCCGAGCTGGCGCGCGAGCTGCATGCGCTGATGCCCGAGAAGAGCGCCGCCTGGTATCATCGCCAGCTGACCGCGGACACGAGCTTCCGCTATCTGCGCCGCCGCGCGCTGCCCGAGCTGGTGGCGCAGGTGAACGCGCTGGGCGAGCCGGGCATCGGCTTCAGCCGCGAGCCCGAGCGGCTCTATCCGCAGGGAGCGCTGGCGGCGCATGTGCTCGGCTACGTCAACCGCGACGGCAAGGGGCTGCGCGGGATGGAGCGCGTGCTCGACGCGCAGCTCACCGATCCCGAGGCGCGCTCCGAGCCGGTGCAGCTTTCGATCGACCTGCGCGTGCAGGCGGCGCTGGAGAATGAGCTGGCGCGCGCGATGGCCGATTTCCAGGCAGCCGGCGCGGCGGGCGTGATCCTCGACGTGGCGAACGGCGAAGTGCTGGGCATGGTCTCGCTGCCGAGCTTCAATCCGAACAACGTCAACGGCACCGTGGCGCCGATGAACAACGTCACGCAATCGGTCTATGAGCTCGGCTCCACCTTCAAGCCGATTGCCGCCGCGCTGGCCGTCGAGAGCGGTGCGGTATCGTCGATGGCGCGGCGCTTCGACGCGACCGAGCCGCTCAAGGTCGGCCGATTCACGATTCGCGACGACCATGCGCAGAACCGCTGGCTCAACATTCCCGAGACACTGATCCACTCGTCGAACATCGCGACCGCCCGGATCGCCGCCGAGCTGGGCCGCGAGCGGATCGAGGAGATGTTCCGCAAGCTCCATTTCGACACTCGCCCGCAGATCGAGATCGAGACCGGCCGCACGCTGTGGCCGAACTATTGGGGCGAGACGACGACGATGACGGTCGCCTATGGCCATGGCATCGCCGTAACGCCGCTGCATCTCGCGCAAGCCTATGCCGCGCTGGTGAACGGCGGCATCTGGCGCCCGGCGACGCTGCTGCGCACGCCCGCGGGCGCGCCGCCCGAAGGCGAGCGCGTGTTTTCCGAAAGCACCAGCGCGCGGATGCGCCAGCTCCTGCGGCTGATCGTCACCGAGGGCACCGGCCGCAATGCCGATGCAGCCGGCTATCGCGTCGGCGGGAAAACCGGGACCGCCGAGAAGACAGGCGACGGCGGCTATTCGCACAGTCAGAACGTCTCGACCTTCGCAGCGGCTTTCCCGATGGACGCGCCGCGCTATGTGGTGATCGCCATGCTCGATTCGCCTCAAGGAACCGCCGCCTCCTTCGGACAGCGCACCGCCGGCTGGACCGCCGCGCCGGTAGTCTCGCGCGTGATCCAGCGTACCGGCCCGATGCTGGGAGTGATTCCCGATCCGCGCCGTGACGTGAACCTCGCCGAACTCCAGCCGCTGCTGTGGAAGGCGCCCGGCCAGGAAGCGGCGGGCCAATGAAGCTGGGCAGCTTGACCGGCGGAAACGAAACCGCCGTCGTGACCGGATTCGCGATCGATCATCGCAAGGTGGCGCCGGGAACGGTGTTCGGCGCCTTTCAGGGCGCGCGCGTCAACGGCGAGGATTTCATCGCCGAAGCGGTGCGCAGCGGCGCGGTCGCCGTGGTGGCGCGGCCCGAAGCGCGTGTCGAAGGCGCGGTCCATATCGCCGACGCCAACCCGCGCGAGCGCTTCGCGCGGCTGGCCGCGGCCTTTTTCGCGCCGTTCCCGGAAACCGCGGTCGCCGTCACCGGAACCAACGGCAAGACCTCGACGGTCGAGCTCACCCGCCAGCTCTGGCGGATGGCGGGGCATCACGCGGCCTCGATCGGCACGCTCGGCGTGTCGACCGCCGACGAAAGCGTCTCGACCGGGCTGACGACACCCGACGTCGTCACCTTCCTTTCGAACGTCGCCGGGCTGGCGCGCGAAGGTGTGACGCATGTCGCCTTCGAAGCGTCGAGCCACGGGCTTACCCAATATCGGACCGAGGGGATCCCGGCGCAGGCGGCGGCATTCACCAACCTCAGCCGCGACCATCTCGATTATCACGGCGACATGGCGGCCTATTTCTGCGCCAAGCTGCGGCTGTTCACCGACGTGCTGGCGCCGGACGGAACCGCCGTGGTGTGGGCCGACGACGGCGAATATTCGGCACGGGTGATCGATCTCGCCCAGGCGCGCGGCAACCGGCTCGTCACCGTCGGCACGCGCGGCGACACGCTGCGGCTGGTCTCGCGCGATCCGACGCTGCTCGGCCAGGGGCTGGTGGTCGAAGCCGAGGGGCGCGCGCACAAGCTGACGCTGCCGCTGATCGGCGCCTATCAGGCGGCGAATGCGCTGACCGCAGCCGGGCTGGTGATCGCGACCGGCGGCGACGTGGCGCAGACGCTGTCGAACCTTGCCCGGCTGCAGCCGGTGCGCGGGCGGCTGGAGCGCGCGGTCATCACCAAGGCCGGTGCTCCGGTCTATGTCGATTATGCGCATACGCCCGATGCGCTCGAGGCGGCGATGGCGGCGCTGAAGCCGCACACGGCGGGGCGGCTGATCGTGGTGTTCGGCGCGGGCGGGGACCGCGATCGCGGCAAGCGCGAGCCGATGGGCATGGCCGCCCGATCGGGCGCCGACGTGGTGATCGTGACCGACGACAATCCGCGCAGCGAGGACCCGGCGGCGATCCGCGCCGAGATCCTGAAGGGCGTGGCCGGTGCGCGCGAGATCGGCGGGCGGCGCGAGGCGATCGCCGCGGCAATCGCCGAAGCGGGGCCGGAGGACATCGTGCTGCTGGCGGGCAAGGGGCATGAACAGGGGCAGATCGTGGGCGAACTGGTGCTGCCGTTCGATGATGTGAGCGTCGCGCGCGAGTGCGCGGCGTGAGGCGGTGCGACACAGGGGAAGGCTCGTATCCCGATCCGATCGTGTCGAGCGCAGTCGAGACACCTCGCCTGTCGTTCGCGGCACGTCCCTCGACTTCGCTCGGGAAGAACGGGGCGGCGCATGACGGCTGACAGCCTCTGGACCTCTGCCGAAATCGCCGCCGCGACGAACGGCACTGCTTCGGGCGACTTCGCCGTCACCGGGGTCACGTTCGATTCGCGCGAAGTCGCTCCCGGCGATCTCTTCGTCGCGCTCTCGGGCGAGACGACCGACGGGCATCGTTTCCTGCCCCAGGCGTTCGGGCGCGGCGCGGCGGGCGCGCTCGTGAGCGCCGAATGCGACCAGCCGCATGTCCGCGTGGCCGACACGATGGCGGCGCTCGAGGATCTGGCGCGCGCGAGCCGCGCGCGGACGGCGGGCAAGGTGATCGGCGTGACCGGATCGGTCGGCAAGACCGGCACCAAGGAGGCGCTGTTCGCGGCGCTCGACCGTGCAGAGCCGGGGACCGCGCACCGCTCGGTCAAGAGCTACAACAACCACACCGGCGTCCCGCTGAGCCTTGCGCGGATGCCGCGCGACGCGCGCTTCGGCGTGTTCGAAATGGGGATGAACCATGCCGGCGAGCTGGCCGCGCTCACCCGCATCGTGCGCCCGCACGTGGCGCTCGTCACGACGATCGCGCCGGCGCATACCGAATTTTTCCGCGACGAGAGCGCGATCGCCGACGCCAAGGGCGAGATCTTCCAGGGGCTCGAGCCCGGCGGCACTGCGATCGTGCCGTTCGACAGCCCGCATCGCGACCGGCTGATCGCCGCGGCCAAGCCGCACGCGGAGCGGATCGTGACCTTCGGGCTGAATGAAGGCGCCGACGTGCGCGCGGTCGAGACGATGAAGACCCGCACCGGCGGCACCTTCATCACCGCGCGGCTGCCGGGCGGCGAGCTGAGCTTTACACTGGGGCAGCCGGGCAGCCACTGGGTGGCGAACGCCATGGCGGTGCTCGCCGCGGTGGACGCCGCCGGCGGCGATCTGGAGCTTGCCGGTCTGGCGCTGGCCGAACTGGGCGGCCTGCCGGGGCGCGGCGCACGCTTCCTCGCGGCGGTGGACGGCGGCGAGGCGCTGGTGATCGACGAGAGCTACAACGCCAATCCGGCTTCGATGCGCGCGACGCTGGCGGTGCTCGCCGAGGCGCAGGGCACGCGCAAGCTGGCGGTGCTGGGCGAGATGCGCGAGCTGGGCGCGGCGAGCGCCGACTATCATGCCGGGCTTGCCGAGCCGGTGCGCGCCGCAGGCGTCGGCTATGCGATTCTGGTGGGTGATGCGATGGCCGCGCTCGCGAAGGAACTTGAGGGCAGGGTCGAATTCGTCCATGTGGCCGATGCCGCGTCCGCGCGCGATCGCCTTGCGGCGGTTCTGGCGCCGGGGGATGCGGTTCTCGTCAAGGGATCGAACGCAATCGGGCTGGCGAACGTGGTGGCGGCGCTGGCGGGAAGGGCATAATGCTGTACTGGCTCGCCGACCTTCTGGGGTTCCCCGGCGTTCTCAACCTGTTCCGCTATCTGTCGTTCCGCACCGGCGCGGCCGTGGCGACGGCGCTGCTGATCGGCCTGATCATCGGCCCGCGCTTCATCGGCTGGCTGCGCGTGCGCCAGGGCAAGGGCCAGCCGATCCGCGACGACGGGCCGCAGAGCCATCTCGCCAAGCGCGGGACGCCGACGATGGGCGGGCTGATGATCCTCACCAGCCTGGTCGCGTCGATCCTGCTGTGGATGGACCTGTCGAACACCTTCGTCTGGGCATGTATGTTCGTGACGTTCGGCTTCGGGATGATCGGATTCCTCGACGATTACGACAAGGTGCGCAAACAGAAGACCGCGGGCGTTTCCGGCCGCGTGCGGCTGGCGGGCGAATTCCTGATCGCGGGCGTCGCGAGCTGGATCATCGTCCAGCAGAGCGGGACCGAGCTGTATCTGCCGTTCGTCAGCCAGCGGTTCGACCTCGGCTATTTCTACATCCCCTTCGCCGCGTTCACGATTGTGGCGTTCGGCAATGCGGTGAACCTGACCGACGGGCTCGACGGGCTGGCGACGATGCCGGTGATCATCGCGTCGATCGCGTTCATGATGATCGTCTATCTGGTCGGCCGTTCGGACTATGCGACCTATCTGGGCATTCCGCACGTCGCCGGCGCGGGCGATCTGGCGATCTTCTGCGGCGCGATGATCGGCGCGGGGCTGGCGTTCCTGTGGTTCAACGCGCCGCCGGCGGCGGTCTTCATGGGCGATACCGGCAGCCTGGCGCTGGGCGGCGCGCTGGGCGCGATCGCGGTGACCGCGCATCACGAGATCGTGCTGGGGATCATCGGCGGCCTGTTCGTCGTCGAGGCGATGTCGGTCATCATCCAGGTGTTCTTCTACAAGCGGACCGGCAGGCGCGTGTTCAAGATGGCGCCGATCCATCATCATTTCGAGCAGATGGGCTGGTCCGAGCCGACGGTGGTGATCCGGTTCTGGATCATCGCCTTCGTGCTGGCGCTCGCGGGACTTTCGACTCTCAAGCTGCGATGATCATATCCACCACCTGGAGCGGCAAACGCCATGCGGTGCTGGGGCTGGCACGCTCCGGGACGGCGACGGTGAGCGCGCTGCTGGCGAGCGGCGCCCGCGTGACCGCGTGGGACGGCGACGCGGCGCGGCGCGATCAACTCCTCCCCGGTACGGGGAGGGGGACCGCGCGCAGCGCGGTGGAGGGGGGTGGCGGCGACGCACACGCTCTCGATACGACCGAGTCTCGTGAGGCGCTCCCCCTCCACCATCCTTCGGATGGTCCCCCTCCCCGTACCGGGGAGGAATTGACGCTTGCCGATCCGCTCTCTCTCGATCTCACCGGCTATGCGGGCGTCGTCGTGTCTCCCGGCGTGCCGATCAACCGGCACCCGATCGCCGCGCACGCGCGCGCCGCAAACGTGCCGCTGATCGGCGACATCGAGCTGTTCGCCCAGGCGCGGCCTGAACTGCCGCCCCATCGGGTGGTCGGCATCACCGGCACCAACGGCAAGTCGACCACGACGGCGCTGATCCACCATATTCTCGATTCGGCAGGGATTCCGGCTCGGATGGGCGGCAACATCGGCCTGCCGATCCTGGCGCAGGACCCGCTGCCCGAGGGCGGAGTCTATGTGCTCGAGCTGTCGAGCTATCAGATCGACCTCACGCAAAGTCTCGATTGCGAGGTGGCGGTGCTGCTGAACATCACGCCCGACCATCTCGACCGCTACGATGGGTTCGAGAGCTATGCCGCGTCGAAGGCGCGGCTGTTCGCAATGCAGTCGGCCGGGCATGCCGCGGTGATCGGGATCGGCGACGCGGCCTCGGCGGCGATCGCGCGCGACCTGGCGACCTCCGGCCGATCCGAAGCGCTGACGAAGATCGCGCCCGGCGCGTGCATGGTGCAGGACTGGCCGGCGTTGCAGGGTCCGCACAATGCGCAGAACGCGCTCGCCGCGATCGCCGCGTGCGAGGCGCTTGGCGTGGCTCGCGAAGACATCGACGCGGGGCTGGCGAGCTTTCCGGGGCTGCCGCACCGGATGGAGCGCGTGGGGACGAAGCACGGCGTGCTGTGGGTGAACGACAGCAAGGCGACCAATCCCACGTCAACCGCGCCGGCATTGCAGGCGTTCGAGCGGATTCACTGGATCGTCGGCGGCCAGGCCAAGACCGACGAGCTGGAGGCGTGCCGCCCCGGCTTCGGCAATGTCGTGCGCGCCTATGCGATCGGCGAGGCGGCCGCGCTGTTCGAGACGCTGCTCGCTCCCGAAATGCCGGTGGTGCGTTGCGACACGCTCGACCGGGCGGTGCAGGCGGCCGCGGCCGCCGCCGTTCCGGGCGACACGGTGCTGCTCTCGCCGGCCTGCGCCTCGTTCGACCAGTTCCGCGACTATGAGGATCGCGGCGACGCATTCCGCAGGCTGATCGAGGCCATGGCATGAGCGCCGCGCGTCCCGATGGCCTGCGCGGCCGAGTCGCCAACCAGCTGGGGCGGACGAGCAAATCGCCCGCGGGCCTGTGGTTCTGGGAGATCGACCGCGTCCTGATCCTGCTCGCGCTGCTGCTGATGGCGATCGGGCTGGTCGCGGTGGCGGCGGCGTCGCCCGCGACCGCACGGCGCTATTCCGACGGCGCGGTGCAGGTGCCCGCGATGTATTATTTCTGGCGCCAGATCGCCTGGGTGGCGATGTCGGTGCCGGTGATGGTGGCGATTTCGATGTTCCCGGTGCGGATCGCGCGGCGCGGCGCCCTGATCGGAGCGGCGCTGTTCTTCGTGCTGCTGGCGCTCACGCCGTTCATCGGAGTCGAGGCGAACGGCGCGCGACGCTGGCTGGGGGTGGGCATCGCCGAGTTCCAGCCCTCGGAATTCCTGAAGCCGCTGTTCATCGTCGCGATCGCCTGGGTGCTGTCGCTGCGCGCGAAGGATCCGGGCCTTCCGGTGCTGTTCATCACCGGCGGGATGACGGCGCTGGTGGGCGCGTTCCTGATGATGCAGCCCGATTTCGGGCAGACGATCGTGTTCGGCGCGGTGTGGCTGATCCTGCTGATGATCGCGGGCTTCTCGCTCGCGTGGATCGGCGGGCTGATCGGGCTTGGACTGGCGGGCGTGGTTGCCGCCTATCTTTTCTACGACACCGCGCGCAACCGCATCAATTCCTTCTTCTTCCCCGACCCGAACGGCGCGCTGGGCGACCAGTATCAGACCAACATGGCCGAAGCGACGCTGACCGCGGGCGGGCTGACCGGCACCGGGCCGGGCGGCGGAACGGTGAAGTTCCGCCTGCCCGAGGCGCATACCGATTACATCTTCTCGGTGGTCGGCGAGGAATTCGGCCTCATCACCTGCGGCATCATCGCGATCCTCTATCTCGCGATCGTCGTGCGCGTGTTCATGAAGCTGCTCGACGAGGAGGATGTGTTCCGCCTGCTCGCCGCGGCGGGACTCGCGGCGCAGTTCGGCGTGCAGGCGGTGATCAACATGGCGGTCAACACGGGACTGGCGCCCTCCAAGGGGATGACGCTGCCGTTCATCAGCTATGGCGGGTCGTCGATGATCGCGCTGTCGCTGGGGATGGGACTGCTGCTCGCATTCACGCGGCGAAACCCGTATCTGACCCGCTCTGCTTATCTGGCGCGCGGGAGCGGCACATGAATCAGCCACGAAACTATGTCCTCGCAGCCGGCGGGACCGGGGGCCATATGGTGCCCGCCGCCGCGCTGGCGGCCGAGCTGCGCGAGCGCGGCCACCACGTCGCTCTGGTGAGCGACGATCGCGGCGTCCGCTTTCCCGGACTGTTCGACGACATCGAGACGCATGTGCTGCCCGCCGGGCGGCTGGGCGGGGGACCGCTCGGCTGGCTGAAGGCGGCGCGCAACGTGATGGCGGGGCGCTCGATGGCGCTGCAATTCTATCGCAGCTATCGCCCGTCGGCGGTGATCGGCTTCGGCGGCTATCCCGCGCTGCCCGCGCTGATGGCGGCGTTCCGCGCGGGGATACCGACGATCGTTCACGAGCAGAACGCAGTGCTCGGGCGCGTGAACCGCTTCGTCGCCGGCAAGGTGGACGCGATCGCCACTTCCTATGCCGAAGTCGACCGGATGAAGGACGGGTGGCGCGGCAAGACGCACCTCGTCGGCAATCCGGTGCGCGAGGCGGTGCTGGCGCTGCGCCAGCGCCCCTATCCGCTGCTCGAGGAGGACGGCATCTTCCGCGTGCTGGTGACCGGGGGCAGCCAGGGCGCCTCGATCCTGAGCCAGGTGGTGCCCGACGGCCTCGCGCTGCTGCCGGTGCATTTCCGCCGCCGCATGCAAGTGACTCATCAGGCGCGCGTCGAGGACATCGATCGGGTGCGCGCCAAATATGCCGAGCATGGCATTCCCGCCGAAGTCGCCACCTATCTGCCCGATCTGCCCGAGCATCTCGCCTGGGCGCATATCGTGATCGCGCGCGCCGGCGCCTCGACCCTCGCCGAGCTGACCGCCGCGGGTCGGCCGGCGATCCTCGTCCCGTTGCCCAGCGCCACCGACGACCATCAGACCGCCAACGCGCGCGAGATCAGCGATGCAGGCGGCGCGCGGACGATCCAGCAGAAGAATTTCACGCCGTCCGAACTCGCCAAGCAGATCCAGAAGCTCGGGCTCGACACGCAGGGGCTGGAGAATGCCGCGGCGCGTGCGCGCGGTTGCGGCCGGCCCGACGCCGCGCGCGACCTCGCCGATCTGGTGGAAAGCATCGACGCGCCGTGGGAATCGGCGGGCCTCGGAATCGCCCGGGCAAAGCCCCGGGCCGCGAACGGAAGGCTGGCGCCGGCATGAGGGGAGTCGCGACCGACATCGGCACGATCCACTTCGTGGGCATCGGCGGCATCGGCATGTCCGGCATCGCCGAGGTGATGCACAATCTGGGCTATCGGGTGCAGGGATCGGACATCGCCGAGAGCTATGTCGTCCAGGGCCTGAAGGCGCGCGGCATTCCGGTGATGATCGGCCATGCGCCGGACAATGTGGCCGATGCGGCGGTGGTCGTGATCTCCACTGCGATCCAGCGCGGCAATCCCGAAGTGGAGGCGGCGCTCGAACGGCGCATTCCCGTGGTCCGCCGCGCCGAGATGCTGGCCGAGCTGATGCGGCTGAAGTCCACCGTCGCGGTGGCCGGCACGCACGGCAAGACGACCACCACCAGCATGGTCGCTGCGCTGCTCGACGCGGGCGGAGTAGATCCCACCGTGATCAACGGCGGCATCATCAACAGCTATGGCTCGAACGCGCGGCTGGGCGCGAGCGACTGGATGGTCGTCGAAGCCGACGAAAGCGACGGCAGCTTCCTGCGGCTCGACGGCACGATCGCGGTCGTGACCAACATCGATCCCGAGCATCTCGACCATTATGGCAGTTTCGACCGCGTGAAGGACGCATTCGTCGAGTTCGTCGAGAATGTGCCTTTCTATGGCGCCGCGCTGCTCTGCCTCGACCACCCCGAAGTGCAGGCGATCATTCCGCGCGTGCGCGACCGGCGGATCGTGACCTATGGCTTCGCGGCGTCGGCCGACGTGCGCGGCGTGAACGTGACTCCGGTTTCCGGCGGCAATCGCTTCGACGTGGTGGTGCGCCAGCGCGACGGATCGACTCGCACGCTCGAAGGCGTCGAATTGCCGATGCCCGGGCGCCACAATGTTCAGAACGCGCTGGCGGCGATCGGCGTGGCGCTGGAGCTGGGTATCGCCGACGAGACGATCTGCAACGGCTTCGCGCAGTTCGGCGGCGTCAAGCGCCGGTTCACCAAGGTTGGTGAAATATCCCTCGACGGTGGATCGCCGGTCCAGGTGATCGACGATTACGGGCACCACCCGGTCGAGATACAGGCGGTGCTGGCGGCGGCGCGCGAAAGCGCCGAAGGGCGCGTGATCGCCGTGATGCAGCCGCACCGCTATTCGCGGCTCGGCAGTCTGATGGAAGAGTTCGCGCGCGGCTTCAACGACGCCGACATGGTGCTCGTCACTCCCGTCTATGCGGCGGGCGAGGAACCGGTCGAGGGCGTCGATTCGGCGGCGCTGGTCGAAACGATCAAGCTGCGCGGCCACCGCTCGGCAGCGACGGTGGAGGATCAGGCGGAGCTGGCGACGGCGCTCGCCGACGCGATCCGGCCCGGCGACAGGATCGTCTGCCTGGGCGCGGGAGACATTACGCGCTGGGCCGCCGAGCTGGCCCCGGCGATCGAGGAGCGAATGGCGGAAGCGGAGGCACGGGCATGAGCGACTGGTTCTCGACCGCAGTGGAGATGCAGCGCGAAATTCTGCGCGCGCAGCAGGCGCAGATGAAAGCCGCGCAGAAGATGGTCGACACGAGCGCGCAGGCGCATCGCGACGCGACCCAGCAGATGCTCGACGCCGGAAAGCAGATGGAAGCGATGCAGCAGGCCGGCCGCAAGGCGGTGGAGGCGAATCTCGACGCATGGAAGGCCTGGGCGAGCTTCTGGGGGTGGAAGTGAGCGCATTGCCGCATACCGCTGCCGAGGCCCGGGCCGGGGTGGCGATTCCCGAGGTGCAGGGCAGCGTCGAGCCGAACGGCAGCCTCGCCGACTTCATCTGGTTCCGCACCGGCGGGCCCGCCGAGTGGCTGGTGCGCCCCGACAGCGTCGACGCGCTGGCCGATTTCCTTGCCGCGTTGCCGGCGGAGGTGCCGGTGCTGCCGGTAGGCGTCGGATCGAACCTGATCGTTCGCGACGGCGGCGTGCCGGGCGTGGTGATCCGGCTGCCCAAGGCGATGGCCAAGCTCCAGGTCGAGCCGGGCAACCGCATCCGCGTCGGCGCGGCGGCGATGGGGATCACCGTGGCCAGCGCGGCGCGCGACGCGGGAATCGCGGGACTCGAGTTCCTGCGCGGCATTCCCGGCACGGTGGGCGGCGCGGTGCGGATGAACGCGGGTGCCTATGGTCGCGACGTTTCGGACATATTGGTCGAGGCGATGGTCGTCACGCGCGACGGCTATATCCAGAGCTGGCCCGCCGAGAAGCTCGCCTATACCTATCGCCATTCGGCGCTGCCGGAGGGCGCGGTGGTGGTCGGCGCGCTGTTCGAAGGCGTTCCGGGCGACCCGGCGACGATCGGCGCCGAGATGGACCGCATCGCCGCCGAGCGCGAGGCGAGCCAGCCGCTGCGCAGCCGCACCGGCGGATCGACCTTCAAGAACCCCGACGGCGCCAAGGCATGGGAGCTGATCGACAAGGCCGGCTGCCGCGGGCTTCGCAGGGGCGATGCGCAGGTGAGCGAGAAGCACACCAATTTCCTGCTCAATCTGGGCGACGCCACCAGCGCCGACATCGAGGCGCTGGGCGAGGAAGTCCGCGCGAAAGTGAAGGCGGCGAGCGGCGTCGAGCTCGAATGGGAAATCCAGCGCGTGGGAGTGGCGAAGTGAGCTGCAACCGTCGCTCCCGCGAAGGTGGGAGCCTATCTCTGGTTGAGGCTTCGCACCGACCGACACCGCGGGCGGGCGATGTGCCGCCGACGGTGGTCCGCGACGAAGCAGCCATGGGCCCCTGCCTGCGCAGGGGCGACGGGTTGGGCTTACAGAATCCCGACGGGTACAAGGCCTGGGAGCCGATTGACCGGGCCGGACGCCGCGGCCTGCGCAGGGGCGACGGGTTGGGCTTAGAGAATCCCGACGGGTACAAGGCTTGGGAGCCGATTGACCGGGCCGGACGCCGCGGCCTGCGCAGGGGCGCCGCGCAGGTGAGCGAGAAGCACATGAATTTCCCGCTCAACCTGGGCGCGGCGACGAGCGGTATCGCGCTCGAAGGGGAAATCCGGCGCGCCCGGGTGGCCGTACGCCGCAACCGTCGCTCCCGCGAAGGCGGGAGCCTATCTCTGGTTGGATTGCCCCGCCGGTCGACACAGGGCGCGGGCGATGTGCCGCCGATGGTGGTCCGCGACGAAGCAGCCATGGGCCCCTGCCTGCGCAGGGGCGACGGGTTGGGCTTAGAGAATCCCGGCGGGTACAAGGCTTGGGAGCCGATTGGCTGGGCCGGACGCCGCGGCCTGCGCAGGGGCGCCGCGCAGGTGAGCGAGAAGCACATGAATTTCCTGCGCAACGTGAGCGCGGCGACGAGCGGTATCGCGCTCGAAGGGGAAATCCGGCGCGCCCGGGTGGCCGTACGCCGCAACCGTCGCTCCCGCGAAGGTGGGAGCCTATCTCTGGTTGAGGCTTCGCACCGACCGACACTGGGCGGGGGCGACCTGCCGCCGGCGGTGGTCCGCGACGAAACCGCCATGGGCCCCTGCCTGCGCAGGGGCGACGAGGAATTGTGGTGACAGAGTTTGCTCCCCTTCACATCGCCGTGCTGATGGGCGGCTGGTCGGCCGAGCGCGAGGTTTCGCTGATGTCGGGCACGGGCATCGCCGATGCGCTCGAATCGCTCGGGCATCGCGTGACGCGGATCGACATGGGGCGCGACGTCGCGGTGAAGCTCAGCGAGGCGCGGCCCGATCTGGTGTTCAACGCGCTCCACGGCACCCCCGGCGAGGACGGCACGGTGCAGGGCATGCTCGACCTGATGGGGCTGAAATACACCCATTCGGGGCTCGTCACGTCGGTGATCGCGATCGACAAGCAGCTCACCAAACAGGCGCTGGTGCCGCATGGCATCCCGATGCCCGGCGGGCGCATCGTGCGCACCGAAACGCTGTACGAGCGCGATCCGCTGCCGCGACCCTATGTGCTCAAGCCGGTCAACGAAGGATCGTCGGTGGGCGTTGCGATTGTCACCGACGAAGGCAATATGGGCAATCCGATCGCGCACGACGCGCGCGGCCCCTGGCAGGAGTTCGACGAGCTGCTCGCCGAACCGTTCATCCGCGGGCGCGAACTGACCAGCGCCGTGCTCGGCACCGACGCGCTGGGCGTGACCGAGCTCAAGCCCAAGAGCGGCTTCTACGATTATGACGCGAAATATACCGACGGGCTGACCGAGCACGTCTTTCCGGCGGAAATCCCCGACGAGATCGCCGACGCCTGCATGCGGATCGCACGCGAGGCGCACCGGCTGCTCGGCTGCAAGGGAACGTCGCGTTCCGATTTCCGCTGGGACGACAGCCAGGGAATCGACGGGCTGTTCCTGCTGGAAGTGAACACCCAGCCGGGGATGACTCCGCTCAGCCTGGTGCCCGAGCAGGCGCGGCATTGCGGCATCGACTATGCCGCGCTGGTCCAGCGGATCGTGGAGGAGGCGCTGCAGTGAGCCGCCGTCCGGCCCGACGCACGAACACGCGGCGCAAGCCGGCCACCAAGCGGCGGCCGCAGGCGAAGCGAAAGGCACGCAAGCCGAGCATGCTCGACCAGGCGATCGCCGCGCTGCCGCTCAGCGAAGCGGCGCTGCGGCGGGTGGCCACGGCGGGCATCGTCGGCGTGGTGCTGGCGGTGGCGCTGGGCATCGCGACCTGGTTCGGACTGCCGCAGCGCGCAGGCGTGGCGACGGCCGAGGCAGTGGGGCGCGCGGGCTTCCGGGTCGCGCAGATCCAAGTGACCGGGCTCGACCGGATGGATCGGATGGCGGTCTATGCCCAGGCGCTCGACCAGGAGAGCCGGGCGATGCCGCTCGTCGACTTGGAGGGCGTGCGCGAGCGGCTGATCCGCTTTCCCTGGATCGCGGATGCACGCGTGTCGCGGCGGCTACCCGATACGCTGATGATCCATGTCGTCGAGCGCGAGCCGGCGGCGATCTGGCAGCAGAACCAGCAGCTGATGCTGATCGACGCGAGCGGCGAGCTGCTCGAGCCGGTGCGGCGCGAGGCGATGCCCGATCTGCCGCTGCTGATCGGCGAGGGCGCGAACGAGAAGGAAGCGGCGCGCGAGCGGCTGATGATGGCGGCGCCGGCGCTCAAGCCGATGGTGCGCGCATCGCGCTGGATCGGCAACCGGCGCTGGGACCTGTTGTTCGACACCGGCGAGCGGCTGCAGCTTCCCGAAGGCGAATCGGCGGCGGCGACCGCGCTGGCGAAATTCGCCGAGCTCGACCGCGACCAGCGGCTGCTGGGCCGCGGCTATATCAGTTTCGACATGCGCGACCCGTCGAAGCTGGTGCTGCGGCGGCAGGGCTCGGAAACCACGGCGCCCGGCGCGGGCGTGACGACGACCTCGTAACGGGCAGGACAGGGGCAGGGACATGGCGAAGGCGGCACCCGAAGGACTGATCACCGCACTCGACGTCGGCTCGTCGAAAGTGTCGGCGCTGATCGCGCAGAAGGCCGAGGGCGGCGAGCTGATTGTGCTCGGCACCGGCCAGCGCGAGAGCAAGGGCGTGAAGCGCGGCTATGTCGCCGACATGCACGCCACCGAAATCGCGATCCGCGAAGCGGTGGAGCAGGCCGAGCGCATCGCCGGCACCAACATCGAGGACGTGTGGGTCAGCTTCTCGGCGGGCGGGCTGATCTCGGACATCGTCAAGCTCGAAGTCGATCTGGGCGGACACCGCGTCGAACAGGGCGACATCGACGCGCTGTTGCGCGCCGGCCGCGACGCGATCGACCCGATGGGGCGGATGGTGCTCCATGCCCAGCCGACCCGCTATACGCTGGACGGGCTGGCGGGGGTGAAGCGGCCGCTGGGGCTGCACGCCGACCGGCTGGGAGTCGACGTGCATGTGGTGGCGACCGAGGGTTCGCCGGTGCGCAACCTCGACCTGTGCGTCCGCTCGGCGCACCTGAACGTGCAGTCGATCATCGCCGCGCCGGTCGCCACCGGCCTGGCGACGCTGAGCGAAGAGGAGCGCGAGCTGGGCGTGGCGCTGGTCGAGATCGGCGCGGCCGTGACCAATGTCTCGGTGTTTCAGGGCGGGGTGCTGACCGGACTCGCTTCGATCGCGATGGGATCGGCCGACATCACCGACGACGTCGCCTCGGCGTTCGGCACCGGCCGCGCCTGGGCCGAGCGGGCGAAATGCTATCACGGCTCGGCCAATATGAGCCCGCGCGACAATCACGACATGATCGACGTGGCCCCCGCCAATGCCGAGGACGGCGCCGAATCGTCGCGGATCACCAAGGCGCAGCTGATCGCCGTCGTCCGCCAGCGGCTCGACCGGCTGATGCAGGAAATCCAGAAGGAGCTGCGCAAGCTCAAGTTCGAGGATCCGGTGGGGCGCCAGATCGTGCTCACCGGCGGCGGCGCCGAGCTGAAGGGGATCGCCGATTACGCGCAGCAGGCGCTGGGAAGTGCGGTGCGCGTCGGACGGCCGAAGGGCTTGGTGGCGCTGCCCGACGCGCATGCAGGACCGGCGTTCGCCACGCTCGCAGGGCTCGCGAAATACGCCGCGTCCGACCCGGTCGATCTGCGCGCGCTCCAGCCCGCGCACCAGCTGGTGACGCGGGCGAGCCCGCGTGCGATGCTGGCTCGGCTGATGGCGGCATTCCGGGCGAACTATTAAAGAATTGCGACGATATTCCGTGTTTGCACTAGAGTCGGCGGAATCGTTCGTGCAGAAGGCGTTTGAACCGCGTTCCGGGGTGCAGCGAACGCGACAGGAGACCAGGCGATGAGTATCGAATTCCTTCCGCCCGAAGTGGACGAGCTGACGCCCAAGATCACCGTCATCGGTGTGGGCGGCGCGGGCGGCAACGCGATCGCGAACATGATCCGCGCCGATGTGCAGGGCGTGGAGTTCCTGGTCGCGAACACCGACGCGCAGGCGCTCAAGCTCAGCGAGGCGGGGCACCGCATCCAGCTGGGTGCCAAGATCACCCAGGGCCTCGGCGCCGGATCGCGGCCCGAGATCGGCCGCGCCGCGGCCGAGGAGACGATCGAGCAGGTGCAGAAGGCGCTCGAGGGCGCACATATGTGCTTCCTCGCGGCGGGCATGGGCGGCGGCACCGGCACCGGCGCCGCACCGGTGATCGCCAAGGCCGCGCGCGACATGGGCATCCTGACCGTCGGCGTCGTCACCAAGCCGTTCGCCTTCGAGGGCAAGCGCCGGGCGAATTCGGCCGAGGCGGGCATCGAGGAGCTGCAGAAGTACGTCGATACGCTGATCGTCATTCCCAACCAGAATCTCTTCCTGATCGCGAACGCCAACACGACGTTCAAGGAAGCGTTCGAAATGGCGGACGAAGTGCTGCAGCAGGGCGTGCGCGGCATCACCGACCTGATGGTCATGCCGGGCCTCATCAACCTCGACTTCGCCGACGTGCGCGCGGTGATGCAGGAGATGGGCAAGGCGATGATGGGCACCGGCGAGGCCGAAGGCGACGCCCGCGCGATCGAGGCGGCGCAGAAGGCGATCGCCAACCCGCTGCTCGACGGCGTGAGCATGAACGGCGCCAAGGGCGTGATCGTTTCGATCACCGGCGGCGAGGACATGCGCCTGCTCGAAGTCGACGAAGCGGCGAACCACATCCGCGAACTGGTCGATCCCGACGCCAACATCATCTGGGGTTCGGCGTTCAATCCCGAGCTGGAAGGCAAGATCCGCGTTTCGGTCGTCGCGACCGGCATCGAGGCCGGCGAGGGCACCGAAAGCGCGGCACCGGCGCCGAGCGCCGCCGAACAGCCGCGCGTCTTCTCGTTCGGCACGCCGCGCCGTTCGGCCGAGCCGGGTTTCTCGCAGCCGCAGATGGCGCCCGAGCAGGCCGGACAGAGCGAGCAGCCGGAGACGCAGGAGCGCCAGGCTGCACCGGCCCCGGCCGTGCCCGAGGAATATTCGCCGCCGCAGGCCGCGGCCGAGCCCGAAGCGCCTTCCGCGCCGGCCGATGCCGACGATGGCGAGTCCGACGAGCTGATCCTCGGCAGCGACGCGGCCGTGCCCGAACAGCCGGCACCGACGCCGCAGCAGCCTGCACCGCAGCCGAGTGCCGAACGTGCGCCTCCGGGCGACTTCGGCAGCCGCCGCCGCTGGCTCACCGACGGCGATGGCGAGGAAGAAGCGGCGCCTGCGCCGGCATCGGCGCCCGCGCAGCGCGGGGGCCGCGCCAAGACCGGCGGGACCTTGTTCGAGCGCATGGCCTCGGCCTCGCGCGGGGGCGGCAAGCAGGACGAGGACGATGCGGACAAGGATCCGCTGGATATTCCGCGCTTCCTGCATCGCCAGAACAACCAGTAAGGGCTTCGTCGCCGTTGCGGCTCGGCTGACCGAGCGCAGCGGCGGCGCCGCTTGCCCACGGGCGGCGGCGCACCCTAGCCTGGAATCACGCATGAGACGGATTCGCCTTTTCTCCGCGAGTGGGCTTGCGCTGGCGCTCGCGGTGCCCGGCGTGAGCGCGCCTGCGCGTGCGCAGGAAGTCGTCATGCCGCCGACTCCGAACGCCGATCGCCTGGCCCAGGAGATTCGCGTCCTCACCGAAGATCCGCAGGACCTGCGCGCGCTGCTTTCGGCCGGCGCACTGAGCGTCCGGCTGAACGATCCTGCCGCCGCGCTGGCCTTTTTCGCGCGCGCCGAGGCAGTCGAGCCGAACGATCCACGAATCCTCGCGGGCCGTGCCGCGGCGCTGGCGCTGCTGCAGCGGCCGGGCGAGGCACTGCACCTGTTTGCCCGGGCAGAGGCGGCGGGAGTGCCGCCCGTGCGTTTCGCGCGCGATCGGGGCTTCGCCTATGATCTCCTCGGCGCCCAGGCGCTGGCGCAGCGCGATTACCGGCTGGCGCTCGAGCAGGAGCCCGACGACGAGACGATCCGGCGGCTCGCGCTGTCGCTCGGTATTTCGGGAGAAGCCGAGGAGGCGATGGCGCTGCTCGATCCGTTGCTGCGGCGGAGCGACGGCGCGGCCTGGCGCGCGCGCGCCTTCGTCATGGCGATGAACGGCGATGTCGCCGGCGCCGAGCGGATCGCCGAGAATGTGCTCCCGGGCAATATGGGGCTGGCGCTGACGCCCTTCTTCCGCCGGCTGGCCGAACTCGGCCCCGCCGATCGCGCGTTCGCTGTCCACTTCGGCGAGATTTCGGCGACTCCGGAGCGGCTGGCCGATGCGCAGCTGGCGCCCCCGCTGCCGCGCGTGGCCGCTGCGCCGCCCGCCACTTTCGCGCAGGCCGGGCCACAGCCGGCTCCGGCCGCGCGATCCGATCGCAACAGCCGCCGTCGCGCCCGCGAGGCGGCGCGGCAGCAGCGGCGGCAGCAACAACAGAGTGCGCCTCGGGGTTCGGCGGTGCGCGTGGCGCCAGCGCCCAGTCCGGCGCCTGCCCCTGCACCAACCCCTGCCGCTCCGCCCGAACCCGTGCCTGCGCAGACAGCCGCCCCGACGCCTGCACCGGCACCGGCCCCCGCACCCGTGCGGGCGGTGGCCGAGGAGCCCGCGACTCCGGCCGCGGCAATGCCCGAGCGAGAAGCGCCCGTCACCGGAGCGGCGAGGCAACAGCCCGCATCTCCGCCGGCCGCGACGCCGACACCCACACCCACACCCACACCCACACTCACACCCACACCGGCCGCCACGCCGCGCGCCGAGCGCCCGGCGGCGCGTCCGGCCGCGCGCCCCGATCCGCGGGTCGAGGAGCCGGCGCGCTACTGGGTGCAGGTGGCCGGCGGCGCCGATGAATCGGCGCTGCCCTTCACCTGGCGGCGGCTGGTGCGGGAGGCGCCCGAAGCATTTCGCGGAATGCAGGCGTGGACCACGCCGCTGCGCGCGACTAACCGGCTGCTCGTCGGCCCCTTCGCCAATGCGCGCGAGGCACAGGCGTTCGTCAATCAGCTGGCGGCCGAGCAGATCGACGCCTTCACTTTCCAGAGCGAGGCGGGCCAGCGCATCCGCCGCCTTCCGACCCGGTGAGTCCGCGCGCGCCCTGGGCGTGCGATCCCCACGCCAGCCGCGGCCGTCTTTACGAAGAACAGACCGGGACCACGCGCGGCCCGCGCGACGCGTTCCAGCGCGATCGCGACCGGATCGTCCATTCGATCAGCTTCCGCCGGCTGCGCCACAAGACCCAGGTATTCATGGCGCCCGACGGCGACCATTTCCGCGTGCGGCTGACGCACAGCCTCGAAGTCGCGCAGATCGGCCGCACGATCGCACGCGCGCTGGGGCTGAACGAGGATCTCACCGAGGCGCTGTGCCTGGCGCACGACATCGGCCATCCGCCGTTCGGCCATGCCGGCGAGCGCGCGCTGAAGAACGCGCTGGAGGGGCGCGGGGGGTTCGACCACAATGGCCATACGCTGCGCGCGCTGATGTGCCTCGAAAATCCCTATCCGCTGTGGGACGGGCTGAACCTCAGCTGGGAGACGCTGGAGGGACTGGCCAAGCACAATGGGCCGGTGCGCCATCCCGGCTGGGCACTGGCGGCGGCGGACGCGGCGTTCCCGCTCGATCTGGGCAGCTATTCGTCGCTGGAGGCGCAGGTCGCGGCGCTCGCCGACGACATCGCCTATGACAATCACGACATCGACGACGGGCTGCGCGCGGGGCTGCTGACGCTCGACCAGTTGCTCGAACAGCCGATGGTCGCCGAGGCGTGGCGCGGCGTGGAGGCGCGCTTCCCCGGCGTCGATCGCAAGCGGCTGCTGCGCGAGCTGGTGCGCGCGCAGATCGGCATGATGGTGAACGACCTGCTCGAAACCACGCGGGGGAAGATCGCGGCGTCGGGCGTCGAGAGCGAGGCGGATGTGCGCGCGGCGGGCGAGTGCCTGGTCTGTTTCTCGCCGGGGATGCGCGACGGCGAGCGCGCGCTCAAACGCTTCATGTACGCCAATCTCTATCATCACCCGCACCAGCTCACCGCGGCCGATCATGCCGAGCGGATTATCGCCGGGCTGTTCGCCGCCTATGCCGCCGATCCGGGGCTGATGCCCGATGGCTGGGACGCGCAGCTGCCCGCCGAGGAGCCCTGGCGCAGCCGCCACATCGCCGATTTCATCGCAGGGATGACCGATCGCTATGCCGTCGCGCGCTATTGCGAGGCGGTCGGTCCCATCGACCTGCCCGAGGGATTTTAGGCCGAAGCGCCCGCGGCACGCGCCGAACCGGGCCGCTGACACACTTCTGCGACAGCTGCTTCCTATTTTGGGGGCCAGCCACCCGAGGAGGTGCCGCGTGTCCGACGTCAGTATCGCGCTCAATCGCTTCGGCCTCGGCGGCCGCGCGGGCGACGCGCCGCCGCAGGCGCCGAAGCGCTGGCTGCTCGACCAGTTCGGGGCGTTCGAGGCGCGCCCAGTTGCGCTCGCGCAGCTGCCGAGCACCGCCGCGATCGCCGCCGATCTTGCCCATTATCTCACCGACGTGCGGATGCAGCGCCGCGAGATGCGCCGCGCCGCGCCGGAGACGATGGCCGATCCCGATCCCGATGCCGCGCCGATGCGCGACCCCGCGCAGCAGGCGCGCGCCTTCGCGCGGCGGCAGGGGCGCGAGGTCTATTCGGCGGCGGTCGGCGCGCGCGCCGCGGCGGCGCTCGATACGCCCGCGCCGTTCGTCGAGCGGTTGGTGCATTTCTGGGCGAACCATTTCGCCGTGTCCGCCGACAAGCTCACCGTCACCGGACTGGTTGGAGCGTTCGAGTTCGACGCGATTCGCCCCCATGTGCTGGGGCGCTTCGCCGATATGCTCCAAGCGGTCGAACGGCACCCCGCGATGCTGCTCTATCTGGACCAGGCGCAGTCGGTGGGGCCGGACAGCGTCGCGGGAAAGCTCGTGCGCCGCCGCCGGCCCGATCGTGCGCTCGGCCTCAACGAAAATCTCGCGCGCGAAATCCTCGAGCTGCACACGTTGGGGGTGCGCACCGGCTACGACCAGAACGACGTCACGGAGTTCGCGCGCGCGCTCACCGGGTGGACGGTCGCGGGGCTGGGCAACGGGCCGGGCGCACGGCTCGCCGGAGTGGGCGACGCGCCGGGCAGCTTCGTCTTCGCCGAGCGGCTGCACGAACCGGGCACGCGCACGATCCTCGGCCGCGCCTATGCGCAGGAGGCGGGCGAGGGGCAGGCCGCTGCGGTGCTCGACAGCCTCGCGCTCCATCCCGCCACCGCGCGCCACGTCGCGACCAAGCTCGCGCGACATTTCGCCGGCGACGAGCCGCCCGCATCGCTCGTCGCGAAGCTTGAGGCTGCATTTCTCCGCACCGGCGGCGACCTGCCGAGCCTCTATCGCGTGCTCGTCGAGGCGCCCGAATGCTGGGTGGCGGCACCGGTGAAGTTCCGCACGCCCTGGGAATGGTCGCTCGCGGCATTTCGCGCGCTCGGCACGCGCGAAGTGCCGACGCAGGGCGTGACGAACCTCGTCAACCAGCTCGGTCAGCCGATCTGGCGGCCCGGATCGCCCGCGGGATACGACGATATCGCCGCGAGCTGGGCCGGACCCGACGCGCTGATGCGCCGGGTGGAGGCCGCCGAACGGATGGCGCAGCGCACGCGCAATCTTGTCGATGCGCGTGCGCGCGCCGCCGAGCTGTTCCCCGATGCGCTGAGCGAGGGAACGGCGCAGGCGATCGCGCGTGCGGAAAGCCCGGGGCAGGGGCTGGCGCTGCTGCTGGTCGCCCCCGAATTCCTGCGGAGATGATGCGATGATCACGCGACGCACTCTGATGGCGGCCGGCGGCGCCGCGCTGCTCGCCTCGCCGCTTGGCGGCACGATGCTCTTCGCCGCAGCGCCGACCGCCAGGCGGTTCGTCTTCCTGATCCAGCGCGGTGCCGCCGACGGGCTGGGCATCGTGGCGCCGGTGGGCGATCCCGCTTTCGCCTCGCAGCGCGGCGTGCTGGCGGAGGATTTCGCCGACGCGCCGAAGCTGGACGCGATGTTCGCGCTGCATCCGGCGCTCGCTGGTGTGGCGGCGCTCTACCGCGCGGGTGAAGCGCGCTTCGTTCACGCGGTCGCCTCGCCCTACCGCGAACGCTCGCACTTCGACGGGCAGAATGTGCTCGAAACCGGCGGGACGGCGGCATACCGGCTGCGCGACGGCTGGCTCAACCGGCTGTTGTCGCTGTTGCCGGCGCAACAGGCGCGCGCGATCTCGATCTCGGCGGCGGTGCCGATGGCGCTGCGTGGCGCGGAGGACGTCGCTTCCTACGCGCCCTCCGCGCTGCCCGACGCATCCGACGATCTGCTCGCGCGCGTCGCTTCGCTCTACGAAGGAGACGCGCAGCTGCATGCTGCTTGGGAAAGCGCGACCGCGACGCGAATGCTCACCAGCGACCTTGCCGCCGACAATGGGCGCAACGCCGCCGCCACCGGCGCGCTGGCCGCGCGGCTGCTCGCGGCGGAGAATGGCGCGCGGATCGCGATGATCGAGACCGGCGGCTGGGACACGCATGCGCAGCAGCGCGGGCGGCTCGCGGCACAGCTGCGGGGCCTCGACTCGCTCGTCGGGGCGCTCAAGCAGGGGCTCGGCCCGCTCTGGAGCGAGACGATGGTGCTCGTCGCAACCGAGTTCGGCCGCACGGTGAAGGTGAACGGCACCGGCGGCACCGATCACGGCACCGCCTCGGTCGCGATGCTGCTGGGCGGTGCGGTCGACGGCGGGCGCGTGACCGCGGACTGGCCCGGGCTCGGCGACGCCGCGCTGTTCGAGGGGCGCGATCTGCGGCCCACGCTGGGTATCGATTCGCTGTTCGGCGGCGCCGTTGCGGGGCACTTCGGGCTCGACCCGGCGCGCACCATGGCGACGCTGTTCCCGGACAGCCGCGCCGGCGCGACGGACGGGCTGGTCCGCGCCTGATCCGTTCGCCCGCGCGGCGGCATTAGCGCAGCTTGGGTCGCCCCTTGCAGATCGCGCGTTGTCGCCGTGCCTCGGGAGGCCTAGGTGCGCGCCATGCTCCAGCCGCCTCCCGCCCCCGAAACGCCGCCCGTCAGCCGCGCCGGCCTGGCGCAGGGAGTCGCTGCCTATGCGCTCTGGGGGCTGCTGCCGCTGTATTTCGCGCTGCTGCGCGGCGTGGACGCGGGCGAAATCGTGGCGACGCGAATCCTCTGGTCGCTGGTGCTGCTCGCGGTGCTGATCGCGGCGTTGCGCCGCTGGCCGCGGCTGCGCGTGGCGATGGCGAGTCCGCGCACGCTGCTGATGCTCAGTGCGAGCGCGCTGCTGATCGCAGTCAACTGGCTGGTCTATATCTGGGCGGTGCTCAACCATCACGTGCTCGAAGGCAGCCTCGGCTATTTCCTCAACCCGTTGATCAACGTGCTGCTGGGCGTGCTCGTGCTGCGCGAGCGGCTCGACCGGGTGCAGGCCGCGGCGGTGGGCCTGGCGGCGCTGGGCGTGCTCGTGCTTGCGGTAGGCGCGGGCGCGGGGCTGTGGATCAGCCTGGTACTCGCGGTGTCGTTCGGGCTGTACGGACTGGTGCGCAAGCTGGCGCCGGTCGATTCGATCGAGGGGCTGACGATCGAGACGGCGATCCTCGCGCCGGTCGCGGGGCTCTACCTCCTGTGGCTCGGCGAGCGAGTCGCCTTTGGCGAGGAGCTGACGCTCAGCCTGTTGCTCGCCCTGGCAGGCGTGGTCACGGCAGTGCCGTTGCTGCTCTTCGCCGCGGCGGCCAAGCGGCTGCGCTATTCGACGCTGGGGCTGCTCCAGTATCTCGCGCCGACGATGCAGTTCCTGCTCGCCATCTTCGTCTTCGGCGAGCATATGACGCGCGCGCATCTCGTCTGCTTCGTGCTGATCTGGAGCGGGCTCGCCCTCTATGCCGGGCGCGGCACCTGGGAAGCACGGCGGCGCCGCCTGCCGGCATAGGATCGTTTTGCGCAGCGCGAGCCGCTGCGCTAAGCGCGCGGCCATGACGCTCTACGCACGCTATGCCGCCCATATCGACACCGTTCTCGACAGCCTCGTGGCTTCGGGCGATCTTCCTGCGGGGCTCGAACGCCGCGCCGTTACGGTCGAGCCGCCGCGCGACGCCAGCCACGGCGACCTGGCGACCAACGCGGCGATGGTGCTCGCCAAGCCCGCCGGCACCAACCCGCGCGCGCTCGCCGAGAAGATCGCGGCGGGGCTGGAGGCAGCGGAGGGCGTTGCTTCGGTCTCGGTCGCCGGGCCGGGCTTCATCAACCTGACGCTGACCGACGACAGCTGGCGCGACGAGCTGCGCGCGATCCTCGATGCGGCCGACGCCTATGGCCGGTCGCAGGCGGGGGCGGGCACCACCGTCAACATCGAATATGTCTCGGCGAACCCGACCGGGCCGATGCACATGGGCCATTGCCGTGGTGCGGTGGTGGGCGATGCGCTCGCCAACCTGCTGGAATGGAACGGCGCGCGGGTGATCCGCGAATATTACGTCAACGATGCCGGCGGGCAGGTCGACGTGCTCGCCCGCTCGGCGCACCTGCGCTATCGCGAGGCGCTGGGCGAGACTATCGAGATCCCCGAGGGGCTGTATCCGGGCGACTATCTGAAGCCGGTCGGCGAGAAGCTGGCGGCCGAACATGGCGATGCGTTCCGCACCGCGCCCGAGAGCGACTGGCTGCCGCTGTTCCGCAAGACCGCGGTCGCGATGATGATGGACATGATCCGGGCGGACCTGAAGCTGCTCGGCATCGAGCATGACGTCTTCGCTTCCGAAGCCGAGCTTCAGGCGGCGGGCAAGCCCGAGGCCGCCGAGGCGTGGCTGCGCGAACGCGATCTGGTGTACGACGGCGTGCTCGAAGCGCCCAAGGGCGAGACGCCCGAGGATTGGGAGCCGGTCGAGCTGCCGCTGTTCCGCTCGACACGGTTCGGCGACGACCAGGATCGGCCGATCAGGAAGTCGAACGGCCAATGGACCTATTTCGGCGCCGATCTCGCCTATCATTTCCAGAAGGCGCAGAATGCCGACGCGCTGATCGACATCTGGGGCGCCGATCACGCGGGCACGGTGAAGCGGATCGTCGCGGCAGTGGCGGCGCTGACCGAGGGGAAGACCCGGTTCGACGTGAAGCTGGTGCAGATGGTGCGGCTGCTGCGCGCGGGCGAGCCGGTGAAGATGTCGAAGCGCTCGGGAAATTTCGTCACGCTGGCGGACGTCGTCAACGAAGTCGGCAAGGACGTGGTCCGCTTCACGATGCTGACGCGCAAGGCCGACGCGCAGATGGATTTCGACTTCGCCAAGGTGGTCGAGGCGTCGAAGGACAATCCGGTCTTCTACGTCAACTATGCGCATGCCCGGATCGCGTCGCTCCACCGCAAGGCACAGGAGGCGGGGATCGTCTGCGGCGCGGTGGATCTGTCCCTGCTTGGGACAGACGAGCTGGCGCTGGTGAAGCGCGCGGCGCAGTTCCCGAGGCTCGCCGAAGGCGCCGCGGCGGCCCGCGAGCCGCATCGAATCGCCTTTTACCTCTATGATCTTGCAGGTGAGTTCCACGCATTGTGGAACCAGGGCAATGACGATCCGGCGCGGCGCTTCCTGCTTCCGGAGAATCCCGACCTCACCTGTGCGCGGCTTTTCTTGGCGCGTGCGATCGGGCAGATTATCCGCAACGGCCTCCGCATCATGGGCGTGGAGGCGGTGCAGGAGATGCATTGATGAGCAGCCGCGGGGATGCGGGATACGGCGACGACGATCGGTTGCCGTGGCTCGAGTCCGTCGATGAGGATTATTCCGAGGGACCGTCGTTCTGGCGGATCGCGCTGCTGGTGCTGCTCGCGCTCGCGGTCGTGGCGGCGGCTCTCTTCGGCTATTACTGGTATCAGCAGCGGGAAAGGCTGCATGGCTCGGGGCAACTGATCGAGGCGCAGGAAGGCGACTATAAGGTCGAGCCCGACGAGCCCGGCGGCATGCCGGTGGAAGGCGAGGGCGATGCCGTCTTCGCCGCGAGCGAGGGCGATATGCCCAATGCCTCGATCGCGGTCGGAGCCGAACCCGAGGCGCCCGTCGCAGGAACGGTCGCGCCGCGCCCCACCCCGGCGGCGGAGGCGACCGGAGCGGCGCGCGTCACCGTGCCCGTGCCCGCGCCCGGCGAGCAATCCCGGGCAAAGACTGCGCCGCGCACTTCGGGCGGAGCCGCGGTGGTGCAGCTCGGCGCCTTCCCGGACGAGCAGGGGGCGGAAGGCGCGTGGAACCGGCTTTCGCGCGAGCACACGTTCCTAGCGTCGCTCGGCAAGTCGATCGAGCGCGGCGAAAGCGGCGGACGCACCGTTTATCGCCTGCGTCTCAACGCCGGCAGCGCCGAGCAGGCGCGCGACATCTGCGAGCGGCTGCAAGCGGCGGGCGCAAGCTGCTACATCGCCAATTGACCAGGCCACGCCGCCGGACGAAGTGAGACCGTAGCCGCATGAAACCCGTGATCTACGGCCTCGCCGGCCAGCAGCTCAGCGCCGACGAGCGTGCCTTCTTCAAGGATGCCGATCCGCTCGGCTATATCCTGTTCAAACGCAACTGCGGCAGTCGCGATCAGATGCGCGCGCTGACGGATAGCCTGCGCGACCTTTCCGGCCGTTCCGACGTGCCGATCCTGATCGATCAGGAAGGCGGGCGAGTGGCGCGGATGCAGCCCCCCGAATGGCCGGCCTTTCCCGCGCCCGGCGCGTTCGACACGCTGTATGATGTGGCTCCCGTCTCGGCGATCGAGGCCGCGCGCGCCAATGCGCACGCGCTGGCGCTGATGCTGGCCGAGGTCGGGGTGACCGTGAACGCGCTGCCGCTGCTCGATGTGGTGCGCCCCGAAACCAGCGACGTGATCGGCGATCGCGCACTCGGCGGCGAGCCGATGCGCGTCGCGGCGCTCGGCAAGGCAGTGCTCGAGGGGCTGCGCCGCGGCGGCGTGATCGGCATCGTCAAGCACATGCCGGGCCATGGCCGCGGCAAGGTGGACAGCCACAAGGAACTCCCCGTGGTCGACGCGAGCGCGGAAGAACTCGCGATCGACATCGCGCCGTTCGCCGCGCTTGCCGACGCGCCGATGGGAATGACCGCCCATGTCGTCTTCACTGCCTGGGACAAGGAGCGGCCCGCCACGCTCTCGCCGACCGTGATCGGCGAGGTGATCCGCACGCGGATCGGCTTCGACGGGCTGCTGATGACCGACGATATCGACATGAAGGCGCTGAGCGGGACGGCAGGCGAGAAAGCGGCGGCGGCCGTGGCGGCGGGCTGCGACGTGGCGCTCGATTGCTGGGCGCGGATGGACGAAATGGTCGAGATCGCCGAACGGCTGGACGACGCCGGGCCCGAGACGCTCGCGCGGCTGGAGCGCGCACTGGCGAGTGTGACGAATGGCGCCGAAGAAGCTGACTTCGCCGAACTGATCGCAAAGCGCGACGCGCTGCTCGCGGTGGGGTGATCGCGCCGATCGGGGTGGAGGTGGACTCATAGGCCGCCAGCAGCGAGCGCGCAGCTCTGGGCGTTCACCAACCCGGCAGCTTCGCGCCCTAATCTCTGTCATTCAAGCTGCCGCGCTCTCTGCCTTAAAGCTGCCGTTGGTTTGCGCCACCCTTGGTGGCAGTCATGCCCCCAACTTCAGAAAATCGAGATCAGTTCTCGTCGCTTGGCGACGCGGCCACGTTGAAGGATGCGACGGCCGTGCCCCATAGCGTCGGCAGGAAGTTGGGCATCACGGTCCAGCGTCCGTCGGGCGCGCCGCGCACACGCACCTCGAACTTCTCGTGATTATAGATTAGCCGCATCACCTGCGTGCCCGACCACGGGCTATCGTTGAGGATGCCCTCCACCGCAACGTCAACTTCACTGATCGCCGGTGCTTCGTCGCGCACGCCGGTAATGGACCAGCTCGTGAGCTTGAGGTCGCCTAGTTCCTCCCGATGGCGGCCGGCCCGATAGCCGATCGAGCGGAGGGGATAGTCGATGGTCATCTGCGCGAGCGTTCCAAAGTTGCGGGCGGCGATGGCATCGAGATAGGTAGCCGCTGCCGCCTCCGGGCTTCCGGCCTCCACGCTGTGAGGTTTACCCAGCTCAGCAAGTGAATGTCCGGACACAGCCGGCCGAGCCTTCCATGCCTCGATCCTGCGCTTGGTGTCCTGCGTCGCGGACATCGTAGCAGCCAGTTCCGACCAAGATGGTTCGCGTTGATCCTTCGCCGCCTTGGCGATTCGCTCCTCCTCATCCTCGCGCCGATCGAAATAATCGACCATCGTCTGAAGCAGGTTCACGGTCTTGGCCGCGACCAGCGCGTTCCCAAAATTAGGATTGAGGCCGTGCAGAATGCCGTGGCGATAGGGGCTCTCGATTGGGTTGGTAGCGAGCTTGCGCCGCGTGGCTCCGAGAATGGCAAGCCCGTCGGAGAGGCCGCCGGGGCCGGTCGTCTCGGTGTCGAAGACGGGTGCATCTGCGCCGCCAGAGAACGGATGCTTGCCGGTCTTTGTGGTGCAGATGCCGTCGATGATGATGAGCAGCAGCGGAACGGCTGAGAGATAATCCTGTGCGAGCAGCCGCTCGACCGCGCGCCCATAGATATCATGCCACGCCTCGAACCGGCTGGTGTTGAATCGATATCCCAGGAACGACAGGATATCCGCGTCGAGGTGATGGGCCACCAAGCCCTGATCGGCGAGGTTATCGTCGCTCTCCGCGACCGCGACCCGCAGTGCCTCGACTGATAGGCGGTCGAAGATCGTCCAGCCGCGCGGGCCGAAGCGAGCCGCGAACTTCTGGCGGTCTTCCTTCATGCGTTCCACATCCGCGAACTGCTTCTCAAGCTCTCTGGCCTGCCTGCGAACATCACCGCTGAACAACCCGAGCAGTCCGAGTAGCGGTCGCATTTGCTGATACTGGCGGGTGATATGCTCACCGGTAGGTAGCGGGGTGTCTTCGTCGGCCATCAGCGCAAGATGGCTTGTGCGCGATCCCAAGCAAGACCTGCCGTGTTCTCAAGTGAGGAGACCGAGCGTCGCTCAATCAATCTTCCTGCGAGTCTTGGCAAGCTCGCCCCCGCGCTGCAGGCCCCGACCGACTCAATAGCCGACTGGCAGCTAGCTCTAGTTTCTGTCAGAAAGTAGACTTTCCGGTTGCGGCTCGCTTCCAGCCACGGGTTCAGCCTCGGCAGGCGTCCGCGTTCCGCGTCGAGGTGCAACCGGTGTATCGGCGCGATATGGGTGGAAAGCGATCATTGCACGCTGCGGGGCCGCCCGCTAGATTTTCGATATGTTCTCCAATCCTCACTTTGATCGCGTGCGACAACTGTTCGCCGATCAGTTCTCCGATGACTCACGGGGAATCGTTTATCGTAAGGGTCAGAAGGGCGCGCCAGTTCGCGTAAGCGAGATTGAGCGAGACGAGTTTGTAGCGACGTTCAACAAGCGCATCCGTTATGCGGGTTGGTCCATTTTTCCGGCCACACTTGGTCTAATACTACTTCTAGTTTGGCTTACTCCAGATGCTGATAGCCCCTCGGCGCAAATCGCGATGTGGATTGGCATCGCAGCGATCTTGGTGCCCTTCATGGTGATCTATTATTGGGCTTGGAATGCTCCATCCCGCGAGTTGGAGCGCCGAACCCCGGAAGGAGCTCCATTGACGAAAGAGGAAGCCCGAGTGCTGGCTTTCTCGAAGATCACCTATGGCCAACTGCTGCTAGCGGCGTTGATGGGAGTTGGACTTGTTTGGAAGATGTCCGCTGAGTCCGATGTCTTTCATGGTTGGGGAATGGTTTGGCTGATTCTTGGAGGAGTGCTAATCTTCCTTGCCGGAGTTCAGGCAGTTCGAAAGTGGCGCTTCGGTCAGCAATAGGCCGTCGAATTGTCTTGCGTACGCAGTTGATTGGCAGCTGACCGGCTGCATTGCGCGTTCCTCGGATCGCAAGCTGACGGGGAGCAGCTCGCCCATACCGCGCCATCCCAACAAGTGCCTTCATAGACCGTGTTCCACCATCTCCACCTTGCCGCTCCTTCGGAATCGCCACCCGTCCGCCGCAGACACTCGCCAGACGGCGAGAGACGGAGGCTCCGCCGCCCCGCAGCGCCGTGTAACATTCCGCTGTCCTACAGCCCCGGCGCCGGTGTAGCCTTGGGCATGCGCATCGCCTTCGCCCTTGCCCCGCTCGCTGCCCCGATCGTGCGGTCCCTCGCGCGCGTGGGGGCGCGCGTGCGCGTTGAGGTGCGACTTTTGTGTGACCTTCGGCGGAAAACCGCGGGTTCGGGGGTGGCGGGTGGCCGCCTGCCCCGGTCGGTCTGATCGCGCGATGGATGCTGCTTCCGACACCGCCGAAACGCTGACGCTCGACATCGACGGGTGGGAAGGTCCGCTCGACGTGCTGCTCGCGCTTGCGCGGACGCAGAAGGTCGATCTCAAGGCGATCTCGATCCTCGAACTGGTCGAGCAATATCTGGCGTTCGTCGAGCAGGCGCGCTCGCTCAAGCTGGAGCTTGCCGCCGACTATCTCGTGATGGCGGCCTGGCTCGCCTATCTGAAATCGGCGCTGCTGCTGCCGCGCGATCCCGAGGAGACGCCGAGCCCCGAGGAGCTGGCGCTGCGGCTTCAGCTGCGGCTCGAACGGCTCAACGCGATGCGCGAGGCAGGCGCGCGGCTGATGGCGCGCGACCGGATGCACCGCGACGTGTTTCCGCGCGGCGCGCCCGCGGGGCTGCGCACGGTGCGCCAGGCGCGCTGGGAAGCCGAGATCTACGATCTGATCGCCGCCTATGGCCGTGTTTCGGCGCGCACCCGGCCGGTGATGCACGTCGTCGCGACGCGGCCGGTGATGACGCTGGAAGTCGCGATCGAGCGAGTCGGGCGGCTGATCGGCACCAGGCTCGACTGGAGCACGATCGAGAGCTTCCTGCCGGGCGACGCGGCGGGCGGCTATCGCAAGTCGGCGCTTGCCTCCAGCTTCGTCGCCGCGCTCGAGCTGGCGCGGCAGGGCCGGCTTGAGATGCGGCAGAAATCGCCGTTCGCGCCGCTCTATCTGCGCGGCACGGCATGAGCGAGACGATCGCGACCGAGCGCGCGGTGGAGGCCGTGCTGTTCGCCGCCGAGGCGCCGTTGAGCCTGGCCGAGCTGCGCGCGCATGTGGGCGAAGCGGCGGACGTGCGGGGGGCGCTCGAGGCGCTCGAGCGACACTATGCGGGGCGCGGCGTGCAGCTCGTCCGGCGCGGCGACCGCTGGCACTTCCAGACCGCCGCCGATCTTGCCCATGTGCTGCGCCGCGACCGCGAGGAGAGCCGCAAGCTCAGCCGCGCGGGGATCGAGACGCTGGCGATCATCGCCTATCACGAGCCGGTGACGCGCGCCGAGATCGAGGCGATCCGCGGCGTGCAGATATCGAAGGGAACGCTCGACGTGCTGATGGAGGCGGGCTGGATCCGCCCCGCGGGCCGGCGCGAAGTCCCCGGGCGGCCGCTCACCTATGTCACCACGGCCGAATTCCTCAGCCATTTCGGGCTCGCCAGCCGGCGTGACCTTCCCGGCATCGACGATTTGCGCGCCGCCGGGTTGCTGGACCCGGTCGATCTGGCGATCGAGCAGGGCGAGGTGGAAAATGTCACAGAGGACGACTAGATAGGGCCGGAATCAAGGAGACGTTCCATGGGTGGTTTCAGCCTGATGCACTGGCTAGTGCTGGGTGTCGTCGCGATCCTTCTGCTGGGTGGCGGTCGCTTCTCCAGCATGATGGGCGACGTCGCCAAGGGCATCAAGAATTTCAAGAAGGGCATGGCCGAGGAAGACGAGCAGCAGACGCCGCCGTCGCAGATCGAGGGCAAGCGCGCTCCCGAACCTTCGGCGACTCGCGAAGCCGAGCGCACGCGCGAAGAACAGCGCTGAGACGGCAGGCGTGCGCGGATCGCCGCGCACGCCGCCGCATCTTGCCGGAACAAGGGCCCAGGCCGGTAGCTTCCGGCAGCGTCGGCGAGCAGCGGACTCGCCGGACCTTCTGCAGAACAGGAATCGATGTTCGACATCGCGCCCACCGAGCTGATGCTGGTCGCCATCGTGGCGCTCATCATCATCGGCCCAAAGGACTTGCCCAAGGCGATGCGTTTCGTCGGCCACTGGGTCGGCAAGGCACGCAGCGTGGCGCGTCAGTTCCGCTCGGGATTCGATGCGATGGTGCGCGAAGCCGAGCTTGCCGAGATGGAGAAGAAATGGGCGGAGGAGAATGCGCGGATCATGCGCGAGCATCCGCCCACAGGCGCGCTGCCCGCGCCGGTGCCCGCACCGGCCGCGGTCGATACGCCGCCGCCGGCGTCGCCAGCGCCGGAGACGCCCGCCGAGAATGACGCGCCGCCCGTGATGGTGGAGCAGCCGGTGACGCGGCCGGACGGCGATCCCGCGCCCGGACCGTCGGACAGTGGCGACAAGAGCGCGTCATGACCGAGCAGAACGAAATCGACGAGAGCCAGGCGCCGCTGCTCGATCATCTGATCGAGCTGCGCAACCGGCTGCTGTGGTGCGTCGGCGCGCTGCTGGTGACGTTTTTCGTCGCTTATTATTTCGCCGAGACGATCTTCGCCTTCCTGGTCCAGCCGCTGATCGCGGCGGGGCAGGGGACGATCATCTTCACCCAGATCTTCGAGGCTTTTTTCGTTCGCGTGAAAGTGGCGTTCTTCGCCGCGCTGATGCTGTCGTTTCCGGTGATCTCGAACCAGCTGTGGCAGTTCGTCGCGCCGGGCCTGTACAAGAACGAGAAACGGGCGCTGTTGCCGTTCCTGCTGGCGACACCGGTGCTGTTCCTGTCGGGCGCGGCGCTGGCCTATTATGTCAGCGTGCCGGTGGCGCTGCATTTCCTGCTGAGCTTCCAGGGCGATATCGGCGGCATCCAGCAGGAAGCGCTGCCCTCGGTGGGCAATTACCTCGATTTCGTCACCCAGTTCCTGTTCGCGTTTGGCGTGGCATTCCTGCTGCCGGTGCTGCTGATGCTGCTCGAGCGCGCGGGCATCGTCACCTATGAGCAGCTCAAGAGCGCGTGGCGCTATGCGGTGGTGGGGGCATTCGCGATTTCGGCGGTGCTCACACCGCCCGACGTCGGATCGCAGTTCCTGCTCGCGATCCCGCTGATCGGGCTCTACTTCCTGTCGATCGGCGGCATCTGGCTTACGCGCCGCCGTCGAGCGCGCCGCGAGGCGAGCGAGGCCGAGGCCGGCGCCTGACGGTCCCGGCCGGCCCGCCAGCGCGCCGGGTCGGGGTCACTTCAGATCGTCGGCCGTTTCGGCTACGGCGTCGCCCGCCGAGGAGACGTCCTGACCGACGCCTTCGACCGTGTTGCACGCCGAAAGCAGCAGGACGCCGGCAAGTCCGGCCACTCCAAGAAACCTACGCATGGGAATATCTCCAGCTTGAACAGCCGCGACCGCGGCTCGCGCGACAATGCGGGGCGGCGCATTTCGTTCCCCGGCACAGGAAGCCGCGGTCCGGATCGAAAGCAAAGCTCGTGGAAAAGTTTAGGCCCGGAAGCGCCACCGGGGGGGGGGAGGGGGTAGACGCTTCCGGGCCCATGTCTTGGATAGCGAGAGCGGGGGGGCAAAAGGTCACTATCCGAAGTGCTGAACGAGCATCCCGAGCCCGGGTTCCTGCCATCGGTGCTTTTTTTTCGAAGAAATCACGATTCGCCCGTGATCGCGATCGCCATTTCATAGGCGCCGACCAGTGGATCATAATGCATCTTCGTCCGAAGCTGGCGGGTGAGGCCGCCAATTACGCGTCCGTAGCGATTTTCGAGCAACGATTCCATCGCGGCACTTTCGATCAGCGCCGGCGAGCTGACTCGCAGCTGCGCCCGGTTCGGCTCCTCGCCCAGCCGAACCGAGATCCGGATCTGGGCCGTGGGATTGCAGCTCATCGCGAGCTCGATGATCTCGGTAAGCACGAACGCGACCGCAACCGCCACGTCCTGAGTCACCAGGAAAGGAGCGACGTCTAGGGTGATTCCGAGCTGCGAGGATTGCGGCGGCGCAGTCGCCCGGATGTTCGCGGCAAGCTCGCCGATGACGGACCGTAGTTCGACCCCGCGGTTTTCCTCCAGCTCGGCATAATGGTGGCGGTGGACCACCGCGAGCGCGTCCACCCGGCGCTGGATGGAGGCATAGGCTTCCGCCGCTTCCGGGCCGCGCGCGCTGCGGGCGTGGAAATTGATGAGGCTGGCGATCACCTGAAGATTGTTCTTCACCCGGTGGTGAACCTCGCGCGTCAGCCGCGTCTGGCGCACGAGCCCCTCGGCAAGATCGGCCTCATGCGCCCGAACCGTCCGGCTGATTTCGCGAAAAGTCTCGCCCAGCTCGCGAATTTCCTCGGCTGGAAGCGTCCCGAACCGTTCGGCGTCGATCACCTCGCCCGGCTGATAATTGCCGACGCTCGTGTGCAGCCGGCGAAGCGGACGGATCAGCAGCCGATCGACCACGAACCAGGCGATCCCGGCCGCGGCGATCCACATCAGCAGCGGGAGCAGCATGGCGACGAGCAGCGGCGCCGTAATCGGCGCGCCGGGCATCGCCATTTCCAGTGCGACGCGGTCGAGCCCCAGAGTGTGCCGCACGACCTCGCGCCGGTCCCAAGGACCAGGCATCACCAGTTCGCGCAGCGTGAGCCGGTTGTCGTCCTGCACCAGCGCCGCGCCATAATGCGGCATGAAGCCACTCGGACGGCCGAGCGCGTCGAGCGCGGCGACCGGATAGAACGCCGTGGCGGTGCCGCCCGAGCGGCCCGCGATCCGCATCGTCAGACCCTCGCCGGGCACGATCGCTGCCTCGATATCGTTCGGCTGGAGCAGGGCCGCTCCCGCAACCGTGAACCGCTCGCCGCACAGCACCCGTCCCTGCCGGTTGGCAATGGCGAACCGTACGCCGCTGGCCGAAAGCGAAGCGAAGGTTCCTTCGAGGCGCGAGCATGCAGGCGCATCGCCGGAGTTCCGCTCCAGCGCCGCCAGCGCGTCCCGGAGCTGAGCGGCATGATTGGCGAAAAAGCCGCGAAGCACCGCGGCGCTTTCGGTCGCGGCGACATTCACGCGCGCCCGCGCCTCGACATCCGCGAGGCGAGTCGTCTGAAGCGTGGTGAAGAGCGCGATCAGGGCGAGCGGCAGCAGCGCGCCCGAAAGGATGAGGAAGACCTTTGCCCCGGTGGGCATGCGCCCCAGCGCCGCAGCAGCTCTCGGCCGGCGCGGCTGCTGATCCGATTCGTCCATGACAGGCTGGCTAGTCGAGCTTCTTCAGGAGGTCGAGCATCGAATCGGGCACGGCTTCCGCGACCGTTTCGTCATATGCCTGGCGCAGCGCATCGCCAACGTTCCGGCCCGCGCGCTCCTTGTCATCTCGGTCTTTCTGGGTCGGCAATTTTTTCGCCTTGTCTTCCTGCGACCGCACCATTCCCCCCTTCACGTCCCGCGCGCGTCGGCAGGACTAAGAACCAAACCAGCCGCAGGCAAGCCCGCGGTTCGAGCGGCCGGAGAAACCGGCGGCCGTTGCGTGAAACCAAAAACGAGCTCGATTGTTCCGCATGCAGTGCAATTCCGGGGAGGGGCTTCTTCGGGTGCGCAGAATCATTTGCAAAGTCGGCCCGGGCCAGCAAGGCTGGGGCTTTCGCGAAGGAGAATGACCCGACCATGTCGCTTGGACAGCAACTCGCGCCGCATCTTCCATTCCTGCGGCGTTATGCCCGTGCGCTGACCGGCAGCCAGAGCGAGGGCGACCGTTTCGTGCGCGCCGCGCTGGAAACGATCGTCGCCGCCCCGGAGGAATTCCCGCGGGACGTGGAGCCACGCCTGGGCCTGTATCGCACCTTCCAGGCGATCTGGCAGACGACGAACATCGAAGAGGGCGATGCCGGCGCGACCGGCTCGAACGACAGCGAGGCCATCGCCCGCGCGCGTCTCGCCCGGCTCGCGCCGCTTTCGCGCCAGGCGCTGCTGCTGACGGCGATGGAAGGATTCACGCCCGAGGATACTGCCTATCTGATCCAGAAGGAGCCCGAAGAAGTGTCCGAACTCGTGTCCGAAGCGATCGCCGAAATTGAATCGCAGACGCGCACGCGCGTGCTGATCATCGAGGACGAGCCGCTGATCGCGATGGATCTGGAGACGATCGTTCGCGACATGGGCCATGATGTGACCGGCGTGGCCGTCACGCGCGACGAGGCAGTGGCGCTGGCGATGGAGGATCGGCCGGGTCTGGTGCTCGCCGACATCCAGCTCGCCGACGACAGCTCGGGCATCGACGCGGTGAAGGACATCCTCGCCGAGTTCAACGTGCCCGTGATCTTCATCACTGCCTTCCCCGAGCGGCTGCTGACCGGCGAGCGGCCGGAACCGACCTTCCTCATCACCAAGCCCTTCCAGCGCGAGACGGTGAAGACGACGATCAGCCAGGCGCTGTTTTTCGACGACGCCACTGTGCCGGCGAGCAATTGACAGGGCGCCGCCGCCGCGCCGCGCGGCGGCGGTTCCATATGATACGGACCCAAAACGGTTCTCGGGGGTTGAGGCACCATGGCTGAAGAAAACGACCACGTCGAAGTGAACACCGACCGAGCTCGCGCCGGCGCGACACCGGGGATGACTCGCTATATCCTTCTATTCTCGATGATTTTGATCGTCGCGCTCTTCGCTGCCTTGCTCTGGGTGTGGTAGCGGCATCCCGGATGCCCCTGGCATCCGCCGACACATCCACCATCTTGGCCTCTCGACAGGGGGCGCGCCACAGCGAACGGAATGGCATGAAACGATCCGAACAGGCCGAGGATATGCGCGCCGAGCAGGACGCGGAGGAGAAGACCGAGCACGTCGCGCTCTCCGATCCCGAGTTCAAGAAGCAGCTCGCGATGGTGATCCCGCACCTGCGCGCCTTCGGGCGATCGCTGTCGGGCAGCCGCGACCTGGCCGACGATCTGGTGCAGGAGACATTGCTGAAGGCCTGGGCGGCGCGCCAGCGGTTCCAGGCAGGCACCAACATGCGCGCCTGGACCTTCATCATCCTGCGCAACCTGTATCTCAGCCAGATGCGGCGCGCCCGCTTCAAGGGCGAGTGGGACGATCTGGTCGCGGATCGGCTGTTGGCCGCGCCGGCAAGCCAGGATCGGCACGTCGAACTTTCGGACATGCAGCGCGCGCTGCTCCACCTTCCGCAGCCCCAGCGCGAAGCGCTGATCCTGGTGGGTGCGGGCGGCTTTGCCTATGAAGAGGCGGCCGAGATCTGCAATGTGGCGGTCGGCACGATCAAGAGCCGTGTGGCCCGCGGCCGCGTCGCGCTCGACGCGCTGCTGACTGACGGCCAGCTCCCTTCGCGGCGCGATTCAGCCGGAAACGCCGACAATCTCAGCGCGCTCGATTCGATCATGGGCGAAGTGGATGACCTCAGCCGCGACCGTTGAGGCCGTCCGCCAAATCCGTGGGTGCGAACCGGTGCGCTGAGGCGCACTGTTGTGTCAGTGCGAGGAGTGGGAGTCGTTCCGGCCGTTCAGCTGCCTGAGCAGCGCGGCCATGTCGTCCGGGAGGCCATATTCCTGATCATAGGCGTCGCGCAACGCAAAGCCGATCGCGTCACCCGCGCGCGGGGCCCGCACCTGATAGCCGGATGCCTCAGTGGCCTGTCGGGAGTTTGAACGTGCCATGTTCCTGAAAACGACTAAATTCGCGATTTGTTGCTTGACTTGTAAGAAAAGCCGAGTCGCAAGCGTAATCAGTACATGCCGGTGACACTCGTTTCGCCAGCCCTTGCCGATGCCGTACATCGCGCCCGGGAATATGCGCCATTCCTTGCGGCTACGCTGGGCCTCGAATCTCATATCACTGAAAATCTATCGGAATTTCTAGATGATCCCTGGGTCGCGATCGAGCGGGCGGTGCCGATCGAGCCGATTTCGGCACGGTTGCGAATCGAGCGGCGGCGACTGGCGCTTCTGGTCGCGCTCGGCGACCTGTCGGGGCGCCATGACCTGACTCGAGTGACGACGCTGCTCAGCCGGTTCGCCGATCGCGCGCTCGACCTGGCGATCCGCACCGCGATTTCCGAGCGGACACCCGATGCGGCATTCGGCGGCTTCGCCGCGATCGCGCTCGGGAAGCTCGGCAGCTGCGAGCTCAACTATTCCTCCGACATCGACCTGATCCTGCTCTACGATCCGGCAACGCTTCCCTTGCGGCCGCGTGAAGCGCCCGAGGATGCGGCGGTGCGGATCGCGCGCCGCGTGCTCGATCTGCTGCAGACCCGCGACGGCAACGGCTATGTCTTTCGCGTCGACCTGCGCTTGCGGCCCTCGCCGGAAGCCACTCCGATCGCGCTGCCCGTGGATGCGGCGATTTCCTATTATGAATCGCAGGCGCTTCCCTGGGAACGCGCCGCCTTCATCCGCACGCGCGCCGCAGCCGGCGACATCGCGTTGGGCGAGCGCTTCCTCGATGCGATCCGGCCGTTCGTATGGCGGCGCGCGCTGGACTTCGGGACGATCGGGGAAATCCGCGCAATTTCGCACCGGATCCGGGATCACCACGCCCAGGGGCAGGCGTTCGGCCCCGGCTTCGATCTGAAACGCGGGCGCGGCGGCATTCGCGAGATCGAATTCTTCGCCCAGATTCACCAGCTGATCCACGGCGGGCGCGACCCGGCGCTGCGCGTTCCGGCGACGCGCGACGCACTGGCGGCGCTGGCCGACGCCGGATGGATCGATGGCGATGACGCCGGTGCACTGTCAGCCGCCTACACCCAGCTCCGCACGATCGAGCATCGCGCGCAGATGGTGAACGACCTGCAGACGCATCGGATTCCCGAGGACGGGGCAGCGCTGGACCGGCTGGCGCATCTCGACGGCCTCGCCGATGGGGACGCGCTGCTGGAGCTGCTGCGCCCGCATGTCGAGCGGGTAGGCCGGATCTATGATTCGCTGGCTGCCGATGCCGATCCGCGCCTGCCGAACGATCCGCAGCTTCTGGAACTGCGGCTCGGAGAATCGGGCATCGGCGACGTCCCGACGGCGCTGCGGCTGATCCAGGGATGGCGCGCGGGCACCTATCCAGCGCTGCGCAGCCCCGCGGCGCGCGAGGCGCTCGAAGCCGTGTTGCCCGGGCTGATCGAGGCGCTGGCGGAGGCACCGGCGCCGGATCGGGCGCTGGTGCGCCTCGATGCGCTGCTCTCGCGACTGCCCAGCGCAATCAACTTCTTCCGCCTGTTGGAGGCGCAGCAGGATCTGGCGCGCCTGTTCGGACGCATCCTCAGCCATGCGCCCACGCTGGCCGAGGCGTTGGGGCGGCGCGTGGAGCTGCTCGACGGGCTGATCGACGCCAGCGCGCTTGAGCCGGTGCCGCCGGTGGAAACGCTGGTGACCGAAATGCGCGGGCAGGATCGCAACGACTATCAATGGCTGCTCGATCATGTCCGCCGTGTGGTGAACGAACGGCGGTTCGCGCTGGGCACGCAGATCGTGGCGGGAGTGAGCGATCCGCTGGAGGTCTCGGCGGGTTATGCCCGCGTCGCCGAGGCGGCGATCGAAGTGCTCGCCGACGCGACGATCGCGGAGTTCCGGGAGGCACATGGTCAGGTGCCCGGTAGCGAGCTGGTCGTGCTGGCGCTCGGCCGGCTCGGCGGACGCGCGCTCACCCACGCATCGGATCTCGACCTGATCTATCTGTTCACGGGCGATCATATGGCGGAATCCGACGGACCGAAGCCACTCAGCGCCGTCACCTACTACAATCGCCTGGGGCAGCGGCTGAGCGGCGCGCTTTCGGTGCCGACCGCCTCCGGTCCGCTCTACGAAGTCGATACGCGGCTGCGTCCTTCGGGGGCGCAGGGGCCGCTGGTCGTCTCGCTGGAGGGGTTTCGCCACTATCAGGAAGCGGATGCCTGGACCTGGGAGCATATGGCGCTGACGCGCGCCCGTGCGGTATTCGGATCGCCCGAGGCGCGCGCGGCGGTTTCCGACGTGATCCTTCGCGTGCTCAACGGCGCCCGGCCCGAGCGCGACATCGTGATCGACGCAGCGCGGATGCGGGCCGAGATGGCGGACCACAAGCCGCCGCAGGGGCCGCTCGACGCCAAGCTGCTGGAGGGCGGGCTCGTCGACCTCGAGTTCGCAGTGCACACGTTGCAGCTGCTCCACCGGACCGGGTTCGACCCGGAGCTCGGACCGGCGATCGACGCGCTGGTCGCGGCGAAGCTGCTGGCGCCCAAAATACGCGAAGCCCATGATTTCCTGACCCGGCTGCTGGTGACGCTGCGGCTCGTCGCACCCGACTGTCAGCCGCCCGCGCCGGCAACTCAACGGCTCGTCGCGCGCGCCGTGGGCGCCGACGACTGGGATGCAGTGGTTGCCTCGCTCGAAACGACGCGGCAGGAGGTGCGCCAATGCTGGGCGGAAATCCGCCTGGCCAGCGTGCGGAGCGAATGATGGCGATCGAAGAAGGCGAGCCGATTCCGGCGATCGAGCTGACGGCGGTGAACGGCGAGGCGCTGGTGCTGAAGGAACTGACCGGCCAGCCGCTGGTGCTGTATTTCTATCCCCGTGACGATACCTCGGGCTGCACGCGCGAGGCGCAGGATTTCAGTGCGCTGCTGAGCGAATTCGAGGCGCTGGGGGCAAGGGTGCTCGGCGTGTCGAAGGACAGCCCGATCAAGCACCAGAAGTTCATTTCCAAATACGACCTCACCGTCCCGCTGGCGACCGATGCCAATGGCCAGGCGATGGAGGCATTCGGCGTGTGGGTCCAGAAGTCGATGTATGGCAAGACCTATATGGGCATCGATCGTTCGACCTTCCTGTTCGATTCCGCGGGACGGCTGGTACGCGCCTGGCGGAAAGTGCGCGTGCCGGGCCATGCCGTCGATGTACTGGAGGCCGTGAAGGACCTGGTCGAGGGGCGGTGACGAGCGCGGGAGAAGCTGCGCGCGCGGTTCTGCTCGCGGGAACGCCTGACGCCAAGGTGAAGGCGGCCCGCAAGGCGGCGCGCGACTGGCGGCTGGGGCGGCTGGGGCACCGTTTCGAGGTGGAAATGCCCGAGCAACCCGCGCGCCCTTCGACGCCCGAGCTGCTTCCGCCCAACCGGATGCCCAAGCGCGGCAAGGGCGGCTCCGAGCGGGGCCGGATCGCGCTGATCCACGCGCTCGCGCACATCGAATTCGTCGCCATCGACCTGGCGTTCGACCTGGTCGGGCGGTTCGGCGGGCACTTTCCGCGAGGCTTTACCGACGACTGGATGGCGGTGGGCGGCGACGAGGCGATGCATTTCGCGCTCCTCGAGCGGCGGCTGCGCGCACTTGGCAGCCACTATGGCGCGCTGCCCGCACACGCCGGCTTGTGGGACGCGGCATCCGAGACGGGGCACGATCCGCTGGCACGGCTTGCCGTGGTGCCGATGGTGCTCGAGGCGCGCGGGCTCGACGTCACGCCGGCGACGATCGAGCGCTTCGCCGCAGCCGACGACCAGCCGACGCGGCGCATCCTGGAGCGCATCCTGAAGGACGAGGTTCGCCACGTGCGGGCCGGAACGACCTGGTTCGAATCGCGGTGCAAGGCCGAGAATCTCGTTCCGCACACGCAATGGCAGTCGCTTGTCACTAGGTATTTTCGCGGAGTGCTTAAGCCTCCGTTCAACGACTCAGCGCGCGACTCAGCCGGTCTAACGCGCGACTACTACCAATCGCTTGCCCTACCGGCGGGCTTCGTCCCATGAGACTCCCTACGTTCTGACGCGGAGGGGCTGCTGTCAGGCATTTCGGATTGAGGCACGCGCGAGCGCATCGCCGCGTATGCGTCTATGGTTGCCGGGGAATTATGACCAACGCTTCGACCACCAAAAACGCGAACCTCGCTGCACGGTTCCGCAATTTCTTCACTACCCGAGATTTCATCTTCCACGACGGGCGCGATCTGCGCCGGTTCAGCGTCGCGGGGCGCACTCAGGCACTGCTCGCCGGGATCGCGACGATCACCGTCGCCTTCTCCGCCTATGGCGTGTCGCAGGCGACTGCCGGCGCGATTTCGATCAGCGGCGTCGCCGGCGTCCAGCTGTCGCCGGAAATGCAGGTCGAGCAGATGCGCGCCGAAGTGGCGCGGATGCAGGCCGATGTCGCCGCCGCCAAGGAAGCGGCGCGGGCGCATGCCGCACGGGTCGAGCAGCGCCAGGCGCTGATTTCCGCCGTGCTTTCGGGCAAGGGCGATCCCGAGGTTCTGAACCGGCCGCTGCCTCAGGCGCCGGTGACCGGCGCCGTCACCAGCGAAGTGATCGAGCCGCTGCGCCGCATCGAGCAGCGCCAGCTGGTCTTCGCCGCGCGCGCCCAGGCGGCCGGCGAAGCGCGCTATCAGGAAACGGCGCGCCACCTGCGTCGCCTTGGCCTGCGCCCCGAGCGCTATGTGAGCGGCGCGATGGGCGGCCCCTATGAGCCCGCCGCCGGCGGCGGAAGCGATGGCGAGGCGTCGGGCGGCGAAGCCGAGGCGCAGTTCCGTTCGCTGTTCCGCACCTGGAAGAAGCTCGACGTGCTCGAGCAGTCGGTGATCTCGGTGCCGTCGATGCAGCCGGTCGAGGATCTGGTGTTCACCTCGCGCTACGGCGTCCGCTCGGATCCGTTCCGCGGCACTGCCGCGATGCACTCGGGCGTCGATATTCCCGGCCCGGTCGGCACGCCGATCTACGCCACCGCCGATGGAGTGATCTCGCGCGCCGGACGCGCAGGCGGATACGGCAATCTCATCGAGATCAATCACGGGCGCGGCATCCAGACCCGCTACGGCCATCTTTCGCAGATCCTGGTGCAGGACAATGCGCGCGTGCGCCGTGGCCAGATCATCGGGCTGATGGGCTCCACCGGCCGTTCGACCGGCAGCCATCTTCATTATGAGGTGCGCGTCGACGGCAATGCGGTGAATCCGATCCCGTTCATGCAGTCGGGCGAGTATTTCGCGGCGATCCAGGATCGCACCCAGAACGCAGTCGGCGGCCCCGCCGACTAAATCCGGCGAAACGTGCCAGGAGAGGAGAGGGGCCGCCCAGGCAGGCGGTCCCCTCAACCGTCGCCGGCGCGGTTGCCGAGAGCGATCGTTCCTCCTATCTCCGCCTTATGGCGACGCAGACCCATTCCGACATCGCGTTGACGGACGCTGCCGCGGCCCGCGTCGCGGCGATCGCCCAGAAGCAGGGCAAGCCCGCCATCCTCCGGCTATCGGTGGAAGGCGGCGGTTGTTCGGGCTTTCAGTACAGGTTCGGCTTCGCCGACGCGGTGGAGCCCGACGATATCGTCGCCGAGACCGATGGTGTGCGGCTCGTGGTCGACTCGGTCAGCCTCGACCTCGTGCGCGGGTCGCACGTTGATTATGTCGAGTCGCTGGGCGGTGCGGCGTTTCGCGTCGAGAACCCCAACGCCGCCGCAGGCTGCGGCTGTGGCTCCAGCTTCTCCGTCTGACGCGCACCAAGTTGCGGATCGTCACCTACAACGTCAACGGCATCAAGGCGCGGCTGCCGCGCCTGCTCGAATATCTTGCCGAGCAGAAGCCCGATATCGTGTGCCTGCAGGAATTGAAGGCGTCCGACGAGACCTTCCCCGAGGCCGATATCCGGGAAGCGGGCTATGGCGCCGTGTGGCACGGCCAAAAGAGCTGGAATGGGGTGGCGGTGCTCGCGCGCGACGCCGATCCGGTCGAGCGGCAGCGCGGGCTGGCGGGCGAGGATGAGGACGAGCACAGCCGCTATCTCGAGGCGGAGGTGAACGGGCTGGTCGTCGCGTCGATCTATCTCCCCAACGGCAATCCGAATCCGGGACCGAAATTCGACTATAAGCTGCGCTGGATCGAACGGCTTTCAGCGCGCGCGCGCGACCTGCTTGCCGAGGAGCGGCCGGTGGTGCTGGCCGGCGACTATAATGTGATCCCGAACGACGACGACGTCTATTCGGTGCGCGCGATGGCGAGCGACGCGCTGATGCAGCCCGAGAGCCGCCAGGGATACCGCCGGCTGCTCGCCCAGGGCTGGACCGATGCGCTGCGCACGCGCTTTCCGGGCGGCGGCGTCTGGACCTTCTGGGATTATCAGGCGGGTGCCTGGCAGCGCGACGCCGGGTTTCGCATCGATCATCTGCTGATGAGCCCGCAGGCCGCGGACCGTTTCGTCGATGCGGGCGTCGACAAGGAGTATCGCGGCCGCGAAAAGGCAAGCGACCACGCCCCCACCTGGGTCACGCTGCGCTAGGCGCCAATATCTGGCGCGTTTTACCGTGCTAGATTAGCAATACACATCGTGCGGTGCGCTGAACCATTGAGATTGCGTGCTTCCAGTGTATGGCACGCATAATGCACCTCTGTCGTCGCAGGCGAGACAAGCGCTCGCCTGCGTCAAGGAAAGCAGAGGAGGATCGCATGAACATTGTCGTACGTAGCGTCGGAGCCGCCGCAGCATTCGCTCTCGCGCTGGGAACCAGTCTGCCGGCCGCCGCCGGTCCGCACGATCCGACGGGCAGCGAACGCGGTACCGCCGCCGCGCCGCGCGCGGCCGCGACGCCCGCCGCCGCCCGATCGCTCGAGCCGCAATTCTGCGTCGTCAATCGCAAGGTGAATGGCGTGACGCGCGAATGCCACAGCCAGCGTGACTGGCGCTTCCTGAAGGGCTGGGATCCCGTGCGTCACTGCAACGCCGAGCCCGCCGGCACCTGCACGCGCTCGGACGGTTCGGACTGGCGCGACTGACAAGCCATGCCGGGGCCGCTCCGGTGCGGCCCCGGCAGCTTCCCCGCGTTACATATGATTGAGTGTGCCTGCGGCGATCGGTTTGGCGTAGATCAGATACTCGCGGTTGACCCGGCTGCGGATCGCGTCGGCAATCGCGACCATCCCCTGATTGTCGTCAAGGATCCAGCCGATCTCGCCACGCGTCGCACCATATTCGGAGACGGCGGCGCGACGGATATATTCGATCATCATGAAGGCCAGCTGGCTCGCCATGCGCGAGCTTTGCAGGTGCTTGACCACTCCCATCAGCGGCACGCGCATACTGCGCACCTTCGGCCGCCGCAGCCACAGCAGCAGCTTCGCCCAGCCGAATGGGAGCAGGTTTCCGTTCAGCGGCGCGATCGCCTCGTTGAGATCGGGCAGGGTAATCATGAACGCCACCGGCTCGCCGTCGAGTTCGGCGATCATGATCAGATCCTCGAACACCAGCGGCTTCAGCTTCTTGCCGACGTCGGCGACCTCGGCATCGGTGAGCGGCACGAAGCCCCAGTTGTCCGACCAGGCATCGTTGAGGATGCCGAGGATGATCGCCGCTTCCTCGGCGAAGCGCGACTTGTCGACCCTGCGGACGTTGATCCGCGAATTCTTTTCGCCGGAGGCGATGATCCGCTGAATGATCGGCGGAAACTGCTGCCTGACGTCTAGTTCGTAGGTGAGCAGCTTCTTGGCCGGGGCATAGCCCATGGCTTCGATCCAGCCGGCATATTCGGGCCGGTGATGCCCCATCATCACGACCGGGGCATGATCGTGGCCGCGCACGAGCAGCCCCGGCTCTTCCCACACGGAAAGGCTGACCGGCCCGAGCACGCGTGTCATGCCGCGCGCGGCGAGCCAGGCTTCGGCTTCGTTGAGCACCGCGAAGGCCGCGTCCCAGTCTTCGGCCTCGAACAAGCCGAAGAATCCGGTGCCCGGCCCGAATCCCTGCTCCGGCGGCTGTTCGAGCGCGAGACGATCGATGTGCGCGGAGATGCGCGCGACCGGGCGCCCGTCGCGCTCGGCAAGGAAAAGCTGGGCCTCGGCATGGCTGAACCAGCCGTTCTTCTTGGAATCGATCGTGCCGGCGACTTCGCTTCTGAGTGGCGGCACCCAGTTGGGATCGTCCTGATTGAGGCGATAGGCGAGGTCGATGAACGCCTTGATGTCGCGCTTTCCTGAGATGGGGCGCACGCGCGTCTGAGTGGTCAAGCTGGCCTCGCGTTGATGGAGCGCAATGCAGTTCCGTTTCGCCACTGCATTGTCAAGCGAACGGCTTTTCCGATCACTGTGAACGGCGCAAGCCCCTGCAAATGCCACCATCGTGCCACTATCTGGTGGGAAAAGAGGTGATGATGAAATCGGTAGCACTCGATCTGCGCGAGACGGCGGATCTACCCGAAGCCGTCACGCCGACGGCAAAGCAGCCGCGAATCACGCTTTCGGGTGTGCCGGACGACCGCGCCATGCTGCGCGCGGCCGCCGAGATGACGCGCGACCTGCAGAAGCCGAAGCCCTGGATCTACTGGACCGACTGTTTCATCTCGGCCGCGGTCGGCTATGCGGCGCTGATCGGCGCGATCCTGGCACCCTCGCTCGGCTGGGGGCTGCTCGCCGGGCTCGTCTCGGTGCTGGCGCTCTATCGCGCGACGCTGTTCATCCACGAGATCACGCATCTCAAGCATTCGTTGCTGCCGGGCTTTCGCGTCGCGTGGAACGTGCTGGTCGGCTTTCCGATGATGCTCCCGTCGTTCATGTACGAGGGAATCCATGCAATCCACCATTCGCGCACGCGCTATGGCACGGCGGAAGACCCCGAATATCTGCCGCTGGCGCATATGAAGCCGCATACGCTGCCGGTGTTTCTGCTGGTTTCGGTGCTGATGCCGGTCGGGTTGCTGCTGCGCTTCGGCATTCTCGCCCCGCTCTCGATGCTGTCGCCCAAGCTGCGCCGCGTGCTCGTCGCCAAATATTCGGGGCTGCAGATCAACCCCAGCTATGAGCGCCGCGCCCCCGAAGGCGAATTCCGGCGGCAATGGGCCTGGCAGGAGGCGGGGACAAGTGTGTGGGCGATCGGCGTGATCCTCGCCGTCGCGACCGGGCTGATGCCGCTCCACGCCTTCGCCATCTATATGGGCGTGATCAGCGCCGTGGCGGTGATCAACCAGGTGCGCACGCTGGTCGCGCATCTCTGGGAGAACGAGGGCGAGCCGCTGACGGTCACCGCGCAGTTCCTCGACAGCGTGAACGTGCCGCCGCCGTCGGTGCTGCCCTATCTCTGGGCGCCGGTGGGGCTGCGCTATCACGCGCTGCACCATCTGCTGCCGAGCCTGCCCTATCATGCGCTCGGCGAAGCGCACCGCCGGCTCACCGCCGCGCTGGAAGGCGAGTCGGCCTACCATCGGGCGAACTATCCGCATCTGCCGGGGCTGGTCGGCCGCCTCGCGGCGAGCACGATGGGCGGCGCGCGGCGGGGGTGAGCCGGGCGGCGGCGCCCGGCGGATCGAGCCGTGTAGCGCCTGTCGCTTGAAGCCGATCGTCTGGATCGGTGCCGAACCACCTTCCCGAGACTGGGGAACTGCGCCACAGGCTGAGGGTCGGGCTTCAGAGCGCGGGCCTGTCGGTTGAGGCGACTGCCCCTCCACTGCCTTCCGCGGTCTCCCCCTCCCCTCGGGAGAGAGTCGGGCTTGGCGCTATTCCTCGGAGCGGAGCAGCACCGCTTCGCCGATCATCAGGAACAGGAAGAAGGGCGCCCAGGCGGCGAGGAGCGGGGGATAGGCGCCAAGATTGCCCATCGCCAGCGCGAAATTGTCCGCGACGAAATAGAGGAAGCCGAGTGCCATCCCGATGACGGCGCGCAGGAAGAGCTTGCCCGAACGGGCGATGCCGAACGCCGCCACTGCGCCGAGCAGCGGCATCAGCACCGAGGAGAGCGGCCCCGAGAGCTTGTGCCACAGGGCGCCCTCCAGCGCCTTGGTGGGCCGTCCGGCCTCCTTCAGCTCGGAAATGGCGGCGGAAAGCGCGCCGAACGACAAGCCTTCCGCATTTACCGAAGCCAGGGTGAATCGATCCGGGCTCACGCCTTCGGCGACGCGGGCGGTGCCGACCTGCGCGGTTTCGCCCGAAGCCACGTCGAAGCGCTGCGCACCCTGCACCTGCCATGCGTTCCCGACGAATTCACCCCTCTCTGCCGTGAGGATGGAGCGGAGCTGGTTGTCGCCGCGCTCGTAGATTCGGATGCCGTTCAACTGCGCCGCTTCGCCGCGGCCGCGGATCTGCTGCACCTGGATGAGATCGCCTGCGCTGCGCACCCACACGTTCGAGCGATCGCCGCGATCGATGGGAATCTGGCCGAAATCGACATTCTCCCAGGCCTCGAGCGTGGCCGTGGCGCGCGCGACGATCCGATCGTTGAACGCGAAGGAGATGATGGCGACGCCGAAGCCGGCGAGGATGAGCGGTGCGAGCACCTGATGCGCCGAAAGACCGGACGCCTTGAGCGCGATCACTTCGCTGTTCTGATTGAGCGTGCTGAGCGTGATGATCGTGCCCAGCAGCACGGAAAAGGGAAGAAACCGGGAGATGATCTGCGGCACGCGCAGGCTCACATAGCGCCAGATCTCGGCCTGGCCGTTCTCCGGGTTGGCGAGGATGCGCCCCGATTCGCTCAGCAGGTCGAGCGCCTGGAGCACCAGCACCAACGCCAGCAGAATGGCGAAGCTGCGGATGAGGAACATCTTCGCCAGATAGACCGAGACGGTCCGCGAGGGGAACAACTCGGCCCCGATCATGCCTTCTTCCTCGACAGGCCTGGAATGCGGGAAACGATTGCCTTCACTCCCTTGGCAAAGACCCGTTCGAGCGCGCCGATCGGCTGGCCGCCGGGGACATAGGCCACGGTGTAGTACATCCACACGATCAGCGCGCCGAACAGCGCGAACGGCACCCACAGCGCCACAGCGGGATTGATCAGCCCCAGACTGCCGACCGATTCGCCATATTCACAGACCTTGTGAAAGGTCACGACGATGACGACCGAGAGGAACACGCCCAGCGCCGAAGTCGATCGCTTCGGCGGGATGCCCAGCGCCGCGGCCAGCAACGGAAGCAGGAACATCATGGCGACTTCGGCGAGGCGGAAGTGGAGCTGCGCGCGGCTGGTGGCGCGAAGCTCGTCGTTCGCAGCCGGATCGCCGCCGATCTGCGCCAGTTCGGGCAGCGTTCGCTCGAGATTGTCGTCACCACGCTGCCGGAAATTCTCGAACTGCGGCAGATTGATCGGAAGGTCGTGCGCCGTGAAGGTCAGCACGCGCGGCACGGGGGATTGGCTGCTGTGATGCGCCAGCGTTCCATTGGTGAGACGGAAGATGATGACGTCAGGATCGTCGGTACGCAGGAACGTGCCTGTCTCAGCAGTTACCGCCAGCCATTCGCCATCGCCCCTCGTGGCATGAACGAAGATGCCGGAAAGATCGCGCCCCTCGTTCTGGCTGTCCTCGATGCGCAAGGTCATCTGGTCGCCGAACTGCGTGAACTCCCCGACCTTGATCGATGCGCCCAGTGCGCCCGAGCGCAGCTCGTAGCGCAGCTCCTCGTAGTTGTAGCGGGCGTAGGGCTGGACGAAGCCGACGATCACGAGCGTGAGCGCGGCGAGCGCGACCGTGTACATGTACGGCACGCGCAGCAGCCGCCCATAGCCCATGCCGACCGCGCGCATCACGTCGAGCTCCGACGAAGTGGCGAGCCGGCGGAAGGCGAGCAGCACGCCGAGCAGCAGGCCGATCGGAATGCCGAGGCCGAGATACTCGGGCAGCAGATTGGCGAGCATCCGCCAGACCACGCTCACCGGACCGCCCTCGGTCGCGACGAATTCGAACAGGCGCAGCATCCGATCGAGCACCAGCAGCATCGCCGTGATCAGCAATGTCGAGATCAGCGGAATCGCGATCAGCCGCGCCATATAGCGATCGATCGATTTCATGCGCTGCCCAGGGCACCTTTTGCAGGGGAACGGAACGCACGCCGCGCGCATCGCGGCGCGTGCAGAAGTGGCAAGCCTATAGCCGGGGCAGGCGAGGGCGTCAGCCGGAAAATGGCCGTTGCGGTGCGGGGCCGCGGCTCAGCCATGGGCAAAGCGCCGGCGTGAACCGCGCGTGGAGGGGACAGCCTCTTCGACCGCGCGCGCGAGCGTGGCCATCGTATAGGGCTTGCGCAGCACGGGGCGCCCGCCGAACACCGCGGGATCGGTTTCGCCGGCATAGCCGGTGACGAACAGCACGGCCGCTCCGTCGAGCCGCCCCTCGGCTTCCAGCGCGGCGATCATCTCCGGACCGGTGCGATCCGGCATCAGCACGTCGGATACGATCAGGTCGAGCGCTGCCATTTCCGCGAGCCGCGCCGGAGCTTCGATCGGATTGTCGCAGCCGATGGCGCGATGGCCGAGCTCGGAGAGCGCCTCGACCGTGGCGGCAAGCACGCGCGGGTCATCTTCCACGACCAGAATGTCGAGCGGCCGCGCCGCCGCGACCGGGTCGACAACGGATTCGGGAGTCGCCGGCGTCGCGGTGCCGAAGTAGCGCGGCAGATACAGCGTGACCGTCGTACCTCTGCCGGGCTTCGTTTCGATGCCGATCTCGCCGCCGGACCGGCGCGCAAAGCCGAAGATCTGGCTCAGCCCAAGGCCCGTTCCCTGGCCGACCGGCTTGGTGGTGAAAAAGGGTTCGAACACGCGCTCGAGCACTTCCGGGGTCATGCCGCATCCGGTGTCGCTGACGGCGATGCTTGCGTAATCGCCGGCCGCGCAGCTGCCGATTGCGCCCGCGGCAAGCGTCGCGCCCGCAGTAGCGATCGTCAGCGTGCCGCGCCCCTCCATGGCATCGCGCGCGTTCACGGCGAGGTTGAGCACGGCATTTTCGAGCTGGTGGCGATCGACCCAGACGCACCAGCCGGAGCCGGCATCGTGCGTCTCGACCGAAACGGCATCGCCGAGCGTACGGTCGAGAAGATCGGCCATGCCGCGGATGAGCGCGCCCGGCTCCACCGCTTCGGGCAGCAGCGGCTCGGACCGGGAGAAGGTGAGCAGACGTCGGGTGAGCGCCGCAGCCCGATTGGCGCCTTCCATCGCATTCTCGATGTGGCGCTTCGCGGGGGATTCGTCGCGATCGAGTTGGCGCCGCGCGAGTTCGAGGCCGCCGACAACAACTGCCAGCATATTGTTGAAATCATGCGCGATCCCGCCTGTGAGCTGCCCCACCGCTTCCATCTTCTGCACCTGGCGCAGCCGCGCCTCGGTCTCCTCGCGCTCGCGCGCCTCGGCGCGCAGCTGCGCAGTGGCGGCGGCGACGGCCTCCTCCAGTTCGGCCGAACGGACCCGCTCGGCGACGGCTTCCGCATCGGCTTCGCCACGCTCGCCGAGCACTTCGACCATGAACCATCCGAGCAGCACCGCGCCCAGCGCCAGCAGCAGGCCGAAGGCGGCGAGCGCCCGAGTGGCGGTGCTCGCCTCGTCCACGGCGGCCGCGGATTCGCGGTTGCTCTGCGCGAGCGTGGCGCGCTGCCGCTCGAGAAGGCGATCGAGACCGTCGTTCAGTCGCGTGAGCGCGGGGCTGGAGCGGATCGCGTAATAGCTCCCCAGCGCATCGCTTCCGCGCCGGTGCGCCAGATAGCTCGCGGTTTCGGAAAGTTCGGTGCCGCGTTCGTGAAAGGCTTCGCGGACCTGCGCGATCCGCGCGGCCTCGGCCGGATCGCCGCGCGAAAGCGTCGCCAGCCGGTCGAGCTGATCCCGTGCCTGGTTCCAGGCGTCGCCGAAGCGTTGCCCCATCGCTCGGTCGTCGCTGATCACATAGCGGCCGAGCGTCGCCTCTGCCTGGGCGATGCTGGCCGACAGCGCGGCGGCCCGGATCACCCGCTCATAGCTCTGCGCCTGGGCGGCGATCGCTGCGTCGCGCCGGATTTCGCTGCGCACCTGAAGCACGAACAGCGCCACCAGCAACGCCGTGCCCGCAAGCGCGATCACCGCGAGCGTGGCAATGCGCCGGTTCCGATTGCGAACCGCGCCGGCTTCCGATCCGTGGCTCATCGCTGCAGCAATCTAGATGCTCGCACGACTCCTGAAAAGCCGCGCGCCCCGGTTCAGCCGATCACACCCACGGCATGGCCCGCCGCCTGGAACATGCCGAGGATCTGCTCGACCTGTTCGGCGCTGTGCTCGGCGCAGAGCGAGCAACGCAGCAGATAGGTGCCGGCAGGGGTCGCCGGCGGGCGTGCCATGTTGACGTAGAGCCCCGCTTCCAGCAGCGCCTGCCACATCATCACTGCCTGAGTCTGGTCCTTGAGAATCACCGCGATGATCGCCGACTGCGGCGTTTCGGTACCCAGCGTGAAGCCCATCTCGCGCAGCCCGGTGTGCAGCCGTCGGCTGTTCTCCCACAGATGCGCGCGCTTCTCGCCCGCGTGCATCAGCTTGCGGATCGAGGTGGCGGCGGTGGCGACGACGCTGGGCGGCAGCGACGCGGTGAACACATAAGGGCGGCAGACGAGCCGCATCACGTCGAACTTGGGATGGTTCGACACGCAGAAGCCGCCGACGGTTCCGACCGACTTGGAAAAGGTGCCGACGACGAAGTCGATATCGTCCTCGCAGCCCATCTCCTCATAGACGCCGCGGCCGTTGGGGCCGAAGAAGCCCATGCCATGCGCTTCGTCGCACAGGATCATGGCGCCGTGCTTCTTGGCCACCGCCACCATCTCGGGCAGCGGTGCGACGTCGCCGAGCATCGAATAGACGCCTTCTAGCACGACGAGCTTGCCGGCGTCGGCGGGCAGGCGGCCGAGGCGCTTGTCGAGATCCTCGACCGAATTGTGGCGGAACCGCACCACTTCCGCATTGCCCATCGCGCAGCCGTCATAGATCGAGGCATGGCTGTCGGCGTCGAGGATGATGTACTCGCCCTTGCCGGCGAGGGTGGAGATCATGCCCAGATTGGCCTGATAGCCGGTCGAGAAGACCATCGCGTGCTTGGTGCCGTAGAACTCCTTGAGCGCGTCCTCGCAGTCCTTGTGCCCGCCATAGGTGCCGTTGAGCACGCGGCTGCCGGTCGTGCCCGAGCCGAATTCGTCGAGCGCGCGCTTGCCGGCGGCGATCACGTCCGGATCGAAGGTCATGCCCATGTAATTGTAGGTGCCGAGGAGTATCGTCTCCCTGCCCTTGATGATCGCGAGAGTGGGCGACTTCACTTCGTCCATCACGATCGCGAACGGATCGCGAACGCCGCTGTCGAGCAGCGCCTGGCGCTCGGCGATCAACGGATCGAATTTGGAGAAGAGATCCCGCTCGGGAGCGACGTCCCGCGGTTCGCGAGGAAGTTGATGCGCGGTCTGGGCGGCTTCGGTCATGTCATATGTCCCCGATCCGTTCATGTGGAGCGAAGTCAGGACACGCTGGCGTCGCGCCGGCGGCCGTCCCGCGACTTCGCTCGGGACGAACGGTGGCTATGCGTTGTGCTTGAGCTTCTGAACTGCATCGACGAGCTGACCGACGGTCTCGATCTCGGCCTGCATGTTCATCGTTATCAGAATGTCGAACTCGTCCTCGATCGCGGCGACGAAATCCATCACCGTCAGACTGTCCCATTCGAGATCGCCCGCAAAGGTCGTGCTTTCGCTCAGCGCGACGCCCTTCTTGTTGAAGGGCTCGATCAGCCGCGCAACGGTATCGAAGATTTCCTGACGATCGCTCACATCGGTTCCTTGAGACAGCGAAGCGCCGCACGTGCCAAGCAAATGCGGCCTCTTTTCGGCGCTAACGAAAGGCTGCCTATAGCAGCCCCTGCGCGCGATACCATGCCGCAGTCGCTGCCAGCCCGTCCGGCGTGGCGACCCGGGGCTGCCACAGCTGCATCGGCGGGCGACGCGCGGCATCGGCGACCCAGTCCCGATGGCAGAAATAGGCGACACGATCCGGAGTGAGTTTGGCGTCGCGACCGCGCACCAGCCGGTCGAGATGCGCGCCCGCCATCATCAATGGACGGGGGAGGGCGATCGCCGCGACTCGCTTGCCGATCGCAGTGCCGATAGCCTGGGCGAAGTCGCGGTGGCTCCAGCCGCTTTCGGTGCCGTCGTCGGCATCAAGGATGATGCGGCCGGGATCGGAGTCGGTGAGCGTGAGCAGAAGCCGTGCGAGATCGCTCACTTCGATGACCGAGAGGCGGCCGCCGGGCGGCAGCAGGGCGAGGCCGCGCCGGGCGAGCTTGAACAAGTCGAGCATTTCGAGATCGCCCGGACCATAAACGGCGGGCGGGCGAACGATCGTCCAGGCAAGCGGCGAATCCTGCACCAGCGCATCAGCCTCGGCCTTCGAGAATCCATAGGCCGACATGCCCGGCTCGCGCGCGGCGAGCGACGAGACATGGACGAAGCGCTCGACGCCGGCCTTGCGCGCGGCAGCCAGCATGTTGCGCGTGCCATCGATGTTGCCGCGCACGAAGCCGGATTTGTCCGGCGCATTCACCACGCCCGCGACATGGATCACGGCGTCGGCGCCCTCGGCGAGCGTGGTCAGCGCCTCGACATTGTCGAGCGCGCCGCGAATCCAGGTGATGCCTTCGCGCTCGGCCTGTTTCCGCCGAGTGAGTGCCCGCACCGCATGCCCTTCGGCGAGCGCCAGTTCGATCAGCTTGGTGCCGACGAAACCGGTGCCGCCGGTGATGGCGAGCGTGAGCGGCTGCATCAGAGCAGCGCCATATGGTTGCGGTGGACGAGCGCCGAGCGCGGCGAATAGCCGAGGATTGCCGGCACTTCCTCGCTGCGGCAGCCGACGATGCGGCAGGCGTCGCTGGCGTCATATTCAGAGAGCCCGCGTGCGATGCGGGTTCCCTTGGTATCGACGATCAGGACCAGATCGCCGCGCGCGAAATTCCCTTCGATCCGCAGCGTGCCCGCCGGGAGAAGGCTGTTGCCGTTCTGCAGCGCCTGGACCGCGCCCTTGTCGATCCAGATCGTCCCTTCTTCGGTGAGGCCGCCCGACAGCCACGCCTTGCGCGCGCCATGGGTGCCTTCGCCATAGAAGACAGTGCCGTGCCCGGTATCGAAGAAATGCCGGAGCGCATGTTCCTTGTGGCCCGAGATGATCGCGAGATCGATGCCCGCGCTCGCTGCGATCCGCGCCGCCTCGATCTTCGAGACCATGCCGCCCGAGCCCATGCCGGAGGAGGACTTGCTGTCGGCCATGCCCATGATCTTCTCGTCGATCTCGCGGACGACGGGGATCAGCCTGGCATCGGGATTGGTGTGCGGATTGGAATCATAGAGGCCATCGATGTCTGAGAGCAGAATCACGCCATCGGCTTCGGAGGCCTGCGCCACACGCGCTGCCAGCCGGTCGTTGTCGCCGAAGCGGATGCGCTCGGTTGCGACGGTGTCATTTTCGTTGACGATCGGAACCACGCCGAGCGACATCAGCCGCCCCAGCGTGGCCGATGCATTGAGATAGCGGCGGCGGTCCTCGAAATCGCCGAGCGTCACCAGCACCTGCGCCGCCTGGAGCTCTTCATGGTCGAGCACGTCGGCCCACACCTGGGCAAGCGCGATCTGGCCGCGCGCGGCGGACGCCTGAGCGTCCTCCAGCGTGTTGCGGCCGCCGCCGGAGAGGCCCAGCCGCCGCGCGCCGAGCGCGATCGCGCCCGAGCTGACGATCGCGACCTGCTGACCCGCGCGGAACCGCGCGCCGATATCGGCAGCCAGGGTTTTCAGCCATTCCTTGCGAACCTCGCCATCGGGTCCGACCAGCAGTGCCGAGCCGACCTTGACGATCAGCCGCGGGCACCGTTCGGGGGAGAAGCGATCCGCTTCGCTCACAATACCTCCAATATCTCTGTTCTGGCGTCTTTCTGAATCATAGCGGCGACCATTCCACCGGTTCTTCGCTCGAATCCTCGCCGGTGTCGGGAACGCCGCCCTCGGCGGGGCCGATCGCCTCGACCAGCCGGTCGAGCACTGCCTCGAGTCCGGCGCCGGTCGCGCCCGAGAGCGGCAGCACCGGAGCGCCGCTCGCTTCCGCAAGCTCCGCCGAAAGCGCGTCGGTGAGCTCGTCGTCGAGCAAGTCGACCTTGTTGAGCGCGATCACTTCGGGCTTGGCGACCAGACCGGCGCCATAGGCCTCCAGCTCGTCGCGCACGATGCGGTACGCCGCTGCCGGATCGTCGCCATGGGCATCGACGAGGTGCAGCAGCACCTTGCAGCGTTCGATATGGCCCAGGAAGCGATCGCCGATGCCGGCGCCTTCGGCCGCGCCCTCAATCAGCCCCGGAATGTCGGCGAGCACGAACTCGCGGCCCTTGTGGCTGACCACGCCGAGCTGCGGGCGCGTGGTGGTGAAGGCATAATCGCCCACCTTCGCCTTGGCGTTGGAGACGCGATTGATGAAGGTGGACTTGCCTGCATTGGGCAGGCCGACGAGGCCGGCATCGGCCAGCAGCTTGAGCCGCAGCCACACCCACGCCTCGTCGCCCGGCCAGCCCGTACCGTGCTGGCGCGGCGCGCGGTTGGTGGATGTCTTGTAGCTGGCATTGCCGCGACCGCCGTCGCCGCCGCGCAGGAAAACCTCGCGCTGGCCGGCCTTGGTGAAGTCGAGCAGCACATGCTCCTTGTCTTCGGAGATCACCTGCGTGCCGACCGGCACCTTGATGACCAGATCGCGGCCGCCGCCGCCGGTGCGGTTCGCGCCTGCGCCGCCCTTGCCGCGCTGGGCGCGGAAGTGCTGAGTGTAGCGAAAGTCGATCAGCGTGTTGAGGCCAGGGACCGCCTCGAACACGATGTCGCCGCCCTTGCCGCCGTCGCCGCCGTCGGGCCCGCCATATTCGATGAACTTTTCGCGCCGGAAGCTCACTGCGCCGGGGCCGCCGGTACCCGAGCGAACGAAGATCTTGGCCTGATCGAGGAAATGCATGGAGGCCATATAGGCGATGCCGCGCCACAGTCACCCCGTGGCGGCATCGCAGCAGGGGCCGCGACAGCGAAGCGAGGCTCCGCCGCCGTGTCGACTCTCGGCCGGTGGAAGCCGCGGCGCTAAGGATCGTTGGCGCCGCCAAGGCATTCGAGGCCCTTCTCACGCAGCAGCGATTCCCGGAGCTGACGCGCCGCGATCTCCCGCGCCGCGGTGCGCGGAAGCGACAGGGCGCTCGCCATCGGGCCTCCCAACAGCGCGTCGCCGAGAGCGGTCAGCACCAGCGCGAGCGTATCTTCGTGGAACGTGCGATCCTGATGGCCTTCGAGCGCCAGTTCATCGACCAGCCGGTGAATCGCGCCGAGAATCGGGTCGAGCGCGTCTTCGTTGCCGGACAGGATCATCCAGCTCGCCAGCGCGCCTGCGCCTTCCTTGCCGAACGCATCGAAGGCGAGATCGACGACTTCGCTCGGATCCTGATTCTCGTCCTGGCGCGCCCGGATCACCGCTTCGCCGATCTTGGCGCAGACCGACTCCGCGATCAGCGCCGCCAGCGCCTTCTGCAGCCCGGCCGCAGAGCCGAAATGGTGCAGCAGATTGGCATGCGTCCTTCCGATGCGCGCGGCGACCGCCTTCAGCGTAACGGCTTGTGGGCCAGCCTCGATCAGCAGCGTTCGTGCAGCCTCGAGCGCGATATCGCGCGACTCTTCCGGGCTGAGGCGTTTGCGAGATATTGACATCAATGTCAGTATTGACTACTTCGAGGAATGCGAACTCTGCGTAGTGGAGGAAACTCATGGCGAAAGCAAAGACTCCCGCCGATCTGACGATCACGCCGCGCGATCGGCGCTTCGGCCGTACCGCACGCCGCGAGCGCTGGTGGATGAACGGAGATCCGATCGCGACGGCATTCTTCAATGCGCTGTCGGTCACCTTTCCGAAGGGGGAGGCCTTCTTCATCGAATCGGTGAAGGCGCACCGCGACGGTGTGGAGCCCAAGCTGGCGCAGGAAATCCGCGCGTTCACGCAACAGGAAGTGATGCACAGCCGCGAGCATATCGTGTTCAACAAGGCGGTGGTCGACGCCGGCTACGACATTTCCTCGCTCGACGCGCGGGTCGACGAGATGCTGGCGATCGCCAATGCGCGGCCGGCGGTGGTCCGCCTCGCCGCGACGATGGCGCTCGAGCATTACACGGCCATTCTGGCGTCGCTGATCCTCGAGCACCCCGAACTGTTCGAGCAGACCGACGCCGAACAGGCGGACATGTGGCGCTGGCATGCGATCGAGGAAGTCGAGCACAAGGGAGTCGCCTACGACACCTGGGCGCATGCGACCAGGGACTGGAGCGGCTGGAAACGCTGGAAGACGCGGTCGCTGGTGATGTTCCTGGTGACCGTCAACTTCTGGCGTCACCGGATCGAAGGCACGCTCGAGCTGCTGCGCCAGGACGGGATCACCGGCTGGTCGGCGAAGCGGCGGCTGGCGCGCTATCTGCTCTGGTCACCCGGGATCGTGCGCAAGATCGTGCCGAGCTGGCTCACCTATTTCCGCCCGGGATTCCATCCTTGGGATCACGACGACCGCGCGCTGATCGGCAAGGCCGAAAGCGATTATGCGGCGGCGGCGATGCCGGCGACCGCCTGAGCGCCGCCGCCGGCAAATGCCTCACGCCGCCATTCGCGTTCGCGCAGGATCGTCGTCGCATGCCGGCTGATCGGCCAGTTCGCGCGTGAAGCGGACCGTCTCGACTTCGCCGCCACGGCCGCGCGAGTGCGTCATGCGCAGCTCGCCGGTCGGCACGAAGCCGAGCTTGCGCAGCACGCGGCCGGAGGCGGGATTGTCGACGAAATGGCCTGCCTCGACTCGGCGAATGCCCAGTGCATGTGCTGCGGCGAGCGCGCCGCGCGCCGCCTCGGTCGCATAGCCGCGGCCCTGGGCGTCGGGGGTGATCCAATAGCCGAGCTCGTGCGCGGCGCTCGCGAGCGGCTCCACGCCGACCATGCCGATAATGCGGACCGAACCGGCGGCATGCGCGCAGATCACGAACCTGGGCATCTCGGGACCGCCGAAATCGGCGAGGAACGCCTCGGCGTCCGCCAGCGCATAGGGCCAGGGCGCGCGTGCCAGATTGCGCACGACGCCTTCTTGGCCGATCGCCTGCGCCAGTTCGGGAGCATCCTCCGGCCAGCCGGGCCGCAGGGTCAGTCTTGGGGTACGCACGAACATGCCCGACTCTCCTCGGTCGTTGCGGCGTGCGTTGGACGAGCGATGTGTCGTCCAGATTGCAGCCGCAGGTGAGGGAGCATGAAAAAAGGGAGACCGGGGCGACCCGTCTCCCTTTTGCGCTGGTCCGAATGCGGACCCGGGTCGCCCTGGTGGGCAACCCGGCCGGTTGCCCGATGTTACTCGGCTGCCTCCGCAATCATGTCTACCGAGCAGAATTTGCGGCCGAGGCGGCCTTCCTTGAACGACACGCGGCCGTCGGTAAGCGCGAAGAGGGTGTGGTCCTTGCCCATGCCCACGTTCGTGCCCGGATAGAATTTGGTGCCGCGCTGGCGCACGATGATGTTGCCGGCGACGACTTCCTGTCCGCCGAACTTCTTCACGCCGAGACGCTTGCCTGCCGAATCGCGACCGTTGCGCGACGAGCCGCCTGCTTTCTTATGTGCCATTGCCCGTTACTCCTCGTGTCTCGATCAGGCTTCCGCGGCCGGCGCTTCGGCTTCCGCCGGAGCTGCCTCTGCCTTGGCGGCCTTCTTCGCCTTCTTCGCTTCGCCGCCGATCGCAGTGATCTTCAGGATCGTGTGCTGCTGACGGTGGCCGTTCTTGCGGCGATAATTGTGACGGCGACGCTTCTTGAAGACGATGACCTTCTCGCCCTTCGCCTGCGCCACGATCTCGGCCGAGACGGTCAGGCCGTCGGTCGACTTCAGATCGCTGCCTTCGCCGGCGAGCAGAACGTCGTCCAGCGTGATCGAATCACCGGCTTCGCCGCCGAGCTTCTCGACGACGATTTTGTCTCCTGCGGCGACGCGATACTGCTTGCCGCCCGTGCGCACGATAGCGAACATGGGTCTAGTCTCGTTTTCTAAATGCATGTGCCCCGCGCACGGCGAACCGGCTCGGGAAGAACGGCGCAGCTAGGGGAAAGGGCGGGTCAAGTCAACCGCGACTTGCCGTTTTCGCGGCCGATCGCCTGTCCTCAGTGCCGATGTTCACGCTTGAGCCGGTACCGGCCCTTGGAAAAGGCATCGAACAGGCCGCCGATCGCGGGATGATCGACCGGCTCCTCGCTTTCGTCGACCACCAGATTCTGCTGGCTGACATAGGCGATGTAGCTGGATTCCGTGTTCTCGGCGAGGATGTGATAGAAAGGCTGGTCCTTGCGGGGCCGCACGTCCTGCGGAATCGCCTCGTACCACTCGTCGGAATTGGCGAAGACCGGATCGACATCGAAGATCACGCCGCGGAAATCGAACAGCCGGTGTCGCACGACATCGCCGATCGTGAAGCGGGCATGGCTGACGGGGGGCATCGGCACTCCCGCGTCGAACGGATCGGGCGAGGTGGTGAGGCTGGACATGTCTCCAATCTAGTGGTTTCGCCGCGCGGCACAAGCACACCGCTTGTGCGGCCCGAATCTTTGGGCTAAGGGCCCGCGCTCAGTCGACCGGCGCGCGGTTCCGCGAGGAACAATCCAGTGCGCCGCCCCTCGCGGAGAGGTGCCGGAGTGGTCGATCGGGGCGGTCTCGAAAACCGTTGTGCCCTTGCGGGTACCGTGGGTTCGAATCCCACCCTCTCCGCCACTTCCCTGCGCTTCCTGATCTTCAGATCCGTGCCGCACCGCTCGGTGGACGGCACAAGCGGGTTTGCTGGGAAGCTCCGCGGCCGAGAGAGCGGAGTAGCCGATGGTCTCGAGCTGCTGTGTATCCTGGTCGCGCAGCACATAGCGGAAACCGAGCCCCAGGTCCGCATTGTCGAACGCGGCCTTCGGATCGAGCGCGCCATCGAACGTGACGCAACCGCTATTCGCGCCGGTAAAGGGCACGAAAGCCTCGATCCGGTTGCTCGTGGGCGCCAGCCGCACGCCGAGAGGATCGCCGTCGTTCGTCTGGAATGCGATGAACGGCGGCGAATTGATCGCCGATGCCGAGAATTTCAGCGCGTCGCCGGCGATCGCCAGCCGCGTCTGGTTCAGGATGTGGAAGGCCGCGTTCGAACCGAACGGCAGATTGAGATCCGCCGTCGCCTGATAGACGCTTCCGAAATAGAGGAAGGGCAGTCCGTAGCGACTGAAGTCTCCGAACACGACCGGATCGGCGGAGGCGAGCCAGACCACTGCACGGTTTCGGGTCGCGGCTGCGATATAGCGCAGTGCCTTAGTGGCGAACCCCGCCGGATCCTCGTCGATCCCGGCGGGGCGCTCGGTGCAGAACAGATAATGCCCGTTCTGGTCGGCAAGCGAATCTTCGAAGGCGATCGCGTCGGGAAGGCCGGGCTCGGGCGAAAGAAGGTAGCCGGCCCAGCCGACGGAGCCCGCCACCTTCGTCTCGTATACCGAACTCGTCCCGATCTGTTCGAAACGCGGTGCGGCGGGCGCGTCCACGATCCTATCCGATCGGGAAAATGCCGAGCAACGTCCCGGAAAGCCTGTACAGGCCGCCGTTGTCGGCAATCTCTCCCTGGGTGATCGTCACGGTATATTGAGTGGAGCCGAGCGCGGCGTATTGGACCGTGATCCCCTTCATCCAGACGGTCGTTCCGATCGCGATGTCGTTCCCGAGCGTCACCGAGGGCTGTGCCTGGGAGACGACCGGCGTCCAGACCGGAATGCGTCCCTGATATTGAAACGAGAGGAAGGTCGTGTTGTTCGTGTCTCCGCTCGGCGTGGTGACGACGTTGCTGTTCGGGCTGGTCGGCGTATTGACCGACGAGATCGCCTTGAAAGTCGCCACCTCCAGTCCCGAAGTGTCGATCGCCGGAGCCTCGAAGCTCGCTTGCTTCTCGCTGCTCGATCCGATCGGGAAGATGCCGAGCGTGAGGCCGCTGAGCGTATAGAGGCCGCGGTCGTCGACGATCTCGCCCGAGGTGATCGTCACCGTATATTGGGAGGCGCCGAGCGCGCTGTACTGGACCGTGATCCCCTTCTTCCACGTCGTCGATCCGATCGTGATGTCTTCGCCCAGGGTGACCGTCTGCTGCGCTTGGGAGACGGCAGGGGTCCACACCGGAATCCTTCCCTGATACTCGAACGTAAGTTGCGTGGTGTTGTTGGTGTCTCCGGACGGAGTTGCCACGACATCGGTGTTCGGGCTCGTCGGGGTGGTTGTTTTCGACGGAACGGCGAAAATGAACTTTTCTTTACCCAAGGCGCATCTCCAATGATTTCAGCAGAAACACGAAGCTCCACTGGATGAAACACAACCGATCTGTGAAAACATTGATCGTTGATTTGGAGAGTTTGCGTCAATCTACATTTGATTGAATGTGGACCTTTATAAATGGGTCCATTCAGGTTCAATATTTACACCATTACAGCGCTATGCTTGCGCCGGCGCCGCGGAGCCAGGGCGTCTCAAATACTCGACCGCCCGTTTCGCGACGGGATTCCTCGAGAAGACGCCCAGACTTGCTCCTTCGAAGACATGAGGCGTGCCGCTGTCGATGATCGTGCCGTAGAGGAGCACCGTATAGGTGCCGGTCGGGCCGCCGAGCGGATTGAAGGTGATCGTCAGCCCTTCCGAAAGCGTGACGCCGAGGGCAGTGATCGCCTCTTCGAGGATTACATGCTGGTTGGCGATCGAAAGCAGAGCCTTCCAAAGCGGCAGAGTGCCGGCGCTGAGCGTGATCCAGGTCGAATCGTTGAGATCGAAAGTAGCGCGGGTCTGGGCGCTGCAGTTCACCGTCAACTGCGTGTCGACGATCTGTCCCGATGTCAGGAAGGTTGCGACAGGCAAGATGGTTTCGCCCTCCTCGCTGACGCTGGTGCGTCCCCGCATGTCTTCCTTGAGCGTGTCGCGATGCGATTTCAACCGTCGCAGGGCAGGGGCGGAGTCCGCGCCCACAATCGGCCGTCCCGCCGTTCCTCCGTTGGGGATGCATGCCCCGGCTGGCCGCCCCGACGCATCATTTGCGGCGTTGGTGCATTGTCGCCATGCCCGGGGGCCGGAGCATTCCGTCCGTCCTCCGCATGCTGACCAGTAGAGGAGATGAAGATGGAGCGCGATCTCGAGCAGCGAATCCGCGAGCGGGCGTATGAGATATGGCAGGAGGAAGGTCGGCCCGAAGGTCGTGAAGAGGAGCATTGGCAGAAGGCGGCTTCCGAGTTCGGCGAGGCGCGCGAGACCCCCAGCAAGCCCTCCGCCAAAGCTGCGGGCTCTGCAAAGCACACAACCACGAAAAAGCCGGTCGCGGCCGCAGCCGAGGCGACGCCTGCCGAAGAACCCAAGGCGAAGCCCGCGGCGCGCAGTCCGCGGGGCGCCACCTCCGGCAAGGGCAAGGGCAAGACCAAAACGGATTGATCCGGCTCGGCAATTCGCTGCCTTGGCGAGAGGGAACGATTGCCCCGCTGTGCGGTTGGTCTGGAAGTGTTCACCGGCCCAGGGAGCCTGCCTTGCCATCCGCAACCATCGTCCTTTCGGTACCACAACACCGGGATCGTGAAGCAGGAGAGGCAGAAGAGGCATTGCGCTGGGGCGAACTCGCCCGCGAGATCGGCTGCGACGCGCTGCTCGTCGAAGGGCGTGTGCCGCTGTTCGGCCCGAACGGCACCGAGGCCGACGAGCGCTTCGCGATTCCCGAGGGGGTCGCCGTCTATCGCGAAGTCGATCTGGCGCGGTTCCCGCTCGATCATCCGCTGGTTGCGTCACATCCCGAAGCATTCACGATCCGCCGCGAAAGCGCCGAGGCAGTCATCGACCCGCGCCGGCCGATGCCCGCCGCCGGCGAGGCGCTGGCGCGGCTGCGCAATGCCGAAACCGCTGAGATCGTGATTGCGCCGATCGCCGAGTCGCTGGCGCGGCTTGTCGATCGGGGCGTAACCGGCTTCCGCTTGCTCGAGCCGCAGCGGCTCGCGCCCGAGCTGATTGCTGCGTTGCGGGCGCGGTTGCCGGGCATTCGGCTGATCGCGGGGCCGCTTGCCGGCGATCGCAGTCGCGCGCGAGCCTTGGCGGAGGCGCTCGACCATCTCGTCTCCTCCTTCGCTTGGTGGGACTATCGCGCCAGTTGGCTGGTCGAGGAGCGCGAGGCGCTTTGCGGCGCCGCGCCGCTGCTTGCCGAACTGCGCCCGGATGCGTCGATTCCCGAGCGTGCGTTGGGTGCTGCGGCTGCGACCGCCGACGGGCTGATCCTGCCCGCCGAGCTGCTGCACACGCCGCACCTGCGCGCAGCAGCGGCCAGAGCGGTTCGCCAGGCGAGAGCGCTTGCCGAGTTCAGCGGCGGGATGCGGCAGCTCACCGGGCCTGCCGCGCCGGTAACCGCACTGCTGCGCGCCGATGCGCCCGATCTGCGGGAGGCTGGGCAGGCCGCCGTGATCCTCATCAATTCAAGTGCCGAGACCGCCGATGTCCCCTCGCTTCCCGCAGTGCTGCAGCCCGCCGGAATTGCCCTGTGCGACTTCGAGAGTCTCGACGGCGACGGAGCGCCGGACGCGCCGCTCGGCCCGGGTGAGGTGCGGGTGCTGAAGGGAAGCCGAGCAGCGAGCGTCATTCTGCCGCGCAATACTGCCGGCGATGCCGCCAAGGCGCGCGACTGGCCGCGGCTCGTGATCGAGGAAGTGAGCCCCGGCGTCGATGGGGGCGATTTCGCCGTAAAGCGCGTGGTCGGCGATACGCTCACGGTTCGCGCGACGATCTACACCGATGGGCATGAGCAGCTTGCAGCCGAACTCCGTTGGCGGGCAGCGGATGCGAAGGGCTGGAGCACGGCGCGGATGGCTCCGCTGGCCAATGATGTGTGGCAGGCCGAATTCCCGCTCGACCGGCTCGGGCGCCACGAATTTTCGGTCGAAGCGTGGCTCGATCGCTACGGTGGCTTTCGCCGGGATCTGGCGAAGAAGCGTGCTGCCGAAGTCGACCAACCCGTCGACCATGCCGAGGGCAGGGCGATGATCGAGGAGGCGATGCAGCGCGCGAAGGGCCGACAGGCCACGGCGCTCAAGAGCGCCTTGCGCCGTGCGGAAGCGGCCCCCGATCTGGACGCCAGCGCCGAGGCGCTGCTCGACGAGGATCTCGCCGCGCTGATGGGCGTAGTCGACGATCGGCCGCACGCGCTTCGTTCGCCAGTGCAGCGAGTGGATGCCGAGCGAATCGCGGCCCGCTTTTCCAGCTGGTACGAGCTGTTTCCGCGGTCGCAGACCGACGAGAAGGCCCGCCACGGCACCTTCGCCGATGTGATCGGCCAACTGCCGCGCGTGCGCGAAATGGGATTTGACACGCTCTATTTCCCGCCGATCCATCCGATCGGCAAGACCAATCGCAAGGGCCCCAACAACACGCTGACTCCGGGGCCCGACGATCCGGGCAGCCCCTATGCCATCGGCAGCGCCGAAGGCGGGCACGACGCGATCCATCCCGAACTCGGCAGCTTCGAGGATTTCGATCGGCTGGTGGCCGCGGCGCACGAACATGGGCTGGAGATCGCCCTTGATTTCGCGATCCAGGCATCGCCCGATCATCCGTGGCTCGGCGAGCATCCCGGCTGGTTCGCGTGGCGGCCCGACGGCAGCATGAAATATGCCGAGAACCCGCCGAAGAAATATCAGGACATCGTCAACGTCGATTTTTATGGCCCCGACGCCGTGCCCGGCCTGTGGACCGCGCTGCGCGACGTGATCCTGCTGTGGGTCGAGCATGGCGTGAAGACGTTCCGCGTCGACAATCCGCACACGAAGCCGCTGCCGTTCTGGGAGTGGATGATCGCCGACGTGCGCGCCCGGCATCCCGAAGTGATCTTCCTGTCCGAAGCCTTCACGCGGCCGACGATGATGTACCGGCTGGCGAAGGTCGGATTCTCGCAGAGCTACACCTATTTCACCTGGCGCGATCGCAAGCACGAGCTGATCGACTATGTCACCGAGCTGGCCACTACCGCGCCGAAGGAGTTCTATCGCCCGCACTTCTTCGTCAACACGCCCGACATCAATCCCTTCTTCCTCCAGACATCGGGACGGCCAGGCTTCCAGATCCGCGCGGTTCTTGCCGCGACGCTCTCCGGCCTGTGGGGCGTCTATTCGGGGTTCGAGCTGTGCGAATCCGATCCGCTAGGTCCGGGCAAGGAAGAGTATCTCGACAGCGAGAAGTTCGAGGTTCGGCCGCGCGACTGGAATACTCCGGGCAACATCGTCGAGGATGTGACGCTGCTCAACCGGCTGCGGCGCGCCCATCCCGCGCTGCAGACGCATCTCAACACGCGCTTCTACGAAGCGCACAACGACAACATCCTCTGGTATGGAAAGCCGGCGCCCGACGGCAGCGAGATGATCGCGGTGATGGTCAACCTCGATCCGCATCACGCTCAGGAATGCGATTTTGCGGTGCCGCTGTGGGAGTTCGGCCTGCCCGATGACGGGACAATCCAGGTCGAAGATCTGCACCAGGGGCATCGCTTCGCCTGGCACGGCAAGTATCAGCACACCCGGATCGCGCCCGATCTGCCCTATCGGATCTGGCGGCTCTTTCCGGAGGATCGGGCATGAACGCGCCCGCGCAAACCGCCACCGGGGCTGCGGCGATCACCGCTGCCGACGACCCCTTGTGGTACAAGGACGCCGTCATCTACCAGCTCCACGTCAAATCCTTCTTCGATTCCAACAACGACGGAATCGGTGACTTCGCGGGGTTGATGGCGAAGCTCGACTATGTCGCCGATCTGGGCGTGACGGCGATCTGGCTGCTGCCCTTCTACCCCAGTCCGCGCCGCGACGACGGCTACGACATCGCCGAGTATCGCGACGTCAGCCCCGATTATGGCACGATCGAGGATGCGCGCCGCTTCATCGATGCGGCGCACGAGCGCGGTATCCGCGTCATCACCGAGCTGGTCATCAATCACACCAGCGATCAGCACCCCTGGTTCCAGGCGGCGCGCAAGGCGCCTCCGGGCAGCCCGGAGCGCGACTTTTACGTCTGGTCGGACGATGACAAGCTCTATTCGGGCACGCGGATCATCTTCCTCGATACCGAAAAGTCGAACTGGACCTGGGACGACGAGGCCCAGGCCTATTTCTGGCACCGCTTCTATAGCCATCAGCCCGATCTCAACTTCGACAATCCCAAGGTGCTCGAGGAAGTGCTGTCGGTGATGCACTTCTGGCTCGACGCCGGGATCGACGGGCTGCGGCTCGACGCGATTCCCTACCTCATCGAGCGGGATGGCACGTCGAACGAAAATCTGGCCGAGACGCACGACGTCCTGAAGAAGATCCGCGCCGATCTCGACGCGCATTATCCGGATCGCATGCTGCTCGCCGAAGCGAATATGTGGCCGGAGGATACGCAGCAATATTTCGGCGGTACGCCCGATGGCGCCAGCGACGAATGCCACATGGCGTTCCACTTCCCGCTGATGCCGCGGATGTACATGGCGGTGGCGCAGGAGGACCGTTTCCCGATCACCGACATCATGCGCCAGACGCCCGACATCCCCAGCGATGCGCAATGGGCGATCTTCCTCCGCAACCACGACGAGCTGACGCTCGAAATGGTAACCGATGCCGAGCGCGACTATCTGTGGAACACCTATGCCGCCGACCGGCGTGCGCGAATCAATCTCGGCATCCGGCGCCGCCTCGCGCCGCTGATGGAACGCGACCGGCGTCGCGTCGAGCTGATGAACGCGATGCTGCTCACCATGCCGGGGACGCCCGTACTCTATTACGGCGACGAGATCGGCATGGGGGACAATATCTTCCTCGGCGATCGCGACGGGGTGCGCACGCCGATGCAATGGTCGCCCGATCGCAACGGCGGGTTCAGCCGCGCCGATCCCGCTTCGCTCACGCTGCCCGCGATCCAGGATCCGCTCTACGGCTATGAGGCAGTGAACGTCGAAGCACAGGAGCGCGACCGTCACTCGCTGCTCAACTGGGTGAAGCGGATGCTGGCCGTGCGCCGCGAGCATCAGGCGTTCGGCCGCGGCAGCCAGACTTTCCTGCGGCCGGCGAACCGCCGCATCCTCGCCTATCTGCGCCAGCACGAGGACGAGACGATCCTGTGCGTCGCGAATCTCTCGCGCACCGCCCAGGCAGTCGAGCTCGACTTGAAGCAATTCGAAGGGCGCACTCCGATCGAGCTTTCGGGCGGGGCGGCATTTCCCAAGGTGGGGCAATTGCCCTATCTTCTCACGCTTCCGCCCTATGGCTTCCTCTGGTTCGAACTGACCGACAGCGAGGCGCCCGAATGGGCCTCGGCCGCGCCGGGAAGCGAAGTGGAGCGGCACACGTTCGTCCTGCGCCGGTCGCTGGGCGAGATTGCGAGCGGCACGAACAAGGGCGTCCTCGAACGCGACGTACTGTGCGATTATGTGCGCCAGCGCCGCTGGTTCGGCGCCAAGGACGAGCAGATCGCAAACGTGCGGCTGTTGAGCGCCACGCCGATGCCCGCCGCCGATGATCTTCTGCTCGGCGAAATCGCAGTCGATACGGACAGCGGCGAGGCGACCTATATGCTGCCGCTCGGCATCGCCTGGGAAGGCGAGGGGCAGGGCCCCTATGCCTCGAACCTGGCAATCGCGCGGGTGCGGCGTGGCCGTACTGTCGGCCTGCTGACCGACGGATTCGCCCTGGGGGACTTCGCGCGTTCGGTGCTGACCGGCATGCGGCATGGAACGACACTGCCGGTGCACAGCGGGGAAATCCGGTTCGCCGCCACGCCGGAATTCGATCTGTCGCCCGATGACGAGGCCGAATGGATCGCTGCCGAGCAATCGAACAGCACAATGATCGTCGGGCGCAAGGCCGTGCTCAAGCTGCTGCGGAAGGTGGCGCCGGGCGTCCATCCGGACGTCGAGATGGTCCGCTATCTGACGCGCAACGGCTATGCCAATGTGCCGGCGATCCTGGGAACAGTGACTCGGACCGAGGGCGACGCCGAGACGCTGATGATGCTGGCCCAGGCCTTCGTCTACAACCAGGGCGACGGCTGGGAGTGGACGCTGGGGACGCTTGGAAGGCTCCATACCGATACCGACTGGAGCTTCTCCAACTATGTGAACTTTGCCGAGAATCTTGGGCAGCGGCTCGCGGAAATGCATGGCGTGCTCGCGCGGGAGAGTGACGATCCCGCTTTTGCGCCCGAGCCGATGTCACTCGAGGATGCCGACAAGCTGGGCGGGCGGATCAAGGGCGAAGTCGACAAGGCTCTGGGACGCCTGCGCGGAGCGACGCTCGACGATAGCGCACGCGGCCATGCCGAACGCCTGTTCGAGCAGCGCGATGCGTTGATCGACCGGATCGGCGAAGCTGCGCGGCTGGCTGTCGGCCGATCACGCACGCGCATTCACGGCGACCTGCACCTCGGGCAGGTGCTGGTCACCGGCAACGACGTGATGCTGATCGATTTCGAGGGCGAGCCGACGCGGCCGCTCGGCGAACGCCGGGCGAAGGACCTGCCCGAGCGCGATGTGGCCGGGATTCTTCGCTCGTTCGATTATGCGGCCGCGGTGGCCGAGCGCGATCGGCCCGCGGGCGCGGAGACCTGGGAGGTTCGCGCCGAAGAGGGTGCGGCGATGTTCCGGGTGCGCGCGAACGACGCTTTCCTCGCAGGGTATCGCTCGGCGGCGGCCGAGGGCGCGACCACGGACGCGTTGCTCGACCTCTTTCTGCTCGAAAAGGCGGCGTATGAAGTCGCCTATGAAGCCGCGAACCGGCCGGACTGGATCGGCGTGCCCGTTGCCGGCCTTGCCGCCGCGGCCGCCAATTTGCTCGACAAGGAGACCGCATGACCGCATTCGACGAGATGCTTGGATCGGCGGCGTCCGCACTGCTCGAGGGCAGGCTGCACGATCCCTTTTCGCTCCTGGGCCCGCATCGCAGCGGCGACACGCTGGTGGTCCGCACCTTTCAGCCGGGCGCCGAGGCGGTGTCGCTTCTAGCGCGCGACACGGGCGAACCGATCGGCGCGCTCGACGAAGTGGCGCCGGGTGTGTTCACCGGCTCGCCGTCGCGCGACACGGCCTATCTGCTCCGTATCTCCTGGCCCGGCGGAGTCGAGCAGGAGACCGAGGATCCCTATGCCTTTGGCACGGTGCTCGGCGACCTCGATCTGCACCTGTTCGCCGAAGGAAGGCATCTGGAGCTTGCGCGCGTGTTCGGCGCGCAGCCGCGCGTGCTTGACGATGTTCCGGGGGTGGCGTTCTCCGTCTGGGCGCCGAACGCCCGGCGCGTGTCGGTGGTCGGCGATTTCAACAATTGGGACGGGCGACGCCACCCGATGCGGCTGCGCCATTCAGCCGGCGTCTGGGAGCTGTTCGTGCCGCGGCTGGGGCCGGGCACGCGCTACAAATTCGAAGTCGCCGGTGCCGACGGCAGCATCGTCCAGAAGGCGGATCCCTGTGCGCGCCAGACCGAGCCGCCGCCCGCGACCGGATCGGTCGTGGCGCCGCCGCCCGACTATCGCTGGACCGACGAGGACTGGATGGAGGAGCGCGCGCGCCGCCACGCTCCGGACGCGCCGATCAGCGTCTATGAGGTTCATGCCGGATCCTGGATGCTGGCCGACGGCGAGGGACAGCGCACGCTCGACTGGGCCGGGCTGACCGACAAGCTGATTCCCTATGTCGCGGACATGGGCTTCACGCATGTCGAGTTGTTGCCGATCATGGAGCATCCGTTCGGCGGTTCCTGGGGCTATCAGCCGCTGTCGCAATTCGCGCCCTCGGCACGGTTCGGCCGGCCCGAGGACTTCGCCGGGTTCGTCGATGCGTGTCACCGCGCGGGCATCGGCGTGATCCTCGATTGGGTGCCGGCGCATTTCCCCACCGACGCGCACGGTCTCGCCCGCTTCGACGGGACACACCTCTACGAACATGCCGATCCGCGCGAGGGCTTTCACCAGGACTGGAACACGCTGATCTACAATCTGGGGCGGCGCGAAGTCTCGGGCTTCCTGCTCGCTTCGGCGGTGTGGTGGCTGGAGACGTTCCATGTCGACGGGCTGCGCGTCGATGCCGTCGCGTCGATGCTCTACCGCGACTACAGCCGCAATGCCGGCGAATGGGTGCCGAACGTCCATGGCGGGCGCGAGAATCTGGAGTCGGTCGACTTCCTGAAGGCGATGAACGGCATCGTCGCCGATCGCTGCCCCGGTGCCGTCACCATCGCGGAGGAATCGACTGCCTGGCCCGGCGTCACCGCCCCGCTCGCCGACGGCGGACTCGGTTTCGGCTACAAGTGGAACATGGGCTGGATGCACGACACGCTCACCTACATCGAGCGCGACCCGGTCCATCGCCGCTGGCACCATGGCGAGCTCAGCTTCCCGATGGTCTATGCCTATTCGGAGAAATATCTCCTGCCGATCAGCCATGACGAAGTGGTGCACGGCAAGGGGTCGCTATGGAACAAGATGCCGGGCGACCGCTGGCGGAAGTTCGCCAACCTGCGCGCCTATCTGGCGTTCATGTGGACGCATCCCGGCAAGAAGCTGCTGTTCATGGGCTGCGAGCTCGCGATGGAGCAGGAGTGGAACCACGATGAATCGTTGCCCTGGGGCCTGCTCGATTCCCCGGAGCATGCGGCAGTCCAGCGGCTGGTACGCGACCTCAATCGGCTCTACGCCGCCGAGCCGGCGCTGCACGCGCGCGACTGCGAGCCCGGCGGATTCCGATGGCTGACTGCGGACGACGCCGAGAACAGCGTCTATGCGTTCGTCCGCAGCGGCGGCGATGGCGCTCCACTCGCCGTCGCCCTGAACCTGACGCCCGAGCCGCAGCGCGACTATCGTATCGGCCTTCCGCACGGCGGGGCCTGGCGCGAGGTGCTGAATTCGGATGCGGCGCATTATGGTGGCGCGAACATCGGTAACGGCGGAGTGGTCACCGCCGACGGCGGAGGGATGCATGACCAGCCGCATTCGGCCGCGATAACCTTGCCCCCCCTCGGCGCGATCCTGCTGCGCCATGAAGGAGCCACTGCTTGACTCTGCTGCCGCGCCGGCTGGAACCCGGTATGCCCTATCCGCTCGGAGCGACCTTCGACGGGCTGGGCGTCAATTTCGCCGTCTTCTCCGCCAATGCCGACCGGATCGAGTTGTGCCTGTTCGAACCGAGCGGTCGCCGCGAGATCGCGCGCTATGAGCTGCCGGAATGGACCGATGAGGTGTGGCACGGCTATCTGCCGGATGCGCGGCCCGGGCTGCTCTACGGCTTTCGCGCGCACGGCCGCTACGACCCCGAGGCGGGCCACCGGTTCAATCCGAACAAGCTGCTGCTTGATCCCTATGCCAAGAAGCTGGCGGGCGAGTTGCGCTGGACCGATGCGCTGCACGGCTATCGCGTCCGTTCGTCGCGCAAGGACCTGAGCTTCGACCGACGCGATAGCGCGGCGGCGATGCCCAAGGCCGTGGTTGCCAGCACGAGTTTCGATTGGACGGGCGACACGCTGCCGAACACGCCATGGTCCGACACAGTGATCTATGAAGCGCATGCCAAGGGGCTGACGAAGCTGCTGGAGGATGTGCCGGCGCGCGAACGCGGCACATTCGCCGCGCTGTCGCATCCGAAGGTGATCGCGCATCTGCAGCGGATCGGCGCGACCGCGATCGAGCTGCTGCCGATCCATTCCTTCGTGCAGGACCGGCGGCTGCAGGAAGCCGGCCTCACCAACTATTGGGGCTACAACACCCTGAGCTTTTTTGCGCCCGAGCGGCGCTACATGGCCAGCGACGACGCGGACGAACTGCGCATCGCGATCCGGCGGCTGCATGCGGCGGGGATCGAAGTGATCCTCGACGTGGTCTACAATCACACGGCGGAAGGAAGCGAGCTTGGCCCCACCTTCAACTTCCGCGGGCTCGACAATGCCACTTACTATCGGCTGATGCCGGACGAGCCTCGCTATTGCGTAAACGATACGGGCACCGGCAACACGCTCGACCTCAGCCATCCGCGCGTGCTGCAGATGGTGGCGGATTCGCTGCGCCATTGGGCGCAGAGCTTTCACGTCGACGGGTTTCGGTTTGATCTGGGAGTGACGCTGGGCCGCGACGGACACAATGGCTTCGATCCGCGGTCCGGCTTTTTCGACGTGCTGCGCCAGGATCCGGTGCTGAACGGCCTGAAGCTGATCTCCGAACCTTGGGACATCGGCCCGGGTGGCTATCAGCTCGGCAACCATCCGCCCGGGTTTGGCGAATGGAACGACAAGTTCCGCGATTCCACCCGCCGCTTCTGGCGCGGCGACAGCGGTATGCGACCCGAATTCGCCAACCGCATCTCCGGATCGGCCGATCTGTTCGATATGCGCGCGCGGCGACCGTGGGCGAGCATCAACTTCGTGACCGCACATGACGGCCAGCCGCTCGAGGACGTGGTCAGTTACGAAGAGAAGCACAACGAAGCCAATCTGGAAGACAACCGCGACGGCCATTCGGAGAATTACTCGTGCAACTGGGGCATCGAGGGGCCGACCGACGATCCCCGGGTCCGCGAGCTGCGCGATCGCGTGAAGCGTTCGATGCTGGTGACGCTGTTTGCGTCGCTGGGCACGCCGATGCTGCTCGGCGGCGACGAGTTCGGCCGGACCCAGCATGGCAACAACAATGCCTATTGCCAGGATAACGAGATCAGCTGGTTCGACTGGTCGCTTCTGGAGAGCGATTATGGCCATGCGATGAGCGATTTCGTGCGGCGGCTGACGGCGGTCCGCCGCCATTACCCGCTGGTCCGCGCCAACCGCTTCCTCCACGGCGAAGTGGAAGTGGCGCCGGGCATTCTCGACATCGACTGGTTCGACGAGCGCGGCGAGCATCTTTCAGAGGACGACTGGCACAATCCCGAGGGGCGGGCGCTGGTGGTGCGGCGAACGCGGCGCAAGAAGAACGGCGACCTGGAGGCCGTGACGATGCTGATGAACGGCTCGCACGAGCCGCTCGTTTTCCACCTCCCGCCGCCGCTGCTGAGCCGGTTCCTGGTGATCGACAGCGCCGACCCACAGGCGCCCGAACGGGCGGTCGGCGAGACCATCGAAGTTCTCGATCGTGCCGCGATGCTGATCGTGGGGACGGATCCGCCGTGATGCAGCGCTGGGGTCCTGAATGGCTCGAGGACGGCAGAGCATGTTTCCGGCTGTGGGCACCTGACCGCACCGCCGTGACACTGGAGCTCGCCGGAGGCGAGCGCGTGCCGATGGAGCCGGCCGGTGACGGCTGGTTCGAGGCGGTCGCTGTTGCATCCGCCGGTGCGCGCTATCGCTTCTCGCTGGAGCCGGGCCTTGCTGTCGCCGATCCCGCGTCGCGGGTGCAATCGGGCGGCGTCCACGGCTGGAGTGTTCTCGTTGACCCGAAACGCTATTCGTGGCGCTGCACCGAATGGCGCGGCCGACCCTGGGAAGAAGCAGTAATCCAGGAAATTCACGCCGGCGTGGCGGGCGGCTTCACGGGCGTGTCGGAGATGCTGCCGGGACTGGCGGATCTCGGCGTAACTGCGATCGAGCTGATGCCGGTGGCGGCGTTCAGCGGTACGCGCAACTGGGGTTATGACGGTGTGCTGCCCTATGCCGTCGCCGAAAGCTACGGCAGCCCGGACGCGCTCAAGGCACTGATAGACCGGGCCCACGAACTGGGCCTGATGGTGCTGCTCGACGTGGTGTACAATCACTTCGGCCCCGACGGGAATTACCTCGGGGCCTATGCCTCCCGCTTTTTCGACTCCCGCACCGAAACGCCCTGGGGCGGAGCGGTCGCCGTGTCCGAGCCGGCGGTGCGGCGGTTTTTCATCGACAATGCAAGGATGTGGCTGGAGGAATACCGCTTCGACGGGCTGCGCTTCGATGCCGTTCACGCGATCGGTGACACGGGCTTTCTGGACGAGATGGCAGCCGAGCTTCGCGCGGCTGTGCCAGAACGACATATCCATCTGGTGCTCGAAAACGAGCATAACGACTCCGATCGGCTGAAGCCCGGCGGCTATGACGCGCAGTGGAACGATGATTTCCACAATGTTCTGCATGTGCTGCTGACCGGCGAGAGCGAAGGCTATTACGCAGGGTTTGCGGACGAGCCGACGGCGAAGCTCGCCCGCTGCCTGGGCGAAGGATTCATCTATCAGGGCGAAACGCCCCCGGGCAGCGACCAAGCCCGTGGCAAGCCGAGCTCCGCGCTGCCGACCACGGCCTTCGTAGCCTTCCTCCAGAACCACGATCAGATCGGCAATCGCGCGTTGGGTGAACGACTGACGCTGCTCGCCGACGCCGGCAAGCTGCGCGCGGCGACTGCATTGCTGCTTCTCTGTCCGCAGATCCCTCTGCTGTTCATGGGTGACGAAAGCGGCAGCCGGTCTCCCTTCCTGTTCTTCACCGATTTTCACGACGCGCTTGCCGATGCCGTCCGCGAGGGCCGACGGCGCGAGTTTGCCAAATTCGCTGCCTTTGCCGGTGCGGAGGCACGGGCGCGCATTCCCGATCCGAACGATGAGGACACGTTCCTGCAATCGGCACCGCGGCCCGGACCGGACGCGGGCGAGTGGCAGGCGCTGTACCGCGAATTGCTCGCCCTGCGGCGGCAGGCAATCGTTCCAAGGCTAAAGGGTGCGCACGGGCTCGGGGCCGAGGTGCTCGGCACGGGAGCAGTGGCGGCGCGCTGGCGAATGGCCGATGGCGCGGAGTTGGCGCTGGCGGTGAACCTCGGCGAGGCGGACGCCCGCTTTCCTCGGCTGCCAAGCGAACCGCTGTTCGCGCTGGGCGAGCCCGGTGCACCGAGAAGCTTCGCGGCATGGCTGACCCCGTGAGCGAGCTCGATCGGCTCGCCGCCGCCGTGGGGCTCCAGCGCGACTGGGAGGACGCGAGCGGAAAGCCGCAGCGCGTTTCGGACGAGGCGCTGCGGCGCGTGCTGACCGCCCTGGGGCGCCCCGCGGAAACCGCTGCCGATATCTCCCGCAGCCTCGAAGAACAGGCGCAGGAGGAAGACGACTCCCGTTTCCTCTCCGCCGACGCCGGATCGCCGGTGCCGCTGCCCGGCGGATGCGCGGCCTCCGGTGAAGCCGAACTCCTGCTGGAGGATGGCGGCAGCCGGCGCCTGGCGATCCGCTCCGGCCGGGCCGGCGCAATGCTGCCTCCGATCACCGAGACCGGCTATCACCTGCTGCGGATCGGCGATCGCGAGCTGCGAATTGCTGTGGCGCCGGTGCGCTGCTTCGGCGTCGGCGATGTGGCGCAGGGCCGACGACTCTGGGGACCGGCCGTGCAAGTGCCGGCATTGCGCGACGGGCGCGACACCGGATTCGGCGATTTCGGTACGCTCGCTGCGTCCGCCGAGGCGTTTGCCCGGCGCGGAGCCGATGCTTTGGCGATCAGCCCGACTCACGCGCTATTTCCGGCGGATGCAAGGCGCTTCAGCCCCTATGCACCTTCGAGTCGCTTGTTTCACAACATCCTGTTCGGCGATCCCGCGCTTGCCGGGCATGCCGCACCGACTGCCGCCCCGCGCGATCTGATCGGCTGGGAGGAAGCGATTCCCGAGCGGATAGAGGCACTCCGCGCAGCGTTCGCGGGTGCATCGGAGCCGGTTCTGGCTGCGGTCGCCGAGTGGCGCCGCTCGAAAGGCAGGGAACTGGAGCGGCATGCGACCTTCGACGCGCTCCATGCGCACTTCCACGCCTCGGGCGCGCACGGCTGGCAGGATTGGCCCACCGGCTATCGGGATCCCGAGAGCGAGGCGGTCGCGGCCTTTGCTGCGGAGCATCGCGACGAAGTCGACTTCTACGTCTTCGCGCAGTGGCTTGCCGCGCAGAGCCTGACCGCGGCGCAGGAGCGGGCGACGGGCGCAGGCATGGCGCTGGGGCTGATCGCCGATCTCGCGGTCGGGATGGATGCAGGCGGCAGCCACGCCTGGAGCCGGCGTGACGAGCTGCTTACCGGGCTCTCCATCGGAGCGCCGCCCGACCCGCTGGGGCCGGACGGGCAGGACTGGGGGATCACCGGCTTTTCGCCGAGCGGACTGCGGCGGACCGGCTTCGACGCCTTTATCGCTACCCTCCGCGCGGCGCTCGATCATGCCGGGGGCTTGCGGATCGATCATGCGCTGGGGCTGCGGCGGCTGTGGGTCGTGCCGCATGGTGCCAGCTCGGCCGAGGGGGCATATCTCCGCTACCCGCTCGACGACATGCTCCGCATCCTGGCACTCGAATCCCAGCGCGCGCGCGCGATCGTGATCGGCGAGGATCTCGGCACCGTTCCCGAAGGGCTGCGGCCGAAGCTGGAGGCGCGGGAGATTCTCGGCATGCGCGTACTTTGGTTCGAACGGACGCGCAGCGGCGGCTTCGTGGCGCCCGAGCGCTGGCGGCCGCAGGCGGTGGCGATGACGGGCACCCACGACCTGCCCACCGTGGCCGGATGGTGGAGCGGGCGCGACATCGAATGGGCGTGGGAACTCGGCCGACGGTCCGAAGCCGCCGATGAGGCGACCGCGCGCTCCGACCGCGCGAAGGAGCGAACCCGGCTTTGGGACGCGTTTTGTGCTTCGGGCGCCGCCGAGGGGCCGGAGCCGCCCGCCGCTTCCCCCGAGCCGGCCGTCGACGCCGCGCTGGCGCATGTCGGTGCAACTCCCTGCACGCTCGCGCTGGTGCCGATGGAGGATGTGGTCGGCGCCGTCGAACAGCCGAACTTGCCCGGCACCATCGACGAGCATCCGAACTGGCGCCGGCGCATGCCGGGGACGACCGAGGCCTTGCTCGCCGAACCTGCCGTCGATGCGCGGCTGGAGCGGCTGAACTTGGAGCGCCGGCGATGACACCGCGCGCGACCTATCGGCTTCAGCTCCATCGCGATTTCGGTTTTGCCGATGCCGAGGCGCTGGTTCCCTATCTCGACGCACTCGGCATCAGCCACATCTATGCCTCGCCGATCACCATGGCGGCACCGGGATCGATGCATGGCTATGACGTCGCCGACCCGACGCGGATCAGCGCGGAGCTGGGCGGCGAGGCGGGCTTCCGCAGCCTGGTCGCCGCGCTGCGTGCGCGCAACATGGGTATCGTGATCGACATCGTGCCCAATCACATGGGCGTCGCGGGCGGCAACAATCCCTGGTGGAACGATGTGCTGCGAAACGGCCGCAACAGCCGCCACGCATCATTTTTCGATATCGACTGGCGCGAGAAGCTGTTGCTTCCGATCCTCGGCGCACCGCTCGACACGGTGCTGGCGGAGGGGCAGATCGGCGTCGTCGAGGAGGGGGGCGAGCCGGTGCTGCGCGTCTACGACAGCCACCGCGTACCCATCCGGCCGGAGGACCATGCGGCGGCGCGCGTCGGCGCATCGTTGCGCGAGCTGCTCGATCGCCAGCATTATCGCTTCGGCTGGTGGCGGCAGGCGAACGATGACCTCAACTGGCGGCGCTTCTTCACGATCAACGATCTCGCCGGGCTGCGCATCGAGGATTCGGAAGTGTTCGAGGCGGCGCATGCACTCTACTTCCGCCTCTGGGGCGAGGGTCTGATCGACGGGCTGCGGATCGATCATGTCGACGGACTGACCGACCCCGCAGGCTATTGCCGGCAGCTGCGCGCGAGGATCGACTCCATTCCGCGGCCGGCCGATGCGCCACAGGGTTCCGCCTGGATCGTGATCGAGAAGATCCTTGCGCCGGGCGAGCCGCTAGCAGGCGACTGGGGCGTGGACGGGACCAGCGGCTATGACTTCATGGCCGATGTCGGCGCACTCTTGCACGATCCGGCAGGAGAGGCGCCGCTCACGCGCCTGTGGGAATCCATCAGCGGCGAAAGCGGCAGCTTCGAGGATGCCGAGCTGCGTGCGCGGCAGGAAATGCTGTCCTGGTCGTTCGAGGGGCAGTTGCGCGCCTGCGTCGAGGGCTTCCTAGCGCTCGCGAAGACGGCTCCGGAGACGCAAGGCCTCACCGGTGGCATGCTGCGTCGGGCGATCGAACGGGCGCTGTGGGTGTTTCCGGTCTATCGAACCTATGGCACCGGAAAGGCGGCGCCCGCCGCCGATGCTTCGGTGCGCGACGCCGTGCGCCGAGGCGCGGCGCGCTTCACCCCGCCGGGCGAGGCCGAAGTGCTCGAGCGGCTGCTCGGCTGGCTTGCGGGCGAGGGACCCGGCGATCTTGCGCGCGCGTCCGAAGCCGTTCGTCGGTTCCAGCAACTCTCCGCGCCTGTCGCGGCGAAGTCGGTCGAGGACACTGCCTTCTATCGCTACGGCCGGCTGCTGTCGTCGAACGAAGTTGGCTCCGATCCGGCGCGGTTCGCCATGGCGCCCTCAGCGTTTGCCGACGCGATGGCAGAGCGCGCGTCCAGCTTTCCGCATGCGATGCTCACCACGGCTACGCATGACCACAAGCGCGGCGAGGACGTGCGCGCGCGGCAGGCCGTGCTGAGCGAGCTGCCGGAGGAATGGGGCGCCCGCGTCTCCGTCTGGGACGAAGCGAGTGGCGGAGCGCAGAGCGGCATCGCGGGAGCCGACCGGTATATGCTGTATCAGACGCTCTACGGCGCCTGGCCCAGCGATCTTGCTCCCGACGACCGCGCCGGTTGCGCCGCCTTTGCAGCGCGGGTGAACGGCTGGCAGGAAAAGGCGCTGCGTGAAGCGAAGCTCCGCTCCTCATGGGAGGCGCCGGATGCGGCCTATGAGGCCCTATGCCGAGAGTGGATCCGGACGCTGCTCGACCCGAGTCGTTCGGCGGGCTTTCTGAGTGACCTAACCCGATTCGTCCGCCACATGATGGCGCCGGCACGCGCGAACGCCCTGGTGCAGGCCGCACTGCGCTGCATGCTTCCCGGCGTGCCCGATCTGTACCAGGGTGCCGAGCTCGACGATCTCAGCCTCGTCGACCCCGATAATCGGCGGCCGGTCGATTACGCGCTGCGCCGTGCCGTGCTCGCTTCGCCGCAGCACGCAGCGTGCGGCGACCGGAAGCTGCGGATCATCGCGCAGCTGCTGGACCTGCGCCGACGCCATCCCGAGCTGTTCGCGACGGGCGACTTCGTGCGCCTCGAAGCGGAAGGCGAGCGCGCGGCCCACCTCTTCGCATTCGCACGGACGCACGAAGGAGTGACGCTTACGGGTGCGGTTGCGCTCCACTGTGCGCGGGAGACGGGGGGCGGCACGGCGTTGGTGCCTGCGGCCGCCTGGTGGAGCAACACGCATCTGGTGACTCGCGCCGGCGAACGATTGGCTGCCGCCGAGCTTTTCTGGGATGCACCGGTATTCGTGTCGGTGGAGAGCTGACGCGGACCTGGGCCGCTCGCGCGTCAGATCCGGATCCGGACGGGCACCGATTTGGCGGCCGGCGTCTTGGATGCATGGTCGTGATGCGCCAGCGGGATCAGCGGGTTCAATTCGGGATAATAGCCCGCGACGCATCCGTCGGGCAGGCGGTAGGGCGTCACTGCCAGCCCGTCGACTTCGCGCGCTACGCCGTCGCCGGCATCGCTCACCAGCGTCACGCGCTGACCTTCGGAGAGGCCGGCGCGGCGCATCTCCTCGGGGTTCATCAACAGCACTTGGCGCGTCCCCTCGATTCCGCGCAGCCGGTCCGAATAGCCATAGATGGTCGTGTTGAACTGATCGTTCGAGCGCAGCGTGATGAGGCGCCAGCGACCGCTTTCATCCGCATATCCGGTGGCGTTGAGCACGTCGGGCACGGTAAACTCGGCCTTTCCGCTTTCGGTCTTCCAGATCCGCTCGCGCGCCGAATTGCCGCGATAGAAACCGCCGGGGGTGAACAGCCGATCGTTGAAATCGACGAACATGTCCGGATAGGTCGCTTCGATCGCGTCGCGCACCTTGGCATAGTCGCCGACCCACGCGTCCCAGGGGACGTTCGGATTCGGCTCCAGCGTGGCCTTGGCGATTCCGGCGACGATGGCGAGTTCCGAGCGCAGGTCCGGGCTGGGCGGCTTGCGCTTGCCGATCGAGCCATGAATGCAGCTGAGGCTGTCTTCCATCGTAACGACCTGGGGGCCGCTCGCCTGAATGTCCTCTTCACTGCGGCCGAGGCAAGGGAGCAGATAGGCAACCCGCCCATTGATCAGATGGCTGCGATTGAGCCGCGTGGCGATGTTGACGGTGAGCCGCATCCGCTGCCACGCCTCTTCCATCCGCCGCGTTTCTGGAATGGCGCGGACGAAATTGCCGCCAAGACTGAGGAACGCCTTGATCGAGCCATCGAGGATGCCTTCGCACGCTTCGACCGTATTCACGCCATCCTCGCGCGGCGGATCGAAGCCGAACTGTTCGGCGAGGCGATCGAGCGGCACCAGCTTCGTCTTTTCGGCGATGCCGACGGTGCGCTGCCCCTGCACGTTCGAATGGCCGCGAACCGGCGAAACACCCGTGCCCTGGCGGCCGATGTTGCCCTTGAGCAGCAACAGATTGACGACGCTGGCGACATTCTCAAACCCGCGAACGTGCTGAGTAAGCCCCATGCCGTAGATGCCGATCGTCCGCTCGGAATCGACGTATATCTGGGCTGCTGACTCAAGGTCGGCGCGGGCGAGGCCGGACTCGCGTTCGATCTCCTCCCATCCGGTGCCGCGCACCTTCGCGACGAACTCGCGGAAGCCGTGGGTGTGCTGTTCGAGAAAATCCCAGTCGAGCACATGTTTGCCGTCCGCGGCCAGGCGCCGGTCGTCCTCGGCCAGCACATGTTTGCAGAGCCCGAGAATCGCGGCGATGTCGCCGCCGGCCTTCACTTGATGATAGTCGGAGGAAATCTCGGTCTTGCCGCCGGTCACCATCTCCGTACTCTGCGGATTGCGGAATTCGAGCAGCCCCTTTTCGCGAAGCGGATTGAAGGTCACGATCCGGCAGCCGCGTTTCGAGGCCTCCGCAAGCGTGTGGAGGAACCGCGGGCTGTTGGTCCCGGTGTTCTGCCCGAAGAAGAAGATCGCGTCGCAATGATTGAAGTCGTCGAGCACCGAGGTGCCGATGGGCGAACCGATCGTCTTCGAGAGTGCTACCGACGTTGTTTCGTGGCACATGTTCGAACTGTCGGGCAGATTGTTGTGCCCGTAGAGCCGCGCGAACAACGCCCAGGCGTAGCTGGTTTCCAGGCTTGCGCGCCCCGAGGTGTAAAAGACGGTGGATTTCGGTTCCAGGGCGCGCAATTCGGCTCCGATCGCCGCACAGGCTTCTTCCCAGCTACAGGGAACGTAATGGCCGCTCGCCTCGTCGAACCGCATCGGGTGCGTCAGCCGGCCGGCTTCTTCGAGATCATGGTCGCTCCAGCGCTGCAGCTCGGCGACGCTGTGGCGCGCGAAGAAGTCGGGGGTGCAGCGCCGGCGCGTGGCCTCCCACAAAGTGGCCTTGGCGCCGTTTTCGCAGAATTCGAACGGGTGGGGATGCGCGGGCTTGGTCCAGGCGCAGGAAACGCACATGAATCCGCCTGGTTTGTTCTGCCGCGCCAGCGTGCGAAACGCAGCGGGATCGCTCCCTTCCGTGCGTGCGATACGCGCCATCCCGCGTACCGATCCCCAGCCGCCGCTCGGGCTCGAATAACCGACAGTCCCGTCCTTCGCCTTCTTCATCGCTGCCTCCCGCCACCGGAGAAGTAGAGGCTATTCGCTTGCGCGGGGGAAGCCTAACCTCGGTGAATGCCCGAATGGTCCGAAAGTGCCGCTGTTTCCTTCGCCTGCATTCGCCGCGACGGATCGAGCGCGACGATCAGCCGCACGCTTGCCGGCGAAGTGCCCGTCGCGATCGAAGTGAACGGCATCGGCTATGCGGTTATGATGGCGACGCCGGCGGCGCTCGAGGACTTCGCGACGGGCTTCGTGCTTGCCGAGCGGCTCGTGCGGGACGGCCGGCAGATCGTGGATATCGAGCCGCATCCAGTTGATGCCGGGGTGCTGCTGCGGGTGACTCTAGCGCCTGATTGCACGGAAGCGCTGCACATGCGCGTCCGCCATCGCACCAGCGACTCCTCGTGCGGCATCTGTGGCATCGACAGCCTCGAGGCTGCCCTGCGGCCGCTGCCCCGCGTCGCCGCGGCAAGCGAGGCGGGAGCGGGCGCCGTGTTCGACGCGCTGAATGCGCTGCACCAGCACCAGCCGCTGAACGCGGAGACCGGCGCGATGCATGCCGCCGCTCTCTGCGCAGCCGATGGTTCGATCCGAATGGTGCGCGAGGACGTTGGCCGTCACAACGCATTCGACAAGCTGATCGGAGCCATGGCGCGCGGCGCGATGGGCTGGAATGGCGGCTTCGCGCTGCTGAGTTCGCGCTGTTCGTTCGAGCTGGTGGAGAAGGCCGTCCTTGCCGGCTGTCCGCTGCTCGCGACGATCTCCGCGCCGACCGCGCTGGCGGTCGAGCGGGCGCGGTCGGCGGGACTGGCGCTGGCGGTTGTGGCGCGCAGCGATTCGCTGCTGTGGCTGGGTCGCGAGGCGGCATGACTCGGATCTTGGGCGCAGTGCTCGCCGGCGGCCGCGCGACGCGATTCGGCTCCGACAAGGCGCTGGCGATGCTCGACGGGCGCACGCTGCTCGATCATGCGCTGGCAACGCTTGCCCCGCACGTCGAGCGTCTGCTGGTCTGCGGGCGGGCATGGCGGGATGTCGACTGGGTCGCGGATCGCCCGGCTCCCGATCTCGGACCGCTCGGCGGACTGAACGCAGCGCTGCACAGCGCCGCCGCACGCGGGTTCGATGCCGTCCTCAGCACGGCGTGCGACGTTCCGTCACTGCCGCAGCCGCTTGTGCGACAGCTGGTGAGCCGCGGCAGCGCCGCATTCGTCGCACAACTCCCCGTCGTCGGCTTCTGGCCGGTCGAGCTGGCACCGCGCCTCGATGCACATCTGGCGGGTGGTGGGGATCGCTCGCTGCGCGGGTGGGGGCGTGCCGCGAACGCGCAGCGAATCGCGGCGGAGAGGGCGCTGACGAATGTCAACACCGAGGCTGATCTGAGCGCGCTGATAGCGAATAGTTAAACAGACATCAGTATATTTCTCATGTCGGCCGGTTTCGAGTAAAGCCCACAGATTCGCGGCAAAAACCGTTTGCTCACGAGGGGATTGCTATGGGCGGCCTGTTCGCGCCCTTCTGGAACGGGAGTTACGCGCCACACGGCTATTGTCTGCTCTGGCAGCGCGAACTGGTGTGGACGCACGTCATCGCCGACGGCCTGACGGCAGCGGCCTATTTCTCGATTCCGCTCGCGATCATTGCGCTGGTGCGGCAGCGCCGGGACCTCGTCTTCGGCTGGGCCTTCTGGTGCTTTGCGATCTTCATTCTCGCGTGCGGCGTCACCCATCTGATGAGCATCTGGACGCTCTGGCAACCGGTCTATGGCCTTCAGGCGCTCGTCAAGGTGATCACCGCCGGGGCATCGGTCGCGACCGCAGCGCTGCTGTGGCCACTGCTTCCCCGAGCAGTCGCATTGCCGTCGCCAGACCGATTGCAAGCCGCCAATGCCGAGCTGGCGACGATGATCCGCGAGCGCGACACGGCGCTGGAGGAACTGCGCGCACAGATCGCCCAGCGCGAGCGCGTCGAGGCCGCATTGCTTCAGTCGCAGAAGCTGGAGGCCGTGGGCCAACTGACCGGCGGGATCGCGCATGATTTCAACAATCTGCTGCAGGCGGTCGCGGGCAATCTCGAACTGATCGCGCGCAAGCCGGATGATTCCGATCGCGTCGTCCGCTGGGCCGGCGCCGCACTCGACGCCGTCGAGCGCGGGCGCGCGCTGAGCGGACAGCTGCTCGCATTCTCGCGCAAGCAGCGGCTCGAACTCGCGCCGGTACCGGTGCAGGAGCTGATCGGCGGGATGCGCGAGCTCGTCGCGCGTGCAGTGGCGCCGCTGTCGCAGGTCGAGATCGCGCCGATCGACCCGCTGCTTCGGGTGGAGGCCGATCCGTTGCAACTCGAGCTGGCGATCCTCAACCTGGCGTTCAACGCGCGCGATGCCATGGGCGACGGCGGTACATTGCGGATTTCCGCTACGAGCGAACGCGGTGTCGCGCCGGCGGGCCTTCCTTTGGGCGACTGGGCGGCGATCACGGTGAGCGACAGCGGGCACGGCATGACGCCTGACGTGCTCGCGCGCGCCACCGAGCCTTTCTTCACCACCAAGGAAGTCGGGCGGGGGACCGGCATGGGACTCGCCATGGTGTTCGGCGTCGTGACTCAGTCCGGCGGGACGGTCCATATCGAATCGGCACCCGGCGAGGGAACGGCGGTGACGCTGTACCTGCGCCAAAGCACGAAGGCGCGCGGCCGGACGCGCACGCCGAAGGATGCCGAGGCGGTGCCGGTGAGCCTGACGGGTGCGACCATCGCGCTGGTCGATGATGATGCGCAGGTTCGCGCGACGCTCGCCGACATGCTGGAGACGGCGGGAGCGACCGTCGCGCAGGCGGGCGATGGGGCGAGCGCGCTCGAGATGGTCGCGGCGCGCCGGCCCGATGTGCTGATCGTCGACTTCGCCATGCCGGGCATGAGCGGAGCCGAGGTGGTACGGCGGATCCGCGAGCAGGATCGGACGCTGCCGATCGTGCTGGTGACCGGCTTCGCCGAGACCGCGGCAATCGATTCGCTCGACAACGGCCAACTGACCATCTTGCGCAAGCCATTCGAAACGCGTGACTTGCTGCGTCGCGTGCAGAGCCTGCTCGGAGACGACTGACGCGGGCTCCGCTGCAAGGCGCGACAGCCGCGGCTTCCATGCTATGCAAGCCGCGAACGTCACAGCAGGAGCCTGGTGCAGCATGATCGATTCGAAGCGGCCGCGCATGATCCCGTTCGCATCGCTCCTCCGCGTCGCTCTGGCGCTCCTGTTTCTCGTTGCTCCTCCGGCGCTTGCCCAGCAGCAGCAGCAGCCGCCGCGTGCCAGCCCGGCCGATGCGAACGGGATCAGCGTCGCGACGCGCCATGCGCCTCCCTTCGTGATCCGCGAAGCGGACGGAAGCTACAGCGGCCTCGCGATCGATCTGTGGAGCGACGTCGCGGCCGATCTCGGCGTGCGCTACACGCTGGAGGAGACCGATCTCGACGGCATGGTCGATGGCGTTGCCGAGGGCCGCTACGCGCTCAGCGTCGGCGCCCTGACCGTGACGCCCAGCCGCGAGGAACAGGTGGATTTCAGCCACCCCTATCACACCACCGGCTTCGGCATCGCCGTGGCGCAGGCGCCGCCCAGCTGGCTGCTGCTGCTGCGCAATTTCTTCAGCTGGGGATTTCTCCAGGCGGTGCTGGCGCTGAGCGCGCTGCTGCTGCTGGTGGGCGTGTGCTTCTGGCTTGCCGAGCGGCGCGACAATTCCGAGGAGTTCGGCGGCGGCCCGGCGAAGGGGATCGGCGCGGGCTTCTGGTTTTCCGCAGTGACGATGACCACCGTCGGCTATGGCGACAAGGCGCCGCGCACCCGGGCGGGCAAGGCCGTCGCGCTCGTCTGGATGTTCGCGGCGATCCTGATCATCTCGACCTTCACCGGGATGATCGCCTCCTCCCTGACCGAGGGGCGGCTGGCGGGCGGGATCCAGGGCCCCGAAGGGCTGACCAGCGCCGCGGTGGGATCGATCGAGGGATCGGCGGCGGACGAGTGGCTGCGCGAGAGCGGCATCGGCTTCTCGAGCTTTCCGAGCGTCGAGGCGGGGCTGGAGGCAGTGGCGGCGGGCGAGATCGACGCCTTCGTCTATGACCGGCCGCTGCTCACCTATCTGCTGAAAGGCGAGGCGGGCGACGCGCTGCGGCTGGTGCCGGGCAGCTTCGGCCGGCAGGATTATGGCTTCGCGCTGCCGCCGGAAAGCCCGATGCGCGAGCGGCTCAATCGCGCATTGCTCGAACGGATCGAAAGCCGCGCCTGGTCGAATCGGCTGACGCAGGTGCTGGGTCGCGACGACTGACGCTTGGCTTCGCAGTTTTCGCGCCTATTCATTCCGAACGTTGCGCACGCCCGAAACATCCTTGCGTCGGCGCGCGGCGATCAGCTCGACAGTTCAAAGAGCGTCCGCAAGCGGAGCAGCTGAAATCCTAATTTGCAAGGGTGCGGGGGAGTGAGGCGGAGGGATATGGGCCGAATGCGGACAGGCAGGTTTCGGGCAGCGAACCACAGGTGGCTGCCCTTCCTCGCTCCGCCGCCGCTAAGGCGGCTGCCGACCCGACCTCGTTCCGAGCTCGGCGCTTACACATCCGCTCACGCCAAGAACCGGTCATTCACATACAATCCAGAAGCCAGACGGCAGTGTGCTCCATTCCAGCCGTTCAGTATCGACCCCGGTCACTCCACAAGCTGCCGTACGTTCAACGGCCCCTGCCGACGGCCTGCCGCATCAGCGTGACAACCTTCCGACGAGCGCCTCCTGAGTAGAACAGATTAAGTCCACTGCGATACAGCTCTGGAACGAAGAAGTCGTCACCATACCTAAAAAGAACGCCATTGTCCTCCAAAATTCTGACATCATCGCTGCCCAGCAATTCGTGCGCACGCTCGTATGACCAAGGTAGTTCTCGCTGATTGCCGACTAGACTCCCAATAGTTCGAAATATTCTCTTAAGATCTACATTTTCTTCACCAGTTTCGAAAACACGCTCTTTGCTGCACGGCCCAATTGCATCGCGCATCGCCCGTGGACTTAAGAGCCTTTGATCGTGGTAGGCATCACTCGCCGTAGAAAGCGACGCGGACTCGGCGAGAAAGCGAACGAGATCTCGGGCTTTGATGCTTCGATTGAAATCCGACAGCGATGACATGGTCCATTCGAGCGACCTCGCCTCACGAGACGTGTTAGGCCCCATCTTCCAGCCCCATAATTCGACAAGGGCTTGACTACGCTGCTCTTCGTCCAGCGTTGTTAAGCTCTCGGGAGATACTGTCGGGGGTAAGCTGCCAGCTTGTTGTGCAACCCATAGCGCTAATGCCGACGCCTCGGCCCAGTTCCATCGGAGAGCAAAAGCTGAATACCGATCAGCGAATTGCTTGAAGTTGTTGACCAGCGCGTATCGCGCCAAGTCCTCTCTAATAAATACGACACAGCCCACGTTCTTTGTTGGAAGCTGCGAAAGCCAATCAGGAACAAGTCGTAGCAGCGCCTCTACCGCTGCCTGCTCATGTTCACTGGTTCGTAACCTTGAGAACAGGGTCTCAATTCCGTCGAAAATACCGACGGCCGCGTGACCCGGTTTGAGCGCTTCGGCAAATGGCTCGAATGCATTAGGTGTACCCGGCGTAAATCCAGCGCGCCACGCAATCATATCTAGCCAGAATTGCCGCCAAGACACGGCACTGCTTGCATCTGGCCTTTGCAACTGCTGCTGAACAGCATCCGCGATTAGCTGATCGTTGAGGGGCTCTCCGCCCGTCAACGCCTTTGCCGCTTCAGTTGTTACCCTACGTTCTGCCTCACGAGCATCGTGGTCCAGGTCCTGCGATGGAGTTACGGGTAGCACCAAGGCTTCTGTGGATTGTGTCTGCGTCGGATTCGCTACACCCAGCCTTTCAGAGAAGGTTCCCCACGTCTTAGATAGAGCTAGGGACATGAAGGTATATGACTTGCCCGACCCCTTTTCACCGATGACAGTAACCGTTGGAGGAGCGCTTTGATGGCGCTCGGCTAGGTTAACCAGGGAAGCTGTGGGATAGATGTCCACTTGCGGCTGGCTTTCGGCGAAAATGCTCTTTCGCGCGTATGCTGCAAGTCTCTCACGCCGCTGCTGCGCCTCTGTGTGAACCTCGTTCCGCTCAGGGTCAGACGGCGCGGAAAGCGGGACGAGTGATCCAAAAATTGAGTACATTTGATCGGGGAGGCTCGTTCGGGTCAACGCGCGCTGCGTTTCTCTCAAGTCTCGGGGTAGAATTGCCACCGCCGGCTCTGCATCCACAATAGAGGTCGTGATCGACGCCTCCTGGAACGGGTTCTCGGTTACGTCGGCGGGCTGTTCAGACGACTTTAATTGCTCCAAAAATAGGCGGATCTCCTCCTCAAATACCGCCATCGCGTCCAACGCGCCCTCTTGTCCAAACCCACCATCCTTAAGTCCAGGAGGGCTTTGATTGATGATGACTGTCGGAAGACTCGCATCAAATTCTGCGGTCGACGCGGCTCGCCATCTGGAAGCCATCTCACGCATTCGATCCAGCAGCATGATGGTTCCATCAATGGCTTGGCCGTTCAATGTCGTTACGAGAGCGTGCTGAAGACGGGGATCAAGGAATAGGGATGCGACTAACTCAGAAAGACCGGCGCGAAGGTCGATGATGACGAGATCGGCTCCAATTCTCTTCCCAAGGCGTGCAACAAGCGAGCCTACAAAGAAGGGAGATCGCTTTTCGGATAGGGTAAGAGCCTCTGGTGAGACGCTGGGAAGACCAAGATCGCGTGTGCAAGGTAGAACGACTAGGCCATCTATCTCTTGATCCGCGAGCCTACCAGCCACCGTTTCGATTGCGTCGTCGGCGTCGATCTCAGAAGATGTGAATGCGATTGCGAGTAAATCCGCAAATGCGATGCGTGGGCTCGGCATTGAATGTCTGAGGAGACTGGAAATTCCAGGAGCTTCGAAATCTGCGTCGATGAAAAGAACGCGACGGCGAACTTTTTGCACCGCCGCCGCCAAGGCGAGTGCAAGCGTGGTCCGCCCCATGCCACCTTTGAACGAATGAAAAGTAAGGACGGGCGGACAATCGCTAATCTCATCAGTCTCGGCGACTTCATACGGCGTGTTGTAAACAACTACGGACCCCGACGTGAGGGTTGGCCGGAGACGCAGGCGCAGCCCCGATATCCAATCCTCGCCAACCCTCTCGAACTCTATCGGAAGAAGGCGCGGCGAGGCGGAGCTTGCCGTCTCAAGCGCGATCGCAAGCTCATCCTCCAGAAAGCGTGGGCCGAACGTTTGCCGAAGCCACACCTTGACCGGCTCCATCGCCGCTTGAGGAAGTAGGGAGAGCGCTAGGCGAGATGGTAGCGGCTGTGCTCTGAGCACCTCCTTCGGAGCGGAGCGAACCGCGTCATTATCGCGCAGGCGATCGAGCACGTCGAGATAGGTGTAAAACTCTGCCATCTCAAATTCCCTGTGTCGCCATTCGCGTGTCAACCGCCTGCAATATGCGCTCCAGCCATTGCTCTACACTGCCCAAGTAGCCGTCAGCTACCTTGACACCATAGCGAGCAGCCTCGTGTAATTTATACGGTGGGAATGTGTCTCCATTAACTACGAACGAAGTAGGTGTGCTTCCAACATCAACGGGGAGGAGGCTGGCGGCAAGACAAAGTTGCTCAATGTCGTGCAGATCAATCTGACTCTTTGGCAGGCCCAAGCTGGCCACCAAGGCATTCTTCAGATCGCCGGTGCTTGGAAGCGACCCGGACATCATCACCAAATACTTCAAGCCGCACTCCGCGGCGTAGAAAAGCGAAACGAACCGGGAGCGTCTCGGCATGCCTGCGACGCTCGACGCGGAGCGATGGCGCTGGAAGGCTCGCCTGATATCAACAGGATCAGAGGAGACTTGAGCCATTCGCATCCTCCTCCGCCTTCGGCTCTCCGTTCGTCACCGCTTTGCCTCCTTCGTTAGTGCCGCGTTTTAGCAGGACTCATAGGCCAAGGCATTACGGCCGCGGAATGTTGAAGCAAGGCATAGATGGAGAGGGATTTGCCGCCCCCTGCGAGAGGCAGCTATGCAGGAGGCGCTTGCCGGAACCGGTCAAGTCGTTAATGGTCATTTGCTCATCTCTCGCCCCGGGTGCGATCAACCAGAATCATCCGGTTCTGGAGGAAGCCGTCGTTGGCGACTGCCGCCGAGAATGACGGGACTGTCCCAGATCCGGTCGCCCAAGCCGATCGGCAACGCCGTCCGCTCTCAGGCGATCGGCTAGCGACCTACAATGACCGATATTAGGGCGCAAAGCAGACGTCGCCGCCCGCGCACCCCGCACCCCCACCTCCCTATACCTCCGGCAGCGCGCTCCGCAGTTCGTCGATCCACGGCCTTGCCGTCCCGTCGGAAGGCGCGCGCCAGTCGCCGCGGGGGCTTAGTGCGCCGCCGGCCGAGACCTTTGGGCCGTTGGGGATGGCGGAGCGCTTGAACTGGCTCGTCTGGAAGAAGCGGATCAGGAAGATCTCGAGCCATTTGGCGATGGTGGCGAGATCATATTCGTTGCGGCCCGCCTCGGGGAAGTCGATCGGCCACAGCCCTTCCTTCGCGTCCCGCCACGCATGCCAGGCAAGGAAGGCGATCTTCGACGGGCGCATGCCGCGGCGCACGACATAGTGGAGGAAGAAGTCGTGCAGCTCATAGGGGCCGATGCGATCCTGGGTGCTCTGCATGCCGCCCTCGGCATCGGCGGGGACGAGCTCGGGCGAAATCTCGGTATCGAGGATCGCAGTGAGCACCGCATCGGTCTGTTCGTCAAACTGGTTTGTACTCACGCTCCAGCGGATCAGATACTGGATCAGCGTCTTGGGAACGCCGGTGTTGACCGCATAATGGCTCATCTGATCGCCGACGCCATAGGTGCACCAGCCGAGCGCCATTTCGGAAAGATCGCCGGTGCCGACGACGAAGCCCTGCCGCTGATTGGCGAGGCGGAAGAGATAATCGGTGCGCAGCCCCGCCTGCACATTTTCGAAAGTGATGTCGTACACCGGCTCGCCCTGCGCGAAGGGATGGCCCATGTCGGTCAGCATCTGCCGCGCGGCGGGGGTGATGTCGATTTCCTCGCCGGTGACGCCGAGCGTCTTCATCAGCGTCCAGGCGTTCGACCTGGTGGTGTCGCCGGTGGCGAAGCCGGGCAGGGTGAAGCCGAGAATGTCCGAGCGGGGGCGGCCGAGCCGGTCCATCGCCTTGGCGGCGACGATCAGCGCATGCGTCGAATCGAGCCCGCCCGAGACGCCGATGACGAGATGCTTCGCGCCGACCGAGACGATGCGCTTGCGCAGCCCCTCGACCTGGATGTTGAAGGCTTCGTAGCAATCCTCCTCGAGCTTCGCCGGCGTGTTCGGGACGAAGGGAAAGCGGCGCACGGGGCGGCGCAGGCCGACATCGTCGAAGGCGGGCTCGTGGCGGAAGCCGATGCGCCGGAAGCGGGTTTCGGGATGGCCCGCGGCGACGGCGGCGTCGTTGAAAGTGGGAAAGCGCATCCGCTCGAGCCGCAGCCGCTCGAGATCGATGTCGGCATAGACCGCCTCGGGCGCGAGATCGAAGCGCTGCGACCCGGCGAGGAATTCGCCGAGCTCGTAGATCAGCCCCTGACCGTCCCAGGCGAGATCGGTGGTGCTTTCGCCCGGCCCGGCGGCCGAATAGAGATAGGCCGAGACGGTGCGCGCCGATTGCGAGGCGCAGAGCAGCTGGCGCTCGCGGCTCTTGCCGATCACGATGTTCGAGGCGGAGAGATTGCACAGCACCAGCGCACCGGCGAGCGCGGCGAGCGAGGAGGGCGGCGTGGGCGCCCAGAAATCCTCGCAGATCTCCATATGGAAGACGAAATCCTCCAGATCCTGCGCGGCGAAGACCAGATCGGTGCCGAAGGGAGCGGTCTGCCCCGCGACCTCGATCTCGAGACCGGCGAGGCCGATGCCCGAGGCGAACCAGCGCTTTTCGTAATATTCGCGGTAATTGGGCAGGAACTGCTTGGGGACGACGCCGAGGATGCGGCCGCGGTGGATCGCGAGCGCGCAATTGTAGAGCCGCCCGTTGCGGCGCAGCGCCGCGCCGACGCAGAGCACGGGGCGCAGATCGGCGCTCGCCTCGACCAGCCGGGCGATGCCGGCCTCGGTCGCGTCGATCAGCGCGTCCTGGAGATGGAGATCGTCGATCGCATAGGCGCTGATGTTGAGCTCGGGAAAGAGCAGCAGGTCGGCGCCATGGGCATCGCCGTGGCGGGCGGCCTCGATCGCGGCATCGGTGTTGGCGGCGGGATCGCCGACGGTCGCCAGCGGCGTGCACACGCCGGTGCGGATCATCCCCTGGCGGTGAAGCGAATGGAAGGAGTGGGGTGGTTTAGTCACAGTGCCTCCGAGAACATCTCAAGGGCAACGCGCAAACACTCGATTCGTACCGCGCCGCGGCCGATGTCGCCGAAATGCGCCTCGCGGTGGCGGGTTTCGCGGCCGATCGCGGCGCAGCCGAAATGGACGAGGCCGGGCTCGTCGTCGGGTCCGCCCGCGCCCGCGAAGCCGGTGATCGAAACGGCGACGTCGGCGCGGCTGGCCTTCAGCGCGCCATCGGCCATGGCGAGCGCGACTTCGCGGCTGACCGCGCCGCAGCCCTTCACCGTATCGCGCGCGATGTGGAGCAGCTCGCACTTGGCTTCGTCCGAATAGACGATGAAGCCGCGCTCGAACGCGTGGCTCGCGCCGACCACGTCGGTGAGCAGCGAGGCGAGCATGCCGCCGGTGCAGCTTTCCGCCGTCGCGAGCTTCTTGCGAAGGTCGCAGGCGGCGGAAAGGACCGCGCGCGCGGCGGTGTCGATTTCTGGGGGAAGGGCGGGGGAGAGGGTTTCGCTCATGCCGCCGGTGGTACGCCCGGCGGCGCGGCGCTGCCAATCCCCCGCGAGACGATCAGGCGAGCCTGGACGAATAGATCATCCGGCCCTGGCCGAGCATCGCGAATACATCGTCGCGCTGCGCCTCGGGCAGGGCGAAGCAGCCCTGGCTGCGGCCGAGCTTACCGTGGCGGGCGATCATCTCCGGATTGGCATACCACGCGCCGTGGATCACGATCGCGCGGTCGCGCGCCAGATCGTTGGTCGGATCAAGCCCGTCGAGCCGCTGCGAGCGATCATGCTGGCCGACATAATATTCGGACAGGAGATAGGCGCCCTCGCTGGTCGCGTTCGATCCCGGCACGTTCGAGAAACGCTGAAGGAAGCCGGTGTGCCCCGGGTCCGACCCGCTGCCGTGCGAGACGAGCACCGAATGCGATTCGCCGCTGCCCAGATTGATGACGTGGAACCGCGGCCGGTGCGACGGCGCAGTGAAATCGGCGATCGCGATCTTGTCGTGATTGGGGATGCGCATCGAATGCCGGTCGAGCGCGGCGATCGCTTCCTTGAAGATATTCGGATCGACGCCGCGCGGCGCCTGCGGACGCGTGGCGACGGCGGCCGGAATCGGATCGGGCCGCACCGGCGGCTGCGGCACCGGTACCGCCGGCGCGCTGACGATGCGCGCGGCACGCGGCGTGCACGAGGCGGCAAGCGCGCCCCCGCCGACCACCAGCGCCGATCGAAGAAGTGCGCGCCGACTGCGCGCGATGTCCAATGCGTTACTCACGTTACTAATTGCCCTTGGTATCATTCCCGCTTGCTTCTCTTATACCAGAAGGACAGGTGAAATTGGGCTGAACCTGTGTCCCAATCGCAACAATTCGGCGCGGACTCAGCGCGTTTCGCCGAGAATTGGTCGCGCCGAGCGGAACAACCTTCTCGCTGCACGAGGCCAAGCGGGCCGGGATTCGGACGGCACCAATTGCGGATAACATCGTTAACGGAGTACGAACCCTTTGCGGAGCCGCCCCCGGCGGGCCGCGAACCGTTACGGAGACTGCAATGCCCCGCGCCCTCGTGCGCTCTGCCCTGATCCTGGCGCTTGCCGCGATGCCCGCCGCGACGCCGGCGGCCGCACAGGCGGTCCAGGCGGTGTCCGATCGGATCGAGGCGCTGCGGCCCAATCGCTACGTCTGGTTCGATCAGGACCCGCGGCTCGTGCCGGCGCGGCTCGACGCGGGGGGCGAGGTCTCGATCGTCATCAGCATCCCGCAGCAGCGCGCCTATGTCTATCGCGGCGGGACGCTGATCGGCGCGGCGGCGGTTTCGACCGGCAAGCCGGGCAAGGAAACGCCGACGGGCGAATTCACCATCCTCCAGAAGAACCGGCATCACCGGTCGAACCTCTACAGCAACGCGCCGATGCCGTTCATGCAGCGGCTGACCTGGACCGGCATCGCATTGCACGGCGGGCATAATCCGGGCCGGCCGGCGTCGCACGGCTGCATCCGCCTGCCGCACGCCTTTGCCGAGCGGCTGTTCGGCCTCACCGAGATGGGCGGGCTGGTGATCGTGACCGGCGAGGCGATCGACCATCCCGAGATGAACCTGTGGGCGCCCGCGCTGCGCCCCGACACGACTCGGCTGGGCGGCGAGGCATTCAATATCGTGACCGCGAGCGCCGAGCCCAATGTCGCGCCCGGTCTGCCGCTACGCGAAGGGGCGATGTTCCCCGTAACCGCGCCCGACGCCGACTTCGATTCGCCGCCGCCGCCGTTCACGCGCCGCGCGCCGGCGACCTATCCGGGATCCGGCACCAACTAGCCGCCGTCGACCGGGGAACGGGCGATGTGCCGCCGGCGGTGGTCCGCGACGAAGCAGCCATGGGGTCCCTGCCTGCGCAAGGGCGACGAGGAATTGGCGACAGAGTTTGCTCCATAACAGGGCGTGTGCGCCGCGCGCGGGATGCGCTAGAGCGGCGACCATGACGGCAATGGATTTCGATGCGGCGCGCAGCGCGCTGGTGGCGGTGGGGCGCAGGCTGGACGCGCGCGGCTGGGCGCCGGCGACGTCGGGCAATTATTCGGCTCGGCTGGACGACGGCAGCTTCGCCGTGACCGTTTCGGGACGGCACAAGGGCCGGCTGACCGAGGACGACATCATGCGCGTGGACACCGAGGGGCAGGCGATCGGGGCGGGAAAGCCGTCGGCCGAGACGGCGCTGCACCTCGCGCTCTATCGCAGCTTTCCCGATGCGAACGCCGTGCTGCACGGCCATTCGCCGCAGGCGGTGGGGCTGAGCCGTGCGGTGCCCGACGCGAGCGAATGGGTGTTTCGCGGCCACGAGATGCTGAAGGCGTTTCCCGGGATCACCACCCATGACGCACAAGTGCGGCTGCCGATCGTCGACAACAGCCAGGACATGCGCGATATCGAGGCTGCGGTCGGCCCGGCGCTGGTGGCGGAAGGCGTGGCGCCTGCCTATCTGATCCGCAGTCACGGCCTCTATGCCTGGGGCCGCGACCTGGACGAAGCCGAGCGCGTGCTGGAAGCGACCGAATGGCTGATCGCCGCCGAGCTTGCCGAGCGCGGCTTCAGGAACGGAATGAGCGAATGACGCATCTGAGAATCTTCGATTCGAGCGACGGCGCGGCGCCGCGCATCGACACGCGCGATCCGCAGGCGATCGCCGAGGCGCTGGCGCCGCTGGGCGTGCGCTTCGAGCAATGGGGCACGCGCGCGCTGCCCGAGGACGCGAGCTCGGAGGCGGTGCTGGAGGCCTATGCCCCCGAAGTCGAGCGGCTGACGGCGGAGAAGGGCTATCGATCGGTCGACGTGATCCGGATGACTCCCGAGCATCCCGACCGCGCCGTGCTGCGCACGAAGTTCCTTTCCGAGCACCGCCATTCGGAGGACGAAGTGCGCTTCTTCGTCGAAGGCGAGGGACTGTTCACGCTGCGCGACGAGGACCGCGTCTATGCCGTGCTGTGCGAGGAGGGCGACCTGATCTCGGTGCCGGCGGGGATGCGCCACTGGTTCGACATGGGGCCGAGCCCGCGCTTCACCGCGATTCGGATGTTCATCAGTCCCGACGGCTGGGTCGCCGATTTCACCGGCGACGCGATCGCGGACCGGTTTCCGCGCCACGAGCCGGCCAGCGCCTGAGCGCGGGCACATCCAACCCGTCCGCCGCTTTCCGGCGACTCCATTCCCCAAGCCTCTCCCCCGGCGGGAGGGGAGACGAGCTTCGATGAATCAGCAGCAGCAGCCGAACGCGATCCTCCTCGACATCGAAGGGACGACGAGCAGCATCGCCTTCGTCGCCGATGTCCTGTTTCCCTATGCCGCACGGCATTTGCGCGACTATGTCGAGCGCAATCCCGAACAGGTGGCGCCGATCCTGGCGCAGGTGCCGGGCGACGATCCGGTCGCCACGCTGCTCGGCTGGATCGAGGCCGACGCCAAGGAAACGCCGCTCAAGACGCTGCAGGGGCTGATCTGGGAGGCGGGCTATCGCGACGGCACGATCCGCGGCCACGTCTATCCCGACACCCCCGAGGCGCTGGCGCGCTGGGGAAGGGCGGGGGTGCCCGTCTATATCTATTCGTCGGGATCGGTGGCGGCGCAGAAGCTGCTGTTCGGCCATAGCGAGGCGGGCGACCTGACGCCGCGGATCGCGGGCTATTTCGACACCAACATCGGCCACAAGCGCGAGGCGGATTCCTATGCCGCGATCGCCCGCGCGCTGGCGCTGGAGCCGGCGACGATGCTGTTCGTTTCCGACATCGAGGCCGAAGTCGACGCGGCGCGGGCGGCGGGCATGCAGGCGCTGCTGATCGATCGCGACGGCGAGCGCGGCGACATCCGAACGCTGGCGGAGGTGCTGCCATGATCCTGGACGGCAAGGCGACGCGATCGATCGCGCGCACCGAAGACGGCAAGGGCGTGCGCATCCTCGACCAGCGGCAGCTCCCCTGGGAAATCCGCTGGGTCGAGCTGCGCAGCATGGACGAGGCCGCGGTCGCGATCCGCGAGATGTGGACGCGCGGCGCGCCGATGGTGGGCGCGACGGCGGCCTATGGCCTGGCGATGGCGCTCGCCGTGGATCCCAGCGACGAAGCGCTGCTGGCGGCGCGCGACACGCTGTTGCACACGCGGCCGACCGCAGTGAACCTGCGCTGGGCGCTCGACGCGGTCGGTACCGCGGTGGGCGATCTGCCGCCCGAGGAACGTGCCGAGGCCGCCTTCGCCCGTGCCGACGCGATCTGCGACGAGGATGTCGAGCTGTGCCGCGCGATCGGCGCGAGCGGCCTCGAGCTGATCCGCGCGCTTCATGCGCAAAATCCCGGGCGGCCGGTGCAGATCCTGACTCATTGCAACGCCGGATGGCTGGCGACGGTCGACTATGGCACGGCGACCGCGCCGATTTATCTGGCGCATGACGCGGGCATTCCGGTGCATGTGTGGGTCGACGAGACGCGCCCGCGCAACCAGGGCGCGCTGCTGACCGCGTTCGAGCTGCGCAACCATGGCGTGCCGCACACGGTGGTCGCCGACAATGCCGGCGGGCTGCTGATGATGCAGGGCAAGGTCGATGCAGTGATCGTCGGCACCGACCGAGTGACGGCCAACGGCGACGTGTGCAACAAGATCGGCACCTATCTGAAGGCGCTGGCGGCGCACGACAATGGCGTGCCCTTCTATGTCGCGCTGCCCTACACCACCTTCGATGCCGACCTGCCGAGCGGCGACGCCATCCCGATCGAGGAGCGCGCGGCCGAGGAACTGACCGAGGCGACCGGTCCCGATGCCGAGGGGCACGTGACGACGATCCGGCTGACTCAGTCGCCGGCAGCCAACCCCGCCTTCGATGTGACGCCCGCGCGGCTGGTGACCGGATACATCACCGAAAAGGGCGTGCTCGACCGCATCGGCGGCTGATACAATCGGACGGAGTTGCGACACGCTTCGGTCGCAATTCCGCCGCGCTCGCGCGCCTTCTATATCCGGGCGCGCCCTTGTCCCGCTTGCCAGAAAGTCGTCGTCCCTCGTGAAGCTCCCCGCGATCCGCATCGACCGCGACGCATTGCGCGAAGGATTGCGCCGGCGCGGGCCGGGATTCGTGCTGGCGCTGCTGGTGGAGGGGCTGCTGGCGCTGCTGCTGCTGACGATCGTGCCGCAGATCACGCGCGACGAAGTGCCGGTGATGGAAGTGTTCAGCGTCGATCCGGGCAGCGAAGGCGCATCCGCGCCCGAACCCGAGCCGCAGCCCGAGAGCGCACCCGCCGAAGCCGCCGAGCAGGCGCCCGAGCCGCCGGTGCCCGAGCCGCAGGTCGATTCGGCGCCGACTCCGCTCGAGCGTCTCGCGCCCAACCCGGTGCCTTCACCGCCGCCGCTGATCCGGCTCGATCCCGATGCGATGGCTTCGGCCGACATCGCCCGGCCAAGCGCGGCCGCGCCGTCGCGTTCCGCACCGCGCGTCTCGGGCCCGCCCAACCCGGGGCCGCGCCCCGGCTGGGGGGACACTCCGCGTGCCGAGGGGAGCGGGCCGAACGGCGAGCCGCTCTATGCCGCCGCCTGGTATCGCGAGCCGTATGAAAGCGAGATGCGCGGCTATCTCCAGACCGTGCAGGGGCAGGGCTATGGCGTGATCGCGTGCCGGACCGTGCCCGAATATCGCGTCGAGGATTGCGTTCCGGTCACCGAATATCCCGAAGGATCGGGTTATCTGCGCGCGGTGCTGGCGATGGCCTGGCAGTTCCGCGTGCGGCCGCCGCGGCTGGGCGGGCAGCTGCGCTATGGCGAATGGGTGCGCATCCGCATCGAGCGGTCGGGACCGCCGCGCTAGCGGGCGAGCGCCGCGCGCGCGGCGGCGATGCGCTCGAGCGCCGTATCGAGAGTCGCGTCCTGCTTGGCGAAGCAGAAGCGGACGACGCTGGTGACGGGATCCTCGGCATAGAAGGCGGAGACGGGAATCGCCGCCACGCCCGCTTCGTCGAGCAGCCGATCGCAGAAGGCGACGTCGCCGCGGCCGATCCCGCTGGCGGCAAGATCGATCGACAGGAAATAGGTGGCGGCGCTGGGCAGGGTGGCGAAGCCGAGTTCGTGCAGCCCCGCCGCCAGCCGGTCGCGCGAGCGCCGGAAGCCGGCGGCGGTTTCGGCCACCCAGCCGTCCTGCGTCACCAGCCCCTCGGCGACGGCCCATTGCAGGTTGGGCGGCGTGGTGAAGGTGAGGAACTGGTGCGCCTTGCCGAGCGCGCGCGCGAGCTCGGGCGCGGCGCACATCCAGCCCACCTTCCAGCCGGTGAGCGCGAAGATCTTGCCCGCGCTGCCGATCTTCACCGTCCGCTCGCGCATGCCGGGAAAGCCGATCAGCGGCAGATGGCGCGCACCGTCGAAGGTGACATGCTCCCACACCTCGTCGCAGATCGCAGTGAGATCGTGCGCGACGCAGAAATCGGCGAGCAGCGCCAGCTCCTCGGCCGAGGCCATAGTGGCGGCGGGATTGAGCGGATTGTTGAGCAGCAGCAGCCGCGTCTTCGCCGTGACCGCCGCGTCGAGCGCGTCGCGCGTCACGCGCCAGTGCGGCGGCTCGAGCCGGACGAAGCGCGGCACGCCGCCGGCACGGAGGATCAGCGGGACATAGGCATCGTAGAGCGGCTGGAAGCACAGCACTTCGTCGCCCGGCTCGATCAGGGCGAGCAGCGATGCGGCGAGCGCTTCGGTGGCGCCCGAAGTGACGATCACTTCGTCGGGCGCGAGGTTCAGCCCCTGATGCCGGGCATAGTGATCGGCGACCGCCTGGCGCAGCTCGGGCAGCCCGGCCATCGGCGGATATTGATTGGACTTTTCGAGCAGCGCGCGTGCCGCCGCTTCGAGCACCGGCGCCGGGCCGGTGCCGTCGGCGAAGCCCTGGCCGAGATTGATCGCGCCGCGCGTGCGTGCGCGTGCCGACATGGCTTCGAAGATGGTCGTGCCCATGCGGGCGTAGAGCGGGTTCATGGCGGCGCTTGTGCATTGCGAGGGCCAAGGGCGCAATGCGCGCGCGATGCGGCGGGAGCGGTCTTGCGAAGCCGGGCGGCGCGGGTCCATGGTGCAACCCGCGCTCCACCGGGTTCGTTGGTGGGGTTTCGAAACCGATCAGGATGACGATGACCGATACGCCCCCCGTTCCGAACGAAAACAAGTCCCCCTATCCGATCGAGGAGGCGCCGCACGCGGGCGGCGGCGAAGCGATCTCCGCTGCCAAGGACGCCAAGGAATCGCGCGCGCGCGGGCTTTCGGCGACGACGCTGGGCGTGGGTGCCGCCGTCGGCATCGGATCGGCCGCGATCGTCGCGGCGCTGCTCTATGCCCGCAGCGGCAGGAAGAACGGCGAAAAGAGCTAGGCCGCGCGGCGACGGGCGCGGCAGGGCCGATTCCAACGCATCGCCGGGAAGAAGAAATGGCGCGCCCGGCAGGGTTCGAACCTGCGACCCCAAGCTTAGAAGGCTCGTGCTCTATCCAGCTGAGCTACGGGCGCGCGCGGGTCTTCGTTAGCGTGGATTGCCTAAGCACGGAACCGCGATCATAACGATCCGCATGACCGAGGGGGACGGCAGACCGGTGCAGGTGCGCGCGCGCGAGATCGCGGGCGGCCATTTCCGCTATTTCGATTATGTGATGGTGGCGTTCGTCGTCATCCTGCTGCTGTCGAACGTGATCGGCGCGGGCAAGGTGGCGCAGATCTGGCTGCCGGGCGTGGGCTTCTGGCCGTTCGGCGCCGGGATCCTGTTCTTCCCCGTTTCCTATGTCATCGGCGACGTGCTGACCGAGGTCTATGGCTATGCCCGGGCGCGGCGCGTGATCTGGGCGGGATTCGCCGCCGTGCTGTTCATGGCGCTGATGAGCTGGATCGTCGTGATCCTTCCTCCCGCGCCCGACTGGGAGAATCAGGCCGCCTATGAAGCGATCTTCGGCCAGGTGCCGCGGATCGTGTTCGCATCGGTGATCGCTTTCTGGTGCGGCGAGTTCGTCAACAGCTTCGTGATGGCGAAGATGAAGCTGTGGACCAAGGGCCGGCATCTGTGGAGCCGCACGATCGGATCGACGGTGGCGGGGCAGGGAGTCGACAGCTTGATCTTCTATCCGCTCGCCTTCTGGGGCGCGGACGGCTGGACCAACGAGCTGGTGCTGACGGTGCTGGTCACGCAATGGGTGTTGAAAGTGAGCTGGGAAGTGCTGCTGACGCCGGTCACCTATCTGGTGGTCGGCTTCCTCAAGCGGCGCGAAGGCGTCGACGTCTATGACGAGGAAACGAACTTCACGCCCTTCGCCGTCCGCGTCTGACCATGAACATCTTTCAGGAAACGAAGCTGTGGCTCGTCGAGCATCTGCTGCTCGCGAAAGATGCACTGCACATCTACGTCGGGCTGATTCTCTTCTTCGGCGTTGCGCTGGTCTTTCGCTGGCGGATCGGCGGCTGGAAGCCGTGGGCGGTCGTGCTCGTCGCGGCGCTGGCGGGCGAGGCGTGGGACATCGTCGATACGGCGCGCGCGGGCATCCCGCAGCTGCCGTGGGAGAATCTGAAGGACATCTGGAACACGCTGTTCTGGCCGATCGCGATTACCGCGCTGGCGCGGTGGACGCGGGTGTTCGAGCGCGAAGGCTCAGGCGACCGCTTCTAGCAGCCCTTCGAACAGGCGGCGCCCGTCGGTGCCGCCATGGGCGGCTTCGATCCGGCGCTCGGGGTGCGGCATCATGCCCAGCACGTTGCCCTGCGCGTTGAGGATGCCGGCGATGCCGCGTGCCGAGCCGTTGACGTCGCCCGCATAGCGGAAGGCGACGCGGCCTTCGCCTTCGAGCCGGTCGAGCGTTTCGGCATCGGCGAAATAATTGCCGTCGTGGTGCGCGACCGGAATCGTGATCTGCTCGCCCGAGCGATAGCCGCTGGTGAAGATCGACTGGCTGTTGTCGACGGTGAGCGGAACGTCGCGGCAGACGAAATCGAGCCGCTCGTTGCGCATCAGCGCGCCGGGCAGGAGCCCGGTTTCGGTGAGCACCTGAAAGCCGTTGCAGATGCCGAGCACCGGCATGCCGCGCTCGGCGGCGTCGGTCACGGCGCGCAGGATCGGCGAGCGGGCGGCGATGGCGCCGCAGCGCAGATAGTCACCGTAGGAGAAGCCGCCGGGCAGCGCGATCAGGCCGATGCCGTCGGGCAGCTCGGTCTCGCGATGCCAGACCATCGCCGGCGCCGTTCCGGTGACCTGTTCGAGCGCGGTCGCGATGTCGCGGTCGCAGTTCGAGCCCGGGAAGACGACGACGGCGGTCTTCACAGCTTTTCGACCCGATAATTCTCGATCACCGTATTGGCGAGGAGCTTGCGGCACATGGCGTCGATATCCGCGTCGCTGGTGCTGTCGGCGACGTCCATCTCGAACAGCTTGCCGGCGCGCACGTCGTCGACCCCGGCGAAGCCGAGCGAATCGAGCGCGTGCTGGATGGCCTTGCCCTGCGGGTCGAGCACGCCGTTCTTGAGCGTCACGATGATGCGGAGTTTCATGCCCCGCCCTATGGCCCCGCCGCGCGCCGCCCGCAAGGGGATCAGAAGTAGCGCGCCACTCCGATGCGGAAGCGCAGCCGATCGTTGGCGAAATAGGGGAGCGAGGAATCGGTGCGGGTGTAGCTGGCGCTGAGCTGGGGCGAGAAGCCGAGCAGCCGGATCTTGCGATTGCCCAATGTGGCGCGCGCGGTGTAGCGCCAGTCCTCGCGCGGATCGGGCGAGAAGAAGGCCATCGGCGCATCATATTCGGCGCGGCTGACCGTGCCCGACAGGCCGAAGCTGATGCCATGCGCCAGTTCGCCGCCGACGCCGGCGATCACGCCGAGTTCGGTGCTCGAATAGGTCTCCGCACCCAGCGAATCGCGCCGTCCGAACACGCCTCCGGACACGACGATCGCGCGCGCGACCGCACGCTCATAGGTGGCATAGGCGCCGATCTGCCAGCCGCTATAGGCATCGTCGAAGCGGGCCTCGGTGTGCCGCGCGTCGAGCTGGAGGCCGATCTGTTCGCGGTTGCTGAGCCGGGCCTGGAAGCCGGTCTTCACGCCCGCCTGACGGCTGACGAGATCGCCGCCGTACCAGCGCTGGGCGCCGACCGCCTGCACCGAAACGCTGGCGGCGGAGGAGAGACGGAATTCGGGGCCGGCGGCGAGCTGGACGAGATAATCGTCGTAGGATTCGCCCGAAAAATTGGTGCCGCTGCTGTCGAGATCGACGAGCATCAGCGTGCCCTCGGCGACCGGCAGGCGCAGCCCGGCGGATATGACCGCGCTCTGGCCGGTGCCCGAACGGGCGCGCGCCTCGTCGTCGAGCGTGAGCGGGATCGGCGTGTCGCCGAAGAGGATGTTGATCCGCTCTGCATCGGTGGCGTTGTTGATGTTGCTGTCGGGCACGAGCGCGAAATCGACGTCGAAGCGCCAGCCGCGCTGCTGGCGGATCACGTCGCGTACCGCGCGGATCGTGCGGGCGACGTCGGGCGGCAGATCCTGGTCCTGCGCGGCGATGCGGAACTGGCGGTCGGCGCTCGCGGTCTTGCCCATCGCCAGCATGGCGCGGGCGAGCTCGAGCCGCACGCGGGTCTGGCTCGGGTCGTCGGCCAGGATCGCGCGATACTGTTCGGCGGCGGCGGCGTGATCGCCTGCGGCGGATGCGGCGATTCCAGTGAGGAAGCGCGTTTCGAGCCGCAGCGCCGGGACATGGGCGAGCGCCTGGAGCATCGGCCGCGCCTCTTCGGTGCGGCCCGCCAGGACGAGCCGCTGTGCCTCGGCGAGAAGTTGAGCGGGCGTGAGCCGCGCGACGCAGGTGGACGCGGCGCACTGGTCGATCAGCGCCTGCGACTGCGCCTGCCCATGGGCCTGCGACTGCGACTGCGCCTTGGCGGGCAGGGCGGCGGCGAGCGGCGCCACCAGCAGCAGCGCCGCCCCGGCGAGCCGGGGGAGACGCATCAGCGCTTGCCCGTGAACGCACCCAATATGTCGACGCGCTGATCGGGGATGCCGCCGACGACGCGGAAGCCGCCGCCGATTTCCTCGCCATTGGGGCCGAAGAAGGCGCCGTCGATGCTCGATCCGGCGACGTTCACGCTGATCTCGCGCGCGCCGTTCGCAAAGGTGAAGCCGGCCGGCGCGGTGAAGACGAAATTTCCGCCATCGGCGAACGAGCCGATGAACCCGCCGGTGCCGGCGAGATCGATCCGCGCGGTGCCGCTGCCGGTGAAGCTGCTGCCGGCCGTGACGAAAGCGGTCTGCGGCCCGGTTTCATGGTCGTAATACGGATCGAGGACGATACCGGCCAGCGAGAGCGTGAGGTTGCCCGTGGCGAAGTTCACGCTGACGTTCGAGCGACCCGAGAGCCACTGGAAATAGGTGGGGAGAACGGCGCCCATGTCGCCGTCGAAAGTGGGGTTATAGACCATCGTCGCGAGCATGTTGCCGCTGTAGCTGCCGCTGCCGCTGGTCGGGACGGCGCCATTGCTGGTCTGCACGCCATAGGCGAAGGCGCCGCGCTCGAGATGCCAGCGCGTCTGCTTGATCGTGGTGCCGCCGACCGTGACTTCCTCGAACCCCAGCGCATTGCGGACATAGCCGGCCAGGCTGACATAGCGGGTATTGGTGCCCGGCTTTTCGTAGAAGAGCGTCGTCGAGGTGTAGCTCGAGCCGACCTCGCCGTTCGGCGCGGTGTCGTTGTCGCCCGGATCGACGAAGCCGGTGCCGCTCCAGCTATAGGGTGCGCGTGGATCGCCGTCGCCGGCCTGGAGATACTGGACGTCGGGGTTCGCGGCCGCGCCGGCGGGAAGTCCGTTCAGATTGGGGACGCCCCACTGCGGCTGCTGCGCTCCGCCGAAGTTGGTGCGTGCCGCCGGATCCTGGAAGCGGGTGCCGGCCGCGGCGCCGCTCTTGGGATCGTTGATCGTGAGGGTGAAGATCGCCGAGCGCGGATCATAGGCGACCGCGATCTCGCTGTTGCGGACGGTGCTCGCCTCGCCCGAATAGATCTGGCCCTGCTGATCGCAGCAGTTTCGCGAATCGGTGGTATATTCATAGACCTGGACGCCGCCGATGCCGGTGTAGCTGCGCGCCTCGACGGGGTTCACGAACTGGCTGTAGCTGTCCGTGGGAGCAGGGGTGCCACCGCCCGAGGGCGGGGCGACGCTGCCGACCGTCTGCGGCGACGTGTCGCCGCCACAGGCCGCGAGCGTGAGCCCGCCGGCGAGGACGACATAGTTCCGGATCGAGCGCATCGCGAAGTTCCTCTGCTGCGTATCGCCGCAGAACTACCGGTGCGATGGTTAAGAAGCCTTTTAAGCGGGCCGCGCCGCGCTGCCTTTCGGACGATATCGGACGCCGGAGCGGGGCCGGCTCAGCGGCCCCGGCGCTTGCGGTGCGATTCGAGGTCGAGCACTGCCGAATCCGCGCCCTCCGGCAGCAGCCCGAGCCGGCGGGCGACTTCCTGATAGGCTTCGACTTCGCCGCCGAGATCGCGGCGGAACCGATCCTTGTCGAGCTTTTCGTTGGTCGCCATGTCCCACAGGCGACAGCCGTCGGGGCTGATTTCGTCGGCGAGGATCACGCGCGGATAGTCATTGTCCCAGATGCGGCCGAATTCGAGCTTGAAGTCGACCAGACGGATGCCGATGCCGGCGAACAGGCCCGAGAGGAAATCATTCACCCGGATCGCCATGTCGGCGATGTCGTGCAATTCCTCCTGCGCCGCCCAGCCGAAGGCGAGGATATGCTCGTCGGTCACCATCGGATCGTTGAGCGCATCGTCCTTGTAATAATATTCGATGATCGTGCGCGGCAGCTGCGACCCTTCCTCGATGCCGAGGCGGGTGGCGAGGCTGCCGGCGACGACATTGCGCACCACGACTTCGATCGGGATGATCTCGACCTGGCGAATGAGCTGCTCGCGCATGTTGAGACGGCGGATGAAGTGAGTCGGAATGCCGATCCCGCCCAGCAGCGTGAAGACATGCTCGCTGATGCGATTGTTGAGCACGCCCTTGCCGTTGATCGTGCCCTTCTTCTGCGCGTTGAACGCAGTGGCATCGTCCTTGAAATACTGGATCAGCGTGCCCGGTTCGGGACCCTCGTACAGGATCTTGGCCTTGCCTTCGTAAATCTGGCGGCGGCGCGGCATGCGACGGGTCCCCTGAAATGCGCTGCCCCGGCGGCGCGGGTCACGCGCTCGTGCCGGGGCGAAGGCTTGCGGCTATAGCCAAAGGACCGGCGGGGCGCAATCAGCCGCCGTGCAGAAAGCGGGGCGGTCTATCGCTCGTCGTCGTCCTCGTCGCGGGCGAACCAGCGCTGGATGAGATTGCGATCGTCGCCGGAGTCGCGATCCTGCACCGGCACGGCGTTGGGCACCGGATCCTCGCCCTCGGTGCGCGGACGGCTGGTGCTGTGGATCACCAGCCGCAGCAGGAACACGATGACGATCATCAGCACCAGCCATGGGCCGATCCCGGCCAGCAGCTGAACCACGCCCGCCACCGATTTCTCGAGCGTCTCGCCGGCGTTGCGGAAGCTGGCGTCGGGAGTCGAGCCGAGCGGCGTCAGCGCATTGCTCGATTCATAGGTGATGAGCACCGGAGCGGTCGCGTAGGATTCGGTACGGCCGTCCTGAACCTCGGAAATCGTCGCCAGCGCCGCCCGGATGCGATCGGCGCGGGCGGCGGCCTCCGGCCCCGGGCGCTGCTCGGCCTCTTCGAGCGCCTGTTGCAGCCGATCGGTCAACGACGCGGTGCGCCGCGCGGTCAATTCGCCGCCTGCGATTTCGGTATCGACGAGCTGCCCGTCGGCGCTTGCCACCGCTTCGGTGACGGCATCGCCAAAGGCGCGGGCGATCGCCGGATCGATCTTGACCGTGAGCACCGCGGTGACTCTGCTCGCATCCTTGACGCGATAGCGCACCGCAAGCACGCGACAGCGCTGCTCGCCCAGCCGGTCGCAGGCGTCGGCATTGCTTTCCAGAACGGGCTTCACGCGATCGCCGGGCAGGCGGAAGGCATAGCGATAATCGAAGGGGCTGCCGGTGGCCGCAAAGGCGGCCGCAGCCTCGCGCGACGCGAAATCGGGCGCCGCCGTCTCGGTTTCGTCTCGATCTCCGCCGATCGGATCGCATCCGCCGAGCAACATCAGCGCAGCAAGTGCCGCAAACCTTGCCTCGATTCGCATCGAGCCCTCCCTGTCCAGGCTGCCGAATAGCGAAGATTTGGTTAATTCCCAACTCCGGCACGCCTCGACTGTTCCGTTTCGGGAACGATTGTGACTTGCGTATTGCGGCCGCCCCGGCGGCCCGCCGAGTGCCTTCGCGGTTGCAGCCGCACGGGGTGCCCCGCTATCGCCGCGCGATGGCCCTCGATCTCGTTCCTCCCGAACCCACGGACGTCCCCTTCGACAGCGCGCTTTCCGAGCGTTACCTCGTCTATGCGCTGTCGACGATCACCGCGCGGTCGCTGCCGGACGTGCGCGACGGGCTGAAGCCCGTCCATCGCCGCCTGCTGTGGGCGATGCGGCTGCTGCGGCTCGATCCGGCGAGCGGATACAAGAAGTGCGCGCGCGTGGTCGGCGACGTGATCGGCAAATATCATCCGCACGGCGACGCATCGGTCTATGACGCGATGGTCCGGCTCGCGCAGACCTTCGCGCTGCGCTACCCGCTGGTCGACGGGCAGGGGAATTTCGGCAACATCGACGGCGATAACGCCGCCGCCTATCGCTACACCGAGGCACGGCTGACCCAGGTCGCGATCGACCTGATGGAAGGGCTGGACGAGGACGCCGCCGACTTCCGCCCGACCTATAACGGCGAGGAACAGGAGCCCGAGCTGTTTCCCGGGCCGTTCCCCAATCTGCTGGCGAACGGCGCGCAGGGGATCGCGGTGGGCATGGCGACCTCGGTCCCGCCGCACAACGCCGCCGAGCTGCTGAGCGCGGCGATCGCGCTGATCGACACTCCGCATGCCGACGATGGCGTGGTGCTCGAACATGTGAAGGGCCCGGATTTCCCGACCGGCGGGATCGTCGCCGATTCGCCCGCGGCGATCGCCGAGGCCTATGCCAGCGGCCGCGGATCGTTCCGCGTGCGGGCGAAATGGCATCAGGAGGATCTGGGCCGCGGCACCTGGGTCACGGTGGTCACCGAGATCCCCTACGGCGTCTCCAAGGGCAAGCTGATCGAGGCCATCGCCGCGCTGATCAACGACAAGAAGCTGCCGATCCTGGCCGATGTGCGCGACGAGAGCGCCAAGGACATCCGCATCGTGCTCGAGCCGCGCAGCCGCACCGTCGATCCGGGCACGCTGATGGACGGGCTGTTCCGCCTTTCCGAGCTCGAGACGCGGGTGCCGCTCAACCTCAATGTGCTCGACAAGAACCACACGCCGCGGGTGATGGGCCTGCGCGAGGCGCTCGCCGCATGGGTCGAGCATCAGTTCGTCGTGCTGCGCCGGCGTTCCGAGCATCGGCTGGCGAAGATCGGCGATCGGATCGAGCTGCTCGACGGCTATCTGATCGCGTTCCTCAATCTCGACCGAGTGATCGAGATCATCCGTACCGAGGACGAGCCCAAGCCGGTGATGATCGCCGAGTTCGCGCTGACCGACCGGCAGGCCGAGGCGATCCTCAACATGCGGCTGCGCAGCCTTCGGCGGCTCGAGGAGATGGAACTGCGCCGGGAGCGCGAGGGGCTGGAGAAGGAAAAGGGCGAGCTGGAACAGCTGCTCGGTTCCGAGGCGCGGCAGCGCACGCGGCTGAAGCGCGATTTCGGCAAGATGCGCGAACGCTACGGCCTCGAGACCGAGCTCGGCCGCCGGCGCACCGTGGTCGAGGAAGCGGCGCCCGCGCGCGACATTCCGCTCGAAGCGATGATCGAGCGTGAGCCGATCACGGTGATCCTCTCGCAGCGCGGCTGGATCCGCGCGATGAGGGGGCATGTGGAGCTTTCCGCCGCCGAGACGCTGAAGTTCAAGGAAGGCGACGGGCCGCTGTTCGCCTTTCATGCGCAGACGACCGATAAGCTGCTGCTCGCCGCCGACACTGGCCGGTTCTATACGCTGGCAGCGGACAAGCTGCCGGGTGGGCGCGGCTTCGGCGAGCCGGTGCGGCTGATGATCGACCTGGAAGGCGAGCGGAACATCGTCGGGCTCTTGCCGGCAAGCGCGGCCGAGCGGCTGCTGGTGGCGGCGAGCGACGGACGCGGGTTCGTCGTGAAGACCGGCGACGTGCTCGCCGAAACGCGCAAGGGCAAGCAGGTGGTCACGCCGCGGGCGGGCGCGGCGCTTCAGGTCGTGCGGCCGCTGGCGCCGGAGGACGATGCGGTCGCCGTGATCGGCGACAACCGCAAGCTGCTGGTCTTCCCGCTGTCCGAAGTCGCCGAACTGGCGCGCGGGCAGGGTGTGCAGCTCCAGCGCTATCGCGAAGGCGGGCTGGCCGACGTCACGGCTTTTCGCATGGAAGACGGGCTGCGCTGGCGGATGGGCGGCGAGCAGGGACGCATTCGCACCGAGACCGATCTGACGCCGTGGCGCGCGGCGCGTGGCGCTGCCGGGAGAATGCCGCCGCAGGGTTTCCCGAGGGACAATCGGTTCTGAGACGATAGGGTTCTCGCCTCGCCGAGTTTTTGCTTGCTTCAGCAGCTCTTAACCAATGTCCGGTAGCGCCATCGATGATGGTGTCCCGAAAAGCACGCCTTGCGACTTCTCGATCCGTGCCGGACACTCCGGCTGCGGAGGCGCCGCCGTTCGGTCCGCAGGCGAGCTCGATCGTGCTCGATTTGCTGCCCGTTCCGGCAGCGCTCGTCGATCTGAACGGGGATCGTTTCGCGTTCGAGGCCGTGAACCGGCCGTTCCGGATGGCCGGTCTCGGCACCGTGGCGGCGGAATCGCCGGTGATCCGGCTGCTCGGCTCGCGCATTCGAGGCTTTCTTGAATCGGACGAGACTCATCTCGAATTCGCCTGGCAGTTCGGCGACGAAGTCGACTGCCGCTATTTCCGGGTGATGTTCGCGCGGCGCGCGGGCAGGCGGTCCGCCCTGCGGTGCCTGGTGACGCTGGTGGATCAGACCGCCGAGCTGCGGACCGAGCACAGTTTGCGCCGCGAGATGATGACCGACAGCCTGACAGGACTGCCGAATCGCGCGGGCTTCAGCGACATGCTGGAGAATGCCGTCGGGGCGGATGCGATCGAAGGCTATGCTGTGCTCGCAGTCAACCTCGACCGGTTCAGCCGAGTCAATGCCTGCATGGGCGCGCTGGCGGGCGACGAGCTGCTGATCTCGCTCGCGCGGCGGCTGAAGGGTGCGCTGCGCGGCCGCGACGTGCTGGCGCGGATGGGCGGCGACGAATTCGGCATCCTGCTGACGCTCGACGACGGGCCGGGGGACGCGCTGCACGTCGCCAAGCGCATCCATGCCGCGCTGGCGAATCCGTTCCGGCTTTCCGATTTCGAGATCCGAGTGGAATGTTCGATCGGCGTGGCGCTGGGATCGCACGACATCGAGGACCCCGAGGATCTGATCCGGCACGCGCAGTTCGCCGTGAAGCGATCCAAGAAGAGCGGGCGCACCGAAATTTATCAGGCCCGCACGTTCGACATTGCGCGCGAACAATTCGGGATGGAAACCGAGCTGCGCCGTGCGATCGACAGCGGCAAGCTGACGCTGAGCTTCCAGCCGATCTGCGATCTGGCCAGCGGCCGGATCGTCTCGTTCGAGGCGCTGGCGCGCTGGACGAACGAGCAGGGCGTACGGCTTTCACCCAGCGAGTTCATCCCGGTAGCGGAGGAATCGGGGCTGATCGTTCCGCTCGGTCGCTGGGCGATGGAGGAAGCCGCGCGGACGCTGGCCGAATGGGACGCGACGGCGGGAGGCGATTGCGGCGTGAAGGTGGCGGTGAACCTGTCGGCGATCCAGCTGCAGCGCGACCAGATCGCGCCGATGGTGAAGGCGGCGCTCGACACGCACGGCGTGTCGGGCACGCGGCTGACGCTCGAGCTGACCGAAAGCGCGATCGTCACCGATCCCGATCGAATCGCGCAGACGATGAAGGCGTTGAAGGATCTCGGCACCACGCTGGCGATGGATGATTTCGGCACCGGCTATTCGAACCTCGCCTATCTCCAGCGGCTGCCGATCGACCTGCTCAAGATCGACCGCAGCTTCGTTTCCGGAATGCTCGCCGACCGCGACAAGGTGGCGATCGTCCGCGCGATCCTGAGCCTGGCACATGCGCTGGGGATGGAGACCACCGCCGAGGGGATCGAGACCAACGAACTGGGACAGACGCTGGCGGCGCTGGGCTGCAACTATGGGCAGGGCTTTCTCTATGCCCGGCCGCTCGAAGCCGGTGACGCCTATGCGTTGCTTCAGGAACGCAACGCCTGAGCCACTTCCGCGTCGGCGATTTCGCTGACACGCGCTGCGTCCGGGAACCCCTCGTCGATCCAGCGATCCTCCACCCGGCGCAGCGTGCGCGCGACGTCGGGCCCCTTGCTCAATCCGCGCGCGATGAGCGCGCCGCCGGTAAGCGGCAAGCGGGGAACCTCCCAGTGCGACAGGTGCCGCGCTGCGATCACCGCATCCGTCGGCTCGGCGACGTGCACCAGCATCCGGTCAATCGCTCCCTCGCGACCGAGGAGATAGGCGGCCCGATAGGGCGACTCCATGAGATCGGGGACGACCGCGCTTGTAAGCCGGTTTCGATGTGCCTTCGACAGCTTGAGCCGCGTGGCGATGCCCTCCGCCAGTTTCGGATCGTCCGGCAGCAGCGCCGCAAGCCGGCGGATCGGATCGGGAGATATCTCCGCGGCGGCCTCGGAGTCGGCACAGCGTTCGAGCCGTGCGACGCCAGCCGCAGTGATTTCCGGCAGCACCGGCCGAAAAATGCCGTGTTCGATCATCAGCGACACCACGCGCACCGCGTCCCGCGCCACCAGCAGCTTCAGCAGCTCTTCGGCGATCCGTTCGCGGCTGAGCGCCATCAGGTCGTTCGCGCGCGCCGCGCAGGCAGCGAGCCCCTCGGGATCGGGCGCGTCGCCGAAGCGGGCGAGAAACCGGAAGAAGCGCAGGATACGCAGATGATCCTCCGCAATCCGGCGATAGGGATCGCCGATGAACCGCACGCGCCGCGCATCGAGATCGGCGAGCCCGTCGAAATAGTCGAAGATCGTGCCGCTCGCCGGATCGGCATAAAGCGCGTTCATCGTGAAGTCGCGCCGTGCGGCATCCTCTTCCCACGCATCGGTGAACGCGACGGTGGCGTGGCGGCCGTCGGTCGCGACATCGCGGCGCAGCGTGGTCACTTCGACGGGACCGCTTTCCAGCACCGCAGTGATGGTGCCGTGCGCGAGCCCGGTCGGAACCGCGCGAATCCCCGCCGCCTTCAGCAGCGCGAGCACCTGTTCGGGCGCGTGCCGTGTCGCGATGTCGATGTCGTGGACCGGCAGGCGCAGGAGCGTGTCGCGGACCGCACCGCCGACCAGCCGCGCCCTGTCGTCGCGCGCACCGAGCACTTCCGCCAGCCGGTCGAGCCCCGGGCGGTGCCGCCATTCGCCATCGGGAAGCGTTATGCGGTCCATCGCAGCCGCCGCGAGAGATTGACGACCATCGCCGCGGTCGCGCCCCAGATCCGGCGGCCTTCCCAGTGAATCTCGAAATACCAGCGCTCGCGACCCTGCCATTCGAGCGAGCCTTCCTTGTGATTGGCTTCGTCGAGCAGGAAGGAGAGCGGAACTTCGAAGACCTCCGCCACTTCGGCCTCGTGCGGGGTGAGATCCAGTCCGGGCGGCACGACCGAAAGCACCGGTGTGACTTCGAAGCCAGTGACGGTGCGATAGCGATCGGCAGTGCCGATCACTTCGACTCGGTTCGGATCGAGGCCGATCTCCTCCTGCGCCTCGCGCAGCGCGGCGGCGATCGCATCCTCGTCGGCATCGATCCGGCCGCCGGGAAAGGCGACCTGGCCGGCATGGGTGCGCAGAGTCTCGGTGCGGCGCGTGAGAATCACGCCCGGCTGGGGCCCGTCGGTGACGGCGACGAGCACCGCCGCCGGATAGGCGGCGACGGCCGGGTCCTCGTCGCGAAAGTCGCCGGTCAGCAGCACGGGATGGTCGCGGTCGGCGGCGGCGAGCGCGACGCGCAGGCGATCGGCGAGCTTCATGCGGGCTCCAGCGGGAAGAAGGCGCCATTGCTCCACACGCCCGGCGGCTCGCTGCCGTTCGCGAGGGCGATCTCGGCGAGTTCGTAATAGACCGGGCGGGCGATCAGCGCCTCCAGCCCGCGGCGGACGTGGAGATAGGGGCGGGGGCCATCGTCGCGCGCCTCGAAGCGCAGCGCATTGTCCGCGCCGGCAGCGACGACGTCGCCGGTGTTGAGCCGAAAGGCGAGCTTCATCGCCGCGCCGGCGCCTTCGCGCTTCAGCTCGACCGCAGTGAAGGCGGCATCCTCCACTTCGATGTCGAGCTTTTCGACCGGCGTGACCAGGACATGGCGCCCGTCGGGCTCGCGGCGGAGGATGGTGGAGAACAGCCGGACCATCGCCGGGCGGCCGATCGGCGATCCCTGATGATACCAGGTGCCGTCGCGGCCGATCCGCATCTCGCTGTCGCCGCAATGGTCCGGGTTCCACTGCTCGACGGGCGGCAGCTTGTTCTCCTCCGCAAGACGGGCGATGTCGGCGAGCGAGAGGTTGGCGAAGTCGGGCGGGGTCGGTGCGGGCATGGCACGCAGGTAGGCGCGCGCGCGCGGAAGCGCAAAGCCTGTCAGAAAGTCTGTCAGACGGTCTGCAGGATGCGGGGGCCCAGCAGGCCGGGGCACTCGGGCACGGCGGCGCCGCGCGCGAGCAGCCGGTGCGGCTCGAACGGGCCGGGGAGGCGCCAGGCGCCGGTGCGCTCGGCCGAGAAGCCGAAAAAGCGGCCGTAATATTCGGGATCGCCGATCAGCATCTGCGGATCGGCGGCGGTGCGGTCGGCCGCAGCGAGCATCGCGCGCATCAGCGCGCGGCCGATGCCTTCCTGCTGCAGCGCGGGTTCGACCGCGACGGGGCCGACCATCACCAGCGGCAAGCGCGCGCCCGAATCGCAGGCGAGCGCCACCGGCCAGCTTTGCAGCGTGCCCGCCAGCGTCCCGTCGGCGAGCCGCGCGGCGAAGCTGAGCGGAGCGAGCCAGTCCATCCCCTCGCGGATGCGGTAGGCGGTGCGGCCGTGCCGGTCGCGGCCGAACGCGCGATCCAGCAGCGCCTCTACGGCGGCGGGTGCGACGGTTTCGAGCGGCACGAGATCGAGCAACGCGGCTTTCCTTTCGCTGCGCCCCGGTGGACGTGCGGGGCCGCGCGCTTTAGCCTTGATGCAATATGACGCAAGGCTGAATCGGAGCAGGCCCACGATGAAACTCTATGACGCCGAATGGGCGCCCAGCCCCCGCCGGGTCCGCATCTTTCTGGCCGAAAAGGGAATCGAGGTGCCCCGCGAGACGATCGACCTGCGCAGCGGCGAGCAATTGCGCGATTCCTATCTCGAGATCAACCCGCGCGGCGCGGTGCCGGCGCTCGAGCTCGACGACGGGCAGGTGCTGTGCGAATCGAGTGCGATCTGCCGCTATTTCGAAGCGGTGCAGCCCGAGCCGCCGCTGTTCGGCACGACCCCGGTCGAGATCGGCCGGATCGAAAGCTGGACCCGGCGGATCGAAGGCGACGGCTATGCAGCGGTCGCCTATGTCTTCCGCAACACGCTGCCCGCGCTCGAGGGCCGCGCGATCGTGGGCAATTTCGGCATGGTGCCGCAGATCCCCGAACTCGCGACCCGCGGAACGATCATGTGGACCGGCTTTCTGGAGGCATTCGACCAGCAGCTCGCGGATCGCGAATGGGTGACCGGCGAGCGCTTCACTTTTGCCGACATCACTGCGCTGGTGACGCTCGATTTCGCCAAGGCAGTGAAACTGCAGGTGCCCGAACGCCATGCCAATGTGCTGCGCTGGCACGCGGCGGCATCGGCGCGGCCGAGCGCCGCGGCCTGAGCGGCGGGCTTTCGCCGACGGACACTTCTGCTAAGGGCGCGGGCGAACCTCGCGCGAAAGGCCCGCGATTGCCCGACCTACTCCAGCTCCAGGTCCATGATCTGGAAGTCCGCGTCCTGACCGGCGTCTATTCCGAAGAGACGCACCTGCCGCAGCCGCTGCGCATCTCGATCACCGCCGATCTCGACATGCCCGAGCGCTTCGCGCCGGACACGCCGCTCAGCGCCTCGAAAAGCTATCTCGACCTGAAGCACGCGGCCACCACCGCGCTGCCGAAAGACGTGCATTTCACGCTGATCGAAGGCGTCGCCGAGCATATCGCCGAGACGCTGTTCGCAGGCGACGCGCGCGTCCGCCGCGTGGAAATCCGCATCGTGAAGCTGGCGATCGCCGAACAGGGCGAATCGATCGGGATCACGATGGTGCGTCACCGGCGCTGAGGCCGGAGCTCAGCCTCGGCAGGGGCCGAGGTCGCGCAGCACCAGCCGATAATCCTCGCGCGCGACCCGCGCCGTCATGGGCGATTCGGCGGCGATCGCCGATTCGGGCAATTCGGGCGGCAGACCACAGGCGAGCCGATACCAGAGGAAGGTGTCGCGCTGCGGCGGACCGGCCGAATCATCGACGATCTCGCCGAGCGAGACCGCCCAGCGCGGCGCCTGATTGGGCCGGCGGAGGATCTGGAGCGAGATCGGATCGTCGTTCGCCGTCCGCAGGAAGATCTGGGTTTCGCCTTCGCCCGGCAGCGTCCCGGGAACGTGGAAGGCATTGCCGATCCCGATGATTTCGGGAGGCGCGTCCGGAGAAACCGCCTCGCGCGCGATCGAGCGGACCATGGCGTCGAGCGGGGGGCTCCACGGGCGCTGGCCGTCGAGGCCGGTGAGCTGGAGCTGATCGGGACGTCCGGAAACGGGACGCGCGAACACCAACACGCGCTCGCGCCGCAGCCGGGGCGGACGGCCGCGGAAATCGAGCGGTACATCAACGAGATAGCCGATTCGCGCCGGCAGACCCGTGGTGCCGCGGATCAGCGCGTTCACATCGGCGGTGACATAATAGCGCACTCGGCCGGGCGGCACGTCGGCCGCTTCCGCGCCGCGGATCGTGGCCGTGCTGCGGACCGTCGCGTCGACGATCAGCGGGGCGCCGAGCACCTGGCCGGCGATCTCGCCATAGCCGGGAAGCGCTGGAGAATCCGCCGCGATTTGCGCGGGTTGGGCACTCGCAGCCACGGGTGCCGTAGCGGCAAACGCAGCAGAAAAGAGGAGGCTCGGGATACGGATCATGGTTTCTGGCGTTACGCGATCACAACGCCTGGATACAGAAATAAATCTGCCACCCGCCGACGTTACGTGTGCTGCGTCCGACAAAGCGTTTGCGTCCCTCGGGTCGCCACGATAGAAACTCGCGCTCTGCCGCCGGACGCAGGAGTGCGATCGGCAGGTGGGTTCACGCGTGGGTTGCAATAACCCGGGCTACCGGGACCCGCATGACGGGGATAGAGGAGTGACGTCGCCGAATGGCTTACGCTGACCGGAACACAAGTGGCAGCAGGATCGTCGCGATCGTAATGGTCGCGCTGATCGTGGCTGGCCTCGGATATGCCTTCGTCACCGGCCTGGCTTATCAGTATGTCAAGAAGATCCAGGAGGACCTGGAGACGTTTGACATCGAGGAGCCGCCGCCGCCGCCGGAGGAGGTTCCGCCTCCGCCGCCGCCGCCGGACACGCCTGTGCCGCCGCCGCCCACCACCGTGGTCGTTCCCAAGACGATCGTGCAGGTGCCGTCGCCGCCGCCCCCCGTCCGCACGGACTTCAACATTCCGCCGGCCCAGCCGACGATACCGCCCGCGCCGCCGGCTCCGCCCGCGCCGCCGCCTCCGCCGCCGCCTCCCCCGCCTCCGCCGCGGGTGGCCCAGCGCGCGGAACTGCGCAGCGGCTCGATTTCGAACGACGATTATCCGTCGGCCGCGCAGCGCGCCGGGGACGAGGGTGCCACCACGGTCCGGTACACCATCGGTACGGATGGTCGCGTCAGCTCCTGTTCGGTGGTCAATTCGAGCGGCTCTTCGACACTCGATTCGACGACCTGCTCGTTGCTCCAGCGCCGCTTCCGTTTCCGGCCCGCAGAGGATCAGAACGGAAACCGGATCGCCGAAACGCGTACCCAGACGGTGCGCTGGGAACTGCAACGTCGGTAACTGAGTGGCCGGCGCGCCACAGCGTGGCCCGCCGGAGAGTGCAACGACCAAGCGCTTACATATCAGAGGAAAGAAGAGAACATGCTCACGACAATTCTCGCCGCAGGCGTCGCGGCCGCTCCGGCCGGCGAAAACCCCTATGGTCTGGGCCCCGCGCTTCGCGAGGGCGGGATCATCGCTCAGTCGACTTTCGGCATCCTGGTGCTGATGCTGTTCGTCTCGCTCTACATCTTCTTCACGAAGCTGTTCGAGCAGCAGAAGATCATCAACCAGTCCAAGCGCGTCCGTAAGAGCTTCTGGGCATCGAACAGCCTGCGCGAAGGCGCGGCCAAGCTCGACAAGAACTCGGCCTATCGCCAGATCGTCGACGACGGCATCCAGGCGCAGGAGCAGTATCCGCAGCTGAAGGATCCGGTGGAAGCCCACGACTGGCTGCACGGCTCGCTCGCCCGTTCGGAAGCGTCGATCAACTCGGACCTCAACGGCGGCCTGGCGTTCCTCGCCACGACCGGCGCGACGGCGCCGTTCATCGGGCTGTTCGGTACCGTGGTCGGCATCTATCGCGCGCTGATCAAGATCGGCGCGGCCGGCCAGGCCTCGATCGACGCAGTCGCGGGTCCGGTGGGCGAGGCGCTCATCATGACCGCGCTCGGCCTCGTCGTCGCGGTTCCGGCTGTGCTGGCGTACAACTTCCTGCAGCGCCGCAACAAGGCGATCGCGGAAGACCTGAACGCCTTCTCGAACGACGTGCTGGGGTACATGGCCTCCGAAGGCCGCGTGCGTCCGGAAGTGGCCGTTCGCGGCGGCGCCAAGCCGGCCACGAAGAGCGCGACGGCCGGCCAGGCCGGCGGCGTGCAGACCCGCGCGTAAGCCGACGTGAATACGGGGCCGCGCGGTCGCGTGGCCCCGACGCTGCCGGAAGTCCCGGCAGTTCAAGGATTGAAGGATAGGATAGCGCGCAATGGCGATGAGCGTTGGCGGCGGCGACGATAACGCCCCCTTGTCGGACATCAACACCACGCCCCTAGTGGACGTGATGCTGGTGCTTCTGATCATCTTTCTGATCGCGGTTCCGGTCGTGATCCAGACGGTCGAGGTGAACCTGCCGCAAGTGGAGTTCGAGCCGACGACCACCAAGCCTGAGAATGTGTCGCTCTCCGTCCGCGGCAACGCCGAGGGTTGCGAAGTGTTCTGGGGCCTTACCCCGGTGACCAGCGGCGAACTGCTCGAGCGTGGCGTCGAGAAGCTCGAAACCGAGATCGAGCGTCAGGGCGGCGTCAATGCGCCGGGCTTGGAGCTTCCCGAAGTGCATATCCGCGGCGATGTGAACACGCCCTACCGCTGCATCGGCGGCACCATCTTCACCATGCAGCAGGCGGGCTTCGCGCGCGTCGGCTTCATTTCGGAGCCGGCGCCGGGCGGCGCCCCCGCGCTCTGATCCGCGGCGTATCGAAGGAGTAAAGCCTTATGGCAATGAGCGCTGGCCGCGATGACGGCGAACCGATGATGGAGATGAACACGACGCCGTTGATCGACGTCATGCTCGTTCTCCTCATCATGTTCATCATCACCATCCCGATCCAGACCCATGCGGTGAAGGTCGATCTGCCGCAGGACAGCGGCCAGAACACCCCGCCGCCCGTCGAGCCGGATCAGAACAAGCTCTATATCGACCCGCAGGGCCGGTATTTCTGGAACAGCGTGCAGATCGACGACGTCACGCTGCGCCTCTATCTCGACCGCACGGTCCAGATGAGCCCGGAGCCGGAGCTGCACTTCCAGCCCGATCCGCAGGCGCGCTACGAGGCGGTCGACCAGGCGCTTGCGATCATCAAGCGCGCGAACGTGAACAAGCTCGGCTTCGTGGGCAACGAGCAGTATCGCGGCGCGTTCTGACGCAGTGCACGATCGTTCGGACCTTCGGGTTCGGACCAAGGAGAGGCGGTCTTAGGGCCGCCTCTTTTTTTGTGCCCGCGCGCCGTCAGCTTGCGTATGTGCAACTAAATTGTAACATGGGAGTCATCGAAGAGTAACACGACACAGGAGAGTATCATGCGCCTTCGCGTCCTTTGCCTCGCAGCCGCCGCGCCGCTCGCTTTCGCAGCGATGCCGGTCCAGGCCCAGCAGATGCACGCCAGCGCCGATGCCGCAGCCGAGACCATCCTCGGCGGCGAATATGACGCCGCGGAATCGGCGCTGCTGACGCAGCTGCGCGCAAACCCGGACCATCCGCCGCTGCTGATCAACCTTGCCGCCGTCTATGGCCAGACAGGCCGTGCCGACGAGGCGCGGGCGCTCTACACGCGCGTTCTCGACGCCGACGAGATCTGGATGGAGCTTTCGAACGGCCGGATCGTCCGCTCGCACGCGCTGGCCCGTGCGGGGCTCGACCGACTCGATTCGGCGCAGTTCGCCCGGCGTTGAGCGGGGCGGGCAGGCCGCGTCCCACAAGGAGAGGTGGCGCGCCGGAATCCGGGCTGCGGCAACCGCCCCGGCGGAGCGAGTCCGGCGCGACTAGCTCAGAAGGTCGGTGCAGCCGAGGCGTTGTCATCGGGCCGCCGAGAGGGCGCCCGAGCGAAGCGGGCGCAGGGGGAGAGGCTTCGGCGCCTCCGGTGTGCGCGGATCGCCCGCTGCGCGAATCTGGAGGGCCTGGAACTGCCCGGTTGACGGCTGCGCAGCGCCGCCAGAGGCCTTGGTCGAACCCTCGGGCGGCGTCGGGGCTAGAGCCGCGGCAGCGTCACGCCGCGCTGACCCATATATTTCCCCGCGCGATCGGCATAGCTCGTCTCGCACGGCTCGCTGCCCTGCAGGAACAGGAACTGGCACGCGCCTTCGTTGGCATAGATGCGGGCCGGAAGCGGCGTGGTGTTCGAGAATTCGAGCGTCACATGGCCCTCCCACTCGGGCTCGAGCGGAGTGACGTTCACGATGATGCCGCAGCGCGCATAGGTGGACTTGCCGAGGCAGATCACCAGCACGTCGCGCGGCACCCGGAAATATTCGACCGTCCGCGCCAGCGCGAAGCTGTTGGGCGGGATCACGCACACGTCGGTCTTGCGATCGACGAAGCTGTTCGCGGCGAAATCCTTGGGATCGACCACCGCGCTGTCGACATTGGTGAAGATCTTGAACTCGTCGGCGACGCGGGCGTCATAGCCGTAGGAGCTGAGGCCGTAGCTGATGCAGCCCTCGCGCCGCTGCGCCTCGACGAACGGCTCGATCATGCCGCGCGTCTGCGCCTGTTCGCGGATCCAGCGGTCGGAAAGAATGGCCATGGGTCGATCTATCGGGCGGGGTTCGGATCGGTCAACGGCGATCAGCCGATTCCGAGATCGGCGGGGCCGAAGGCGTGGGGCAGCAGATCGGACAGCCGGTGCGTCTCGAGCGTGTTGCCGTCGCCCGAAGCGCAGTGGATCGCAAGATCGCCGGTCCCCAGCTGCGCGGCTTCGTTGAGGATCTGGCGGCAGCGGCCGCAGGGGCGGACCGGGGCGTCGCCGGCGAGCCCGGCATCGGTGATCGCGCCGCCGACCACGCCGATCGCCACCACGTCGCGCAGCCGGCCCTGCGCATTGGCGGTGGCCAGTGCCACCGTCTCGGCGCAGAGCGAGAGGCCATAGCTGGCGTTTTCGAAATTCGTGCCGGTAACCACCGACCCGTCGGCCAGCAGCACGGCCGCGCCGACCGCAAATCGGGAATAGGGGGCGTGTGCGTGCGACGCCGCCAGCCGTGCGGCGTCGATCAGGGCTTCGGGAGTCACGTCGCTCATGGCGCCAGTACGTTCCAGTTCACAGGTTCATGCATTCCGTCGATCCGGCGGAAGCTGCTCGTCTGCCACAGCGTCCAGGGCCTGGCGAGGTAATTGGGCGGTGCGAGGGGCTGAATTGCCCAAAGCGGCCGCCGGACGGCCTCGCTGACCCGATAGGCGCGTTCGAAGTCGTGCGGGATCTTGAGGATCGCGCGCCGGCCGAGATGGCCTTCGACGCCGGCGAGCAGGATGCGCACTTCGTTCACCAGCACCGCGCGATCGGGTCGCGCCGGGCAATCGGGCTGGAAATCGAGCTCGACCGCCGGCGGCAGCTGTTCGGGCGTCGGGCGAACGGTGGTGACGAAATTGCGCACCTGATCGGCGGCGAGCCGGCACATCGAGAAGACGTGGATCGCGCCGCGCGGGATGCCGGCTTCGTACATGCCGCGCCAATATTCGGCGAAGCGCGTGTCGCGGCGCTCGGCGCCCAGCGTGGCGCGGGCATAGGCGAAGCGCACGCCGTGCGCGCGCAGCGTGAACCAGTCGATCCGCCCATGCGATTCGCGCACGTCGATTCCCTGCACCGGATATTGTGCGAAGGGCGGGCGCCAGGTGACCGCCGCCAGCGCGGCGACGAGCGCGATCAGCGCGAGCGCCAGCGTGATCCCCGCCAGTATTCGCAACCGCCGGGCAAGGATGCGCGGCGGAACCACCGTCTCAGCCCTTGATGTGGAGGACGCAGATCAGCGTGAAGAGGCGCCGGGCAGTGTCGAAATCGATCTCGATCTTGCCCTCCAGCCGTTCCTTCAGCAGCTCCGCGGCATCGTTGTGGACGCCCCGGCGCGCCATGTCGATCGTTTCGATCTGTTGCGGCGTGGCGTTGCGGATCGCCTGATAATAGCTGTCGCAGATCGCGAAATAGTCTCGGATCGGGCGCTTGAAGCGGGCAAGGCCGATGACGAGCGTTTCGAGATGGCTTTCGTCCTCGCGCATGATGTCGATCGCGAGCCGGCCCTCCTCGACGCGCAGGTTGATCCGGTAGGGCCCGGCGTAGCCGTCGGCATGCTCGCGCTGGGGCGCGAAATGATTGCCTTCCAGCAGATCGAAGATCGCGATTCGCCGTTCCTGCTCGATATCGGCCGAGCGCCACAGGATGGTGCGCTCGTCGAGCTTGACGTCGATGATGCGGGGATCGGCCATTGCGCCGCACCTATCGGGGCAATCACCGTTTTCCACAAGGCGTGGCGATTGATGAAGCGGCGCGGATCGGCGAAGAGGGCGGATGGCCCAGCCGATCCCCCTTACTCCGCACAACGACGACGAGAGCGTGCAGCTGCCTCAGAACATCGAGGCCGAGGCTGCGCTGCTCGGCGCGATGATGATCGACAATCGCGTCGCCGAAGACGTGATGCAGCGGCTTGCGCCCGAGCATTTCTTCGAGCCGCTGCACGGCCGCATCTATGAGAAGATCGCCGATGCGGTGGGCAACAACCGGGTCGCCAATCCGGTGACGCTGAAGCCGCTGTTCGCCGAGGATTCGGCGATGAAGGAACTGGGCGGCACTGCCTATCTGGCGCAGCTGACCGCCAATCCGGCGGCGCTGATCGGCGCGCGCGCCTTTGCCGACCAGATCTATGACCTGGCGATGCTGCGCGCGCTGGTGACGGTGGGGCGCGACATGGTGGAGGGGGCGCTCGACACCAGCCAGGAGATCGACCCTTCGGGCCAGATCGAGAAGGCCGAGCTGCGGCTGTACGAGGTTGCCGAAAAGGGCGAGAGCGAAGGCGGAGTGAAGAGCTTCACGCGCGCCGCGGCCATGGCGGTGCGCCAGGCCGAGCGGGCGATGAATTCGGGCGGCGGCGTTTCGGGCGTGACCACCGGCCTTACCGACTTCAACGCGATGACCGGCGGCCTCAACCGATCGGACCTCATCATCCTGGCCGGACGGCCGGGCATGGGAAAGACCTCGCTCGCCACCAACATGGCGTTCAACGCGGCGATGCGCTGGGCCGACGACATGGAAATGGGGATCGACGAGAGCAAGACGATCGGCTCGCCGGTCGCCTTCTTCAGCCTGGAAATGTCGGCCGATCAGCTCGCCCTGCGCATTCTGGCCGAACAATCGGAGATTTCGTCGGAGAAGCTGCGCGCGGGCAATATCTCGACCAACGAATTCACCAAATTCGCGCGCGCGGCCGCGAATCTCGAGCGGCTGCCGCTGTTCATCGACGATACGCCGGGCCTCACCATCGCGGCGCTGCGCACGCGCGCGCGGCGGCTGAAGCGCCAGCACAAGATCGGCATGGTGGTGGTCGACTATCTCCAGCTGCTGCAGGGCAGCGCCCGCAGCGCCGGCGACGGGCGCGTGCAGGAAATCTCGGAGATCAGCCGCGGCCTCAAGACGCTGGCCAAGGAGCTCGACGTGCCGGTGCTGGCGCTTTCGCAGCTCAGCCGCGCGGTCGAGCAGCGCGAGGACAAGAGGCCGCAGCTGTCGGACCTGCGCGAATCGGGATCGATCGAGCAGGACGCCGACATCGTGCTGTTCGTCTATCGCGACGAATATTATCACGATTTCAAGGCGCCGCCGCAGCCGAACGAGCACTCCACCGCCGACGAGATGGAGAAATACCAGATCTGGTTCGAGCACCAGCAGAAGGTGGCGAACAAGGCGACGGTGATCATCGCCAAGCAGCGCCACGGCGCCACTGGCAGCGTCGACCTGCGCTTCCAGCGCGAGTTCACCAAGTTCAGCGACCTGGCGCGCGACGCGTTCTGACGCGGATCAGGCGCGGGGCGCGAGCGCCGATTCCATTTCGCCCGCAGTGCCGATCCGGCCATGGGCGCAGGGGTTGCCCGGCTGCGGAAAGATCGCATCGAGCCGCTCCTTGAGCAGTTCGGCGAAACCCGCGCGGTCGTGGACGCGGCGCGAAACGAGGATGTCGGCGCGGATCGCCTGCTTCACGCGCTCCATCGCCGCATCGTCGAGCACGCCTGCGGCGACCAGTTCGGCACAGAGCTGGACCAGGCCGACCGAGGTCGCCTGCGCCCGCAGGCCGATATAGTCGAGATTTTCGTGCAGCTCGGCTGCTTCGGCATGAGTCTTCCGGTCCATCCTCTCGCTCCTGTCGTTGGCGCCGACGAACGACGTCGGCTCGAAGGACAGGCTAGGATTCGGAACGGGGCAGCGTCAATGCGGGCAAGCCCCAGGGGCCGGCGCGATTAGAAGGCAGGCTGATCCGGGTCGCCGTCGGCAACCGGAGTGTGGATGCCGCACTCGGTCTTGTCCCAGCCGCGCCAGCGGCCGGCGCGCGGATCTTCGCCCGGCTTCACCTTGCTGGTGCACGGCTGGCAGCCGATCGAGGGGAAGCCCTGTTCGACCAGCGGGTGGCGGGGCAGATCGTGGCGCTCGAAATAGGCGTCGAGATCTGCGCGCGTCCAGCTTGCCAGCGGATTGAGCTTGAGCCGCCCGGCCGCGCTCGCGGTATCCAGCTCGAACCGGGGCAGCGCGGCGCGCGTGCTCGCCTGGAAGGCCTTGCGCCCGGTGATGCTGGCGTCGAACCCCGCCAGCGCGGCTTCGAGCGGTAGCACCTTGCGGATTTCGCAGCAGCCGTCCGGATCATAGGACCAGCGCAGCCCGGTCTCGTCCTTCTTCGCCAGCAAGTCGGCGTCCGGCTGGAGAATCCGCAGATCCCGGAGCCGCAGGAACTCGGCCAGCCGGTCGCGATAGGCGATCGTCTCTGGGAAATGCTTGCCGGTATCGAGAAACAGTACCGGAACCGAGCGATCGACCGAAGCGACGAGATGGAGCAACGCGGCGGATTCGGCGCCGAAGGAGGATACCACCGCGACATCGCCGAGCATCGCTTCGCCGAGCACGACGCGGAGCATCTCGTCGGTGTCGCGGCCGCGGAACAGATTGTTCAGCCGCACCGCCTCGCTCTCGGTGAAGCGCGGCCGCGGATCGATGCGGTCGACAAGGCGGCGTGCGGCCTCAGCCATGGCGGAGCTTCCATACCGGCACGCGCCCGCCGGCGGCTGGCTGATAGACATGATCGTAGCGCGCCAGCGCCGTATCGAGCACTCCCGCGTCGATCGGCGCGTCCGGGGCGAAACTGTCGAACCCGCAGCGGCGCATGAACGGGATCTGGTCGACCAGCACGTCGCCGGCGGCGCGCAGTTCGCCGGTGTAGCCCGCTTCGCGCAAAAGGCGCCCGGCGGAATAGCCGCGCCCGTCACGGAAGGTGGGGAAGCTCACTTCGACGAGCGCCAGCCGATCGAGGAAGGGGAGCAGCGCGCGGGCATCCTCGCCCGTCTCGAGCCGCACCGCCGTGGCGTTCGACTGATCGAGAAACGAGTCGAGCGTCACCGCAGGTTCCTCATGCGGCGCATCGTCGCGGAAGCGCAGCTGCGGCTGCGCGCCGCTGCCATTGGCGAAATTCTCAGCCATGGTTCGGCACCCGCGCGATCACCTTGATTTCGAAGCGGAAGCCCGCGAGCCAGGTGACGCCCACCGCGGTCCAGTTGAGGTCCGGCACGTCGCCGAGCAGGCGCTGCTTCACCTTCATCACCGCTTCGAACTGCGATTCGGGATCGACATGGAAGGTCGTCACGTCGACGATGTCGGCAAAGCCGCAGCCCGCCGCGGCGAGGACGCCGCGCAGGTTTTCGAACGCGCGTTCGATCTGCGCCTCGATCTCCTCCACCGGCGACCCGTCCGCCTGCGCGCCGACCTGGCCCGAGACGAACAGAAAGTCGCCCGAACGGATCGCTGCGCGATAGCCGTGCATTTCGTACAGCGCGTGCGGATTTTCCGGGGTAATGGCGGACTTGTCAGCCATAAAGCGCCTCCTTGAACGGCTCCATGCCGAGCCGGCGATAGGTGTCGACGAAGCGCTCGCCACCTTCGCGCCGGGCGAGATAGACATCGGTGACTTTCTCGACCGCGTCGACGATGCCGTCCTCGTCGAAGCCGGGGCCGGTGATCTTCGCGAGGCTGACGTCCTCCGCGCCCGATCCGCCCAGCAGCAGCTGGTAATTCTCGGTGCCTTTGCGGTCGACGCCGAGGATGCCGATGTGGCCCGCGTGATGATGGCCGCAGGCGTTGATGCAGCCGCTGATCTTGAGCTTGAGCTCGCCCAGCTCGCGCTGGCGGCCGAGATCGGCGAAGCGGCCCGCGATCTTCTGCGCGACCGGAATCGAGCGCGCATTGGCGAGGCTGCAATAATCGAGCCCGGGGCAGGCGATGATGTCGCTGATGAGATCGAGGTTCGCCTCGGCGAGTCCGGCCTCGGCCAGCGCCTGCCAGACGGCGGGCAGATCGGCCTTGCGGACGTGCGGCAGGACGATGTTCTGTGCGTGCGTCACGCGCAGCTCGTCGAAGCTGTAGCGCTCGGCGAGATCGGCCATGAGGTCCATCTGCGCCGAGGATGCGTCGCCGGGGATGCCGCCGGCGGGCTTCAGGCTGATCGTCACCACCGAATAGCCGGGCGCCTTGTGCGCATGGACGTTCTGATCGACCCAAAGGGCGAAATCGGGATCGGTGCGGTCGATCGCGTCGCTCAGCCCCGTTTCGAACGCGGGATCGGCGAAGAAGGCGGCGATGCGATCGAACTCGGCCTGTGGCGGATCGATGCCGAGCGCCTTGATCGCGGCGAATTCCTCTTCGACCTGGCGGGCATATTCCTCCGCACCGATCTCGTGGACGAGGATCTTGATCCGCGCCTTGTAGATATTGTCGCGCCGGCCGTAGCGATTGTACACGCGCAGGCACGCCTCGAGGTAGGATACGAAATCAGCGAACGGCACGAAGTCCTTGATTTCGGGCGCGATCATCGGGGTGCGGCCCATGCCGCCGCCGACGAAGACCTTTGCGCCGAGCGCGCCGTCGCGCTCGACGATCTGGATGCCGATGTCGTGCAGCCGCATCGCCGCGCGATCGGTGTCGCTGGCGATCACCGCGATCTTGAACTTGCGAGGCAGATAGCTGAATTCCGGGTGGAAAGTGCTCCACTGACGGAGCAGCTCCGCCCAGGGGCGCGGGTCGGTCACTTCGTCCGCGGCGGCGCCGGCGAACTGATCCGAACTGATGTTGCGGATGCAATTGCCGCTCGTCTGGATCGCGTGCATCTCGACGGTCGCCAGATCGGCGAGGATGTCGGCGGCGTCCTCCAGCTTGATCCAGTTGTACTGGATGTTCTGACGCGTGGTGAAATGGCCGTAGTCGCGATCATACTTGCGCGCGATATGCGCGAGCATCCGCATCTGGCGGCTGTCGAGCGTTCCATAGGGCACCGCGACGCGCAGCATATAGGCGTGGAGCTGGAGATAGAGGCCGTTCATCAGCCGCAGCGGCTTGAACTGATCCTCGGTCAGCGCGCCCGACAGGCGGCGCTCGCACTGGTCGCGGAATTCCGCGACGCGCGCGTCGACGATCGACTGGTCGTACTGGTCGTATTTGTACATCGCGTTTCCTAAATCCTCCCCGAGCTAGCTCGGGGAGGAATTGAAGAGAGCCCTCATATCACCCAGCTCCCCGCATTCGGGTCGGCGGGCTTGAGCGTCAGGTCGGGGCGGACGGTGGGGCCGAGCGCGCGGACGCGATCCTTGATGTGCGCGGGGCGGGGGCCTTCGGGGGTCGCTACTGCGTCGATCACATAGGGGACGTTGACGCGCCGCGCGCCTTCCTCGGCCCGCGCGATCGCCTCGCCTTCCTCGCCGACGTCGGTCGCATCCTCGACATGGCGCGACCAGCCGGCGCCGGTCCACCAGACGACGTCGCCCGTCCTGAGATCGTTTCCGGTCAACAGCTTCATGCCAGTGCCTCCGCAGCCCGTGCCCAGCGGGCGAGCTTGTCCTGCGCGTCCGACAGCGCGACCACCTCGCCGACGACGATGATCGCGGGGCTCGCCACTGCCTCGCGCTCGACCATCGGGCCGAGATCGGCGAGCAGCGTGCGCATCGCCCGGCTGCCGTCGAGCGTGCCGCGTTCGAGCACCGCGACCGGCATGTCGGGCGCGACACCGTCGGCCATCAGCTTTTCCGAAATCGCCGACGCAGTCGCGACGCCCATGTAGATGACGAGCGTGCGGCCCTTTCCGGCGAGCCCGGACCAGTCCTGATCGGTCAGACCCTTGCACTGGCCGGCGACGAAGCTGACCGCGCTCGACCAGTCGCGATGGGTGAGCGGCAGCATCGCCTCGGCGGCGCAGCCGAGCGCGGCCGAGACGCCGGGGATCACTTCGACCGGAAGGCCGGCGGCGCGCACCGCCTCGACTTCCTCGCCGCCGCGGCCGAAGATGAACGGATCGCCGCCCTTCAGCCGAACGACGACGCTCCCCGTCTTCACATGCGCGACGATCAGCGCGTTGATCCCGTCCTGCGGCACGCTGTGGCGCGAGCGGCGCTTGGCGACCGAAATGCGCTGCGCGGCGGCGGGCGCGAGATCGAGGACGCGCGGATCGACCAGCCCGTCGTGGACGACCACGTCGGCGGTGCGCAGCGCCTCAACCGCGCGGACGGTGAGCAGCCCGGGATCGCCGGGGCCGGCACCGACGAGGATCACGCGGCCGCGTGCGGAGGGATCGAGCAAGGTGGCCATGACACCGAACATCGGCGCACGGCGCTTTCGCCGCAATCGAGCGTTGCTTGGGCCGGGGGTAGCTGCGCTTTCGCCAGCGCCGCCTCAGCCGAGCCCCTTGTTCGGATTGATGAGATATTTCTCGCCGGTAGCCTTGCGATCATAGGCGGCGAGAACCTCGGGCCGCAGCGCCTCCTCGAGCGAAATCTCGGCGGTGTAGCTGCTCGCGAAGGTGGTGGTGAGCTCGTCGGCGACGCGGCGACGCAGCCGGGCGGCGGTCTCGGCATCGAGCTTCATCAGGAACCAGGTGAGCAGCCAGCCGCTCACGCTCCACGCCATGCCGACGCGGCGGCTGATGATCGTCGGCGCGAAATCGAGGCTGCCGTAGATATAGACCTGCTTGAGCCGCGGCGATCCGTAGCGGCTGTATTCGGTCATCTGCGCCTGCAGCGCCGTTTCCATCGCGACCAGGATCTGGCTGGCGAGCTTGCCGCCGCCCACCGCGTCGAAGGCGAGCGTGGCGCCGGTTTGCGCGACTGCCTCGGCCAGTCGATCGCGGAAATCGGGCTTGCTGCTGTCGACGATGTGCGGCGTGCCGATCTCGCGCAGGATGTCGCGCTGCGCATCGCTGCGGACGATATTCACCAGCGGCACGCCGTCGGCGAGGCAGATGCGTGCGAGCATGCGGCCGAGGTTCGACGCGGCGGCGGTGTGAACGAGTGCACCGTGCCCCTCGCGCCGCATCGTTTCGACCATCGAGAGCGCGGTGAGCGGATTGACATAGGCCGAGGCGCCCTGTGCCGCGGTCGCGCCTTCGGGAAGGACGAGACAATCGGAGGCGCGCGCCGCGACGTACTGCGAATAGCTGCGGCCCGAAAGGAGCGCGACGGTGCGGCCGAGCAGCTGCTGCGCGTTCGCGCCGGCGCGGACGATCGTTCCGGCGCCTTCGTTCCCGGCGGGCATCGGCTTGTCGAGCCGCGCGGCCATCGGCGCGAAGGCGCCCTCGGCCACCGGCAGGGTGAGCGTGGGGCCGTTTTCGTCACGACCCGGCACCGCGCGCGAGGAATCGGCGGTGCCGACCAGCAGGCCGAGATCGGACGGATTGATCGGCGCCGCTTCCATCCGCACGACGACCTCGTCGGGGCCGGGCTCGGCGATCGTCTCGCGCGCCAGCGACAGGAGCATCGTTCCGTCCGAACGCGCCTCGCTGCGCAGCGCAAGGCCGGTGAGGGGTTCGTGAGTCATGGCTTCTCTCCCATTGTCGCGTCCTGTTCAGGCGTCGCGCAGGCCCAGTCCGATCGCTGCGCGGGCCTGATCGGCTTCGCTGGAGACGACCGGATAGGCGCAATAATCCGCCGCATAATAGGCGCTGGGCCGGTGATTGCCCGACCAGCCGATGCCGCCGAAAGGGGCCGCCGAGCTGGCGCCGTTGGTGGGCTTGTTCCAGTTGACGATGCCGGCCCGGATATTCGCCCAGAACTGGTCGTAGAGCTTGGGATCCTGGCTGACGAGGCTGGCCGAAAGGCCATAACGGGTGTTGTTCGCCTCGGCGATCGCCGCTTCGAAACTGTCGGTGCGGAACACCTGGAGGATCGGGCCGAACAGCTCGACATCGGGCTTGTCGTTCGCGTCGGTCATGTCGATCAGGCCCGGCGTGAGGAACGGGCGGCCTTCGATCGGGCGCTCCATGTGCCGCAGCGGGCGGCCGCCGCGCGTGGAGAGCGCGAGAAAGCTCTCGGTGAGCATGTCGGCGGTGTCATTGTCGATCACCGGTCCCATGAAGGGGGCGGGATCGGCATGCGGCTCGGCGATGATGAGGCGGCCGATCAGCTTGTTGAGCTCGGTCATCAGCGGATCGAACAGCGTCTGGTCGACGATCAGCCGCCGCGCGGCGGTGCAGCGCTGGCCGGCGGTGGTGAAGGCCGACTGGATGACCAGCACCGCGGCCGAATAGAGATCGGGCGTGCCCCAGACCACGATTGGATTGTTGCCGCCCATTTCGAGCGCGAGGATCTTTTCGGGGCGAGTCGCGAACTGGCGGTTGAGCGCGATGCCGGTGTTCGCCGAACCGGTGAACAGCAGCCCGTCGATATCGGGATGGGCGGCGAGCGCCTTGCCTTCCTCCGCCCCGCCGACGAGCAGGCGCACGCAGCCGTCCGGAATTCCCGACGCATGAAAGCAATCGACCAGGAACGCACCGGTCGCCGGCGTCTTTTCCGACGGCTTGAACACCACGGCGTTGCCGGCGAGCAGCGCGGGAACGATGTGGCCGTTCGGCAGGTGCGCCGGGAAATTATACGGCCCCAGCACGGCCAGCACGCCGTGCGGCTTATGGCGCAGCGCGAGACGCGTGTTCATCGGCGCGTCGATCCGGCGCTGGCCGGTGCGCTCCGAATAGGCGGCGACCGAGATGTCGACCTTGGCGATGACGCTTTCGACTTCGGTACGCGCTTCCCACAGCGGCTTGCCGGTTTCGCGCGCGATCAGATCGGTGAAGGCGTCGCTCTTCTGCCGCACGACATTGGCGAAGCGGCGCAGCGCCTCGATACGATAGGCGAGCGGGCGCGCGGCCCAATCGGCCCAGCTCGCGCGAGCGATCGTCACTTCCGCGTCTGCGTCGCCTGCGCGCTGCTTCCACAGCACGGCGCCAGTCGCGGGTTCGGTGGAGATATATTCCTGTCCGGCCATTCTGTTCTGGTGTGGGTGCCCCGGGGTCAGCTGCTCTTGCCCGAAAAAGCTGCGCGACGCCACACCCCCTGACGCTCCCGGCCTAACGCAACGCAGCGCCCATTCTGCGGACGGCAGCGACCTTGGCGTGGAAAGGCGCCCAGTCGTCGTCACGATCGATCGCGGACCAGATCGCCTCGACCTCGTCGATCAGCATCGAGCAGGGTTCCGCATCGGACCAATAGGGGTGATCGCGAGGCTTGCGGGCGGTGTATTCCGCCAGCGCGGCGCGCAGGGGCGCGAAGGGCTCTGGATAGCTGTCCGGCAGCCTGCCTGCGAATGCATCGAAGAAGAAGCGGTCGATCGGCGCCTGCGTCTCGTGCAGCGCGGCTTCGAGCGCTTCGATCAGCGCGGTGTCGGCGGCGGAATCGCGCGGCTCCACGCCGAGCCTCCAGAGCATCGCGCGACGTATCGCCTCCTGATAGCGTGGGCCGAAGCGTTCCAGCACCTCGATCAGCGGCGGTGCCTCGCTCACCGTCCGCAGCGCGACGGCGAGCTGCATCGCGTCCCAGTGAATCGCCTCGGGCTGGCGCGCGAAAGCGTAGAGGCCCGCGTGATCGAAATAGGCGGCGGTGAAGCCGGGCTCCCAGCTCGGGGCGAAGCGCCACGGGCCATAGTCGAAGCTCTCGCCGGTGATGTTGATGTTGTCGCTGTTGAGAACGCCATGGACGAAGCCGGCCGCCATGTAACGCGCCGCCAGCTCGGCGGTGCGCGACACGACATGGTCGAGCAGCCGTACTGCGCCGTCGGTGCCCGGCTCCTCCCCATAGAGATGGCGCAGGACATAGGCGATCAGCCGCTCCATCGCCTCGCCGTCGCGATGATAGGCCAGCCGCTGGAAGGTGCCGATGCGGATATGGCTGTGGCTCAGGCGCACGAGCACCGCCGAGCGGGTGGGGGAGGGCTCGTCGCCGCGATGCAGCGCTTCGCCGGTTTCGATCAGCGAGAAGGAGTTGGAGGTCTCGACACCGAGCGCCTCGAGCATTTCGGTGGCGAGCACTTCGCGGACCCCGCCCTTCAGCGTCAGCCGCCCGTCGCCGAATCGGCTGTGCGGCGTCTGGCCCGATCCCTTGGTGCCCAGATCGAGCAGTCGGCCGTGCCCGTCGCGAAGCTGGGCGAAAAGAAAGCCGCGCCCGTCGCCGATTTCGGGATTGTACACGCGGAACTGATGGCCGTGATAGCGGAGCGCCAGCGGCTCGCGCAGAGTGTCCGGCAGCGGCTCGAACCGGCCGAAATGCGCGACCCAGCGTGCATCGCTCAGCTCTCCGAGCCCCACCGCCGGCGACCAGCGATCGTTGCGGAAGCGCAGGAGGGTCTTGGGAAACGCCGCCGCTTCGACGCGATCGTAGAAGGGCTCGCCCAATTCGAGGATCGCCGCTTCGGGCGTGTAGCTGAACGCTTGCGGGGAAAAGGCCATGCAGCGATATGGGGGGCGATGTCCGATCGACGCAACCTGACCGCCTGGGCGGATGGCTATTGGTGGTCCAACGACGGACTGCGGCTCCACTATCGCGACTATCCGGGCCGCGACGACCGGCCGCCGATCCTGTGTATCCCCGGGCTGACGCGCAACGCGCGCGACTATGAAGCGCTGGCGCAGCGGCACGCGGGCGAATGGCGCGTGATCGTGGTCGAACTGCGCGGGCGCGGGGAGAGCGCCTATGCCAAGGATCCGATGACCTATGTGCCGCTCACCTATCTTCAGGATCTGGAGGCGCTGATCGCCGAGCTGAAGCTCACCCGGTTCGTGGCCATCGGCACGTCGCTTGGGGGCATCCTGTCGATGCTGCTGGCGTCGACGCATCCCGAGCGGATCGCGGGCGCGGCGCTGAACGATGTGGGCCCCGAGCTCGACCCGGCGGGGCTCGCGCGGATCCGCACCTATGTCGGCAAGCCGATGTGGCATGCCACCTGGGTGCATGCGGCGCGCTCGGTCGCCGAGGCGAATGGCGACGTCTATCCGCACTATGGCATCGAAGACTGGCTGCGGATGGCCAAGCAGCTCTACCGGCTGACTCCGGCCGGGCGGATCGTGCTCGACTATGACATGAAGATCGCCGAGCCGTTCCGGCTGCCGGGGAGCGAGGCGGGGCCGGACATGTGGCGCGCCTATGACGCGCTGGAGGGCAAGCCGCTGCTGCTGGTGCGCGGCGGCCGCTCCGATATCCTGTCCGCGAGCGTCGCCGAGCGCATGGTCGATCGGCTGCCGGGAGCCGAGCTGGTGACGGTGCCCGAGGTCGGCCATGCGCCGACGCTCGAGGAGCAGGAAGCGGCGGCGGGAATCGACCGGCTGCTGGCGAAGGTGATGGCGGCATAGCCGCCGGCCGGTCGAGGGAACTTCCGTCGCCGCCTGTGCCGCGCTAAGCGCCCGCCATGGCGATCCACATCCTTCACTTGCATTCCACTTTCGATCCGGGCGGCAAGGAGTTGCGCGCGGTGCGGCTGATGAACGCGTTCGGCGACCGTGCCCGGCACACGATCGTTTCGGCAGTGCCCGAGGCGCTGGGTGCGCGCGACTATATCGCCAAGGATATCAACTACGAGATCGCGCAGAATCCGCCGCCGCTCAGCGGCAAGCCCTCGATCAAACGCTATGAGGCGATCGCCGGATTTCTGAGGCGGTTCGATCTGGTGCTGACCTACAACTGGGGCGCGATCGACGGAGTGATGGCGGCGCGCGTCTCCGGCGGCGCGCTGCCGCCGATCGTCCATCACGAGGACGGGTTCAACGAGGACGAGGCACGCGGACTGAACCCGGTGCGCAACATGTATCGCCGGATCGCCTTGCCCGCCGCGAATGCGCTGGTGGTGCCCTCCGAAATGCTCGAGCTGATCGCGCTCGGCACGTGGAAGCAGCCGCGCGAGCGCGTGAAGCGGATCGCGAACGGCATCCCGGTCGCGCGCTATGCCGGCAAGCCCGATCCGCGCGTGCTTCCCGGATTCACGAAAAAGCCGAACGAAGTGGTCGTCGGCACGATCGCGGGCCTGCGCAGCGTGAAGAACCTGCCGCTGCTCGTCCGTGCGGTTGCCGGCGTGACGGCACGGGTGCGGCTGGTGATCGCCGGCGAAGGGCCGGAACGGCAGGCGATCCTCGACGCCGCCGAGGCCAATGCGCTGGAAGACAAGCTGCTGCTGCCCGGCTTCGTCTCCGAGCCGCATCGCTATGTCGGGCTGTTCGACATCTTCGCCCTGTCGTCCAAGAGCGAGCAGGCGCCGATTTCGGTGATGGAAGCGATGGCGGCGGGCCTGCCGGTCGCGTCGACGCCGGTCGGCGATATTTCACGGATGGTGGCTCCGGAAAACAGGCAGTACATCAGCCCCGACTGGGCCGAAGTGAACCTGCGCGATTGCATCCAGATGCTCGTCAAACATCCCGAGGAACGCGCGCGGGTGGGCGAGGCGAACCGTGTGCGCGCCCGTGCGTTGTTCGACGAGAGCGTAATGATCGCCGAATATGGAGCGCTGTATAGCGCCGCGCTCGGCCGGCCGGGGGCGCTCGGCTAAGGCGAAACCGCTCGCCTCTCAAGAGGCATGCGGCTAGCACAGGCGAAATCGATTGCTGGAGGAAGTGTTTGTTCAAGGGTCTGAAGCCGATCAGCTACGGTGGCCGCGAAGTGTGGCCGCTGGTCGAAGGCGGCAAGGGCGTATCCGCCACCAACCATGCCAGCGCGGGCGCCTGGGCCGCGGCGGGCGGGATCGGCACGGTGAGCGCCGTCAACGCCGACAGCTACGACGCCGAGGGCAAGATCATCCCCCAGGTCTATCGTGCGCTCACGCGGCGCGAGCGGCATGAGGAACTGATCCAATATGCGATCGAAGGCGCGGTCCAGCAGGTGCAGCGCGCCTGGGACATCGCCGGCGGCAAGGGCGCGATCAACATCAACGTGCTGTGGGAAATGGGCGGCGCGCAGCGCGTGCTTCACGGCGTGCTCGAGCGGACGCGCGGGCTGGTCGCGGGTGTGACCTGCGGCGCGGGGATGCCGTACAAGCTCTCCGAGATCGCGACTCAGTATAACGTCAGCTATCTGCCGATCGTCAGCTCGGGCCGCGCGTTCCGCGCCCTCTGGAAGCGCGCCTATTCCAAAGCGCAGGAACTGCTCGGCGCAGTGGTGTACGAGGATCCGTGGCTGGCCGGCGGGCATAACGGGCTTTCGAACGCCGAAGACCCGTTGCAGCCGCAGGATCCCTATCCGCGCGTGAAAGCGCTGCGCGAGGTGATGCGCGAAGGCGGTATCTCGGACGAAGTGCCGATCGTGATGGCGGGCGGCGTCTGGTATCTGCGCGACTGGAACGACTGGATCGACAATCCCGAGCTGGGGCAGATCGCCTTCCAGTTCGGTACCCGCCCGCTGCTGACGCAGGAAAGCCCGATCCCCGAAGCATGGAAGGCGCGGCTGATGACGCTCGACGAGGGCGACGTGCTGCTCCACCGTTTCTCGCCGACCGGCTTCTATTCGAGCGCGGTGCGCAACCCGTTCCTGCGCAGCCTGGAGGCGCGCAGCGAACGCCAGATCCCCTATTCGACCGAAAGCGCGGGCGATCACACCTTCCAGCTCGACGTGGGCGTGAAGGGCAGGAATTTCTGGGTGACGCGCAACGATCTGCTGCGCGCGCGCGAATGGTTCGGCCTCGGCTATACTTCGGCGCTCAAGACGCCCGACAACACGCTCGTATTCGTCGCCGAGGACGAGAAGGCAGTGATCCGCAAGGATCAGGCCGATTGCATGGGCTGCCTCAGCCAGTGCCAGTTCTCGAGCTGGGCGGACACCGAGACGAATTCGACCGGCCGGCTCGCCGATCCGCGCAGCTTCTGCATCCAGAAGACGCTGCAGGACATCGCCCATGGCGGCGATCCCGAGGAGAATCTGATGTTCGCGGGCCATGCGGCGTTCAATTTCAAGAAGGACCCCTTCTATTCGAACGGGTTCGTGCCGACCGTGAAGCAACTGGTCGACCGCATCCTTACCGGCGATTGATCCGGGGGCGCCGGCGGCAGGCCGGCGCCGACTAGAGCCAGCCTTCGAGAACCTGATCCGGCGGGCGGTGCCCGTCGGCCCAGACGCGGATGTTGGCGATCACCTTCGCCCCCATGTCCTCGCGCCCCTCGAAGGTGGCGGAGCCGAGATGGGGGAGGAGTACGACGTTGGGCAGCGCGATCAGCCGCGAGTCGACCGCAGGTTCGCCGACATAGACGTCGAGCCCCGCGCCCGCGATGCGGCGGCTTTCAAGCGCCGTCACCAGCGCCTCGGGATCGACGATCTCGCCACGCGCGGTGTTGACCAGCCAGCCCTCGGGACCGAGCAGATCGAGCCGGCGCGCGTCGATCAGCCCTTCGGTTTCCGCAGTGTGCGGCGTGTGGATCGTCAGGATGTCGACCGTGCGGAGCATCGAGTCGAGATCGTCGTGGAAGGTCGCGCCGAGCTGCGCCTCGAGCGTTCCGGGCATCCGGCGGCGGTTGTGATAATGGACCTGGAGACCGAAGGCGCGGGCGCGCTGGGCGACCGCCTCGCCGATCCGCCCCATGCCGAGGATGCCGAGCCGCTTGCCGCCGATCCGGTGGCCGCGCATCGCCGTGGGGGCCCAGCCGGCCCATTCGCCCGAGCGCACCAGCGCATCGCCTTCGACCAGCCGGCGCGGCACGGCGAGGATCAGCGCCAGCGTCATGTCTGCAGTGTCCTCGGTGAGCACGCCGGGCGTGTTCGAGACGAGGATGCCGCGGGCGCGCGCGGCGGCGAGATCGATATGATCGACTCCGGCGCCATAGTTGGCGATCAGCCGCAGTCGTTCTCCGGCGCCTTCGATCAGGCCCGCGTCGATGACGTCGGTGACGGTGGGGACCAGCACGTCGGTATCGGCCATGGCGGCGGCGAGCTGCGCGCGCGAGAGCGGCGAATCGTCGCTGCGCGGCACCGCGTCGAACAGCTCGGCCATGCGCGCCTCCACCGCTTCGGGCAGCCGCCGAGTCACGGCAACTTTCGGGCGGGAGGGGCGCGCTGTCTGTACCATGATGAGCGGCTTGGCGGGACGAGCCGAAGCAGTCAACGGTTGAAGCCCGCCGCTCCGACACGGTAGACGCGTGGCGAAGGCACGCGAGGGGGTGGCATGCGGATCTCGGGTTGGCTCACGTTCGGTGCCGTCGTGCTGGGACTGGCCGCGGTTTCCTACGACGAGGCGCAGGCGCAGCGCAGCCCGCCCTATTATGCGTCGATCTCCGCCAGCCGGGCGCGGATGCGCACCGGGCCGGGGCGCAACTATCCGGCGATCTGGCTCTATGTGCGCGAGGACCTGCCGATCCGTGTCGTCGACATCTATGGCGACTGGCGCAAGATCGAGGATCCGGACGGCACCCAAGGCTGGATGCAGGTCAATCTGCTGAGCGACACGCGCACCGCGATGGTGGTGGGCGCGACGGTGGAAATGCGCGCGGCCGCGCGTGAGAATGCCCGCATCAACTGGCGCGCGCAGGCGGGCGTGGTCGGCCGGATCAGCAAATGCGGGCGCGGCTGGTGCTGGTTCGACGTGCGCGGGCGCGGCGGCTATGTCGAGCAGACGCGGCTGTGGGGAGTCGATCCGGGCGAGGACGTTCCCTGACGCCGCTCAGAAGCCGGTCCGGAACGGCGCCATGAACCGTTGGCGTCAGCCTCCGGGCGCCGTCCCCGGACGCAGGCACGGCAGGGCATAGGCTACATAATCCACCTTGCCGAGCGGCGCGCCGTGGTGCCGCAGGACGGCATAGGCCGCGTTGAGGTGGAAATAGAATTGCGGCAGCGCCCAGTCGCGGACATAGGCCTCGCCGCTTTCGAAATCGAAGATCATCCCCATCGGCAGATCGAGCGCGACCGCGCGCTGTGCGCCCGCATCCATCGCCCCGTGATCCATCGCGCCCATCATCGTCAGCGTTTCCGCGATCCGCGCCTGCGCGGCGGCGAATGTGCCCGCCGTCTCGCCGGCGGCGGCGCCTTCGTTGCGGATCGCGACGGCCGAGTCCGCGACCGGATGGCCCGCGAGCCGATAGCAGGGCTCGAGCGCCTGGAAACAGGCGAAGCGGACCTGCGACGCCAGCGGGAACATGTCGGGCGCTAGCCGCAGCCCCATCAGCGCATCGGCATCGTCCGCCTCCTCACAGGCCTTGTCGAGCCAGGCAGACAGGCAGCGTAGCGATTGGGCACATCCGGTGAGCAGGAGCGAGCTCGGCGTCATTCCCGCTTCATAGCAGCGGCTATGGCGGTGCCTAGGGCATGTTCGCTTCAGGCGACAGTGGCACCGCCCCGGCCAGGCGCCTCAGCGCAGCATTTCCACTGCCATGGCCGTCGCTTCGCCGCCGCCGATGCAGAGCGAGGCCAGGCCGCGCTTCTGGCCGGCGCCCTCGAGTGCCGACAGCAGGGTGGTGAGCACCCGCGCGCCGCTGGCGCCGATCGGATGGCCGAGCGCACAGGCGCCGCCATGGATGTTGAGCACGTCGTGCGGGATCGAAAGATCGCGCATCGCGATCATCGCAACAGCGGCGAAGGCCTCGTTGACTTCGAACAGATCGACGTCGCCGATCTCCCACCCCGCCTTTTCGAGCGCCTTGCGCATCGCGAACACCGGCGCGGTGGTGAAGCGCGCGGGCGCATGGGCGTGCGCGGCATGCGCGACGACGCGGGCGACCGGATCGAGCCCGTATTTCTCGGCGATGCTAGCGCGAGTCAGCACCAGTGCTGCGGCGCCGTCGGAGATCGAGGAGGCGTTGGCGGCCGTGATCGTGCCATCCTTGGAAAAGGCCGGCTTGAGCGTGGGAATCCGCGCAACGTCGCCGCGCGAGGGCTGTTCGTCGAGGCTCACGGTGGTGCTGCCCTTGCGGCCCTGCACCTCGACGGGAACGATCTCGCGATCGAACGCGCCCGATTTCTGCGCCTGTTGCGCGCGGGTGAGCGATTCGATCGCATAATCGTCCTGCGCCTCGCGCGTGAACTGATATTCGCGCGCCGTTTCCTCGGCGAAGGCGCCCATCAGCTTGCCGGGCTCATAGGCGTCCTCGAGCCCGTCGAGATACATGTGGTCCTTCAGCACGTCGTGGCCGATCCGGGCCCCGCCGCGGTGGCGCATCGAGAGATAGGGGGCGTTGGTCATGCTCTCCATGCCGCCCGCGATCACGATGTCGGCCGAACCCGCACCAAGCGTATCGGCGGCCATGATCGCCGCCTGCATCCCCGATCCGCACATCTTGTTGACCGTCGTGCCTTCGATATGATCGGGCAGGCCGGCGCGGATCGCCGCCTGGCGGGCAGGGGCCTGGCCGAGGCCGGCGGGCAGCACGCAGCCCATGTAGATCCGGTCCACCGCCTCGCCCTTCAGACCCGCGCGCTCGACCGCCGCGCCAACCGCCGTCGCGCCGAGATCGGTGGCGCTGGCGCCGGTGAGGCAGCCCTGAAAGCTGCCCATGGGCGTGCGGGCATAGGAAGCGATGACGACGGGATCGGTGGACATGTTTGCTCCTTCGCGGGTTTGCACGCGATCTAGGGACGTCGGGGCCGGTTTGCAAAAGCCGCTCGGCGCCCGCATGAACGATGCGAAAGGGTTCCGATGCCGCTCGTCGAAATACTCAAATGGTTTGCCTCGATCAGCGGAATGATCGCCGCTTTCATGGTGTCGCTCGACCTCGGCCGCCGAGTCATCGGCTTCGGCTTTCTGTTGTTCGTCGCCTCCAGCATTGCCTGGATCGCCGGTGCGCTCCTTTCGGACGATCCGCCGCTGCTCTCGCAGAATCTGGTGCTGTTCGCGATCAACATCTTCGGAGTCTATCGCTATCTGATCCGCAAGAAGCCGCCGCACGCCGATGGATGAGGCAATTGCCTGGCCGCTTCTGCTCGGCGTGCTGGGGCTGGTGTTCGGCAGTTTCATCGCGACGGTGGCGATCCGCTGGCCCCAAGGGCGTTCGGCGCTTTCCGGACGATCGATGTGCGACGCGTGCGGCGCGACGCTGAAGGCGCACGAGCTGGTGCCGGTGGCGAGCTATCTGGTGCAGCGCGGGCGCTGTCGCAGCTGCGGCGCCGCAATCGCGCCCGGTCATCTGATCGTCGAGCTTGCCGGCGGCGCGATCGGCATCGCCGCGGGGCTGCTCGCGCCCGGATGGGAAGGAGCGGCGGGGGCGCTCTTCGGCTGGCTGCTGCTCGCGCTGGGGACGATCGACCTCGCCGCCTTCTGGCTTCCGAACGAGCTCACCGGCGCGCTTGCGCTTGGCGGAGTCGCCACCGGACTGCTGCACCTGCCTCCGCATGGACCGCCGCTCGATGCCCGGCTGCTCGGCGGCGCCGCGGGCTATGCGTCGCTCCAGATCGTCCGGCTCGCCTATCGCGCGCTGCGGCGGCGCGAAGGGCTGGGGGGAGGCGACCCGAAGCTGTTCGGCGCGATCGGGTTGTGGCTCGGCTGGCAGGCGCTGGCGCCGGTATTGCTGATCGCGTGCCTGATCGGTCTGGCCGCGGTGCTTGCGTTTCGGCTCGGCGGGCGCAGGATGCGTTCGACCGATCGGGTGCCGCTGGGCGTGCTGCTGGCGATTTCGGCGTGGACGTTTTGGGTCGGCACGACGCTGGACTATGCAACAAGGCCCGCAGGGCCGGTGATCCTGCTGGTCCCACAGGGGGAAGTGCGATGAAGGACATTCTCGAGCGGCAGCGCGCCGCCTTCGATGCGGAGCTGCCGGTAACGCTGGAGGTCCGCAAGGATCGGCTCGCGCGGGCGATCGCGATGGTGCGCGACAATGCCGGGCGCTTCTGCGAGGCGCTGTCGGAGGATTTCGGCCATCGCAGCCGCGAGCAATCGATGATCACCGACATCGCCGCCTCGGTGGCGCCGCTGGCGCATGCGCGCAAGCATCTGGAGAAATGGGCGAAGCGCGACAAGAAGCCGGTGCTCTTCCCGCTCGGCCTGTTCGGCGCCAGGGCATGGGTGGAATATCAGCCCAAGGGCGTGGTCGGGGTGATCGCGCCGTGGAATTTTCCCGTCAATCTGGTGATGAGCCCGCTCGCCGGAGTGTTGGCGGCGGGCAATCGGGCGATGGTCAAGACGTCCGAATTCACGCCGGTCGTCGCGGCATTGTTCGAGGAGCTGCGCCCGAGCTATTTCGCCGACGAGGAACTGGCGTTCGTGAGCGGCGGCCCCGAGGTGGGCAAGGCGTTCGCCGAGCTGCCGTTCGATCATCTGCTCTTCACCGGCGCGACCGGCATCGGCCGCCACATCCTGCACGCAGCGGCCGACAATCTGACGCCGGTGACGCTCGAACTGGGCGGCAAGTCGCCGGTGCTGCTCGGCCGCTCGGCCGATGTCGACAAGGCGACCGAGCGAGTCGTGACCGGCAAGATGATGAACGCCGGGCAGATCTGCCTCGCGCCCGACTACATGCTGGTGCCGGCAGAGCGCGAGGCCGCGGTAGTGGAGGGACTGAAATCGGCCGCCGCGCGGCAATATCCGACGCTGCTGGCGAACCCGGATTATACCGCGATCATCAACGATCGCCATTTCGAGCGGCTGAGCGGCTGGATCGACGACGCGCGGGCGAAAGGCGCCGAGATCGTTACGGTCAACCCCGGCAACGAAGACTTCGCCGCCTCCAACGCGCGCAAGATGCCGCTCACCATCATCCGCAACGCGACCGACGAGATGACGGTGATGCAGGAGGAACTGTTCGGCCCGGTGCTGCCGGTGCGGACCTATGAGCATGTCGACGGGGCGATCGGCGAAGTGAACCGTCGCGATCGGCCGCTTGCGCTCTATTACTTCGGAAGCGATTCGGACGAGGAGCGGCGCGTGCTCGATCGCACGATTTCCGGCGGAGTGACGCTCAACGACGTGATCTTCCACGTCAGCCAGGAGGAGCTGCCGTTCGGCGGGATCGGCCCGTCAGGCATGGGCGCCTATCACGGCGAGGCGGGCTTTCGCACGTTCAGCCACGCGCGCAGCCTCTACCGCCAGCCGAAGGTGGACGTCGCGAAGCTGGCGGGAATGAAGCCGCCCTATGGCAAGGCGACGCAGGCGACGATCAAGCGCCAGATGAAGGGCTGAGAGCGGAAGCGGCGTGCGGACACAGCACGGGCCGAGCGCAAAAAAATGGGCGACCCGAGGGCCGCCCTTTGAAAAGTTTAGGAGAGGATGCCTGAAAGGCACGGCTCTTGTGCACTGCAGCACGCGATGTTGCAAGTGCGAAGAAATGCCGGTGCCGTTGCATTTTTTGCAACTCAAGGATCGGGCGCGGGTTCGATGCGGTAGTGAATCGGCTTGAAGCTGCCGCCGTTCGAATCGGGCGCCGAACAGGCAGTGAGGCCGATCACCAGATCCATCGCGGCGCGCAGCTTGATGTGATCGCCCGCCTTGCTGAGCGGCGGCAATACGCGCAATCGCCCGGTCTCGCCGTCGACGGGGACGTTCATGAAGCAGTTGAACGCGACCGGGATACGATCGCGGGCGACGCCATAGGGCTCCAGCGCCTCGGCTAGATTGCCGAAGCAGCCGCGGTGCGGCGGCTGGTCCGGATAGAAGTGGTGGAACGTATCGACCGAGCAGGGGGTCAGCAGGAAATCGTGCATGCCGACCGTGTCCTCGACGATGTCGAGGAGCACGTTCGAGCGGTTCGAATAGAGGCTGTGGCCGGTGGTGAGGCGGATCGTCTCGGCATAGTCGAGGGTGCGCCCGGACGAGATCACTTCGTCCATGTCGTCGGCGTTGAACGCGAGGAGATCGGCGACCTGTTCGCCCTTCGGATCGATCACCACCAGCGTTTCGCCGCGCGCGAGCCGGAACGCAGTGCCGCTCCGCACCGCAATCACTTGAGTGTCGATGACGTGTCTCCCGCATAATGAAAGGGGCAGGACCATTCCGATCCGACCTGGCGGCCGCTGTACTGGCGCGCCTCGCTCAGCTCGCCGTGCCGCGCGAGCATCGGATTGCGCGAGCCGGCAAGTGCCTCGTCACGCACCAGGATCTTTTCGCGCATGCCTTCATATTTGCCTTCGGCGCGCAGCGTTTCGAACTGGTCATGCAGGTTGAAGACCATCGCCGGACGATCGAACCGGCGGGCAGGGCGGCTGGCATTCGGGTGCAGACCGACGATGAAGAAGGCCTCGCCGCCGAAGCTCAGCGAGAAATGCGGATTCTCCGGATCTGCGCTCACGCGGGGGTCATATTTCTGGCCGCGCCAGACGTCTTTGTCCGACAGCGACTGGACGCGTTTCCACAGCGCGGTCTCGAACGCAGCTTCATCCAAGTTGCCGGGGCCTTCGAAGATGACCGCGAAGCTGCGGAACAGCGTCCTGTCGCGCGCATATTCCTGCGCGAAGTGAAGCAGCCGGTCATGGATGCGGACATCGTCCCAAGCGCTGTCGATCCGGTTGCAGGCGAGCACTTCAAGCGTGCCGCGCGCAAGTGCCGCCTTGGCGCCCACGCAGGGAAAGTCCGCCGCCCGAACATGCTCGAACAACATCGTCTGCAGTCGATCCTGCGCTTCGTGCTTCCAGGGATACATGGGGTTGCTCGCGGCTAATGGTCTGTTTTTGTTCGGTCTCTACCGTGCCTCTACTACGTGCGAGCAGGGCTCCGGGTTCCCGCCCGCAACCGGGCTGTTGTGCGTTGCGCACCGCTCGGCGTAGCAAGGAAGCCATGGCCGACACGCTGAAGCTCGACGCGTTTCTTCCCTATCGCCTGTCGATCGCGTCGAACCGCGTGTCGAACGCGATCGCCACCACCTATCAGGCGCTGTTCGGGCTGCGTATTCCCGAATGGCGGCTCGTGGCGGTGCTCGCCGAGGGCGGCGCGATGACGCAACAGGCGCTCGGCGCCCGGACGCATATGGACAAGGTGACGGTGAGCCGGGCCGCGATCGCGCTGGGCGACCGGGGGCTCGTGACGCGCGCGCCCAACCCGGCCGACCAGCGCTCGCACCTGCTGACGCTCAGCGAGGCCGGCTGGCAGCTCTATCGCGAGATCGCGCCCAAGGCGCTCGAGCTGGAACGGCAGATCTTCGAGGCGTTCAGCGCCGAGGAGCTTGGACGGTTGCGCCAGATGCTCGAGCGGCTGGAGGCCGCTGCGGCAGCGGTGGAGCCCGACCGGGGTTGATCGGCGGAGCCTCGCTGGCGTAAGCGCGTTCCGCCCTCCCCAGGCCGAAAAGATGCAAAGCCGAACAGGAGGACCCATGCCCGCAACTGTCGATCGCGCCACCCTGAAGGTCGCCAGGCCGCTCGCCGAGTTCATCGAAGGGCAGGTGCTGCCCGGCCTCGACTTCGGCGCCGAGGACTTCTGGAACGGCGTTGCGGCGATCTTCGAGCGCTTCGTGCCCGAGAACCGCGCGCTGCTCGCCACGCGCGACGCGCTGCAGGCGAAGATCGATGGCTGGAGCGCGCAGGACCCGCAGCGCGCGGCCGATCCGAAGGCGCAGGAGGCGTTCCTGCGCGAGATCGGCTATCTGGTGCCCGAGCCCGAGCCGTTCGCCATCGGCACGAAGAATGTCGATGCCGAGATCGCCACGATGGCGGGTCCGCAGCTCGTCGTCCCCGTGCTCAACGCGCGCTTCGTGCTCAACGCCGCCAATGCGCGCTGGGGAAGCCTGTACGACGCCTTCTACGGCACCGATGCGCTTCCCGGCACGGCGAAGCCGGGCGGCTATGACCCCGGGCGCGGCGCGCAGGTGATCGCCCGCGCCAAGGCGTTCCTCGACGAGGCGGTGCCGCTCAAGGGCATGTCCTGGAGCGATTTCCGCAGCGGCGACCTGCCGCTTGCCGATCCGGGCCAATTCGTGGGGCAGCGCGGAGAATCGCTGCTGTTCCGGCACAACGGCTTGAACATCGAAGTGACGATCGATCGCGACCATCCGATCGGCAAGGACGATCCGGCGGGCATCGCCGACGTGCTGCTTGAAGCGGCGATCACCACCATCGTCGATCTCGAGGATTCGGTCGCGGCGGTCGATGCCGAGGACAAGGCGGCCGCCTATGCCAACTGGCTGGGGCTGATGCGCGGCGATCTGGAGGAGACGTTCGAGAAGGGCGGACGCAGCGTGACGCGGCGGCTCGCCGAGGACCGGACCTACGCCCGGCCCGACGGAACCGAATTCACGCTTCCCGGCCGCTCGCTGCTGTTCGTGCGCAACGTCGGCCATTTGATGACGACGCCGGCCGTGACGCTTGCCGATGGTGGCGAGGCGCCCGAGGGTATTCTCGACGCGATCGTCACCAGCCTGATCGGCCTCTACGATCTTCGAGGCCTCGGCAAGCTGCGCAACAGCCGCACGGGCAGCATCTATATCGTGAAGCCGAAGATGCACGGACCCGAAGAGGCGGGGTTCACCAATCGGCTGTTCGATGCGGTCGAGGATCTGCTGGGGCTCGAACGCCACACGGTGAAAGTGGGCGTGATGGACGAGGAGCGGCGCACCTCGGCCAATCTCGCCGCGTGCATCCATGCGGTGAAGGATCGCATCGTCTTCATCAACACCGGCTTCCTCGACCGCACCGGCGACGAGATCCACACCAGCATGCGTGCGGGCCCGATGATCCCGAAGGGCGAGATGAAGTCCTCGACCTGGATCCAGGCCTATGAGGACCGCAACGTGCGGATCGGCCTGGCCTGCGGGCTTTCGGGCAAGGCGCAGATCGGCAAGGGCATGTGGGCCGCGCCCGATCGTATGGCCGACATGATGGACGCCAAGATCGGCCACCCCAGATCGGGCGCGAATACCGCCTGGGTGCCGAGCCCGACCGCGGCGACGCTGCATGCGCTGCATTATCATCAGGTCGACGTGTTCGAGCGGCAGAAGCATATCGCGGGCGAGGCGGTGCCGGGGCTGGAGCCGCTGCTCACCGTTCCGCTGGCGCTGGGGCGCAACTGGACGCCGGAGGAAGTGGCACGCGAGCTCGACAACAATGCGCAGGGCATCCTCGGCTATGTCGTCCGCTGGATCGATCAGGGCGTCGGCTGTTCGAAGGTGCCCGACATCAACGACATCGGGCTGATGGAAGACCGCGCAACGCTGCGCATCTCCTCGCAGCACATGGCGAACTGGCTGCTGCACGGCGTGGCCACCGCCGAGGATGTCGAGGCGGCGCTTCGGCGCATGGCCGCGAAAGTCGATGCTCAGAATTCGGGCGATCCCGCCTATCGTCCGATGGCCGGACACGAGGACGAAAGCCTGGCGTTCCAGGCCGCGCGGGCGCTGGTGTTCGAGGGCGTGGCGCAGCCGAACGGCTATACCGAGCCGCTGCTCCACAAGTTCCGCGCGCGGCTGAAGGCGGAGGGCTGACGCCCCGTGGTCAGTATTTATCGCGGCGGGGCTTGTGCTGGCGCTTGCTGGGCAGCGTGTCTGCCATGGTGGCGCCGCGCTGGCCCCGCGGACGCGGCGGGCCGGTGGTCGAATCGGCGCTGGTCTGCCGTTCGGCCTCGGCATTGATCTCGGCGCCGATCAGCACCGCATAGGCCGAGACATAGAGCCACATCAGCAACACGACGACGGCGCCGAGCGCGCCATAGGTGGCGTTGTAATTGGCGAAATTGGCAGTGTAGACGCCGAGCAGCAGCGTGGCGAGCAGCCACAGCACCGTCGCGGCGACCGAACCGATCGACAGCCACTGCCAGCGGGCGTCGGCGCGATCGGGGCCGTAGCGGTACATCGCCGCGAAGCCCGCGCTCGCGATCGCCGCCGCCAGCAGCCAGGTGACGATCTGGACCGCCAGCACGCCGGCACCGCCGAGCGAGCCGACCGCGCCGCGCAGATAGCCGAGCGCGCCGGCGGAAAAGAGGCCGACAAGCGCGGCGAGGATCGCGCCCACCGTGATCGCGGCGGCGGTAAGCGTCGTCTTGATGATGTTGCGGCCTTCCTCTTCCTCATAGATCACGTTGAGCGCCTGCATCACGGCCTTGGAGGCGCGCGTCGCGCCATAGATCGACACCAGCAGCGCGATCGCGAGACCGAGCCCCGCTTCCGACGAGGCGGTGCTGGTGACGCTGAGCAACTGATCCTGGATCAGCCCCGCGGCATCCGCGGGAACCGCTTCGATGATCGTTTCCATATGGCGGGCGACAGCCGCGGGATCGGCGAACAGGCCATAGGTCATGACGATCGCGCCGAGCAGCGGAACGAAGGAGAGAAAAGCGTAGAACGCCACGCCCGCGGCCATCAGCGAGAGATTGTGATAGCCGTTCATCGAATAGACGCGCGACAGGACGGACTTCCACGCCCGCCAGGGATGTTCCCACGGATGCCGGGACTCGGATCCGGGGTGCGTCGCGGGGGGCGGAGCGGTGGTGTCGGTCATCATGCGTCCCTGATTAGCGTCACGCCGGTCAACGCGGCCTGATGCGGAAGGGATGCATCCTGCTGTCGATACGAAGGATTTCTTGCCGCACCGTAGCTGCCGGGGGGAGCCAAACGCGACTTTGGTCGTTACGGAGGCGAGAGGGCCGGAACCAAAGCGCGGCTCCTGGAGGAGGCGCGTGCGTCACGGCGTGAGAGCGGTTTGGGTTGCGGCGATTGCGAGTGCGGCGGTTCTTCCGGGAGCCGCCTGGGCTCAGGATGCGGCGGGGCAGGAAGCAGAAGCGGGCGCGCCCGGCGAGGTCGCGCCTGAATCGCCGCAGGATGCCGAGCCGATCATCCCCGAATCCGAATTCGAGGAAGCGCTGCCCGAGATCAGCGGCGATCTCTACGCGCCGCTCGAGCCGATCGATCGTTTCGAAGTGGTCGAGGACACGCAGGTCGTGGAGCCGACCGAATCCGCCGACGCGATGGATCGGACGCTGGAAGGCGAGATCGGCACCTTGCCGGCCGTGGCCGACGAAGCGCCCGAATTCGCCGAGCCGCTGACGCCTCTGGCCGAATTCGAAGTCGATCCGCGCGAAATCGAAGGCGTCGATCCCGCCGAGGAAGTCGAGGTCCGCTATGCGACCGTCGTGGAGGGACTCGAGCAGGTCGGTTTGCTCGATCGTTTCGAGGATCTTTCGGCGCTGGAGGAAGGCGACGGCGAGGCGGCAAACGCCGCGATGGTAGCCGCACGGGCGCGCGAGGACGAGAATCTCGCGACCCGATTGCTGCAGGCGGAAGGCTATTACGACGGCACCGCGACCGCATCGGTCGTCCAGGACCCCGAGCAGCCGAGCCGGCTGCGCGTGCGGCTGAACGTCGAACCCGGCCCGCTCTATCGGCTGGGTTCGGTCCGTATCGACAGTGCCCCCACCGAACCGCCGGGACTGATCGACGAGGCGCTGCCGCTCGAAGCAGGCGATCCGATCGACGCGGTTCGCGTAAAGGCGGCGGAGGCGAACGTCAGCCTGCGATTGCCGCAGCAGGGCTATCCGTTCATCGAACTGCTCGAGCGCGACATCCTGCTCGACGGCGAGACTCACACCGGCGCCTATACCCTTCCGGTCAATCTGGGGCCGCGTGTCTCGTTCAACGGGATCTCGACCGAGCCGGCCTCCGAGGAATCCGAGCTGGCGTTCGGGGCCGAGCACGTGCGGACGCTGGCGCGATTCGAGCGCGGCGAACTGTACGACAGCCGCAAGGTGGACGATCTTCGCGAGGCGCTGATCGCGACGGGGCTGTTCTCGACCGTCTCGGTCGAGGCGCAGCGGACCGGCGAGGAAGCGCCGAACGGGACCGAATATGTCCATCTGCTCGTCCGGCAGGATGCCGGGCCGCCGCGCACGCTCGCGGCCGAGGCCGGGTACAACACCGGGCAGGGCCTGCGGGTGGAGGGGAGCTGGACGCACCGCAACCTCTTCCCGCCCGAAGGCGCGCTGATCGCAGGCGGAGTGGCGGGCACGCAGGAACAGGGGCTTTCGCTGGTTTTTCGCCGCTCGAACGCGGGGCGGCGCGATCGCACGGTTTCGCTGCGGCTCGAGGCCAATCACAGCGACTATGAGGCATTCGAAAGCTACACCGGCACCTTCGCCGGCCGGATCGCGTTCGAATCGACGCCGATCTGGCAGAAGCGCTGGACCTATTATTACGGCTTCGAGATCGTCGGGACCAACGAGGACCGGTATAATTTCGATCTCGGCCGGCGCGATCGCGGAACGTGGCTGATCGGTGCGCTGCCCGCCTTCGTCGGCTTCGATACGTCGGACGACCTTCTGAACCCCACGCGCGGCTTTCGCATCAAGCTGAACGTGAGCCCCGAAACCTCGGTGCGCGGGGCGGCGCGGCCCTATGCCCGGGTGCTGCTGGAGGGCACCGCCTATTATCCGGTGAGCGACGATCTGGTGATCGCCGGCCGTGCGCGGGTCGGCACTATTCCGGGGATCGATCGCAACGACCTGCCGCCCTCGCGCCGCATGTACGCCGGCGGCGGCGGATCGGTGCGCGGCTTCGGCTATCAGGAGCTTGGCCCGCTCGCGCCCGACGGGCGACCGATCGGCGGGCGCAGCCTCAACGAATTCTCGCTCGAGGCGCGCTATCGCTTCGGCAATTTCGGGATCGTGCCGTTCATCGACGCGGGGCAGGTCTATGAGACCATCTACCCCCAGGGGCAGGATCTGCGCTTCGGCGTGGGCATCGGCGGGCGGTTCTACACCAATTTCGGTCCGCTGCGCGTCGATGTGGCGACACCGCTGAACCGCCGCGAAGGCGAGCCGAAGGTCGCCCTCTATATCTCGATCGGGCAGGCCTTCTGATGACCGACACCCAAGTTCATGATGCACCCGAGCGAGCCCCCGACGACACCGCGGGCGAGGAGCATGATGTCGACAAGCGTCCGCTCTGGCAGCGGGTGGCGAAGTGGATCGGCATCGTCGCCGGCGGCGTGGTCGTGCTGGTCGGTGCGCTGCTGCTGCTGGTCAACACGCCGTTCGGGCGCCAGTTCGTCGCCGATCGGCTCAGCAATCTGACGCTCGCATCGGGTCTCAACATCAAGATCGGGCGGATCGACGGGTCGATCTACGGCGAGATGGTGCTGCATAATGTGGCGGTGCAGGATCCCGAGGGGACGTTCGCCAGCGCCGAGCGGATCACGCTCGACTGGCAGCCGTTCGCGCTGCTTTCCAATCATCTCGATATCGACCGGCTCACCAGTCCGGAAATCCGGCTCGAGCGGCTGCCCGAACTGATCCCGAGCGAGGAGCCGCGCGATCCGGATGCGCCGCTGCTGCCGAACATCGACATCGACATCGATGCGCTTTCGATCGGTCGGCTGATCGTGGGCGAGGCAGTGACCGGCAGGCGGCATGTCGCCCGGCTGGAGGGAAGCGCGCATATCGACGATGGCCGGGCGCAGATCCGCGCCGAGGGCGCCACGCTCGCCGCGCCCGGGATGGCCGGCGGAGACCGGCTGGCGCTGATCCTCGACGCTGTGCCCGAAGCGAATCAGCTCGATCTCGACGTGCAGCTGGATGCTCCCGCCGAAGGGCTCGTCGCGGGCCTCGCCGGGATCGATCAGCCGCTCGAACTCTCCGTCCGGGGAGACGGAAGCTGGGAGGCGTGGGCAGGGCGGCTTGCCAGCACGCTGGGCGGCCAACGCTTCGCCATGCTGAACCTCGCGGCGCAGGATGGCACCTTCCGTATCGGCGGGGCAGTGCGCCCCGGGCTGGTGCTGGAAGGCGCGGTCGAGCGGCTGACTGCGCCGCAGGTGAACGTCGCGATCGTCGCGGCGATCGACGAAATGATCGCGGATACACGCGTGCAGCTGCGATCGGATGCGCTGTCGCTGGCGGCGGCGGGGAAGATCAACCTCGATCGCAGCCGGTTCGAGGACTTCCGGGTGGACGGCCTGCTGCTGACCCCCGGCGCGATCGCGCCCAATCTGGTCGGCCAGTCGGTGCGCGCCACGGTGGCGCTCGACGGCGCGTTCGGCACGCCCGTGGTCGACTACAAGCTGCAGGCAGGGGCGCTGGGATTTGGCGATACGGTCGTGCGGCAACTCTATGCCGAGGGTCAGGCGCGGGTGGATGCCGAGCGCATCCTGATCCCGGTACGGGCGCGGGCGGGGCGGATCACCGGGCTCGACGCCGTGGCGGGAGGGCCGATCGCCGACGTGGCGCTGCAGGGCGATATCGCCATCACCGGCGACCAGATCCTGTCCGACAATCTGCGCATCCTTTCCGACCGGGTAAACGCGACCGCGATCGTCGCCGCCGACATCAGCGAAGGCCGCTATACCGGCGCGCTGAAGGGCAGGATCAACGACTATCAGATCGACGGCATCGGCGTGGTGAGCGTCACCACCGACGCCGAGCTGTATGCGGCTCCCGGCGGCGGCTGGGGCATCCGCGGCCAGATCGCGGGACGTTCGCAGCGGATCTACAGCGACGGCATCCGCAATTTCCTGGGCGGAAACGCAGTCGCGTCGCTGCGGCTCGGCTTCGATCCCGAAGGCGTCATCACCTTCGACCAGCTGCGGCTGCGGGCACCCGAATTCCGCATCACCTCGGGCTCCGGGCGCTATGCGCCGGGCGGCGCGCTGCTGCTGAATGCCGATGCCTATTCGGAGCAATATGGTCCGCTCGCCGCGCGGGTGACGGGTTCGCTGGCGCAGCCGGAGGTGCTGCTGCGCGCGCCGCGGCCGGGGCTCGGCGTCGGTCTGGCCGGGCTCACCGCGCGGGTGCGCGGCAACGGCGGCGCCTATGCCGTCGAGGCGAGCGGCGAGACCGATTACGGCCCGTTCAACGCCGATGTACTGGTGCGGACCGGCGACACGCTGGCGATCGACGTGCGCAGCGCGCGCTTCGCCGGCATGGACATCGACGGGCAGATCCGTCAGACGCCCGCCGGTCCGTTCGCCGGAACGCTGCGCTTCGCCGGATCGGGCGTGCAGGGTCGGGCCGAGCTTGCTTCCCAGAGCGGCGTGCAGCGTGCGGCGATCACCGCGCGGGCGAACAACGCGCGCATTCCGGGCGTCGCCAATCTGCGCGTCGGGCGCGCGATCATCGATGCGACGGTGCTGCTTACCGAGACGCCGCAAGTGTCCGGGGATGCGCAGATTGCCAACCTTTCGACCGGACAGCTGACGATCGAGGCGGCGCGGGTGCGCGTGAACTACGAAGGCGGCAGCGGAACCGCGCAGTTGGTGGCGCGCGGCGCGACCGGCGTGCCGTTCAGCATCGCGGCCAACGCCCGGCTCGCTCCCGACCAGTGGCTGGTCGCACTGCGCGGATCGGCAAGCGGCGTGGCGTTCCGCACCGACGATCCCGCGCGTATCCTGCTGACCGACGACAGCTATCGGCTGCAACCCACGCGGCTCGTCTTCGATCAAGGATCGGCCCGGATCGCCGGCCGTTACGGCAATGGACTGGTGCTCCAGGCACGGCTCGACGAACTCGATCTGTCGGTCGTCAACGGCTTCGTGCCCGGTCTGGGCATCGGCGGTACGGCGACCGGGAGCCTCGACTTCGCGCAGCCGGACCCGGCGACGTTCCCTCGCGCCGATGCGCGGCTCGAGATCGACGACTTCACGCGCTCGAGCCTGTCGACCGTATCCGAAGCGGTGGACATCACCTTCGTCGGCAAGCTGCTTCCCGACGGCGGCGATGCGCGCGCGCTGATCAAGCGCGGCACCACGACGGTGGGGCGCGTGATCGCGACGCTACGGCCGCTGCCGCCGGGCGCCGGCCCGTGGCGCGAGCGGCTGATGGCGGCGCCGCTATCGGGCGGCATCCGCTACAACGGGCCCGCGGGCGTGCTGTTCTCGCTCGCCGGACTGCCGGACCAGACGCTGCGCGGACCGATCGGAGTCGCGGCCAATTTCTCGGGCCGGGTGCGCGCGCCCGAACTCGCCGGCGTCGTGCGCGCGAACAATCTCACCTACGAGAACGAGACCTATGGCACGCGGCTGACGAACATGCGGCTCGAGGGCCGGTTCACCGACGACCAGCTGGTGCTGAACGAGCTGCGGGCACGTGCGGGCGAAGGCAGCGTGACGGCCAACGGGCGGATCAGCCTTGCCGCCGACGAAGGTTTCCCGCTGCGGGTGCGCGCCGAGTTCGAGAACGCCACGCTGGCGCGGAGCGACGCGCTGGCCGCCGAAGCGAACGGCTGGGTCGAAGTGACGAACAACGCCGACTTCGCATTGGTTCGCGGCGAACTGACGATCCCCGAAGCCAGGTACCGGATCATCCGCCAGGGTTCAGCAGAGGTCGCCGAGCTGGAAGGCGTGCGGCGGCGGAACGGCGGCGATGCCGACCAGGCATATGCGAGGAACGAACGCCAGCCGGTGCCCGAGCACGAGATCCGGCTCAACCTCGTCGTTAACGCGGATAATCGGTTGTTCGTCTCCGGCATGGGTCTGGAATCCGAATGGGGCGCCCGGATCACCGTCGAAGGCACGGCCACGAACCCGAACATCGGCGGCTATGCGCAAGTGGTGCAGGGCACCTACTCCTTCGCCGGGCGGCGCTTCGAGCTGAATGAGAACACCAGCCGTGTCGACTTCGTCGGCGATCGGCTCGCCAATCCGACGCTGAACATTTCGGCGAGCACGACGGCGGAGGGGATCACGGCGATCATCCGGGTGACCGGTACGGCGCAGCAGCCGGACGTCGCCTTCACTTCATCGCCGACCCTGCCGCAGGACGAAGTGCTGGCGCGGCTGTTGTTCGGAAGTTCGGTGACGAACCTGTCGGCCACCGAAGCGATCCAGCTCGCCGCGGCGCTCAATTCGCTGCGCGGGACCGGCGGCGGGCTCAACCCGCTGGGCGAGCTGCGTCAGGCGGCGGGGATCGATCGGCTGCGAATCCTGGGCGCGGACGAAGTGAGCGGTCGCGGAACGGCACTGGCGGCGGGCCAGTATCTGACCGACGACATCTATGTCGAGATCATCACCGACGCGCGCGGCTTCACCGCTACGCAGCTCGAAATCGCGCTCACCCGCGCGCTGAGCCTGCTTTCGCAGACCGGCTCGTTCGGAGGGTCGAGCGTCAGCCTCCGCTATTCGAAGGATTACTGATCGATCCGTTGCGATCTGCGACCGAAACTGGAATAGTCGTTCGCGGAGAGGGCGCATGAGCGAATATTTCGACGTCGTGGTCGTGGGCGCAGGAATATCCGGCGTGGGCGCCGGCTATCACCTGCAGGACAAATGCCCCGACCGCAGCTATGTGGTGCTGGAGGGGCGCGACCGGATCGGCGGCACCTGGGATCTGTTTCGCTATCCCGGCGTCCGCTCCGATTCCGACATGCACACGCTGGGCTATTCGTTCCGGCCCTGGACCGCGGCGAAGTCGATCGCCGACGGTCCTGCCATCCTCGACTATATCGAGGATACGGCGCGCGAATTCGCGATCGACCGGCACATCCGCACGCAGCACCGCGTGGTACGCGCCGACTGGTCGACCGACGAAGCGGTGTGGAGGGTGGTCGCCGAGAAGGGGCCGGAGCGCGAGGAAGTGCGCTTCTGCTGCCGCTTCCTCTTCATGTGCACCGGCTATTACAACTATGATCGTGGCTACACGCCTGATTGGGAAGGCGTGCAGGACTTCGCCGGGCGCATCGTCCATCCGCAATTCTGGGGCGAGGACGTCGACTATTCGGGCAAGCGCGTGACCGTGATCGGCAGCGGCGCGACGGCAGTGACGCTGGTGCCCGAACTGGCGCGCGATGCGGCGCATGTGACGATGCTCCAGCGCTCGCCCACCTATGTCGTCTCGCGCCCGTCGAAAGATGCAGTCGCGAACTGGCTGCGCCGCTGGCTGCCCGACAAGACCGCTTATGCGATCACGCGGTGGAAGAATGTGCTGCTTCAGCAATATTTCTACCGCGCGATGCGCAGGCATCCGGAAAAGGCGAAGGAGCGGCTGATCCAGATGGTGCAGGAGCATCTGGGCCCCGACTATGACACGGGCACGCATTTCACGCCGCGCTACAATCCCTGGGACCAGCGGCTGTGCCTGGTGCCCGATGCCGACATGTTCGACGCGATCCGCAGCGGAACGGCCTCGGTCGTGACCGGCACGATCGACCGGTTCGTGAAGGAGGGGATCCGGCTGAGCTCGGGCGAGGTGCTCGAGGCCGATCTGGTCGTGACCGCGACCGGGCTGGAGATGCAGCTGATGAGCGACATTCCGCTCAGCATCGACGGAACGCCGGTCGATCCATCGAAGTCCCTGAACTACAAGGGAATGATGTATTCGGACATTCCGAACCTCGCCTCCTCCTTCGGCTATACCAACGCATCCTGGACGCTGAAGGTGGATCTGACCTGCGGCTATGTCTGTCGGCTGCTCAACGCGATGAAGAAGCGCGGGCTGCGGCAGGTGACGCCCCGGCTGAAGGCGCCGGTGGAAGAGCAGCCGCTGCTCGATTTCAGCTCGGGCTATGTCCAGCGCGGGCTGCCGAAATTCCCCAAGCAGGGCAATCGGCAGCCATGGCAGGTGCACCAGAATTATAGCCGCGACCTGCTGGCGCTGCGCTTCGGGTCGATGGACGCGGAAATGGAGTTCAGCAATCCCGCGCCGGGTCGCCGTACCGACAAGCCCGTGCGCGAGCCCGGCGAGCGCGCCGCGGAAACGGTTTGAACCCTCGGGCTGCCGGGCCGTTGTTCCGGCATGCGCAGCACGCCCGATTTCGAGCAGGCGCGCGCGACGATGGTCGATCGTCAGATCGCCGCGCGCGGTATCCGCGACGAACGCCTCCTCGCAGCGTTGCGCGAGGTGCCCCGCGAACGCTTCGTCTCCGAGGAGTTCGCCCGGTTCGCCTATGAGGACGGACCGCTGCCGATCGAGGCGGAGCAGACGATCTCCCAGCCCTATATCGTCGCGCACATGATCGAGGAGGCACGTGTGGCCCCCGGGCAGCGCGTTCTCGAAGTCGGTGCCGGTTCGGGATATGCCGCCGCAGTGCTCAGCCGGATCGCGGACCAGGTCTTCGCGATCGAGCGGCATGCCGAGCTGGCCGAGCTGGCGCGGCAGCGCCTGAAGACGCTCGGCTATGATAATGCCGAGGTTCGCGCCGGGGACGGCACCAAGGGCTGGCCCGAGGAGGCGCCGTTCGACGCCATATTGATCGCTGCCGGCGGGCCGCAGGTGCCCGAGCCGCTGAAGGCGCAGCTCGCGATCGGCGGCCGGCTGGTGATGCCGCTGGGCAGTGCGGGCGTGCAGAAGCTGATCCGCGTTACGCGGCGATCCGACAATGAGTTCGACACCGAGAACCTCGGTGACGTCCGCTTTGTGCCGCTGATCGGCGCGCATGGCTGGAGCGGCGGCGAGGAGAAGAAGCAGTCGCCCGTCGCGCTGATCCGCGACGCCGCCGAGCCGCTGCCGGACATCGACGATCCGGGTTTCGGCGCCGCGTTCGATCGCTTCGGCGACGCCCGCGTGGTGCTGCTGGGCGAGGCGAGCCACGGGACGAGCGAATTCTATCGCGCGCGGGCGGCGATCACGAAGCGGCTGATCGAGAAACATGGCTTTACGATGGTCGCGGTCGAGGCCGACTGGCCCGACGCGGCGGCGATCGACGCGCATGTCCGGCAGCGCCCCAATCCCGGCGCGGAGCCGCCGTTTCAGCGCTTTCCCACCTGGATGTGGCGCAATCGCGAGTTCGACGATTTCGTCGGCTGGCTGCGCGAGCACAATGCGACGCGCGCAGCCGAAGATCAGGTGCGCTTCCACGGGCTTGATCTCTATAATCTCAACGGCTCGATCCGCGCAGTGATCGACTATCTCGACAGCGTCGATCCCGAGGCGGCCGCAGTCGCGCGCGAGCGCTACGGATGCCTGACTCCGTGGCGCGACGATCCTGCGCGCTATGGGCGGATGGCAGTCACCGAAGGCTATGCCCGTTGCGAGGCGGAGGTCGTGCGGATGCTGAGGGATCTGGTCGAGAAGCAGCTCGATTATGCCGCCAGCGACGGCGAGGCGTTCCTCGACGCGACGCAGAACGCCCGGCTGATCGCCAATGCCGAAGCCTATTATCGCGTGATGTATTATGGCGCGGCCGAGAGCTGGAATCTGCGCGACGAGCATATGTTCGACACGCTGGAGCTGGCGCTGCGCGCGGGCGGCGAGGGTGCCAGGGCCGTGGTGTGGGCGCACAACTCGCATATCGGCGACGCGCGCCACACCGACATGGGCAGGCTGCGCGACGAGCTGAACCTGGGCCAGTTGGCGCGCGAGAAATGGGGCGACGAGGCGTGCCTGATCGGCTTCGGGACGCATGGCGGCACCGTGGCGGCGGCGACCGACTGGGACGGGCCGATGGAAGTGAAGCGCGTGAATCCCTCGCGCGAGGACAGCTATGAGCGGCTGTTCCACGACGCGGCGGTTTCGCCGGCGCTGCTCGACCTGCGGCCCGAGCGGCCGGTGCGCGAGGCGCTGTGCGCGGCCCGGCTCGAGCGGTTCATCGGCGTGATCTACCGCCCCGAAACCGAGCGCTGGAGCCATTATTCGGAGGCGGTGTTGCCTGAACAGTTCGACGGCTGGGTGTGGTTCGACGAGACCCGCGCCGTGACTCCGCTGGCCGGGCCCGAGCAGCCGTCCGGCGCGGGCGACGAGACCTGGCCGTTCGGCCTGTAGGCTGCGGCTCGTCCCCTAGTCCGAGCGCGGGATCGGCTTGGGTTCGCCTGCGTCTCCGCTGGTCAGATGCTGCGACTCTTCCTGTGCCTTGAGCGACCCGGAATCTCCGGCAACCGCCGGGCTGTCGGGATTCGACGGGGTGGCGGCCTGGTTCGTCCGAGTCGCGTCGGGCGCGCCTTCGGCCGCCGTCTGGCCGCCGAGGCCGCCGCCGCCGGGCTGATCGCGCGTTTCGTCGGTCATCACTCCGGCGGCACTGTCGCGGTCGCGTGCATCCTCGCCGATATCCTCGGGAGCGTTGTTGGGTCGGCTCGTCGGCATGGGTCGATCTCCTTCACCCCTGCCAACGCATTGCGGCGCAAAGAGCTTCAGTCGGCCGGGCGCGATCGCAGCAGCGCCGACCGCAGGCATTCACACACCACTTCGTCGCGCTGATTGAGCATGCGGTGCTTCCAGGTGACGATGCCCTGGCCGGGGCGCGAGTTGGAAGGACGCATTTCCACTACTTCGCTCTCGGCGCGCAGCGTATCGCCGATGAAGACCGGCTTGGGCATCACGAGCTTGTCGTAGCCGAGATTGGCGACCAGCGTTCCCGCGGTGGTGTCGCCCACGGTGATCCCCACCATCAGGCTGAAGGTGAAGGTGCCGTTGACGAGGATGCGGCCGAACTCGCTCGCCTTCGCCGCCTCGGCGTCGAGGTGCAGCGGCTGGCTGTTGTGGGTCATGGTGGTGAACAGGAGATTGTCGGTTTCGGTCACCGTGCGGCGCAGATCATGGGCGATCACGTCGCCGACCTGCCATTCGTCGTAGAAGCGGCCCGCCATCACTCATTCTCCCGAAGCTTCAGCTTGAATCCCTTGTGGCTCTGCTCCCAGCCGAGCCGCTCGTAGAAGCGATGCGCGTCGGTGCGGCTGTTCGACGAGGTGAGCTGCACCAGATAGCAGTCGCGCTCGCGGCAGCGCGCGACGGCCCAGTCGATCATCGCCGCGCCATAGCCGCGCCCACGGCAATGCTCGTCGATCCGCACCGCCTCGATCTGCCCTCGCCATGCGCCGCGGAAAGAAAGACCGGGCAGGAAGCTGAGTTGCAGCGTGCCGATCACTGCGCCCTCCAGCTCGGCGACGACGAGCAGCTGGTTCGGGTCGGCTTCGATCGCATCGAACGCGGCGGCGTAGCGCGGATCGTCGGGATCAGTCTCTCGGTCCGCGGGGATCGTGTCGGCGCGCAGCATCGCGAGGATCGCGTGCAGGTCGGCGCGGGTCGCGCGGCGGATCGCGAGTGTGCTCATCGGCGGTCGGTCCGAATCGCGCCCGCCGCGCGCACGGCGGCGAGATCGGGCATGCCGTTCACCGCCATCAGCAGATCCGCCTCGGCGAGAACCGACTTGAGCACATGCGCCGCGCCCTCGGCGCCGCCGAGCGCGAGGCCGTAGCTATAGGGGCGGCCGATGCCGACCGCGGTCGCGCCGAGTGCAAGCGCCTTGACGACATCGGTGCCCGAGCGGATGCCGCTGTCGAACAGCACCGGAACGCTGCCCGCGCCTTCGACCACGCCCGGCAGCAGGTCGATCGCGGCGATGCCGCCGTTCGCCTGACGCCCGCCGTGGTTCGAGCAATAGATCGCGTCGATCCCGGCATCGGCGGCGCGGCGCGCGTCGTCGGGGTGGCAGATGCCCTTGAGGACGATCGGCAGCTTCGTGAGGCCGCGCAGCCATTCGAGGTCGTCCCAGGTCAGCACTTTGCCGAACAGTCCGGCCCAGAGCATCACCGCGGCGCGGATATCGTCGCGCGGGTCCTTGCCGAGCAGTTCGCGGAAGACCGGGTCGGTGAAATAGTTTTCCAGAACGTGGCCGCGCAGCTGCGGGAAGTTGGCGGTGTTGAGATCGCGCGGGCGCCAGCCGGTGACCCAGGTGTCGAGCGTGACGACGAGCGCCTTGTAGCCGGCGGCTTCGGCGCGAGCGACGAGGCTTTCGGCGAGGCCGGGGTGCTTGGGCGTATAGAGCTGAAAGAAGGCGGGGGTGTCGCCGCATGCCTTCGCCACGTCCTCGAGCGAGTCGTTGGCGAGGGTGGAGGCGCACAGCGGCACGCCGGTTTCGGCCGAGGCATGCGCGGCGGCGAGGTCGCCGTGGCCGTCCTGCGTGCAGATGCCGGTGACACCGATCGGCGCCATGAAAATGGGCGAGGGGAGGGTGAGCCCGAACAGGTCCACCGAGAGGTCGCGGGTGGTGCAGTCGACCAGCATGCGCGGCACCATTCCCCAGTGGCGGAACGCGTCGGCGTTGGCATCCTGCGTATGTTCGTCGCCGCAGCCGCCCTGAACATAATCGAGCACCGAGCGGGGCATCGCGGCCTCGGCGCGCGCCTTCAGGCTGGCGAAATCGACCGGGAGTTTCGGGACGACGCCCGAGAGGCCGGCGAAATAAATCGCGTTCTGATAGTCGCCGTAGGGCATTTCGGTCTCTCCCTTCTCTCCCGATGGGGGAGAGGATACACGGGCTTGGCGGCTTTGCCGCCTAGCCGGGGTTGGAAAGGACGCGCCTGCGGCTTTCCCCTCACCAACTACGCCTAGGCGCCGCTCGCGCGGCACCAAGGCTTCGTATCCTCTCCCCGGCCGGGGAGAGGAGCTTATGCGTCCCCGCCGCGCTCGACCCGCACCAGCAGTGTGCCTTCGGTGACCTGGCCGCCGGCTTCGACGGTGAGTTCCGCCACGGTGCCGTCGAACGGGGCGGTGAGGCTGTGCTCCATCTTCATCGCTTCGAGCGTGAGCAGTTTCTGTCCCGCGCCCACGCTGTCGCCCTGCGCGACGTCGAGCGCGATTACCTTGCCCGGCATCGGCGCGAGGATCGCGCCGTCGGAGGCGGCACCTGCGCCAGCGCCCTCCACCCGAGCATCGGTCAGGCGCCAGGTGGCCCCCTGAAGCGTCAGATAGGTTTCGCCGTGCTGGTGATGGAGAAGGAGGAAGTTCGAGTCGTTCTCGGCCACGCGCGTGGAGAGATCGGCGACAAACACGTCGCCCCGATCGATGAAGCGCACCTGCTGTTGCGGCTGCGCATTCAGGCGGAACCCTGTCGGCGCCGGATAGGAGCCCAGCTGCGCGCGTGCGGCGATCGCAAGTGCCTTGGGCAGAGGTTCGACCGGGAAGATCACGTCTTCCTGATGGCGCTCGATGAAGCCGGTATCGACGTTTCCTGCGGTGAAATCCGGCTGGACGAGCAGCGCATGCAGGAAGGTGGCATTGGTGTGGATCGGCCAGATCTGCGCGTCTGCCGCCAAGTGAGCAAGGCCCGAGGCCGCATCCCGACGGGTGTCCGCATGGCAGATCAGCTTGGCGATCATCGGATCGTAGAAGGGGGAGATGCTATCCCCTTCCACCACGCCGGTTTCGATCCGAGGACGGCCGGGGGGCGTCCATTCTTCCGGTGCGCCGCCCGTCTCGGCACGAAAGCGCATCGTGCGAAGCGTTCGCGGGAGCGCGAAGCGATCGAGGCGGCCGATCGACGGCAGGAACCCCTTGACCGGGTCCTCGGCATAGAGCCGCGCCTCGATCGCCCAGCCGTTGATGCTAAGTTCGTCCTGACGTTTGGGCAGCTTCTCCCCGCTCGCCACGCGGAGCTGCCATTCGACCAGATCGACGCCGGTGATCTCCTCGGTCACCGGATGCTCGACCTGGAGCCGGGTGTTCATTTCCATGAACCAGATGCGGTCGGCGCGCAGGCCTTCGCTGGCGTCGGCGATGAACTCGATCGTGCCCGCGCCGACATAGTCGACTGCCTTGGCGGCGCGGACGGCGGCGGCGCAGATCGCTTCGCGGGTGTCGGGGTCCATCCCCGGCGCGGGGGCTTCCTCGATCACTTTCTGGTGGCGCCGCTGGAGCGAGCAGTCGCGTTCGAACAGGTGGACGATGTTGCCGTGGGTGTCGCCGAACACCTGCACTTCGATGTGGCGCGGCGAGAGGATGTATTTTTCGATCAGCACGCGATCGTCGCCGAAGCTCGACGCTGCCTCGCGCTTGCAGCTGGCGAGCATCTCCTGGAACTGCGCTGCATCATCGACGCGGCGCATGCCCTTCCCGCCGCCGCCCGCGACTGCCTTGATGAGCACCGGATAGCCGATCTTGTCGGCTTCGGCCTTGAGATGATCGGGGTCCTGGTTCTCGCCGAGATAGCCGGGCGTGGTCGGCACGCCCGCGTCCTGCATCAGCTTCTTGGCGGCGTCCTTCAGCCCCATCGCGCGAATGCTCGAAGGCGTCGCTCCAACCCAGATCAGCCCGGCGTCGGTGACGGCCTGCGCGAAATCGGCGTTTTCGGAGAGGAAGCCATAGCCGGGATGGATCGCCTCGGCGCCCGTTTTCTTCGCGGCGGCGATGATCTTCTCGCCGACGAGATAACTTCCGCGCGCGGGGCTGGGGCCGATGTGCACTGCCGCGTCGGCCTGGCGGACGTGCAGCGCCTGCGCATCCGCATCCGAATAGACGGCGACGGTGCGGATGCCCATCGCGCGCGCGGTGCGGATGATGCGGCAGGCGATCTCGCCGCGATTGGCGATGAGCAGGGATTGGATCATGGGTGCCGTTCCGGAAAGCCGTGGCGGGTGTGGAGCGCCGCCAGCAGGGGTTCGATTTCGTTGACGAAGCCGCCCTCGGCGAAGGCGAGCGCGGGGAGGTTCTGGTGTTCCTCGCCGAGCGCGGCGATCACCGCCGGGCGCGGGCGTGGCCACTCGACGCGGATCACCTCGAGCTTCGCGGCGCGATCGGGAAAGGTGGCGAGCAGCCCTTCCACGGTCATGCAATCCTTGCAGTAGAAGCTGCGGCCGGGGAGCGCGGGGTCGGGCGCTTCGACGGGCAGGAGGAAGAGGCGATCGCGGTTCATTCTGCGGCCGGGCAGCCCTGAGTGCGCTGCGTCCAGGTGACGTTGAGCACGCGCCACGCGCCGTCCTTGCGGACGAGATCGAAGTGATTGGTGCCGCAATGCGAGGGCTTGCCGTCGAGCGTGAAGACATAGGGCGTCCACACCATCGCGATGTCGCCATCGACATGCACGTGCGGATCGATGTTGCGCTCGATCGGGGTGCCGGGGATGCCGGGCAGGCGCTGCGCGAAACTGGCCCAGTCGCTGGTGACGATGCGCGGCGTGCCGCCGGGGGTGTGGACCGCGGCCGTGGCGTTGCCCTCGGGAAGCGTGACTGCGGTTAGCGCGGCGGGGTCTTTCGCGGTGAGTGCGGCGAACATCGTGTCGATCGTCGCGAGCACGGCGGCGGAATCCTCGTCCGACGCATGCTGGGCGAGCGCGGGCGAGGCGAAGAGGAGGGCGGGGACGAGGAGGAGATGGCGCATCATCGGTCAGGCTCCTTGGGCGAGATCCTCCCCGGGACGGGGAGGGGGACCAGCCGCAGGCTGGTGGAGGGGGCGAGCCAGCAAGGCTGCGATCGATGCTGCCACGGCAGCAGGGTCGCGCAGCACCTCGGCGGCGGGATAGCGAAGGATGCGATAGCCGTTTTCGCAAAGGAAGGAGTCGCGGATTGCGTCAGATCGGGTCCGTGTTCCGCGGTTATGTGCTTCACCATCGACTTCGACGATCAGCCGGTGCGCCACGCAGCAGAAGTCAGTGACGTACGGGCCGATCGGGTGTTGGCGGCGGAACTTCGCGCCGGTGCGTGCAGCGCGAAGATGCTCCCAGAGAAGCACCTCAGGAAGGGCGAGGGCGCGCCGCTGTCTGCGGGCGAGCGCGGTTTCAGGACGGATCGCGCGCGGCAGCCCCCCTCCACCACGCTTCGCGCGGTCCCCCTCCCCGTGCCGGGGAGGATCTTCGACGGCTTCCCCCCTCACATCCGGAAGACGCCGAAGCGGGGCGTCTCAGGGATGGGGGCATTCAGGCAGGCGGCGAAGGCGAGGCCGAGGACGTCGCGGGTCTGGGCGGGGTCGATGATGCCGTCGTCCCAGAGGCGGGCGGTCGCGTGCCAGGGGTTGCCTTCGTCTTCGTATTTCTGGCGGATCGGCGCCTTGAAGGCCTCGGCTTGCTCGTCGCTCCACGAATCCGCATCGCGGTGGACGGTGGCGAGGACGCTCGCGGCCTGCTCGCCGCCCATCACGCTGATCCGGCTGTTGGGCCAGCTGAACAGGAAGCGCGGGCTGTAGGCGCGGCCCGCCATGCCGTAGTTGCCCGCGCCGAAGCTGCCGCCGATCAGGATCGTCACCTTGGGCACGCTGGCGGTGGCGACTGCGGTGACGAGCTTGGCGCCGTGCTTGGCGATGCCCTCTGCCTCGTACTTGCCGCCGACCATGAAGCCCGAGATGTTCTGGAGGAACAGCAGCGGAATGCGGCGCTGGCAGGCGAGTTCGATGAAATGCGCGCCCTTGACCGCGCTTTCGCTGAACAGGACGCCGTTGTTGGCGAGGATCGCGACAGGCATGCCCCAGATATGCGCGAAGCCGCAGACGAGGCTGGAGCCGTAGAGCGCCTTGAACTCGTGAAACTCGCTGCCGTCGACGAGCCGCGCGATGACTTCGTGGACGTCGTACGGCGCACGGACGTCCTGGGGGATGATGCCGTAGAGTTCCGAGGGGTCGTACTTCGGTGGTCTTGGTTCTCGCCGTGCTCCGGCGGAGGCCGGAGCGTTGGCGGCCAGGGCTCCGGCCTGCGCCGGAGCACAGGCCATGCCGAGGTTCGAGACGATGTCGCGCACGATCGTCAGCGCATGCTCGTCATTCTCCGCGACATGGTCGACGACGCCCGACTTGCGCCCGTGCAGGTCACCGCCGCCAAGATTCTCGGCGCTGATCTCTTCGCCCGTCGCGGCCTTCACCAGCGGCGGACCGGCGAGGAAGATCGTGCCTTGTTCGCGCACGATCACGCTTTCGTCGGACATGGCGGGGACATAGGCGCCGCCCGCGGTGCAGCTGCCCATCACGCAGGCGATCTGGGGGATGCCCAGCGCCGACATGTTCGCCTGGTTGAAGAAGATGCGGCCGAAATGGTCGCGGTCGGGGAAGACCTCGGCCTGGTGCGGCAGGTTCGCGCCGCCGCTGTCGACCAGATAGATGCAGGGCAGCCGGTTTTCCTGCGCGATCTCCTGCGCGCGAAGGTGCTTCTTCACCGTCATCGGATAATAGGTGCCGCCCTTCACCGTGGCGTCGTTGCACACGATCATGCACTGGCGGCCCGAGACGCGGCCGATGCCGGCGATCATTCCGGCGCCAGGCACCTCGTCGTCGTACATGCCGTTCGCGGCGAGCTGGCCGATCTCGAGGAACGGCGAGCCGGGATCGAGCAGCCGCTCGACGCGGTCGCGCGGGAGCAGCTTGCCGCGCGCGACATGCCGCTCCCTAGCACGCTCCGATCCGCCGAGAGCGGCCTGAGCGACGTCGGCGCGAAGCTTCTGCGCCAGTGCCTGATTGTGCGCGGCATTCGCACGGAAGCCATCGCTGTCCCGCGACAGCTGGGAAGTGAGAGCGGGCGCGCTCATGCGGCGCCTACGAGCTCGCGGCCGATCAGCATGCGGCGGATCTCGTTGGTGCCGGCGCCGATGTCGAGCAGCTTGGCGTCGCGGGCGAAGCGCTCGACCGGCCAGTCCTTGGTATAGCCGGCGCCGCCCAGCGCCTGGATCGCCTCGAGGCTGACCTTCACCGCGCTTTCGCTGGCGAGCAGGATCGCGCCCGCCGCGTCGAAGCGCGTGGTGCGGCCGGCGTCGCAATTCTTCGCGACCTGATAGACATAGGCGCGCGCCGAATTGAGCGCGACATACATGTCGGCGATCTTGGCCTGGATCAGCTGAAAGCTGCCGATCGGCTTGCCGAACTGGCTGCGCTCGCGAACATAGGGGAGAACCACGTCGAGGCACGCCTGCATGATGCCGAGCTGGATCCCGGCGAGCACGGTGCGCTCATAATCGAGCCCGCTCATCAGCACGCCGACGCCGCCGTTCACCGGGCCCATGACGTTCGCCTCGGGCACTTCGCAGTCGTTGAAGACGAGCTCGGCGGTGGGCGAGCCGCGCATGCCCATCTTGTCGATCTTCTGGCCGATCGAAAAGCCGGGCATGTCCTTTTCGATCAGGAAGGTGGTGATGCCGCGCGATCCCTCGCCGGTCTTGGCATAGACCACCAGCGTATCGGCATAGGCGGCGTTGGTGATCCAGAACTTCGTGCCGTTGAGCAGATATCCGGTATCGGTCTTTTCCGCGCGCAGCTTCATGCCGACGACGTCGGAACCCGCGTTCGTCTCCGACATGGCGAGGCTGCCGACATGCTCGCCCGAAATGAGCTTGGGCAGATATTTCGCCTTTTGCTCGTCGCTCGCCCAGCGGCGGATCTGATTGACGCAGAGGTTCGAATGCGCGCCGTAGCTCAGGCCGATCGACGCGGAGGCGCGGCTGACTTCCTCGACCGCGACGACATGCTCGAGATAGCCGAGGCCGAGACCGCCCCATTGTTCCTCGACGGTGATGCCGTGCAGGCCGAGCTCGCCCATCGCGGGCCAGAGCTCGCGCGGGAACCAGTCCTCAGCGTCGATCCGTGCGGCGAGCGGGGCGATCTGGTCCTCGGCGAAGCGGCGGGTGCTCTCGCGGATCATGTCGGCGGTGTCGCCGAGGCCGAAGTCGAGGGTCGGTTGCATCGTCTCTCCTTGTGGCAGTGATTCTGCCCTTCTTTGAGTCTCTCTAACCGCTCCCGCCGCGCTTGTCGAAGGTCGATTTTCCGATTGGAGAATCGAGCGCCAACGCCTCAGCGCGTCATGATGATCCCGTCCTCCACTGCGATCGGCCAGGGGGTGAGGCGCGAACCGGTGCACGGTCCGCCGAGGCAGCGGCCATCGTCGATCGCGAAGGTGGCGCCATGCCACGAGCAGAAGATGCGGTCGCCGGCGTCGGTCACATAGCGATCAAGTTGCTGCGCAAGCGGCAGGCCCTGGTGCGGGCAACGGTCGACATAGCCGTAGACCGACTCACCCTGCCGCACGATAAACCCGTGGAAGCGGCCCGCGCGCATTTCGAGGACATAGTTGCGTGCGCTGCCATCGGGGATGGCATCGAGCGGGCCGAGCGCGACTCCGGCCGGCGTGGCGGTGAGGCGCTCCACTCAGTTCCTCCCCGCTTGCGGGGAGGGGGACCGGCCGCAGGCCGGTGGAGGGGGTTGGCGGCAGGCGGAGTGCTTGGGGCTAGCCCCCTCCACCATGCTGCGCATGGTCCCCCTCCCCGTGCCGGGGAGGATCTTCACGGCAGTCTTGCCTTGGGAAAGTCCTTCCACGCGGCGTCATAGTCCGGCTGCGCCGTATCGATCGCGAATTGCGTAGGGCGGTAGGGCCAGCAGCTTTCGACCATGAAGGCCATGGTGCCTTCGATCTTGTGCGGCTGGAGATCGGCGCTCGACGCGGCTTCCCAGCTCGCCTTGTCGGGGCCGTGGCCCGCCATCAGATTGTGGAGCGAGAGGCCGCCGGGCGCGAAGCCCTCTGCCTTGGCGTCATAGGCGCCGTGGATCAGGCCCATCGCCTCACTCATCACGTTGCGATGGAACCAAGGCGGACGGAAGGTGTCCTCCGCGACCATCCAGCGCGGCGGGAAGATCACGAAATCGGCGTTGGCGCGGCCGGGCACGTCGCTGGGCGAGGTGAGCACGGTGAAGATCGACGGATCGGGATGGTCGAAACTGACCGTGTTGATCGTGTTGAACCGCGACAGATCATAGCGCCAGGGCGCGAGACTGCCGTGCCACGCCACGACGTCGAGCGGGCTGTGGTCGAGCGTCATCGCCCAGAGGCTGCCGAGATATTTCTGGACCACTTCGGTCGGCTCGTCGCGGTCCTCGAACCAGGCGGCGGGGGTCTCGAAATCCCGCGGATTGGCCAGGCCATTGGCACCGATCGGGCCGAGATCGGGCAGGCGAAACAGGCTGCCGTGATTCTCGGCGACATAGCCGCGCGCTTCGCCGTCGGGAAGCAGCGCGCGGAACTTCACGCCGCGTGGGACGAGCGCGATCTGGCCGGGAGCGATGTCGATGCGGCCAAGCTCGGTGAGCAGGGTGAGGCGGCCCTGCTGCGGCAGGAACAGCAGTTCGCCGTCGGAATCGACGAATACGCGGCGGTCCATGTCCTTGTTGGCGGCATAGAGATGGACTGCGACGCCCTCCAGGTCCGCGGGGTCGCGGTTGGCGAGCATCGTCGTCATGCCGTCGATCAGGTCGGTCGGCGCGCTCGGACCTTCGAGCGGCGACCAGCGCAGGCGGTTCGGAGCAACCGGTCCGTCGACCGTGCCGGGGGCGAAGCGCTGCGCGCCTTCATAGCGCGTATAGGGCGGATGCTCTGCGGTGGGACGCAGGCGATAGAGCCAGCTGCGCCGGTTCTCGTGGCGCGGCGCGGTGAAGGCGCTGCCCGACAGCTGTTCGGCATAGAGGCCGAAGGGGGGCTTCTGCGGCGAATTGCGGCCTTCGGGCAGCGCGCCGGGCACCGCTTCGGTGCTGACGTGGTTGCCGAACCCGGGGAGATAGGAAGTCATGCGGCCTCGTCCTAGTCACGTGCAGGAGAAGTCGGATGAGGGGAAAGCGCCGGCTTCCCCCTCATCCTCCTGCGGCCTTCCCTTCCTGTGGAGGAAGGGAAAACTTGGGGCCGGGTTATGTCCCGGCTCTCCCCTCCAAACTGTGCGTGCCCCGCATGCGCGGAGCGCGCGGCTCAGGCATCGACCTTGATCACGCCGCGGCGGATCTGGTCGAGCTCGATCGATTCGAACAGCGCCTGGAAATTGCCGTTGCCGAAACCCTCGTTGCCCTTGCGCTGGATGATCTCGAAAAAGATCGGGCCGAACATATTCTCGGTGAAGATCTGGAGCAGGATGCCTTCTTCGGTCGAGCCGTCGATCAGGATGCGGTTCTTCTTCATCCGGTCGAGGTCTTCGCCGTGGTTCGGCACGCGCTTGTCGACCAGCTCGTAATAGGTCTCGATCGTGTCCTGCAGGCGCACGCCGCGCTCGCGCAGCTTCTCGACCGTTTCGTAGATGTCGTCCGTGGTCAGCGCGAGGTGCTGGATGCCTTCGCCCTTATACTCGCGGATGAACTCCTCGATCTGGCTGTTCTCGTCCTGGCTTTCGTTGAGCGGGATGCGGATCGCCTTGTCGGGCGCGATCATCGCCTGGCTGAACAGCCCGGTCGCCTTGCCCTTGATGTCGAAATATTTCTGCTCCTCGAAGTGGAAGAGCTTGGAATAGAATTCCGACCAGACGCGCATCTGTCCGCGGCGGACATTGTGGGTGAGGTGGTCGAGCATGTCGAGGCCGACGCCGTTCTTGCGCGCCTCTTCCTCCCAGCCGGGAACTTCGTTCCAGTCGGCGTAGAGGTCCGCATCGTCCTGGACGAGATAGAGATAGCTGCCGCCGATCCCCTCGATCGCGCAGCTGCCTTCGCCGAGCGCTCCGATCGTCTCGTCGACCGGCCTGGCGCCGTGATCGAGCGCGGCCTGACGCGCGCCCGCCGGATCGCCGACGCGGAACGCCATGCCGCTGGCGGACGGGCCGTGCGCCGCGCGGAATTCGGCGGCCTGGCCGGTCGGCTCGCGATTGAGGAGCAGGTTGATGCGCCCCTGGCGGAACCGGACGATGTCCTTGGTCGGGTGCGTCGCGGCGGGGACGAAGCCCAGGCGCCGGAAATGATCCTCCATCGCCTGGGGATCGGGCGAGGTGAATTCGACGAACTCGAAGCCGTTGAGGCCGAGCGGATTGGTCTGGTCGGTCATGCTGCGCTCTCCTGTTCGGGCCGGCGGATACCGTAGCGGCGCAACTAGTGTCAAATGATACCAGTTGCGCCGCTTCTCTTCAGGAGAACGCAGGTTCCTATCCGGAGGTCCCTGCCGCCGTGGCGACGACATAGCCGAGATAGCCGGCATAGCCCGCCAGGAGGAGACCGCCCGCGGCGCGGCCGTAGCGCAGCCGCAGGCCCAGGAGCAGCATCAGCAGCGCGGTTCCGAGCAGGATCGGCAGATCGCGCGTCAGCAGCTCGGGCGGAAGCGCTCCAGGGGCGACGAGCGCAGTCATGCCGCCGATGCCGAGCAGATTGTAGATGTTGGACCCGACGACATTGCCGAACGCGACTTCGCCATGGCGGCGCAGCGCGGCGATCACCGAAGTGACGAGTTCGGGCAGCGAGGTGCCGACCGCGACGATGGTGAGGCCGATCAGCGCCTCGGACATGCCGAGCCGCTCGGCCAGTTCGATCGCACCGCCGACGAGCAGATTGCCGCCGAGGACCAGCAACGCGAGTCCGCCGAGCACCAGGAGCGCGGCGCCCGCGCCACCGCGGCGTGCGGCGGGCGCATCGGCTTCCGCCGCTCCGGTTACGGGCGCCGCGGCCGCACGCTCGTTGCGATAGGCGAGGACGAGATAGCCGGCGAGCAGCCCGAGCAGCGCCACGCCCGCCAGCGTGCCGACCGGCCCCTGGAGGGCAAGGATGAACAGCAGCGCTGTCGCGGCAAGCGCCATGATGCCGTCGCGGCCGAGAGAGGCGCGCGTGACTGCGAACGGCGCCAGTACTGCCGCGAGGCCGAGGATCAGGAGCGTGTTGGCGAGGTTCGACCCGACGACATTGCCCCAGGCGATGCCGGGCGAGCCGAGCAGGGCGGCCTCGATGCTGGTGACGAGTTCGGGCGTCGATGTGCCGAAGCCGACGACGACCAGCCCGACCACGAGCGGCGACAGGCGCGCGAGCGCAGCAAGACGCACTGCGCCGCGCACCAGCGCTTCGCCTCCGGCGACGAGCAGCAGCAGCCCGCCCACGATCGATGCGAACAGGATCATGCGCGTGCGTTCCGAATGTGGATCATGTGAATTGGCATTGCCGACCTCCGTCGATGAACATCATCGATCGAGCGCGCGTCGGCGAGGCTCGGAGGGGGAGGGTTCGGGGACCGGCCGAACCTGCACCGAGCGCGCTCGATGCGGCCGACATCACGATGCCATCGAATGGCGCCGCCAGAGGGGCCCGGTCCGCGCCGATCCAGATCGTGTAGCGCCGGCCGCTTGTCAACCGCCCCCGGTGCTGCGGCGGGCACGATGGCCGCGAACCGCTGTCGCAGCGTCCGATCGGACGAGGCGAGCGTATGCGCCCAGAGCTGGGCTTTCGCCGCTGCGGGAGAAAATTGGTGGATCACCGCCATCACAGGCGATATCAGGGAGCGAACGCGCCAGGCAACCCACAAGGCTAGAAAAGTATCTCGATGATTCGCTCGATCAGCAGCCGTGAAGTAGTCAATACCTTCCTGAACTTCTTCGAGCAGAAGAAGCATTTGAGGATTCCGGGACATTCGGTGGTCCCTAACAACGATCCTTCGCTTCTGTTCATCAATTCCGGGATGGCGCCGCTCAAATCCTATTTTCTCGGAACCGAGCGCCCGCCGCAGCCCGAGCTCTGCGATATTCAGCGGTGCGTGCGCACCAACGACATCGAGGAAGTCGGCGACCGCCACCATCTGACCTTCTTCGAGATGATGGGCTCCTGGTCGATCGGCGGCTATTGGAAGGAAGAGGCGATCGCGCTCGCCTGGGAGCTGCTGACGAAGCACTTCGGCTTCCCGCCGGAATCGCTCTATGCGACCTATTATCGCGGCGATCCGGAACTCGGCATCCCGGGCGACGACGAGTCGGCCGGCATCTGGGAACGGGTCGGCATGGCGGCCGACCACATCATTCCGATGGGCGCGGACAATTTCTGGGGGCCGGCAGGCGAGTTCGGCCCGTGCGGCCCCTGTACCGAGGTGTTCTACGACACCGGCGACGCCTATGGCGAACGCTACGTGCCGGGCGGCCATTTCGACGACGTGAACCGCTATATCGAGATCTGGAACGCTGGCGTGTTCATGCAGTACAACAAGCTGCCGAGCGGCCTCGAGCCGCTCGACATGCGCAGCGTGGACACCGGATCGGGCGTCGAGCGCATCCTGATGGCGCTGAACGGCGTCGAGACGGTGTACGAGACCGACCTGCTGAGCCCGCTGACGAGCTTTGCCTCGGCGCAGCTCGACCTGCCGACCTCGGACCGGTCGGTGCGGCTGATCTCCGATCACGTGCGCGCGGCGACGATGATCTTCGCCGATCGCGTGAAGCCCGCCGCCAGCGGCCCCGGCTATATTCCGCGCCGATTGGTGCGCCGCGCAGTCGCGGCGGCACGGCAGCGGGCGCCGGAATTCGACTTCGCCTCCATGGTGGAAATCGCGATCGATAATGCCGGCGAATGGAATCCGCACGTCGCCGAGCGGCGCGACGAGATCAAGGCGGTGTTCGCGCGCGAGCAGGAAGAATTCGAGGCGACGCTCACCGCAGGGCTGGGCAAGCTCGAGGACGCCTATGCCAAGGGCGAAGGGCATATCGACGGCGCCACTGCGTTCAAGCTGTTCGGCACCTATGGCCTGCCGGTCGACACGATCCGCGAATATGCCCTCACGCGCGGCGGCAGCTTCGACGAAGCCGGCTTCCAGGAAGCGTTCGCCGAGCATCAGGAACTGTCGCGCGCGCTGAAGGACAAGGAAACCGGCTCGGGTGTGGCCGCGGCGATGGAGCACCTGCCGCAGACCGAATTCGTCGGGTACCGGCATCTGGAAGTCGACGGCAATGTGCTGGGCCTCTTCCGCGAGGAGGAGCGCGTCGAGTCCGCGCAGGCGGACGAGGAAATCGTGCTCGTGCTCGATCGGACGCCCTTCTACGCCGAGGGCGGCGGGCAGATCGGCGACCGCGGCGCGATCACGGCCGACGGCCTGCTCATCGAAGTGCACGACGTGGTCCAGGGCTCGCCCGGCGTATTCGCGCATCAGTGCACCGTCCGTGACGGCAGCGTGCGCGAGGGTCAGCGCGTGCATCTCGCCGTCGACAGCCAGCATCGTCACCAGGTGCAGGGGAACCACAGCGCGACTCACCTGCTGCACGCAGCGCTTCGCAAGGTGCTCGGCACTAACGTCGGCCAGGCCGGATCGCGCGTCGACGGCGATCGGCTCCGCTTCGACTTCACCTATGGCGAAAAGCTGTCCGACGAGACGCTCGCGACGATCGAGGAGATGGTCAACGACGCGATCCTCGCCAATCTGCCGCAGGTCGAGCGCAAGATGGGCTATGACGAGGCAGTCGAGGCGGGCGCGCTCGCGTTCTTCGGCGACAAATATGGCGCCGAGGTTCGCACGGTGACGTTCGGCGACGTTTCGATGGAGCTGTGCGGCGGCACCCATGTCGGCGCGACCGGAGAGATCGGCCCGTTCGTGATCCTCTCGGAAGGCAGCGTCGCGCGCGGTGTTCGCCGGATTCAGGCAGTGACCGGGCGTGCGGCCTATCGGCTGCTGCGCGATCACGACCGGCTGCTCCAGCGCGTCGCCGCCAAGCTCAACGCCAAGCCCGAGGAACTCGAAGGCCGGGTCGAGAAGCTGATGGCCAAGCGCGATGCCGTTCCGGCTGCAGGCGCCGCAGCCTCCGGGCCGAGCCCGGAGGCACTGGCGAGCCAGGCCGCTGCGCTGGCCGACGGCACCCCCGCGGTCATCGCCCGGATCGAGGCGCCCGCCGAGGCACTGCGCGGGCTGGCGCTCGACACGGCGCGGGCGATCGGCGGGGTCGTGGTGCTTGCTGTGACGGCGGAAGACCGCGCGAATGTGACGATCGCCGTGCACAATGATTGCGCTCCGCCCTGGCATGCCGGGCAAATGCTCAAGCGGCTGCTGCCGATCATCGACGGGCGGGGCGGCGGCAAGGATACGCTCGCGGCCGGCGCCGGGACGAATGTGCCGAAGCTCGACGAGCTGCTTGCCGAGGCACGCGCGCTCGCGCCAGCGGCGGCCTGAGGCACCTCGCGTGAGCTGACGCAGACGGGCGGCTGCCGAACGGGCTCCGGCCCGCGCGGCACACCGCCTGCGTTCAGCCCTGCGCTGCCGCGCGTCCGGCAGCGCGGCCGCTGAAGAGGCAGCCGCCCAAGAAAGTGCCTTCGAGCGAGCGGTATCCGTGCACGCCGCCGCCGCCGAAACCGGCGGCTTCGCCCACCGCGAACAGGCCGGGTACGGGATTGCCGTCGGCGCCCAATACCTGCGCGTCCAGATCGGTCTCCAGCCCGCCCAGCGTCTTGCGAGTGAGGATGTTCAGGCGAACCGCGATCAGCGGTCCTTCGCCGGGATCGAGGATGCGGCGAGGCCTGGCGGTGCGGAACAGCCGTTCGGTGCGGGCGCGGCGGGCATTGTGGATGCCCATCACCTGGAAGTCCTTGGAAAAATCATTCGCAAGCTCGCGATCGCGCGCGGCGATCGCCGTCTCGATCCGCGCAAGATCGAGCGGATGCGCGCCGGCGATGCGGTTTATGCCCGCGACCAGTGTCCTCAGATCGTCGGCGACGACGAAGTCCTCGCCGTGGCGCTTGAACGCCTCGACCGGACCCGGCGCGCTGCGGCCGACAGCGCGGCCCGCCACCTTGCGCCAGCTGCGCCCGGTGAGATCGGGATTCTGCTCCGAGCCCGAAAGCGCGAATTCCTTGCGGATGATCGACTGGTTGAGCACGAACCAGCTGTGCGGATTGCCGCCGCGCATCAGATGCTCGAGCGTGCCGAGTGTATCGTAGCCGGGCAGGTACGGCGCGGGCAGCCGATCGCCGGCGGCATCGAACCACATCGACGAGGGCCCCGGCAGGATCCGGATGCCGTGGCCGTTCCAGATCGGGTCCCAGTTCCGGAGGCCCTCGACATAGTGCCACATGCGATCGGGATTGATCACCCGTCCGCCCGCCGCCTGCGTGATCTCGATCATCCGCCCGTCGACATGCTCCGGCACGCCGCGCACCAGGAACTCGGGTGGCGTTCCGAGCCGATCGGGCCAGGCGCTTCGCACGCGCGCGAAATCGCCGCCGATGCCGCCCGAAGCGACGATCACCGACCCTGCGGAGAAGCTGAAATCGCCGGTCTCCACGCGCGAGCTGCCGGTGCCGCGCGGCGCGGCGCTCGGTTCAAGCACGCGGCCCGAGACGCCGGTGACGCGGCCGCCGCTCCGCTCGATCGCATCGACACGGTGGCGCCAGGCGAAGCGCAGCGTGCCCGCGCGCTCGGCCTCGCGCGCCAGCCTGGCGAAGGGCTCGACGACGCCCGGGCCGGTTCCCCAGGTGACGTGAAAACGCGGCACCGAATTGCCGTGGCCGGTGGCGCTGCCGTCGCCGCGCTCGGCCCAGCCGACGATCGGGAACAGCCGGTGCCCCTTGCTGCGGAGCCAGTCGCGCTTTTCGGTCGCCGCGAAGGTGACATAGGCCTCGGCCCATCGGCGCGGCCAATGATCCTCCTCGCGGTCGAAGCCGGCGGTTCCGATCCAGTCCTGCCATGCGAGATCCAGACTGTCGCGGATGCCCATGCGGCGCTGCTCGGGGCTGTCGACCAGGAACAGCCCGCCCAGCGACCAGAATGCCTGTCCGCCGAGGTTCGCCTCGGGCTCCTGTTCGACCACGAGCACGGTCGCGCCGCCAGCCACGACTTCGGTGGCGGCGACCAGCCCGGCAAGCCCCGCGCCCACCACGATCACGTCTGCGTCCATTATTGCGCCTCCCCCTGCTCCATGCGCATCCGGGCCGAGGGGCATCGCCTCCAGCCGCTGGCGCGATCGACTATACCACCGTTCCGGCTCGCCTGCCTCTGCCCGTCGGCTTTAACATTGACATTGGTGTCAATACACTTCGAGGCTGTCAATCGCGCGTGCGGCCCGAACGCCGGATCGGAAGTCCGCCGTCGGGCGTGGAGTTGCCTTGGCGCAGGCGGGGGCGCAGGAGGGGATTGATTTGCCTGATTGCTCGGAGATCCGTTCCATGCCTCAGTCCTCGCCGCGGCCGAAGCGGCGCAAGCGCAGCGCCGAGGAAGCGCGCAGCGAGGCGCTCGATGCGGCGCGCGCGCTGCTGATCGAGCGCGGGCCGGCGGCGGTCACGCTGGCCAATGTCGGCCGGGCGATCGAGATGTCGCACACCAATGTGATCCATCATTTCGGCTCGGCGGCCGGGCTCCAGACGGCGCTGATGGAATATATGATCCGCGATCTGGCCGATGCGCTCGCCGATGCGGTGAGCGCGCTCCACGTCGATGCGGCGGCGCCGACCCGGCTGGTCGACCATGTGTTCGATGCGTTCGGCGAGGGCGGGGCGGGTCAGCTCGCCGCCTGGCTCGCGCTGAGCCGCGAGTTCGAGCATTTCGACCTGCTGCGCGATGCGGTGGTCGATCTGGTCGAGGCGGTGCGCGCGCGGCTGCCCGATGCCCCGGGCGACGAGGAGCGCACGCGCGGGCTCGTCCTGCTCATCGCGATCTGCGCGTTCGGCGATGCGGTGATCGGGCCGCACCTGCGCCCGATGCTGGGACAGGGCGACGAAGCCACGCGCACCCTAGTCGCCCAGCTTCTTCCGCTGCTCGCGTCGCCTTCCGCCACGCGCTGAGACGGGCACCGCTTCCAGCCCGGAGGCTGTGCGCCGGCGTGTCCGAATCCGCGAGTGGTGCAATTCGGCATGTCTTTAAAAAATGCTTAACGCCGATCAAGCGCGCTTCTTTTCGCGTTGTGCGGTGGCGGTGTCGAGCGTACCGCCGCACGTGGAGTCGCTCTGAGTCCGAGCGTCCGGCAGGGGGCAGAGAAAATGCGTCGTATCGTTGTTGCGGCTCCGAACGGGGCTGTGCGCCCGATCCGTATGCGCGCGTTTGCCGCAGGACTTCTGCTTTCCGGAACCGCACTGACGGCGCCGCAAGTCGCGCGTGCTCAGGCGGTCATCGTTCACAACGCCAATACCAGCTACAATGGCACGGTGACCGAAAACGCCGATGTCTATGTCGGCGACGGCACCTCCGGCACGCTGAACCTCGGCACCGGCGGCACCTATACCAACACCGGCACGATGCGGGTCGGCCATCGGCCGGGCGGCGACGGCACGATCAACGCGACGGGCGGATGGAATTCGAACGGCGACCTGATCATCGGGTCGGACGGCGGCACCGGAACCGTCAATCTGAACGGTGCCGCCGCGCTGCGCGTGGGCTTGACCGGCACAGGCAGCATCTATCTCTCCAGTGACACCACAGGGACCGGCCGACTGCGGATCGGCAGCGCAGCCAGCAGCGTCAGCGCCGGTTCGATCGTGTTCAGCAGCGCGACCAGCGTGCTGGAGTTCGCGCACGGCAGCACGGCTCCATACGACTTCACGATCGGAATGGTCGGACTGTGGGACGCGGGCACGATCCTGCAGTCGAGCGGCATTACGCGACTTAGCGGAGACAGCAGCGGCTTCGGCGGTGTTGCCCGCGTCGTCGGCGGCACGCTGCTGCTGGACGGGTCGCTTGGCGGCGCGATCGACGTGCAGGGCGGGACGCTGGGTGGCGTCGGCTCCTCCGCCGGGTCCGTCACCGTCGCGGATGGGGCCAGGCTTTCCCCCGGCGGTGACGGGGCGGTCGGCACGCTCACGATGGGCGGCCTTTCGCTGTCCGGCGGCAGCATCCTGGCGTTCGACCTCGGCGCACCGCTGGAGATCGGCGGCACGACGAACGACCTGCTGGTCGTGAACGGCAACCTGACGCTCGACGGAACGCTCGACATCACCAACACCGGGATGGGCGACGGCTTCGGCGGCGGTCTCTACCGGCTCATCAGCTATACCGGCGCGCTGAACGATCAGGGTCTGGCGCTCGGCGCACTTCCGACGGGAACCGACGCCTCCAAGCTCGAGATCCAGACCGCGGTGGCGGGGCAGGTGAACCTGTTCAACGGCGCTGCGCCGAACTACGCCTTCTGGGACGGCAACAACCCCGCGCTGCACGGCGATGGGGTGATCCAGGGCGGAAGCGGCACCTGGACCGCCGACTCGTCCGGCAACGCATGGACGAATTCGGGCGGCGTGGCGATCGGCGGCTTCAGCCCCAATCCCGGTCTGGCGATCTTCGCGGGTTCGGCCGGCACAGTCACCGTCGATACCAGCGCCGGCGCGATCGGACTGACCGGAATGCAGTTCGCCACCGACGGTTATCGGCTGGAGGGCGGAACGCTCGATCTCGCGAGCACCCTGACCAACGTTCGTGTCGGCGACGGCACCAGCGCCGGCAGCGGCTGGCGCGCGACGATCGACACGATTCTTGCCGGTTCGGGCGGGCTCGAGAAGAACGATCTCGGCACGCTCGTCCTCAGTGGCATCAACAGCTATACCGGCGAAACGCGGATCAGCGCGGGGACGCTGGAGCTGCGCGGCGGCAGCGCCATCGCGGACGGCGGCGCCGTCACGCTCGGCAATGTGGGCAGTGCCCGGCTGCTCGTCCTCAATTCGGAGACGATCGGCGCGCTTTCCGGCGGCGGCACTTCGGGCGGCTATGTCGAGATCGCCGCGGGACAGCTGCTCACCACGGGGAACGGCACCAGCACCAGCTTCGGCGGGATCATTTCCGGCCCGGGCGCGCTCGCCAAGGCGGGAAGCGGCACGCTGACGCTAAGCGGGGCGAATACGTTCAGCGGCGGGACGGCGGTCCTGGCCGGGACGCTGATCGGCGGCGCGACCAATGCCTTCGGCAGCGGCGCAATGACGGTCGACGGCACGCTCGACATCGGCGGCTTCAACCAGCAAGTCGCTTCGCTGGCCGGATCGGGAACGGTGACCAACAATGGCACCGGCCGGACCCTGACGATCTCCGGATCGGAATCGACGACCTTCTCCGGAACGATTCGGAACGGCAGCGGGGTGCTCGGCCTCGTCAAGGCCGGAAGCGGCACGCTGACGATCACCGGCGCCACGATTCACAGCGGTGCGTTCGCGATCAACGGCGGCAGTGTCGTGCTGGATGGCCTGATCAGCGGCACCGGCACCCTTGCAGTGGCGAACGGTGCCTCGTTCGGTGGCCTCGGTTCGACGACTCGGACGGTTAGTGTCACCTCGGGCGGCACGATTGCGCCGGGTGCGGCAGGCGTCGGGACGCTGACGGTCGGCGGGCTCAACATGAGCTCGGGATCGCGGATGGCATTTCAACTCGGCGCGCCCGGGGCGTCCGGCGCGAGCGATCGCATTCAGGTCAATGGCGTAGTCACGCTGAACGGCGCGGTCGTCGACGTGACCGATGCCGGCGGGTTCGGACCCGGCGTGTATCGCCTGATCGACTATACCGACTTCCTGGACGGTTCGGGCGCCATCTCGATCGGCAACAAACCCGTCGGCACGGCGCTTTCGATCCAGACCGCGGTCGACTATCAGGTCAACCTGGTCAACTCGACTGGGCTGACGCTGCAATTCTGGGACGGCGGCGATCCGGCGCTGTGGAACAACGGCGCGGTCAACGGCGGCAGCGGCACCTGGTCGAACAGCGGCGTTGGCTGGACCGACGCCAATGGTCTCGTCACCGCGCCGATGCAGCCCGTCCCGGGCTTCGCGGTCTTCCAGGGCACGCCGGGCACGGTGACCCTGCAGTCGACGCCGCCTGCGAACTTCTGGGAGGACCCCACGCCGGTCCAGTTCACCGGAATGCAGTTCGCGTCGGACGGCTATAGCCTTGGCGGCGACATCGTTTATCTCAGCCCTGGCGACCGCATCTTTCGCGTGGGCGACGGCACCAGCGCGGGTGCAGGCTACACCGCCACGATCAACTCGACGATCCAGGGTTTCGGCACGCTGGTGAAGACCGACCTGGGGACACTGGTGCTCACCCAGGCGAACCAGAACAGCGGCGGCGTCCGCATCGAGGCGGGCACGTTGCGCGTCTCCACCGGCGCGCTGGGCAGCGGCGCCGTCTCGATGACCGGCGGCGTTCTGGACTATGCCAGCGGTGCCGCGATCAGCAATGCGCTGAGCGGGACGCTGACGCTGAACCAGACCGGCGGCTCCGCGACTCAGTCGGGCGCGATCAGCAGCGGTTCACTCACCAAGACGGGTGATGGCACGCTGACGCTGTCGGGAAGCAATAATTATTCGGGCGACACCATCGTTCAGGCCGGTCGTCTCACCCTTGCCAACGCCGGTGTGGCGTCGGCGCGAAGCAGCTTCACGATAGCGAGCGGCGCCACGCTCGCGCTGACCAGTTCAAGCCAGATCGGCGCGCTGTCCGGAGCGGGCACCGTGATTACCGGCGGAAACAATCTTGCGGTAGGAGGCAATAGCGCCGACGGAAGCTATTCGGGAAGCCTGACCGGTATCGGCGCGCTTCAGAAGCTGGGCTTGGGCACGCAGACCCTTACCGGCGCGAGCACCTATAGCGGCGGGACGGTGATCGCCGGCGGAACCCTGCAGATCGGCGATGGCGGCGCAACCGGTTCGATCACCGGTATCATCATCAACAACGGCAGGCTGCGCTACAATCGAACCGGCCTGCTCACCCAGTCGGATGTGATTTCGGGCATCGGTCGCGTGGAGGTTTCGGGCGGCATTCAGCTCACCCTCACCGCCACCAATAGCTATACCGGCGGCACGACCATCGACAACGGAAGCCAGCTGTGGATTTCCGGCACGAACGCCTGGATCGTCGGTGACGTGGTCAACAACGGCGTGTTCACCATCAGCCGCGCGGGGTCGAACACCTTCACCGGCACGATCTCCGGCTCGGGCGTGTTTCAGCAGGGCACGGGTGAGCTGATCCTCACGGCCGACAGCAGCTTCACGGGTCGCACGAACGTCGGCGGAACGCTGCGGCTCGGCGACGGCGGGACGACCGGATCGCTGGCGTCGGGCACGATCAACCTGATGTCGGGCGGCACGCTGATCGCCAACCGCTCCAACGATCTCGTGCTTTCGTCCGAGATCGCCGGCGCCGGCAGCTTGCAGCATGCCGGATCGGGCACGCTGGTCCTGACCGGCGCGGCATCGCATGGCGGCGGCACCGTGAGCAGCACGGGAACGCTGCAGATCGGCGATGGCGGGACCAGCGGGTCGATCCAGGGCGCGATCACCGCGGCCGGCGACATCGTGTTCAACCGGTCGGACGACCATGCCTTCACGGGCAGCATCGTCAGCGCGCAGAACGTGATCAAGCGCGGCGCCGGCACGCTGACGATGAACGGACTCTATTCGACCACCGTCATCGATTCGGGGACGTTGCGCCTCGTCGGATCGGGCGCGGGCGGATTCGAGACGCTGTACGTCAGCCCGGTCGTGAACAACGGCGCGCTGGTGTTCGATCGCTCGAACGCGACGGTGATGGACGGCGTCATTTCCGGCAGCGGCAGCGTGGAAGTGCGCGGCGGCCAGCTGGTGACGTTGCGCGGAGCGAACACCTATACCGGCGGAACCGTGATCACGAGCGGTCAGCTCGTACTCAACACGGGCTCGGTTGTCGGCGATATCGTGAACCAGGACCGGTTGGTCTTTGCCAGTCCGGGAACGTTCAACGGAACGATTTCCGGGACGGGGACGGTCCGCATCAGCGATGCGCTGACGATGACCGGTGCGCAGAGCTACACCGGCACCACCTATATCCACACCGGCAGCACGCTCGCGGTCCGCGGCTCGCTCGCATCCCGATCGATCGAGGTCGAGGGTACGCTGGTCGGCGAGGGCGCCGGCGACTTTACGGTGTCGGGCGCGATCAGCGGCCAGGGCGCCCTGCACAAGGCAGGCACCGGCACGATGGTGCTGACCGGTGCGGTCCTGCTCGACGGCGGCGCGCAGATCACGGGCGGAACGCTTCAGATCGGCGACGGGGGCAGCACCGGATCGATTTCCGGAACGATCACCAACGACGGCGTGCTGGCATTCCATCGCGACGAATGGACGTTCGACAGCCGGGTCGTCGGGACGGGCGTGCTTCGCCAGATGGCCGGCAAGACGATCCTGACCAATCTCGTCCGGCCTGGCGGCGGCACGCAGATCCTTGCGGGCGGGACGCTCCAGGTCGGCAATGGCGGCACGATCGGTGCGCTCGAGAGCGATGTCCAGAACGATGGCGCGCTGGTGTTCGCACGGAGCGATTTCTTCAGCTTCTCCCATTCGGTAACGGGCAGCGGCAGCCTGACCCAGGCGGGGCCGGGCACGCTTCGTCTGCTCAACGACAACAGCTATACGGGCGGCACGACGATCGCTGGCGGCACGCTGCAGATCGGCAACGGTGGCACCATCGGCTCGATCGTCGGCAGCGTCGTGAACAATGGCGTGCTGGCCTTCCAGCGTTCGGACGATGTGACGTTCGGCGGGGCCATCAGCGGCACCGGATCGCTGCAGAAGCTGGGCACGAATGTGCTGACGCTGACGGGCGAGAACAGCTTCGCCGGGGGCACGACGATCCTCGGCGGCACGCTGCGGATCGGCAATGGCGGCACGACCGGCACGATCACGGGACCGATCGCCAACAGCGGCACGCTGACCTTCGAGCGTTCGGACACGTCGAGCTATGGCGGCACGATCAGCGGCGCCGGGAGGCTCGTCAAGGCGGGCGCAGGCACGCTGGTGCTGACCGGCGATGCGCTGCACAGCGGCGGCACCACGATCGCGGCGGGCATGCTGCAGGTCGGCGGAGGCGGCACGACCGGCTCGATCGCGGCGGATGTCGTGACCAACGGCACGCTGGCGTTCAACCGCTCGGACCTGGTGACGTTCGGCGGCCCGATCAGCGGCACCGGGCAACTCGTGCAGGCGGGCAGCGGCACGCTGGTGCTGACGGGCGCGGCGACGCACAGCGGCGGCACGACGGTTGCCGCGGGCACGCTCCGCGTAGGCGACGGCGCGACCGGCGGATCGCTGGCGGGCGACGTGGTCACCAACGGCACGCTCGTCTTCGACCGTTCCGACAGCCACAGCTTCACGGGTGCGATCAGCGGCACCGGTCAGCTGGTGCAGCAAGGCAGCGGGACGCTGGTGCTGGCGGGAGCCGCCACGCACAGCGGCGGCACCACGATCGCAAGCGGCACGCTGCGCGTGGGCAACGGCGTGACCGGCTCGCTTGCGGGCGATGTGGTCAACGAGGGCGTGCTGGCGTTTCACCAGATGGGCGACGTCACTTTCGGTGGCACGATCAGCGGCACGGGCTCGCTTGAGAAGCTGGGCGCCAACACGCTGACGCTGACCGCCGATCACAGCTATGCCGGCGGCACGACGATCGCAGCGGGCATGCTGCGGATCGGCGACGGCGGGACCAGCGGGTCGCTGGTCGGGGCCATCATCAACGACGGAACACTGACCTTCGACCGCTCGGATACGTCCAGCTTCGGCGGCACGATCAGCGGCAGCGGTCAGCTTGTGAAGGCGGGCGCGGGCGCGCTGCTGCTCACCGGTGACGCAACGCACAGTGGCGGCACGACGGTGTCGGCGGGCATGTTGCAGATCGGCGGCGGCGGCACGAGCGGGTCGCTCGCGGGCGATGTCGTGACCAACGGCACGCTGGCATTCAACCGTTCGGACTTCGTCACCTTCGGCGGAGCGATCAGCGGCAGCGGGCGGCTGGTCCAGGCGGGCAGCGGCACGCTCGTCCTGGCAGGTGCAGCGACGCACAGCGGCGGCACCACGGTCGCGAGCGGTACGCTGCGGATCGGCGACGGCGGGACCGCGGGCTCGCTCGCCGGCGACGTGGTTAACAACGGGACTCTCGCGTTCGACCGCTCCGACATGTTCGGCTTCGCAGGCGCGATCAGCGGCACCGGCTGGCTGGTGAAGACCGGCAGTGGCACGCTGGTGCTGACCGGTGGCGCGACGCACAGCGGCGGCACGAGCATCGCCTCGGGCGCGCTGCAGATCGGCAACGGTGGCACGAGCGGTTCGCTCGCCGGCAATGTCGTCACTGCGGGCACGCTGATCTTCAATCGCTCGGACGACGTCAGCCTCGCCGGAACGATCAGCGGCACGGGCTCGCTGCAGAAGCTGGGCACCAACGTGCTGACGCTCACGGGCAACAACAGCTTCGCAGGCGGCACGACCATCGCGGGCGGCACGCTGCGGATCGGCGACGGCGGCACGAGCGGCGCGATCATCGGTTCGGTCTCGAACAGCGGCACGCTGGTTTTCGATCGTTCGGACACGCTGCGCTACGGCGGCGCGATCAGCGGCGCCGGCCGGCTCGTCCATGCGGGCTCGGGTACGCTGGTGCTGACCGGCAGCGCGCGTCACGACGGCGGCACGACCGTTGCCGGCGGTACGCTCCAGATCGGCGACGGCGGCACGACCGGCGTGCTGATGGGCCCCGTCATCAACAGCGGAACGCTGGTGTTCAATCGGTCCGACACCACCGACTTCTCGGGGTCGATCAGCGGTACCGGGAGCCTGGTGCAGGCGGGCAGCGGCCTCCTGCTGCTCACCAGCAGCCACAGCTTCACGGGCGGAACGCGCGTCGAGGCGGGCGGACTGGCGCTTGCCGGGATTTCGCTTCAGGGCGATGTTTCCGTCGTCGGCGGGATGCTGGGCGGCGTCGGCTCGATCGCGGGCCGGGTCACGATGGGCAACGGTACGCTTGCGGGCGGGCAGGGGCAGTTGCTCTCGATGGGCGCGCTTGCGCTCGACAGCCGTTCGACCGTTCACGTTGGGCTGGGCGCTCCGACGGGCGGCGGCGCGCTGTTCTCGGTCGCCGGCGACCTGACGCTCGACGGCACGCTCACTGTCACCGATCTCGGCGGCTTCGGCGCCGGGATCTATCGCCTGTTCGATTATGGCGGCACGCTCACCGACAACGGGTTCGCGTTCGGCACGCTTCCCGCGGGCATCGTCGCGGCGGATCTTTGGGTGCAGACCTCGACCGCCAATCGCGTGAACCTCGTCAGCACGGCGGGCGCGACGCTGAGCTTCTGGGACGGCAGCGCCGCCGCCAATGCGAATAACGGAGTCGTCGACGGCGGCGCCGGCACCTGGCGCGTGGATCTGCGCGGCTGGACCAGCGCGGATGGCAGCGTCAACGGCCGCTATTCGCCGAACCCGAGCTTCGCGATCTTCCAGGGAACTGCCGGGGCAGTGACGGTGGACGGCAGCGGCGGCGCGATCGGCGTCACCGGCATGCAGTTCGCAGTCGATGGCTATAGCCTCTCGGGCGATACGATCACGCTTGCCGATCCGCAGTCGATCGTTCGGGTCGGCGACGGCAGCACCGCCGGCGCTGCCACGCGCGCGACGATCGCGAACGTGCTCGGTGGGGCCGGCGGGCTCGTCAAGAGCGATCTCGGCACGCTGATTCTTGCCGGTGCGAACAGCTATACCGGCGGAACGACCGTCTCGGGCGGTGTGCTGCAGATCGGCGATGGCGGCACGTCGGGCTCGATCATCGGCGATGTCGTGACCAACGCCACGCTGGCGTTCAATCGTTCGGACGCAGCGACTTTCGGCGGCGCAATCAGCGGCACCGGTACGCTGGTGCAGGCCGGGAGCGGCACGCTGACGCTGACCGGCGCCGCGACTCACAGCGGCGGCACGACGATCGCGAGCGGCACGCTGCGGATCGGCAACGGCGGCATGACCGGCGCGCTCGCGGGCGATGTCGTGAACAACGGCACGCTGGTCTTCGACCGCGCCGGATCGGTCGCCTTCGGCGGCACCGTGTCGGGCAGCGGATCGCTCGTGCAGGCCGGGAGCGGCACGCTCGTCCTCTCGACGGCGCACAGCTACACCGGCGGCACGCGCATCGAGCGCGGTTCGCTGGTGCTTTCGGGCGGATCGCTCGCGGGCGACGTGACCGTGGGCGGCGGCGTCTTCGGCGGCAGCGGCAGCGTTGCCGGGCGCGTCTCGGTCGGAAACGCCACGCTATCGGCGATGCAGGGGCAGCCGCTGACGATGGGCGCGCTCACGCTTTCGGCCGGGTCGTTCGTCGACGTCGGGCTGGGCGCGCCGAGCGGTGCGGCGGTGTATCGCATCGGCGGCGACCTGACGCTCGACGGCACGCTGGGCGTGCTGGATCTCGGCGGCTTCGGCGGCGGCATCTACCGCCTGTTCGACTATGGCGGCACGCTGACCAACAACGGGCTCGAGATCGGCGGCACGCCCACCGGCGTCGCGGCAACCGACCTGCGCGTGCAGACCGCGGTGGCCGGCCAGGTGAACCTCGTCAGCACGACGGGCGTGACGCTCAGCTTCTGGGACGGCGCGGCAGCCGCCAACGTCGACAACGGAAGGATCGACGGCGGCACCGGCGTCTGGCGCGCCGACGGCCTTGGCTGGACCAACGCCGACGGCACGCTCAACGGTAGCTACAGCCCCAATCCGACCTTCGCCGTGTTCCAGGGCGCGGCAGGCGCAGTGACGGTGGACGGCAGCGCGGGCGCGATCGCCGTCACCGGCATGCAGTTCGCTGTGGACGGCTATACCGTCACCGGCGACGCCATCACGCTCGCCGACGCGCAGACGGTCGTCCGCGTCGGCGACGGCAGCGCGGCGGGGGCGGGCATTCGCGCCACGCTGGCGAACGCGCTGGTCGGCACCGGCGGACTCGCCAAGAGCGACCTCGGCACGCTGATCCTCACCGGCACCAACAGCTATTCGGGCGGGACGACGATCGGCAGCGGGACGCTGCAGATCGGCAACGGTGGAACCCTCGGCACGATCACGGGCGACGTCGTTAACAACGCCACGCTCGCCTTCGACCGTTCGGATGCCTTCGTCTTCGGCGGTGCGATCAGCGGCACCGGCGCTCTGGTGAAGGCCGGCGGCGGCACGCTGACCCTGACCGGAAGCGCGACCCATGGCGGCGGCACGACGGTCGCCGCGGGCACGCTGCGCGTCGGGGCCGGAGGGACCACGGGGTCGCTCGCGGGCAATGTGACCAACAACGGCACGCTCGCGTTCGATCGTTCCGACAGCCTGACCGTCGCCGGCAGCATCGCCGGCAGCGGTGCGCTGGTCCAGGCGGGCGGCGGCACGCTGGTGCTCACCGGAGTCGCGACCCACGGTGGCGGTACCACCATCTCCGCAGGCACGTTGCGGATCGGCAACGGCGGCACGACCGGCTCGATCGTGGGCAGCATCGCCAATGCCGGGGTGTTGGCGTTCGACCGCTCGGACGCGGCGACCTTCGCGGGCACGGTCACCGGCAGCGGGCGGGTCGTGCAGGCGGGCAGCGGCACGCTGCTGGTCACCGGCGCGCTGGCGCATGGCGGCGGCACGGCGATCACGCAGGGAACGCTCCAGCTCGGCACCGGCGGCAGCCTGTCGGGCGCGGTCGATCTGGCGGGAACGCTTGCCTTCGCACGTGCCGACGCGGTCGATTTTGCAGGCTCGATCAGCGGAGCCGGAACGCTTCGCCAGATCGGGGCGGGGGCGCTGACGCTCTCGGGCAACAGCAGCGGCTTCACCGGCGCGACTCTCGTGACCGCCGGCAGGCTCGCGGTGAACGGCGTGCTCGGCGCCAGCCAGTCGACGCTCGACGTGCAGGGCGGCGCCACGCTGGCCGGCACCGGAACGATCGGCGGGCGCGTGGCGCTGGCCGATGGCGCGACGCTGGCGGGCATCCAGGGGCAGACTCTCGCGATGGGGGCGCTTGCGCTGTCCTCGGGCTCGATCGTCGACGTGACGCTCGGCGGGTCCGGCACGCAGGCATTGTTCAGCGTCGCGGGCGATCTGACGCTCGACGGCACGCTCAACGTCACCGATCTCGGCGGGTTCGGCGTCGGCGTCTACCGGCTGTTCGACTATGCCGGTGCGCTCACCGATCGTGGACTGGCGATCGGCACGCTGCCGGGCGGCAGCTCGGCGGACGATGCCTATGTGCAGACTGCGGTCGCGAACCAGGTCAACCTCGTCAACAGTTCGGGCGTGACGCTGCATTTCTGGGACGGCGGCGATGCCGCCAATGCCAACAACGGCAGCGTGGACGGCGGCTCGGGAAGCTGGTCGAACAGCGGCCGCAACTGGACCGGTGCCGACGGTCGCGTGAACAATGCCATGACGCCGCAACCCGGCTTCGCCATTTTCCAGGGCGCTGCCGGTACGGTGCGCATCGACGGCTCGGCAGGCGCGGTGATCGCGACCGGCATGCAGTTCGCGAGCGACGGCTATCGCCTTGCCGGCGACGCGCTGACGCTTTCGGGCGAGCGGGCGATCGTGCGGGTGGGTGACGGCAGCGCGACGGGTGCGGGCTTCACCGCTACGATCGACGCCGCGATCGGCGGCAGCGCGGCGCTGGTGAAGACCGATCTGGGCACGCTCGTGCTTACCGGGGCCAACAGCTATACCGGCGGCACGATCGTTCAGGCGGGCACGCTGGTCGGCAACGCCGCCTCGATCCGCGGCGATATCGACACTGCGGGCACCGTCGTCTTCGATCAGGCGGGCGACGCCAGCTTCGGTGGAGCAATTTCCGGCAGTGGCACGCTGGTGAAGCAGGGCGCGGGCGCGCTCCGGCTCACCGGGACGAACAGCGCCGACTGGTCGGTGCTGGCGGGCGATCTGGTGTCGACGAGCGCGCTGTTCACCGGCGATCTCGACATCGCGGCGAACGCGACGTTCACCTTCGATCAGGCGACCAATGGCGTCTATTCCGGGAGCATCACCGGAGCCGGCTCGATCCGGTTCCTCGGTGGCGGTGTGGTCCAGCTCACCGCGGCGTCGAGCGGCTTCCAGGGTCTGACGACGATCGGCGAAAGCGGCACGAGCACCATGCTGTCGGTCAACGGCACGCTCGGAGGACGGCTGTTCGTCGCCAGCGGCGGTACGCTGATGGGCAACGGCACCATCGGCTCGACGACCGTTGAGGGCACGATCGCGCCGGGCAATTCGATCGGCGCGCTGCGCGTCGACGGCGATCTCGTGTTCGGCGCTTCCGGCACCTATCAGGTCGAGTTCAATCCGCTGGGGCAGGTCGACCGTGTCGACGTCACGGGAACGGCGACGCTGGGAGGAGCCCGGGTGGTCGCCATCGGCAGCGGCGGGAACTACGCGCCGCAGACCGACTATACCATCCTCACCGCCCAGGGCGGCGTGCAGGGGACGTTCGGCGGCGTGACGAGCGATCTTGCCTTCCTCACCCCCGAGCTCCGCTATGCGGCGAACAGCGTGGTGCTGCGGATGCAGCGCAACGACGTGTCGTTCGACCGGGTGGCGCGCAGCTTCAACCAGCGGAGCACCGCCGTCGCGGTCGAGGATCTCGGCTTCGGCACGCCGCTGTACACGGCGGTCGCCAACCTCTCGGCGGAGGACGCGCGCGGGGCGTTCGATCAGCTGTCGGGCGAGGATCATGTCACGCTGCGCGGTGCGCTGGTCGAGGACAGCCGCTTCCTGCGCGACGCGTTCGCTGCGCGCGGGGCGATGGGCGGGGCCGTCGAAGGCGCCGCCATCTGGGGCCAGGTGCTGGGTTCGTGGCGAAGCGCCGAGGGCGATGGCAACGCTTCGGGATACGACCGCTCGGTCGAAGGACTGATCGCGGGCGTCGAAGGCGCGCTGGGGGCCAACTGGCGCATCGGCGCCGCCGCCGGATACAGCACGACCGAGCTGCGGACCGACGCCGGAGCCGAGCAGCTGGTCGAGACGATGCATGTCGGCGGCTATGCGGCGGGCAGCTACGGCGGGTTCCATGCAACGCTCGGCGCCGGCTATGCCGCGCACGAGGTGAATGCGTCGCGCCGCGTCGCGTTCGGAGCGATCTCGGATACCGCCAATGCGGACCATGCGATGAGCACGGCGCAGCTGTTCGGCGAAATCGGCTACCAGCACGATTATGGTGGCTTTTCGCTCGAACCCTTTGCCGGGATCGCGCATGTCGCCCTCTCCGGTGCGGCACTTCAGGAGCGCGCAGAGCTCGTGGCGCTCCGCACGCGCACCGATGGCTTCAGTGCCAGCTTCGGGACGATCGGCGTCCGCGCGTCGAGCGCCTTCGATGTCGGCAGCGTCGGCATGCATCTGGATGCCGCCGTCGCGACGCGGCATGTGCTGGGCGATCGAATCCCCTCGGCCGATTTCAGCTTCGGCAGTGGCCCCGCGTTCCGGGTCCGCGGGCTGGGCATCGAGCGCAGCCTGGCGACGGCCAATCTGGGGATCGGCGTGGACGTCGGGCAGCGGACGAGCATCCGCCTGGCCTATGACGGCGCTTTCGGGAGCAGGAGCGAGGATCACGGCGTGCGCGCCGGGCTGACCGTTCAGTTCTGACGCAAGGCTCTGCGATCCGCTCGCATTGATAGTTCCGCGTGCGGAAGGGGGGCGCCAGAGGCCTTGCTGCCCCCTTCGGCTTTGCGCGCGCGAACAGCTGGACGCGCCGAACAACACGGCGGCCGAGGCGATCGCGGGCGGGAATTGCCGCGCCGAGGGTCGGATTTCAGGATGGGCATTGTACCTCAAGCACCCGAGCGCCGTCTGCTGGTCGGCCAGCCGCGGGCGGGGGCATGCCATTCGGTATCTCCGGCGAGAATGCGACTCTCCGAAACGCCCACCCCACCCGAACGCAGGAAGGCTATCGCGCGAAATCGCGCTGCACGGGCCGGAACACAATCGATCCGAAGTCTTCCGCGGCAGTCTTGGAGGCGGCCGCCATCGGCGGCGTCACACCGGCGTGCGCGATCGAGCGGCTGCCCGTCGCAAAAGCGCCTGGAACCCAGGGCTTGGACCGATGCAGATGATTCGGGTGCAGAGCCTAGCTTGGAGAGGCAATCTGGTGACCCCTACGGGAGTCAAGTCCTTTGCCTAATGCTTTGAAACACGCGAGAAATCTGCCCTTTCGGTGCAAGCGATACCATCAGAGATACCAGCAGATGTTTCGGATGCGATGAGCCGTTGCGAGATTGAAGAATGGCGAGTGAGGGGGCGCTAATCGCCGCCTTCGGGCGCGCCGATCAGTTGTGCTCGCGGGGGGTCATGTACCTCGCTGCTCGTCTATTCCTCCCGAGCCGATAGCCGATCTCGCCATAATCGAGGTCGTCGATCCGATGCAGCAGGAACACCGCGCGCGGCAACGTCTCCACGGTGTCGAGACGGCGGCGGAGTTCGTCCAGATCGTCTTCCATGTGGTTCTCCCTGCCTGCCCCCCCCCGTGCCTCGGACGGCGGGGTGGGCGGCAAGAGCGGACCGGCAGCCCCGCCGGCAGAGGCGGGGTGCACCCGCAGGGCCGTAACCTCGTGAAGGACCGGCGAAGCCGGTTGCGGCGCGCCGCGGCGGGGCTAAAGGGTAGCGACCGCCCGCACCGCTGGCCGAGGCCTCACGCCGGCGCGGGAACCGCGCCGACCGCATTGGCCGGGCAACGCCCGGTGGGAGCGGAGCGACCTGGCCCGCGCGTCAGCGCGGCCATGTCTCCATCGCAAAGCAGCTAAAGCGGCAAGAGATTCAAGCGCTTAGCACGCCCCTGGCACCAAAATAGCACCAGAGTCTCGCTCATGGTGCCACCTGTCTCCCTAAAAAACGATGTGCAGACAATGGCTTACCCCATAGGGGGAGCCATTCCCTTTATCTTGCTTTCAAAGTTCAAGTGGAACCTTGTTCAGCAACTTGTCCGTAGATTCGGACCACTCTTTAAGCAGGTCTTGTACGGCAGGCCATCCACCAGAGGACTGTGCCTCTCGTAGCTTTATCAGCTTGTCCGATATCGCTCTCGATCCAAAACAACCCTCTGCCACGTCAAGAAATTCATTAGCCTGATCAAAATTACTGCTTCTGACAAGGCATATAAGTCTGGTCCAGTCTGCGTATTCCCCCTTGATTTTCTTAAAATCAAGATACGAAACTAGTTGAATCGCTTGCCTAATAGGAGAAATTATCCGTCGATATTCATTAAATATTCCATCGAGCGGCCCCTCAAACGTGCTTAAATCAGCAACTCGTTCTCCGAGAGTCATGTGGAGAAAGGAAATCTCATCAAAAACAGGTAATATGAATGTCCAAATGTAGGTAGCCGATGGCGCCGCATCGATAGCGATTCCAGATAATATATCTTCGCTTCGCGCACCAATAAGGAAGTTTCCACTAGCGTGAAACCCAAATTTCTTCGACGCGCTCTTAATCTGCTTCTTGTCCAGCATCTTTAACCTGCCCCCGGCGCTTCCACGAGGCCGCATACGCCTGTCCCGGTCGGAAGGTTCTTTCTATAGTTTTCAATCTCCGATGGAGTCGGAACTGCAAAACCACTCTTAAGTTCAACTACATAAGAGGGTGCATTTATGGGGCCGTACACTCCGTCTGCTCGAACTGACCCCGGCGTGCCATAAGGCACAACCAAGCCATCCTTATAGGAAACCTCTGCATTGTAGAGGCCGCCAGTCGCCTTAATAGTCGCTGCAAACTGCGCATGGATACGGCTTCCTCGTATCACGCTAAACGGGAAAATCGAATACATCGGACGGTAGGGATTGTCGGCAAAGGCAGTGTTGGCCGCCCGCCGGAATGTGCCGAAGCTAGCTTCCGATCCGCAATTGTCGAGCTGGCGCGGGTTATTTTGCTGCGCATCTTGCTCAATGCCAGTACCGAGCCCACCACCAGCTCTACCACCACCACCACCGCCATAACGATATCCGCCGCCCGTGCCATAGGTATAGTATCCGGTGGATCCTCCCAGCCGCCAGCCATAGACACATATATCCGGCATGGCGTTCGAATTCTCTTGGCTCGAATCGCCTTGCTCTCGACATTCTTCCAACCCCAGCGGATCGGTCGCATTTACCGGATCGTTCCCGACATAGGCATACATATTCATGCCGTCGCCATATCCGATGGGGTCGGTCTGCAGGAACCTGCCGAGGCTGGGCGAGTACATGCGGGCCTTGTAATAGTAGAGGCCTGCTTCGGGAAGCCACGCCTGGCCGGTGTACTGGAACCGGCCGCTGTTCGCGCCGGGAATGCCGAACTCGTCGTAGCTGTTGATCCCGTTCGCGATCGGCACGCCGCTTGCGTTGGTGACCGCGATGATCGAGCCGCGCTCGTCGGGGACGAGGAACCGCCGGTCGGCCGTTCCCGCGCCTTCGTACCAGACGAGCGGATCGTCCATTCCCGGCGCTGATACATAGCGCTTCAGCAGCGTGCCCGCGCTGTCGTACTCGCCGGCGATCTCAACGCCGTCATACAGGAACCGCGTCTGAACAGTGCTGCCATAGCTCGTCAGGCGACCCAGCGGATCGTAGCTGAACGTCACGCCGTTCGACATGCCGGTGAGCAGATTGTCGAGATTATAGCCGTAGCCGATGGTGTTCGAACTGGTGAGGTTCCCGCGCAGGTCATAGCCGATCGGACTCGCTCCGATCGCCGGCAGCCGCGCCGCGGGTCTCAGCCGCTTCGATCGCCGTCACTGGCGACGCGACGAGGGAAAACAGCCATCTACGGCATGTTCTGGGATGCCTTGGGAAGGCATTTTGGTGACCCCTACGGGACTCGAACCCGTGTTTTCGCCGTGAGAGGGCGACGTCCTAGACCGCTAGACGAAGGGGCCGTGCTTGTGCGGAAGCGGGGCACTTAGTGGCGCCGGCCGCCCCCGTCAAGCGGGCGCACGCCGCAGGCCGAGCCAGCGGCGCGCCGCCGGCCAATGCCGCAACAGCGTCGCCTCGATCAGCAGCACGAGCAGCAAGGTCGCGCCGAAGAGCGGCATCAGCAGCCCGAGCAGGCAGATTGCGGCGACGAGCAATGGTCCGTAGCGCGGTCGCGCGACTTGGGGGCGGGGCGCCGAGCTTTCCTTCTGGACGCCGTCGCCACCACAGCACGAAGCTTGATAGCGACAGCGTGGCGAGGCCTAAGGCAGTGAGCGTGCCCAGCAACTGGTTCGCGCGCCCCGCGCTTTCGCGCGGACCGACGGCCTCGATCGTCTCGAAGCGATGTTCCAGCATCGCCTCGATCTGCGGCTTCCAGAGATAGATCGTGCCGGTGACCGTCAGCCACAGCACGAACGGCATCGTCAGCAATCCGGCGTAGAAGTGCCACCGCCACACGGCGTTGTACCAGCCGGCCCCCGCCACGCGCGCCATCAGAACGCCGCCCGCACGCCACCGAACACGGCGCGCCGCTCGACTGGGTAGAAGATCGCGTTCGCAGGCGAATAGGCGATCACCGCGCCGATATCGCCCACCTCGTCGCGGTCGGTGAGGTTGCGCGCGTCGAGGAACAGCGTCAGCCCTTCGCGCAGACGCGCTTCTGCGGTGAACCCGAGCAGCACATAGCCATCGGGGCGGAAGCTGTTGGCATAGTCCGCAAAGGCTCCGCGCGGCAGCCACTCGACGCGCGGCGCGACGTGCAGCGCCTCGCTGCCCAGCACGAGTTCACCGCGATAGAGATGCTCTGGGACCACGGGCAGGCGATTGTCGCCGAACTGCGGGTCGTCGCGGAACCGGAAGTCGTTGTACTGATAGACTTGCCGCAGCGTCGCCCAGCGCGCGAAGACGATGTCGAGCCCTGCCTCGATTCCCTGGTGGCGCGTGTCGCCTGCGTTGAACGTCGCTGCGGGAACGGCAGGCGGATTGACGTTGAACTGGAGCAGTTCGCCGTTGAGGTCCGCGCGATAGACGCTCACGTCGAAGGTGACGGGTCCGATCCTGCCGCGGCCGCCGATCTCCGCCGTCCATCCGCGCTGTGGATCGAGCGCGACGAAGCTGCCGGTCGGGATAGTCGGGCCGCTCTGCGCGAGCTCGCTATAGCCGGGCAGCTCGTGGCTGCGGCTGTAATTGGCGTAGAACTGCACATCCTGCGCGGGTTCGAACAACAGGCCCAGCTTGGGCGACAGCTCGTCGTAGCTGACCTCGTCGAACGCGGCGGCGGGGAAGACGAGCTCCTGCTCGCGCATGCCCGAGGTGAATACCGCGCCGGCGACCAGCGTAAGCCCGCTCATGGCCTCCAGGCGCGCCTCGGCATAGGCGTCGATCGTCCGCGCGGCGAGGTCTGCATCATAGGTGGGCGCACCGCGCCGGCCGGCGTTGTTGACGAAGCGCTTGGAATCCACCGTGCCGAAGCGCGCGCTCACGCCCGCGGTGAGCCCCAGCGCGCCGAAGCGCTGGTCGAGCCGGGCATAGAGGCCCCAATCGGTGGATTTATAGTCGAGCACCTGGAAGATGGGATGATCGAGCTGCTTGGCGTTGAGGAACATGCCCGCGTCAAGGTGTCCTTCGCCGATTTCGAAGCGCGTACGGTTCTGGAGGCGGATCGAGTCGATGTTGCGCCCCTGATCGCCTACGCTGTTGCCGGCGCGCGGCGTGTTGCGCACCGCCGTGTAGGTGAGCGCGCCCGGCAAATCCTGATCGAGCGATTGGGCACTTGCGTAGAAGCGAGTCTCGACGTCATCGGTCAGCCGGATGCCGACATTGCCGTTGAAGCGCAGGCCGCGCCGGTCGGCATGCACGCGATCTCCGTTTGACGTGTCGGCGGCGAGCGAGAGATAGGCGTCGCCGCGTGCATCTGCGAAGCCCACGCTGACGAGGCCGCGCAGCGTTTCGAAGCTGCCGCCGTCGATGCGGACGCGCCAACCGTTCGCGCTGCGCCCGGTCGGCGTCACGCCATTGATCGCGCCGCCCAGCGTCGAGGCGCCGTAGCGCAGCGCATTGGCGCCGCGGAACACCTCGATGCGCTGGAGGATCGTGGGGTCGAGTTCCTGAAAGTCGCCATTGTCGTCGGCGAGGTTGATCGGCACGCCGTCCTGAAGCAGCGTGAGCCCGCGCATGTGATAGCCGCGGCTGATGCCGGATCCGCGGATCGAAAGGCGCACTTCCTGGCCGAACCGCGGCTGCGCATAGACGCCCGGGGAAAAGGCGAGAGCCTCGCGCAGCGACACCGCGGCCTGATCGGCATAGTCGGTGGCGGGAACGACGTCGGCGCCGCCGGGGGTTTCCTGAACCTGCTGGATGGCGGCCTGAGTGATCTGCTCGGCCGAAACGATGATCTCCCGTTCGTCGGGAGTCCGGGGGCTCTGCTGGGCGGGTGCGGGTGCCGCGATGCCCAGCAGCGACGCGCCGCACAGGGCGCGGGCAATGGCGTGCATTGACTGAATTCCTTCGCATGACTGGAGCGCCGCGCGCGGACTGCGCACGGCAAGGGGTCAGGCGAAGGCGGGGGGACCGGTGGCGGGCGGGGGAGGGGCGGCGAGACCGCGGCCGGGCGCGGGGCCGGTCCGATCCGGGAAGGGGACGGCCCGATCAGCCGAGCGGGACGGGGCGCTTGCGGGCGGCGCCTGGGGCAGGCTGACCGCGAGCGCCATGCCGGCGAAGGCGCAGGTGGAATCGGCGCCTGCGTCGGGCGCCGGATCGCCCTCCGGCGCGGGCATTGCCGCTTCGAGCAGGGCCCGGGCCGAGTCGACCGCCGGGGCGCCGGGAAGCGCGTTGCAGAGCGCGATCCGGACCGTTCCGGCATGCGCCTGCGGCATCCATCCGGCGGGGATGGCGATCCGCACGAGCAGCGCGCAGGCGACGAGCGCCAGCACCAGCCGACCGCCAAAGCCCCCTTTGTTCCACACGCCGCGCATCTGGCCGGCCCCTTGGCGCCGATCCGTGCCGAACGCAAGCAGCATGGACCGGCGCCTGCGAGAGATCAGCCGCAGGGCGTGGGCGAAACGCCCTGCCGGGTCTGGCGGATCGGCAGCATCCTTCCGTCATCGTCGTAGCGCAGCGGCTCGACCGCCACGGCGCGGCGGAATTCGGAGCCCGGCACGCCGTCGATCGTCAGCGTTCCATCATGATAGAAGAAGTACCACTTGCCCCTGAACTCCTCGATCCCGGCATGGATGGTGAAGCTGTTCTCGGCCGCGCCGGTCAGCTCGCCGCGATAGGTCCAGGGGCCTTCCATCGACGGGGCGGTGGCATAGGAGATGTGCTCCGCGGTCTGCTCGCCTTCGACGAACGAGGCATAGGTCATGTAATAGAGGTCGCCGCGCTTGTGCAGCCACGGCCCCTCGAGGAAGTTGGTGAGATGCAGCTCGCGCGGCGGCCCGTCGAGCTCGATCATGTTGGGCTTGAGCTTCGCCAGATAGAGATTGGAATTGCCCCAGGCCATCCAGGGCGTGCCGTCGTCGTCGATCAGCACGGTGGGATCGATGTCGCTCCAGGCGCGCCACGTTTCCGGATTGTCGCGCACCAGCGCCGAGCCGCGCGCGTCGACGAAGGGGCCGGTGGGGCTGTCGCTCACGGCGACGCCGATCGCCTTGCCGGGATGGCTGTCGTCATGTTCGACGGTGACGTAGAAATAATATTTCCCGTCCTTCTCGACCATTTCGGCGGCCCATGCCTCGCCTTCGGCCCAGGCGAAGTCGGTGGGCTTCAGGATCGCGCCGTGATCGGTCCAGTCGCGCATGTCGCTGGTCGAATAGGCGACCCATTCGTCGATCCGGAATCCCTCGTCGCCCTCGTCGTGCCCGGCATAGACATAGAGGCGGTCGCCGACGGCGAGCGGCGCCGGATCGGCAGTGAAGCGATTGCGGAAGATCGGATTGCACGCCCCCGACGGCGCGGCGGCGGCCGAAGCTGCCGGTGTTGCCGACGCGACGGGCGCCGCAGCGGTGGCGGCGTTCGGCCCGGCCGTGCTGGTGCACCCGGCAAGCGCCAGCGCCCCCGCGAGCAGGGCGGCGGCGGCTGCGCGGCGCGGCGCGGCCGGAACGGAGGCGAACGGCAGGACGGAACGATGCGACACCAATGACTCTCCCTTGGTTGTGGCGCCTTCCCCGCGACGTGCGACGCGGGGGCCGGCGACCCGGCCCCCTAAGCACCGGCTCGGCCCGCGCGCGTCAAGAGCCGGCGGGGCCGATCGCGCGGCGCGCGGCGCTTCGCTTCGCAGTTTTCGCGTCGATCCTTTTCGAAAGTTGCCGGTGCCGGACATTTTCTAACAACCGCGCACGCGGGGCGGGGAAGGCCGGGAGGAGGTGGGCCGCGGCGGCACGGCGCGCGCGGCGTGCGCCCGGGGCTCGTGCGCCGCGCGGCCATAATGGTCGCGGAGCTGGACGCGCCAGTCGACCGGTTCGGACCAGTCGAACTCGGGCGCGTCGCGCTCGCGCCGCAGCGCGGGTGGAGCGGGCGCGGCATGCGCCCGGCGGGCGCGCAGCGCGGCGATCAGCAGCCGCTCGTTGACGCGCTCGCGCCAGCCGATGATGCGCCCGCGATACAGGACGGGCACCCGCTCGGGATCGGAGAGCGTGCCGAGCGCGGCGCCCAGCGCCTCGTCGCGCGCGCGATCGAGCGCGGCATCCCAGGCGGCGGCGAAGCCCTCCGCCCCCGGCCGCTCGCGCAGCTGATAGGCCGAGCGCGCCGACTTCCCCACCGACCGCGCCGCCCGCGCGACGACGCCGCTGCGCGCCAGCGCGGCGACGAAGGCGATCTGACGCTCCGAAGTCCAGCCGCCCGCCGTCACCCGCGCGAGCGGGACGGGCGCGAAGAGGAGGAGGTCGTCGGGAGTGGCGGAACGGTACATAAGGGGAACATGGCAGATTTTAGGCGTGTAGGAAAGGGGCGGGTATGCGCCCAAATGTCAGTCATTCGCTGAGCCATCGGCTAGCCCCGGAAACTGCCATCCGTTCAGATGACGCCATGACTTAGTCCCGTGGAGAGGAAGCGCCAAAGTTGCATCTTCCTTTCACAATTTGACTTTGTGAAACGGTAATGTATATAGATCGTGTCGATTAGGAAAGGCTCGACTATGGCTGCTACGCTTCACGTCCTCCGGCCGCAGACGCCGCCGCTCGCCGGCTTTCTCCGCCTCGGGCACACAGGCCACCGCAAGCTTGCTGAGCTTCACGCGGCCGGCCGCTTTCCTTTCAAGCGCGTGGTCGTCGATGCTGCACACTTCCTCGAACAGCGCGATCTGGTAAAGTCGCTGAAGGCGTCCGGCTGCGAAATCGTCATCGATCCGAACTTCGCCGAGATGGCGACGGCACGTTTCGGGTCGTCTGCGCTGCAGAAGCTCGGCTGGTCCAACGCGGACCGTCCTTGGCAGGACAGCGATTTCGGAACGCGCCGGAACTATGACGCAGCTCGCGCGATCGCGAAGTTCGCAATCGAAGCAGGCGTGCATGCGGTTCTTGCGCCGACCCACTTGATCGAGGCCAACCAGCAGAGTTGGCGGGCGGTTGATATGCGGATGTGCGAGGCACTTCGGCACGAGCTCGATCAGGCTGGGGGAAGAGAGATAGAGATTGACTATCAGCTTATCACGACCGCCGGGGTGCTGAAGGATGCTCCGCTGCGCGACAGCTTGGCGGCGGACATCGCCAGCCTGCCGATCTCGAATGTCTGGCTACGTGTCTCGGGCTTCGGTGCGACCGCGACAGGTTCAGGTACGCGCACTTTCGTCGAGACGGTGCGCGCTCTTCACACGATCGGCCGCCCTTTGATCGTTGATATGGCCGGCGGCTTTGCCGGTTTGGCGACGATGGCGTTTGGCGCTGTCGCGGGCATCAGTCATGGTGTGGGGCAGAAGGAAGGGTTCAAGGCGAGCGACTGGAGCAAGCCGCCTAGTGGCGGCGGCGGTGCCGGTGCCCGCACCTATATTCCGGAGCTTGACCGCTACCTAAAGGAAGAGCAACTCGCCGCCATCTACGCGGCGCGTGGTGGTCGCTCGCGGTTTAGCTGTAACGACCAAGGTTGCTGCCCGGGCGGCGCCGAGGACATGTTCGAAAATTCGCACGCGCATTTCATCAATCAGCGCCACCGGCAGATCGAGGACATCTCTGGGACGCCGGAGCTTCGTCGGAGCGAGCAGTTTCTCCTGAAGCATCTCGATCCCGCCATCCGGTCGGCGCGTTTTGGTGCGAAGCTCAAGATCGAGGACGCGAAGGTGGCGAAAACGGTGAATGCGGCGAAGGGTCGGATGATCCGTCTCCGCGATGCGCTCTCCGATCTTGATTCAAAAGGACAGCCTGATACCCGGTCGCGCGCCACCATCTTCAGGGGCGGATCAAAGGGCGTTAGCGCGGTTCTCGGACGATAAATATGGCAAGTGCAGTCGCTACAATCATCAATGACCTACGGGAGCGCGGAGGGCTGAAAGGCACTGACGTCGCGAACATCGCGGCCGTGTCCCCCGCCACGGTGTCGCGCTGGACCACGGGCACGTCGTTCCCGCAGCCTAAGACCCAGCTTCTGATCTCGGATCTTCGCTATGTCGTTGATCGGCTCGCCGACCTCTACGATCCCGAAGAGACGCGCCTCTGGCTCTACGCCAAGCATCGCTTGCTCAACGGTGAGCGCGCGATCGATCTCATCCACGGAGGTCGAGCGGATGAGGTGCTGGGTATCATCGAAGGGCTGAACGAAGGGACGTACAGCTAAGGTGATGGGCTCGCCGCGGGTGCATGACCGGGCGATCCTTGACGCCCTCGAGGCTACCGAAACGATAGCACTCACCTTGGACGTGTGGCGGATCACGCGGTCGGATCGCGATCCAATCCGCGGTTCTGCGGCTTCGGGGCGGTGGAGCCCCGGTGGTACCATCGAAGTGCTCTACACGAGCCTTGAACGCGATGGCGCTCTTGCCGAGATCGGGTTTCGGCTCGGCCTCGAACCGGTCTGGCCAAGTCGCATCTCGCATCAGATCCACGAGATTAGGGCTCAGACTGAGCGGACCCTCCAGTTCGCGGACGTGCCGGCGCTCGCCGCATTCGGCATCGACACCGATCGCTATTCCACCTTTGATTATGACGCATGCCAGGCGCTTGCGGCGGCTGCGCACTTCATGGAGTTTGATGGGCTTCTAGTCCCGAGCGCTCGACATCGCTCCCAGAATCTCGTCGTGTTCATGGACCGCGGCGCGGCGACCTCGCTTGAAGTCCGCTCAACCGACGACGTGGACTGGGCAGCATGGCGACGCGCCAACAAACCTTAGAACGGGCGCGACATCACGAGAAATCCAAAACGAAAGAGGCTGCCGGTCCCAATCGTGACGCTGGTATTGGTTGCGCCGCGGAGACGCGCTGTCAGGAAATTATATCGCTGCCAGCGCAGGCGGAGTGAGGACTTGATTCGCTCGAAGCCTTGGCTCCCCCGATGTCGCGGGTAATCTAGCATCACCATACCCAAGCTGCTGTCGAAGGCAGCTTTCCCATGCCGCCGGCCCGGAAGCTGAACGTCCGCCACCGGCCCAAAACCCGCCGACGCTCAAGTTGCGGAGCTACGCCGCCACCTTCCGGCGCTGCGCCATTTCCTCGTTCAGCATCTCCGCCAGCAGGAACGCCAGCTCGAGCGACTGGCCGGCGTTGAGGCGGGGGTCGCAGTGGGTGTGGTAGCGGGCTTCGAGGTCGGCCTCGCTCACGTCGATCATGCCGCCGGTGCATTCGGTGACGTTCTGCCCGGTCATCTCGCAATGGATGCCGCCGGCGAAGGTGCCTTCGGCGCGGTGGACGGCGAAGAAGCCGCGGACTTCGTCGAGGATGCGGTCGAAGGGGCGGGTCTTGTAGCCGTTGGCGGCCTTGACGACGTTGCCGTGCATCGGATCGCAGCTCCAGACGACCGGATGCCCCTCGCGCTTCACCGCGCGGACGAGGGCGGGGAGGGCGGCCTCGATCCTGTCGTGCCCGTAGCGGGTGATGAGCGTCATCCGGCCGGGGGTGCGCGCGGGGTTGAGCGTGTCGAGCAGGCGCAGCAGCGCGTCGGGATCGAGGCTGGGGCCGCACTTCATCCCGATCGGGTTGCCGATGCCGCGCAGGAACTCGACATGCGCGCTGCCTTCGAACCGGGTGCGGTCGCCGATCCAGAGCATGTGCGCGCTGGTATCGTACCATTGGCCGGTCAGGCTGTCCTGCCGCGTGAGCGCCTGTTCATAGGGGAGCAGCAGCGCTTCGTGGCTGGTGTAGAAATCGGTGGCGTTGAGCTGGGGCACGCGATCGGGATCGATGCCGCAGGCGGCCATGAACTCGAGCGATTCGCCGATGCGATCGGCGACGTCGGCGAAGCGCGCGGTCCACGGGCTCTTGCCCATGAAATCGAGCGTCCATTTATGGACCTGATGCAGATTGGCATAGCCGCCGGTGGCGAAGGCGCGCAGCAGGTTGAGCGTCGCCGCGGCCTGGCTGTAGCCCTGAATCATCCGCTCGGGATCGGGGATGCGCGCTTCGGGAGTGAAGGCGGCGCCGTTGACATTGTCGCCGCGATAGCTGGGCAGCTCGACGCCGCCGATCGTCTCGGTGGGTGCCGAGCGGGGCTTGGCGAACTGGCCCGCCATGCGGCCGAGCTTCACCGTCGGCAGCTTCGAGGCGAAAGTGAGCACCACCGCCATCTGGAGGATGACGCGGAAGGTGTCGCGGATGTTGTTGGGGTGGAACTCGGCGAAGCTCTCGGCACAGTCGCCGCCCTGGAGCAGGAACGCCTTGCCCTCGGCCACGCGGGCGAGCTCCTCGGTGAGCATCCGCGCCTCGCCCGCAAAGACGAGCGGCGGGAAGGAGGCGAGCCGCGCCGTGGCGGCATCGAGCGCGGCGGGATCGGGATAGTCGGGGAGCTGGCGCGCCTCGGCGGACTTCCAGCTGTCGGGGGACCATTTGGCCATGGCGTCGTCTCCGGCACGATAGGGCAGGAACCAGTCGGCATGATGGGCGATGCCATTGGCGGCGATCTGATTGACGGCGGCGCCGGTGGCGCGCTTGCCATGCTCCTCCCAGCCCTGGACGGTGGAGCCGGGCGCACCATACCAGGCGCCGAAGGCGGCACGGGAAAGGCCGCGCTCTTCGCGGAACCTGCGGATCTTGTGGCCGGCGAGCGTCGTCATGCGACGCGGCTTACTCCGGGAGAGTAAGGGGCGTCAACTCAGATCGGGTAATTCAATAGCCGGCAGCGAGATCGACGACGTTCTTCATCGGCTTTCCGGCGCGGAAGGCCTCAAGATTTTCGAGGAAGAGCGCGGCGGCGCGCTGGAACATGCGCGTCTGGCTGCGGCCCGAAAGGTGCATCGTCAGTATCGCGTTGGGCGCCGACCAGAGCGGGTGCTCGGGCGGCAGCGGCTCGGGCGTGACCGTGTCGAGGAAAGCGCCGGCGATGCGCCGCTTGACCAGCGCCTCGACCAACGCGTCCTGATCGACCATGTCGCCGCGGGCGATGTTGACCAGCCAGGCGGAGGTCTTCATCGCCGCCAGCGCGTCAGCGCCGATCAGCGCCTGCGTCTCGCCGGTCGAGGGGGCGGCGAGGATCACCCAGTCATAGTCGCCGATGCGGGCGCGCCAGGCGTCGGGCGTGAGCGTGCCGTCGCGGCCCGAGCGCGTGACGCCGGTGACATCGACGCCGAACGCGGCGAGGCGATCGCCGATCATCCGGCCGATCGTGCCATAGCCGACGATCAGCGCGCGGGTGTCGTAGAGCTCGAGCTTGCCGGGCGCGTCGGTGGTCCATTCGCGGCGATCGGCGAGGCGGACGACTTCGTCGAAGCGCTTGGCGGCGGCGAGCACGCCGAGCACGGCATATTCGGCGACCGCCTCGGCATTGATGCCGGTGCCGTTGGTGAGGATCGTGCCCTGCGCCTGCATCCGATCGAGATCGAACGGATCGACTCCGGCATAGAGAGTGAAGACCCATTGGAGCGCCTGGGCGCGGGCGAGCGTCTCGGCGGTGTAGCGCGAGCGCTGCATGTCGACCCAGGCGATGTCGGCATCGGCGATCGCTTCGCCGGCATCCTCGCGATCCTGGAACCAGTGGACCTGAAGGTCGGCCGGCAGGCGCGGCTCGAGCAGCGGGCGGGCGAGCGCGGGGAGAACGGCCTTCATAGCTGCACCTTCCATTCCCAGCCGAGCGGGTCGCCGTCCATGACTTCGACGCCGGCGGCAGTGAGTTCGTCGCGGATCGCGTCGGAGCGAGCGAAGTCCCTTGCTGCGCGGGCGTCGCGGCGCTCGGCGAGCTTCGCTTCGATCGCCTCGGCGGCGAGCGCGGCATCGGCGGGGCGGACGCGCAGCGCCTCGCGGCTGAGCGTGCGCAGCTCGAGCCCGAGCACTGCGTCGAACGCGCTCAGGAGCGCGGCCTTGGCGCCCGCGGCGAGGCGCTTGTCGGCGAGCATCGTTTCGAGCAGCGGGAGTGCCTTGGGCGTGTTGAGATCGTCGGCGACCGCGGCGTCGAGCTGCGCGAGATAGTCGCTGCCGCGCTCCGCGTCCTCCTCCTGCGTTTCTGGCGGGATCGCTTTGCGCGCCGCCATCACCAGCCGCTTGAGCCGAGTGAGCGCGGCAAGCAGATTTTCCGGGCTGAACTCGAGCTCGCTGCGATAATGCGCACTGAGGCACATCAGCCGATAGGCGAGGGGATGCACGCCGCGATCGATCAGCGACTGAAGCGTGGCGATGCCGCCCTTCGACTTCGACATCTTGCCGCCGCGATCGACGAGAAAATTATTGTGCATCCAGAAGCGGGCGCCGCTGTCGGCACAATCGCAAAAGGCCTGGTTCTGGGCGATTTCGTTGACGTGGTGGATCTCGCGATGGTCGATTCCGCCGGTGTGGATGTCGAACGGGAAGCCGAGATACTGGCGGCTCATCACCGAACATTCCAAGTGCCAGCCCGGCGCCCCGCGGCCCCAGGGCGAATCCCACTCCATCTGGCGCGTCTCGCCGGGCGGCGTGCGGCGCCATATCGCGAAATCCTGGGGATGGCGCTTGCCCGCGACCGGATCGATGCGGCCTTCGCCGGCGTCGTCCTGACCGCCCGCGAGCCGCCCGTAGTGCGGCACGGTGGTGCTGTCGAAGTAGAGGCCGCTGTCGATCTGATAGCAGTGCCGCTCCGCGATCGACTGCCCGAATTCGATCATCCCGGCGACATGATCGGTCGCGGTCGGCATGTGCGTGGGGGGCACGATGTTGAGATCGGCGAGGTTGGACTTGAATACCCCGGTATAATGCGCCGCGATGTCCCAGGCGCTCATCGCCCGCGCCTTTGCCGCCGCCTCCATCTTGTCGTCCCCGGCGTCGGCATCGGAGGTGAGATGGCCGACATCGGTGATGTTGACGACATGGGTGACGGCATAGCCCTTCCAGCGCAGCATCCGGGCCAGCGTGTCGGTGAACACATAGGCGCGCAGATTGCCGAGGTGCGGATCGCTGTAGACGGTCGGTCCACAGGAGTAGATGCGGACGCCGCGCTCGGGATCGAGCGGAGCGAACGGCTCAAGGCGGCGGGAGAGGCTGTTGTGAAGCGTGATCGGCGTGCCGGACATGGCGGCGGCATTAGCGCGGACACCGCCGCGTCACAAATCGCATTCACAAGGCCAATCAATCTGCGCATCCTTGCAAGAAAGCGAATCGGGGCGGGTGCTTTCCGGATCGGCGTCTGGAGAGTTGAGCATGGACAATGTCGCGATTCTGGGCGGAGTCGCAGCGATCATCGCGGCCGTGTTGCTGGTCCGCTACATACGGCGCCGGCGGGCGATGGAGCGCCGTGCGCGTCGGCGCAAGAGGCGCATCGCGCGCGAACACGCATGGAATCGGGTGTTCGGACGACGGCCAAGACGGCTGACCCATCGACTGGCGGACGACCCGACCGCGGACCAATAGGCCGGGCCGGGGGCTAGTCCTCGCCGAGCCCGGCGCGGACCATTGCCGACCAGATCTCGGCCGGATCGCTGCCTGCCGCCCGGCCGGCGGCGACCATTTCCGGAGTCGGTTCTCGCAGCGTGCGGAGCACTGCCTTGGCGCGCTCGACCTCCTGGTCCCAGCTCGCGTCGATCTGGCCGCTGACAGCCGCGGCGATGGCCGCGCCGCCGTTGGAAGTCTGGCCGTTGGGGCTGCGTGCCTCGGCGCAGATCACGCGGGCGACGCGCTCGATCGGCGAAGTGACGGAGATATCGGTCATGAAGCTGGCTCCGGGTTCCTGTTCGGCACTGCAACGCGCGGCCCGACGCGGCCGTTCCGAACGCGTACCGCTCAGCTGTTCAGCGCGTTCGAGGCGAACATCATCAGCGCGAAGCCGAGCGCGAAGCTGACGCTCGACCATTTGCGCGGCGGATCGGGCGCATCGCCTTCCGACAGCGTATCCTCGACCGTCGCAAGGAGCAGCACGCCGGCGATGAAGGCGAGGACGAGCGCCTGCGAGGAGCTGTCGCCGGTTTCCAGCCCGAGATAGCCGATCGCGGCGGCGACCGGCGCGACCACCGGAAGCGAAGCCATGGCGATCCAGCGCATCTTCTTGCCGGAGTTGCGCAGATTCGCGGCGGCGGCAAATCCGGTGGGAATATTCGCGACGACCTGGCTGGCGGCGAGCAGCGCGCCGAGACTGGCGGCGACCGACGAGCCGGCGCCGGTAAGAAAGCCATCGGTGAAGAGATCCACGCCCACCGCGGCCACGACCATCATCGCACCCGTGCGCACGCTTGCCTGAAGATGTCCGACGAGCCTGGCAATGCCGATCGAAACGAGCGCGCCGACGAGAAAGGCGAGTCCGACGCTCCACCCGCGCGCGTCCATCAGCGCGCGCGGCATCAGTTCGACCGCGACGATCGCGATGGCGATGCCAGCAGCGCCATGGAGCGCGACGCCGACGATCCAGCGCGCAGGCTTTGTCAGCAGCGCGATTCCACTGCCGATCGCGTTTCCGAGCCCCGGCAGCAGCGCCAGGGCGAGCACCGTCCAGAACTCACCCATCGGCGGCTGAACGGGCGAGTTCCGGATCGGTTCTGTGCTTCGCTAAAAAGATCGCCACTCAGGCGGCGATGGCATGCTGCCAGGCGGGCTTGCCGCTGGTACGGATCAGGCCGGTGCCGACAGTGCCCGTCGCCACGAGCGGCACGGCAGTGGAGCAGTGTGCGCATTCGGCGGTCATGCGGCCGATGATCCACTGCGACCCGCCACAGCCGGGGCAGTGATTCGCCTCGTCGGGGCGATAGGCGACGCGATACCCGGTGCGGGCCTGACGGATGCCAAAGTCGTACATCGTATGTCTCCCTGTAACCGGGGCAATGAACGAGCACGAATCAGAAATGGTTCCGTGAACAAATATTCAGAAAGTCAACAGGCGAGCGATGTGTCGTTTAAGCAACACGACAAGGCGAGTGGGCGATCCGCTCCTGCTTCCGGACAACGCCCGGGGCAGGCGCAGGTTTCGCGGCGCAATTAGGGAGCGCGCCGCCGGCGCGCGGGGGGCGTGCACGAATCGAAGGGGAAGAAGATGGAGGCCCGAGCCGGAATCGAACCGGCGTATACGGATTTGCAGTCCGCTGCGTCACCACTCCGCCATCGGGCCCCAAGCCGCGGGAGATGCGCAGCACGCGTGTTGCCTGTCAACATCCAGCTTGCGAAAATCGCACGGCCGGTCGCTTGGCGGCGCCGCATCGCCGCGATACAAGCCCGCATCAGCAACAAGTGTATTGCATAGCTAATACGGTTATGCGACAGGGCGGATGATGATGATGGTTTCTGCCGATACGCCGCAGCAGGGCGACGAGCGCTTCGCCAAGATGCGCCACGCGATGGTGGCGAGCCAGCTGCGCACCAGCGCGGTCAACGACCCGCGCGTGGTCGAGGCGATGGCGCGGGTGCCGCGTGAACGCTATGTTCCCGAAAGCGTCCGGGCAGTCGCCTATCGCGACGGCCTCTTGCCGCTGACCGCGGGGCGGAAGCACAATTCGCCGCTTGCGACCGGGCGCCTGCTGACCGAGGCCGGCATCCGTCCCGACGACAAGGTTCTGCTGATCGGCGCTGCCGGGGGCTATACGGCCGCAGTGCTGGCGCTGCTCGCGCGAGCGGTGGTGGCGCTGGAGTCGGACGACGCGCTCGTCGCGCATGCCCGCGCCGCGCTTGCCGACGAACCCAGCGTCGAAATGGTGCAGGGCCCGCTCGAAGCTGGCTGGGCCGCGGGAGCGCCGTATGACGTGCTGCTGATCGACGGCGCGGTCGAGCAAGTGCCCGAGGCAGTGCTGGCGCAGCTGAAGCCGGGCGGGCGAGTCGCGACCGGGCTGGTCGATCGCGGCGTCACTCGGCTGGCCGCCGGCCGGCGCAGCGAGGGCGGCTTCGGCCTGACCGATTTCGCCGATTGCGAATGCGCGATTCTTCCGGGCTTCGACCGGCCCCGGCAATTCCGTTTCTAGGCAGAAGTAGAGCGATGCGACTATCCAGATTCCTGCTCGGCACCGGCCTGGCTGCGCTTTCGGTGCCGGCGGCGGCGCAATCGGTGGCGCCGGTGACCCCCATCCGGGAAGTCGTGCCGCAGGACGAGGCGACGACCACGCTGCGCAAGGCGATGACGCGCGCCTATAACACCAGCCCCGAACTGACCGGCGAGCGCGCCAACCTGCGCGCGATCGACGAGAATGTGCCGATCGCGCGCGCAGGCGGGCTGCCGAGCCTGGATTCGACGGGCGGCGTGACCGAGAATGTGTTCGACAGCGGATCGACGGCGGGCCCGGCGCGACAGGCATCGGTCGGCCTGGACCTTTCGGTGCCGATCTACAGCGGCGGTTCGGTGCGCAATTCGGTGCGTGCCGCCGAGACTCGAGTGGAGGCAGGGCGCGCCAATCTGCGCGGCGTGGAGACCAATCTCTTCGTCGATGTGGTCGCCGCCTATCTCGACGTGATCCGCGACCAGGCGGTGGTGCGGCTGAACCTGCAGAATGTTCGCGTGCTCGAAGTGAACCTGCAGGCGACTCGCGACCGGTTCGAAGTCGGCGACCTCACCCGGACCGACGTCGCCCAGTCCGAGGCGCGACTGGCGCTGGCGCTGAGCCAGTTGCGCGCCGCCGAGGCCGAGCTGATCGCGAGCCGCGAGACCTATATCCGCGTGGTCGGCGCGCCTCCGGGCACGCTGGCATCGCCCCCGCCGCTGCCCGATCTGCCCGATTCGCCGCAGCGGGCAGTCGCCGTGGCGCTCGAAGAGAATCCGTCGCTCGACGCGGCGCGGAGCCTGCGCGAAGCGAGCGAATTCGATGTCGATGTCGCACAGGCCTCGCGGCGCCCCCGAGTCGCGATCGGGGTGGGGACGGATTATTACAGCTATCTCGGATCGGTCGGCGGGCAGGCGGCGCTGGCGGGGTTCGACAATGACGGCTTCTCGACTTCGGCCGGAGTGCAGCTCTCGCTCCCGCTGTTCCAGGGCGGCCGCCCGGCGGCACAGGTGCGCCAGGCGCAGGCACGCGAATCGGCCGCGATCGAGCAAGTGACGCTGGCCGAGCGGACGATCGTGGCGCAGGCGCGATCGGCCTTCGCCCGCTATCGCTCGGCACTGCGCGTGATCGAGGCGAGCCGCATCGCCGTGGAGGCGAGCCGGCTGTCGCTCGAAGGCGTGCGCGCCGAGAATACCGTGGGCACGCGCACCATCCTCGACATCCTGAACGCCGAGCAGGAGCTGCTCAACGCGCAGGTGCAATATGTGACCGCCGAGCGCGACGCCTATGTCGCCGGTTTCACGCTGCTCGCGGTGATGGGCCGCGCCGAGGCGGAGGATCTGGGGCTCGACGGCGGCGCGCTGTATGACCCCACCGCCAATTACGAGCGGGTGCGCGGGCGCTGGAGCGACTGGGGCAGCGATCCCGATCCCGAGCCGGTGGCGACTTCCACCGTCGACACGGCGGCACAGACCCCCGAAGTGGCCGAAACGCTCGATCCGCTGCTGCAGCGCCCCGTTGACAGCATGTACCCTTATCCCGCAGGTGAAGCGGCCGACCCGCCGAACTGAGCGAAAGGGTGCTCGATATGGGAGATATCAGTACCGAACCGTCGATGGAGGAGATCCTGTCCTCCATCAAGCGCATCATCGCCGAAGAGGGCGAGGGTGGCGGCGGTACGCGTGCGCGCCGGACGCCCAAGGCGGCGCCCCCCTCCGAACGCCGCGACGACGACGAAGTGCTCGAACTCAACGAGCAGCTCGCCGCGCCGCCGCGGCCCGCGCGCAGCGAAGCACCCGCCCAGCCCGCGCCGCAGCAGGCGGACGCCGACGAGTCCGAGGGGATCGGCGATGTGGCGACCGCCGCGAGCGACCTGGAAACGATCGTCTCGCGCCGCGCGGCCGAGGCGAGCCGCGGTTCGCTGGAGGCATTGTCGCGGATGATCGTGAAGCCGCAGACGCCCGGCGGGGACACGCTGGAGGGCCTGGTGCGCGAGATGCTGCGCCCGATGCTCAGCGACTGGCTCGACGCGCATCTTCCCGCGATCGTCGAGAAGATGGTGGCGCGCGAAATCGCACGGATCACCGGCCGCGAAGGCTGATCGCGCAGCCACAGACTTGTCTTGGCGAGCGCCCCGGCTATGTGCCGGTGCCATGACCGACTTGCCCAAGACCTTCGACCCCGCGGAAATCGAGCAGCGCTGGTATGCGCATTGGGAAGCGGAGGGGCTGTTCCGGCCCGACCGTCCCGACGCCGAACCCTGGACGCTGGTGAACCCGCCGCCGAACGTGACGGGCAATCTGCACATCGGCCATGCGCTCGACAATACGCTGCAGGACATCCTCGTCCGCCACGCGCGGCTGACCGGCAAGGATGCGCGCTGGGTGGTGGGCATGGACCATGCCGGGATCGCGACGCAGATGGTGGTCGAGCGGCAACTCGGCGAACAGCAGCAGAAGCGCACCCACTTCACGCGCGAGGAATTCGTCGCGAAGGTTTGGGAATGGAAGGCGCAGAGCGGCGGCGCGATCACCGGGCAGCTGCGCCGGCTGGGCTGCTCGATGGACTGGGCGAACGAACGCTTCACCATGGACGAGGGCTTTTCGAAAGCCGTCCTCAAGGTGTTCGTCGACCTGTACGATCAGGGGCTGCTCTATCGCGACAAGAGGCTGGTCAACTGGGACCCGCATTTCCAAACCGCGATCAGCGACCTGGAAGTCGAGACGCGCGAGCAGAACGGCAAATTCTGGCACCTGCGCTATCCGCTGGCCGATGGCAGCGGACACGTTCGCGTCGCGACGACGCGGCCCGAGACGATGCTCGCCGACATGGCCGTGGCGGTGCATCCCGACGACGAACGCTACCGCGAGCTGATCGGCAGGCAGGTGAAGCTGCCGATCACCGGGCGGCTGATCCCGATCGTGGCGGACGCGCATGCCGATCCGGAGCTTGGTTCGGGCGCGGTGAAGATCACGCCCGGCCATGACTTCAACGATTTCGAAGTCGGCAAGCGCGCCGGGATCAAGCCGGCGGAGATGCTCAACATGCTCGATGCCCGGGCGGCGATCTGCCAGACCGCCGACGGGCTGATCCCGCAGGAGCTGATCGGGCTCGACCGGTTCGACGCGCGTGCGCGGATCGTCGAGCGGCTCGATGCCGAAGGGCTGTTCGAGAAGGTGGAGGATCGCGTGATCGCGACTCCGCTCGGCGACCGTTCGGGCGCTGTGATCGAGCCGTGGCTGACCGACCAATGGTATGTCGACGCGGGCACGCTGGCGAAGCCGGCGATCGAGGCCGTGCGATCGGGCAAGACCAAGATCGTGCCGAAGGTTTGGGAAAAGACCTATTTCAACTGGATGGAGAACATCCAGCCCTGGTGCGTCAGCCGCCAGCTGTGGTGGGGCCACCGGATCCCGGCGTGGTACGGGCCGGACGGGAATGTGTTCGTCGCGGAAACCGAGGAAGCGGCACAGGCGCTGGCGGGCGCGGGCGTGCCGCTGACCCGCGATCCCGACGTGCTCGACACCTGGTTCTCCTCGGCGCTGTGGCCATTTGCGACGATGGGCTGGCCCGAGCCGGGCGAGTGGCAGCAGCGCTATCCCAACGACATCCTGATTTCCGGGTTCGACATCCTGTTCTTCTGGGATGCGCGGATGATGATGCAGGGCTTGCACTTCCTGGGAGAAGTGCCGTTCAAGACCCTGTATCTGCACGGGCTCGTCCGCGCCGCCGATGGCGCCAAGATGTCGAAATCGAAGGGCAATACGGTCGATCCGCTGGGGCTGATCGACCGATACGGCGCCGATGCGCTGCGCTTCTTCATGGCGGCGATGGAAAGCCAGGGCCGCGACATCAAGATGGACGAGAAGCGGATCGAGGGATACCGCAACTTCGCCACCAAGCTGTGGAACGCGGCGCGTTTCGCTCAGGCGAACGGCATCGGCGCGAGCGCGACGATCGAGCCGCCCGCGGCCGAGCTGGCGGTCAACCGCTGGATCGTCGCCGAGACGGTGGCGACGGTGCAGGCGCTCGACCTGGCCATCGCCGACCTGCGCTTCGACGAGGCGGCGAACACGCTCTACCAGTTCGTGTGGAGCCGCTTCTGCGACTGGTACCTCGAGCTGATCAAGCCGGTGCTGCAGAGCGATGCGGCGCCGGGCAGCCTTTCCGGCGACGAGATGCGCGCCGCGGCGGGCGTGCAGGGGCCGGTGAAGGAGACGCGCGAGGTCGCGGGCTGGGTGCTCGACCAGACCCTGGTGATGCTCCACCCGTTCATGCCCTTCATCACCGAGGAATTGTGGCATGCGATGGGCGCGCGCGCCTATCCGCTGATCGTGGCGAAGTGGCCGATGCCCGATGCGCGCGCGCTCGACCCCGAGGCGCAGAAGGAGATCGACTGGCTGATCCGGCTGGTGAGCGAGATCCGCGCGGCGCGCACCGAGCTGAACGTCCCCCCGGGCGCGCGGCTGCCGATGCACGTGCGCGACGCCGATGCGACGACGCAGGCGCGGCTGGCGGGGCAGGCGGCGGCGCTCGCGCGGCTGGCGCGAGTCGACCGGAACGACACCGAAGCGGGCGCGGGCGGCGCGGTGCAGATCGTGGTCGACGAAGCGACCTATGTGCTGCCGCTGGAAGGCGTGATCGACCTCGGCACCGAGCGCGCGCGGCTCGCCAAGGCAGTCGCGGCGGCCGAGAAGGAACGCGATTCGCTGGCCGGGAGGCTGTCCAACCCGAGCTTCGTCGAGCGCGCCAAGCCCGAGGCAGTCGAGAAGGCGCGCGCCGATCACGCCGAGAAGGCAGCGGAAGCCGAGCGGCTGACGGCGGCGCTGAGCCGGCTGGGATAGCAATCAAGGGAGCGGCGGAGCGCGGCGCTAACGCGGCACCAGCACTTCGATCGCGCCGGGCACGACTTCGACAGTGACCGGCGTGCGCGCCAGCACTTCGCCGTCGAGCGAGATCGGCAGCGGCGGATCGGTGGCGATGCGCAGCGCGGTGCCGCGCACGGTGACTTCGTCCTCATGCGCGGCGGGCAAGGGGAGCAGCTTGCCCGCCCAGTTGAGGACGAGTCGCCGCCGCGCGCGGCCGCGCACCGCCTGGACGACGATCGCACCGTCATCGGCGTGCGCCGATTCGACCAGCTCGGTGCCGCCGTGGAAGCCGGTGTTCGCGATCCGCACTTCGACCGCGCGAAGGCGCTCCGAGACGCCGTCGCCTTCGACGCGCAGATCGAAGGGGCGGAAACGCGCGAAGCGGAGCGCGGCCCAGGCAAGATAGCCGGCGCGGCCGAACCACCGCTTGAGCCCTTCGGGAACGCTGCCCGCGATCAGCGGCGAGAGGCCGATCGCGGCCATGCTGACGAAATGATGCGACTCGATCCGGCCGAGATCCACCCGGCGCCGCCGCCCCTCGACCGCGAGCCGCGCGGCAGCTTCGAGATCGAGCGGGACGCCGAGCCCGCGCGCGAAGCTGTTGGCCGTGCCGAGCGGCAGGACCGCGAGCGGGATGCCCGTGCCCACCAGCAGCGGCGCCAGCCTGCTGATCGTGCCGTCGCCGCCGCCCAGGATCAGTAGATCGGGCGCGGCGGCGATCGCGGCTTCCATCGCGGGACCGAGCCGTGCCGGGTCGCTCACGGCGCGGGCGTTCACTTCGATCGGCAAGCGATCGAGCGCGGCCCGGATCAGCGGCCAGTCGCCGCGGCCGCGGCGCGAATGGGTGTTGACGATCAGTTCTGCGGAAAGCCCCATGCGGCGTACAACGCTCCAACAGCCGAATGCGTGCCGCTTGCGTGGCTGCGATCGGCAGGATAGCGCGAGGCCATGTCCAGCTATCCCGCGCTTCGCCTTCGTCGCACCCGTGCCGCCGACTGGAGCCGGCGGATGCACGCCGAGACGGTGCTGACGTCCGCGGACCTCATCTGGCCGCTGTTCGTGACGGCAGGGGAGAGCGAGGAGCCGATCGGCACGCTGCCGGGCGTGTCGCGCTGGCCGGTGGCAGGGATCGTCGAGCGGGCCCGCGAGGCGCGCGACCTGGGGATTCCCTGCGTCGCGCTGTTCCCCAACACGCCGCCCGAGCTGCGCAGCGACGACGGCGCCGAGGCGCTGAACCCGAACAATCTGATGTGCCGCGCGATCCGCGCGATCAAGGAGGCGGTGCCCGAAGTGGGGGTGCTGACCGACGTGGCGCTCGATCCCTATACCGCGCACGGCCACGACGGGCTGGTCGACGACAATGGCTATGTGGTGAACGACGCGACCGCCGAAGCGCTGGCGCGGCAGGCGCTGGTACAGGCCGCCGCCGGTGCCGACATCGTCGCGCCCTCGGATATGATGGACGGGCGCGTGGGCCGTATCCGCGAGGCGCTGGAGGCAGGCGGCTATGCCAATGTCCAGATCATGGCCTATGCGGCCAAATATGCCAGCGGCTTCTATGGCCCGTTCCGCGAAGCGGTGGGCAGCAGCGGGCTGCTGAAGGGGGACAAGAAGACCTATCAGATGGACCCGGCGAACGCCGAGGAGGCGCTGCGCGAAGTGGCGCTCGACCTCGCCGAAGGCGCCGACAGCGTGATGGTGAAGCCGGGGCTGCCGTATCTCGACATCCTTCTGCGCGTGAAGAACGCGTTCGAAGTGCCTGTCTTCGCGTATCAAACCTCGGGCGAGTACGCGATGATCGAGGCCGCGGCGGCGACCGGCGCGGGCGAGCGCGACGTGCTGGTGCTCGAAACGCTGATGGCGTTCAAGCGCGCAGGCGCCTCGGGCGTGCTCAGCTATCACGCGGCACATGCGGCGCGGCTGCTGAACCGATGACGCCGCACGCCGAAGCGGCGGACGTGGCGATCGCGACCGAGCGGCTGAACGTGCGGAGCTGGCGCGAGGCCGACCGCGCACCGTTTCACGCGCTCAACAGCGATCCGCGGGTGATGGCGACGCTGGGGCCGGTGATGACGCGGGCGGAGAGCGACGCGCTGGTCGATCGGCTCGCCGCCGCCGAAGCGGCGCGGGGCTGCACCTTCTGGGCAGTCGAGCGGCGCGAGGACGGCGCGTTCCTGGGCTTTTGCGGCGTGCGCTGGAACGCGCAGGAGATCCCGATCCGCGGCATGCTGGAGATCGGCTGGCGGCTCGGCCATGCGCATTGGGGCAGCGGCTATGCCAGCGAGGCGGCTGCCGCGAGCCTCGACTGGGCGTGGCGCGAGACCGAGGCGGCCTGCGTGGTCGCGATCACGTCGGAGACGAACACGCGCAGCCAGGCGGTGATGAAGCGGATCGGGATGGAGCGGCTCGCCGACGGCGACTTCGACCATCCTGCCGTACCGGCAGGCGACCGGCTGCGCCGCCATCTGATCTGCCGCATCGACCGGCCGGGGCGCGCGGCATGATCGCGACCGAGCGGCTGCTGCTGCGTCCGCCCGCGCCGGACGACCGGGCGGCGCTGCACGCGATGTGGGCCGATCCGCGCGTGATGGCCGAGCTGGGACCGCTGAAGTCGGCCGCAGAAAGCGACGCGACGATCGCGCGGCACCAGGGCTATCGCACGCCGCACGGCCTGGGCTTTTGGGTGACGGCGTTGCGCGAGACCGATCGGGCGATCGGCTTCTGCGGCCTCAAGCCGGGCGCCGAGGATACGCCGGCGGCAGGCGAGGTCGAGATCGGCTGGATGATCGCGGCCGAGCATTGGGGACATGGCTATGCCCGCGAGGCGGCGGAGGCGAGCCTTGGCTGGGCCTGGGCGAACACGCCCGCCGCGCGGGTGGTGGCGATCACTTCGGCGCGCAACGCCAAGAGCCGCGCGCTGATGCAGCGGCTGGGGATGGTGCATCTTCCCGAATGCGATTTCGGGCATCCGCTCTATCCGCCCGACGATCCGCTGCGCGCGAGCGTGCTCTATGCGATCGAGCGGCCCGCCGAGCGATCGGTTCATCCCGCGGCAAGCAAGCGCGGCTAGAGGCTTTGGGACATTTGAAGGGGGAATCTGTGACCGAAGGCGACGGTGCGACTGCCCCCGCGCGCACGATGCGCTGGCCCTTCGTGGCGGCGATCCTGGCCGGATCGTTCCTGCTGTTCCTTGTCCAGCCGATGGTGGCGCGGATGGCGCTGCCCCGGCTGGGCGGCGCGCCCGCGGTGTGGAACTCGGCGATGCTCGTCTATCAGGCGCTGCTGCTGGGCGGCTATGCCTATGCCCACTGGCTGGGGCGCGTGCCGGTGCGGATGCAGGCGGCGCGGCTCGGCGGATGGCACGCCGCGCGGATCGTGTATGTGCCGAGCGCAGCGGAAATGGCCAAGCAAGCCACGGTTTCGGACTGGATCGCGCTGTCGAAGGATCCCGAGACGCTCGATCGGCTGACGATGGATTCGGCGCAATGGCAGCCGCTCGACCGCTATCCGGGATTCACGCCCTGGACCGACGATTTTGCGTCGATCCTCCCGCTGCTGCGTGCGTTCAACCCCGAGCTGAAGAACGACTGAGGCCTAGAGGCCCAGCGCGGCTTCGAGCGCAGCGATTCGCGCGCCCTGCGCCTGTGAGACTGGCTGTGCGGCTTCGATCGCGCCAGTGAGCGCCGGATAGGACGGCTGCCCCGCGACACCGCGCGCGATCGCGAGTTGCTCGAGCTCGACCAGAACATTGAGCGCCGGCGCGCGCAGCGTGTCGAGCGTGGCGAGCGCGGCCTGCGCATCGAGCCACGCATCGCTTCCCGGCGCCGTGCCGCGCGCGACCGCGATTCGCGCTTCGGCGGCCTGCGCCGCGGCCGCAAAGGCACGCTGCGCCTCGTCGAGCTCCGCGGCGAGCGCGGCGATGCGCGCGTCGAGCGCGGCGTCCGGCGTGGCCGGGGGAGCCGGTGCGGGAGACATGCCGGCCGCATCCTCCAGCTCCACCGCGCGCGGCAGCAGCGAGGGATAGCGATCGGATTCGGCGCTGCATCCCGCGGTGGCGAGCAGGACGACGAGCGGAAAAACGAAGCAGCGCATGGATCAGGGTCTATGCGTCGTAAAAAGGCGAAGCAACGGGCTTGCGCTCTGCCGCGGACCTTTCTATGTCCCGCCCTCCAATGCGCGCCCGTAGCTCAGCTGGATAGAGCATCAGACTACGAATCTGAGGGTCGGACGTTCGAATCGTTCCGGGCGCGCCAATTTTTCCAAGCCAATATAATAGTTTAGCGCTGCGCGCTTGGGTGGCCGCTGCTCGTCGCAGCACCGATAAGCAGACCGTGAGCAACTGCCCCGGCGCAGGCTCGCTATTCATGTCTTGGCGAGCCGATTCGGAACAAGTAAAGAACAGCCATGTCCGCTGTTCCTGAGACGCATCTCGGATGGGTTAGAAATCCTGAAGCGCTAGCCAAGCTGTCGCGCTCGAAACCAGATGCTTGCCAGAATCCAAATATCGTAGGGCGATACGATATGACTCCCAAGGGAGGCCGAAAGAGCCATCCCAATGGACCTTGGGTTTGGTGCTGTCACTGTCAGGCGTCGACTCACTGGAACGGGTTTGTGGTCACTGACGATGACGGCGCGCGTTTCTTGATTGGACAAGATTGTGGCGCGAAGCACTATGGGGGCGAGCGGTTTCGGGTTGCAACACGTCAGTTTGAGGACATCGAACGCGCTCGATACATAGATTACCGACTTTCGGCGATTTCAGATCTGAGCGCCGCAGTGGACGGCGAGATTGCATTGCTCTTGGAATGCGAAGCGCTCAAGGTCATTGAAAGTAAGCGAGCTGAGATCAAAGCGGCTTGTCCGCAGGCGGTTGACCGACTGGTTACCTATGCTCGGTCTGGACTGTCATTGACCGCGCACGCACGGGCGCGAGGAGTCAAAGGCGCAGGGTTCATCTCTAAAAATATTGGCCAGTTGGAGGGACCGGCACTGCTATTTACCGACGTTCGTTCGCGCTGCAGTGAATTGAAGGCTGCGATTGCGAATGCTGCAAAGGTTGTGCCTACTGAGTCCAGCTTGAAGGAGCGAACGTCTTCGGTAGATGCGGTCGAAAATGCGGCTCGGGACCTATTGAAAAGCGTTATTGCCCTGACGCAAGCGCATCGTTTTTTCCTTAAGCGAAATCAGCGACGGCTATCCCGATGGTCCGATGCTTGGGTTAGATTTTTCTCCTTCAGCACGGACGCTGAGAACCTCTTAGTCAACGAAGTTGGAAAGGGAACACGATCCATTGCACCACTAGATCAACAGCGGTTTCCCAGTCTCGAGTCCTGTAAGGCGCTAATCGGAGAGTGAAGCCATAGCAGCGCCCCGCACCTTTCGATGCAGGGCGCTGGCAGCGTCAGGACGGAGGAGACGTCAATCCCCGCTGCTGGTTCCGATCGATTTACGAGGGTCGGTTGCCTTAACCTCGGCGCGAGCGGACACGTGAGCCGCGCGGACGCTGAGGCACGGCGCTGGCACCGCGGTCAGCCTGCCGGGCAACGAGGCCGCTCGCCGGGCCCCGCCCGACGGTGCCGGAAAGCAATGTCGCAGATAGGGTCAGGCAGTCGGCGGACTGGCGGGCAGGACGACCATGATGCGCAGGCCGCCGATCGGCGAGCGGCCGGCTTCGATGCGGCCATGATGCGCCTCGACGATCGCGCGGGCAGTGGCGAGGCCGAGGCCGGACGCGGTCGCCATATCCTCGCGCGCTTCCGTCATGCGGTAGAAGGGTTCGAAGAGTCGCTGGGCCAGTCCGACATCGACGCCGGGGGCGCTGTCGTCGATGATCAGTCGCCATGCGTCGCGCGAGCCTTCGAGCCCGAGGACGATCCTGCCTCCGGCGGGGGTATAGCGCAGGCTGTTCTCGATCAGCGCGCCGAACAGCTGCTCGATCCGCTCGCCGTCCCATTTCACGAGGATCGTATATTCGGGCAGCGTACTGGTTTCGAGCCGGACGCCCATCGCCAGCGCACGCTTGGAATTGCCCCAGACCGCATTGTGGATCAGCGCGCGCGGATCGACGTTCGCGAAGCGCACGGGGAGACGCCCCAGATCGGCGAGCGCCACTGCGCTCAGATCCTCCGCCATTCGCGTGAGCCGGCGCTGGTCGTCTTCGAGCGCCGTCATCAGCTCGGCATCGGTCGGCGGCTGGGAAGCGGCGAGGAGGCTCAGCCGGTCGCCGAGCTCCTGCGTCGGGCGCTTGAGTTCGTCGGCGATGGAAACGAGCCAGGTGCGGCGCGCCGCTTCGACGCGGCTGAACTGGCGCGCGATCCGCTTCAAATTGCGGATCGTTCCGGCGATCTCCCGCGGCCCGCGCTCCTCGAACTCCACTTCGTCCTCGCCCTGAACCACGTCGCGGCTCATCCGATAGAGTTCTTCCTGCGGCCGAGCCCAGCGGCGGGCGATCTCATATGCGGCGACGAGCAGCGCGACGAACAGGCCGAGGACGATCGCCGCGATGCCGATATATTGCGTGGCGAGATAGTGGCGGTCTTCGCTAGTGAGCTGCGGCGGGCGCACCACCCGAGCGAGGGCGACCGTCTGGCCGTTCAGCACCACGGGGCGCTCGACGCGCGGCGGGGCAGTGGTGCTCGGCCCGGCGATCGGACGCCCGTCGGGGGTGACCAACGCAACTCGGCCACCCAAGCGCTGGGGATCGCGCATGTCGAGCTCGGGCATCAGCAATTCGAGGGGGCGGCCCGCGCGAGCGGCCTCGGCGGCAAGGGCGGCGAAAGCCTCGAGCCGTTCGCTGTCGCGCGCGGCGAGCTGGGCGATATAGGAACTGTGCATGTTCCAGACGAGCAGTCCGCCGGGCACGGCGGCCGCGAGCAGCGCCTGCCCGGCGAGCGTGAGGAACAGTCCGGTAAACAGCCGCACGCTTAAGAATCTCCCCCCGAGAGCATGGTAAATCGCCGGTTAGTCGTCAAAGCCCCGCGCGACAATCGGCTTCACCATTTCTGATTGTCGAGCGAATCCAGGATGCGGCCCCCCGCCATGAACACCGCGATCGGGCAGACGAAGAAGAGCAGCCAGCCGCCGAAGCCGGGAAACCGCTCGAGATAGTGGAGGCCGCGCTCCACCGCTCCCATGCTGAGGCCGTAGATCACGAGAAAGGCTTCGAACTTGGTCTTGATGGTGAAAAGGCGCGCAATCCTGTGCAACATGCCCGGAGTTAAGCAAGTGCCGCGCCAAGTGCGGAAAACCGCGAGACCAGGTTAATGTTTTTGGTTACCTGTCAATTAATTCGACAAGTCCGAGCTGATCGAGCAGCGCGCGCCGCGCTTCAGCGATCGCCGGCAGGAGCGCGGGATCGGCGATCCCGTCGAAGGGAATCGCCTCGGGCCAGTGGGCGGCGATCACTGCGCTGATCGCATCGAGCCGGGCCTCGTCGACAAGGAAGCGCGGATCGATCGTGGCGGGATCGGCGACGACGCGCAGACGCAGACACGCCGGCCCGCCGCCGTTCGCCATCGACTGGCGGACATCGACGACTTCGAGGTGCCGGATCGGCCCGTTCCCGGCGACATGCTCCTCGAGCCAGTTCCAGACGCTGGGGGTTTCACGTGCCTCCGAGGGCAGCACCAGTGCCTGACCGCCGGCGGGGAGCGTCACCAGCTGGGCGTTGAAGAGGTAGGAGGCGATCGCATCTTCAAGGCTCACCCGCGCCGCCGGAACCTCGACGATCTCGACCTGCGGCATGGCGGCGCGCAGCGCGTCGTGGAAGCCCTCCCTGTCGGCGAACGCCTGCTCATGGGCGAACAGCACCGTTCCGTTGGCGACGGCGACGACATCATTATGAAAGGCGCCGGCGGCGATCGCCGCGTCCGATTGCTGTACGAACAAGGTGCGCGCCGGATCGAGCCGGTGGCGGCGCGCGACCGCGGCACTCGCCTCGCGGTGCTGACGCGCCGGAAAGGGGCCGCCGGAAACGCCGTAGACGAAGACCTCGACGCCCGGGAGATCGTGCGCCGGCGCGAGCCGCATGTGGTTCGCCGCGCCTTCGTCGCCGAACGGCGGCGGCACCGGCGCGTGCACCCGGAACGAATCCCCCGCGAAGGCGAGGCGGAGCTGCGCCAGCGTCTCGGGCCATTCGTGGCTGCGATGCGGCATCGTCACCAGATTGGCGACGGTGAGATGGCAGCGGCCATCGGCGGTGTCGGGCGCGGGCGAAACCGTGGCTGCGTTGGCCGCCCACATCGCCGAGGCGGAGAGCGCCTGCGCCTGGAGATGCGGCGGCGCCTCGGCATAGCGAGTGGCGAGGCTTTCGAGCCAGCGATGATCGGGGCGCGCATGCGGCAGCAGAATGCCCTGCGGCAGCCCGAGCGCGAGATTGGCGCGCATCTTGGCAATCCCCTGCAACGCCGCTTCGCGCGGATGCGAGGTGAGGCCGCGGTTGCGGGTGGCGGCGAGATTGCCGGGACTGAGGCCCGCATAATTGTGCGAGGGGCCGATGATGCCGTCGAAGTTGATCTCGGTGAGCATCAGCGCCGCCCTCCGCACGACGGATCAGCGTGCGGCATACAGCACCTCCGTGCCTTCGGCGATATCGAGCGTCTCGGCGCAGAGCGGGTCGAGCGCGAGACCGGCCTCGCCGTGCTCCACCTGGCCATAGGCGCAGCGGAAATCGGCGAGCGTGCCGGTGGCGACGAGCGACGGCTCGCCGCCCTCGCGCACCGCCGCCACCGTGCCGGTGCGGGCTTCGCGCACCGTTTTCACCTGATCGGTGCGCGCGGTCATCGTCGGGCCGCCGTCGAAGATGTCGACGTAATTCTCATAAGCGAAGCCTTCATTCTCGAGCATCCGCATCGCCGCGCGGCCGCTGGGATGCGGCACGCCGATGACGTTGCGCGCGCTTTCGGTGAGCATCGCGGTGTAGATCGGATGCTTCGGCATCAGATCGGCGATGAACTGATTGCCGTGAATGGCATTGAACTGATCGGCTTCCTGAAAGCTCATGCCGAAGAAGCGGCCCGCAACACCGTCCCAGAAGGGCGAGCCGCCGGCTTCGTCGATCACGCCGCGCAGCTCGGCGAGGAGCCGCTCGGCGAAGCGGGCGCGATGGCGGCGGATGAAGAGATAGCGGCTGCGCGCGAGCAGCAGGCCGAGCCCGCCCGCGCGCTCGCCGGGATGGAGAAACAGGCCGCCGACTTCGGAGCAGCCCTCGAGATCGTTGACGAGGCCGAGGATTTCGGCGCGGAAGGTGCGTTTCAGCTCCTCGCTGTGCTTGGTCACGGTGGACAGGCGATAGCTGTAGAAGGGCCAGCGCTGGCCGACCTGCGTGAAGATCTGGCAGGTGCCGCGAACTTCGCCGGTTTTGGCGTTTTCCAGCACCAGCACGAACAGCTCATCGGCGACGACATCCTCGGTACGCGCGAAGGCGATATGGCTGCGCGCGAGCTTCGCCTTCAGCGCGTCGCGCTCGGGCGGCAGATTGGTGAAGCCGCCACCGGTGAGCTTCGCCATTTCGTAGAGATGCTGCAGGTCCTCGTCGCGCGCGGCGCGGATGCGGAAGCTCATGGGGCCCCTTTGTCGATCAGCCGGAGAATGGTGAGCGCCGAAAGCGCGGCGCGTTCGGCCAGGCTTTCGGGAATGAGATATTCGTCGGAGGAATGGATCGCGCCGCCGCGCGCGCCCATCGTATCCACCACCGGCACGCCGCAAGCGGCGATATTGTTGCCGTCGCACACGCCGCCAGTGGCTTTCCAGGCGACGGGCACGCCGAGATCGGCACCGGCCGACTTGACCAGCGCGAACAGCCGCTCGGCACCCGGATCGAGCGGCTTGGGCGGGCGATTGAAGCTGCCGTGGCGTTCGATTTTCACATCGTGGGCCGAGGCGACTTCGGCGAGCGCGGCGTCGATCGCGGCCTGGGCGGCGTCGATCGCCGCAGGGCTGCGCGGGCGGAAGTTGACACGCAGGATCGCGAGCTCCGGCACGACATTGTTCGGCCCGCCGCCGTCGATCCGGGCGGGATTCACCGACAGCCCCTCCTGCTTCGCCGCGGCGAGGCGGAGCGCCAGATCGGCGGCGGCGACGAGGGCGTTGCGCCCCTCCTCGGGATTGCGGCCGGCGTGCGCGCTGCGGCCGCGGACGACGAGTGCAAAATTACCGGTGCCGCCGCGCGCGCCCGCGAGCGTGCCGTCGGGCAGCGCGGGCTCGTAGGTGAGGGCGGCGGCCTTGGCTCGTGCGGCGCGGGCGAGGAGCGCGGCCGAGCTGTGCGAACCGGTTTCCTCGTCCGAGTTGAGGACGACCTCATAGCCGAACCGCGCGGCGAGCGGGCTTGCCTCGCATGCTTCGAGCGCGGCGAGCATCAGCGCGAGCCCGCCCTTCATGTCGGTGGCGCCGGGGGCGTTGAGATGGCCGTTGCCGAGCCAGCGCTCGGACTGGAAGGGGTGATCGACCGGGAACACCGTGTCCATATGACCGGTGAAGAGAAGCTGGACCGGCGCTTCGGGGCGGACCGCCACGTGCAGGTGGCGCCCGTGGTCGAGCGCCTCGACGCGGCCGTCCAGCGTCACGCTCTCCACCGGATCGGGCTCCTCCAGCGTCAGGTGGCCGGGCAGCGCGGAAAAGGCATCGGCGAGCGCGTCGGCCATGCGCGCGAGGCCCGGCAGGTTGCGCGTTCCGCTGTTGATCGCCGCCCAGGCACGGGTCCGTTCGAGCATCGGCGCGGCGCGTGCGCGCTCGACGGCATCGGCTTCGACGGAGGAAAGTTCTGTCATCGCCGGGGCACTAGCCCGAAATCGCGGCAAGGTGAACCGGCAGCGGCGCCTAGAAATCCACCACCACCGACGCGCGGGTCGTGGTGTCGGTGCTCACGCTGCCGGCGGGCGGCGCGCTTTCATACTGAAGCTGATAGGAAAGCTGCCCCGAAACCGGGCCGAAAAGCTTCGCGCGAACCGCCGTCTTGCTCAGCAGCGTGCTGTTGGCATTCTGGATATAGGCCGAGGCGTTCTGCAGGAAGCTGATCGTCGGCGAGAGCTTCCAGTCGAGATCGAGCGAGCCGCGGCCGCCCACCGTGCCTTCGGTGGCCCCGTCGGTGAAATTGGTCTGTCGAAACGCGGGGCCGAGTTCGAGCTCGACGGTGAGGCCCGAGCCGCGGACAGGGACATAGCCGAAGCCGGCGGAGAGCGAATAACGCTCGTCATAGCCGAGGAAACGGTCGCTTTCGAACTGTGCGGCGCCATAGACGTAGCTGCGGTCGTCGATCTTGTAGTTGGGCTCATAGGCGGCGAGATAATGTTCGCGGCTGATAACGCCCCGGCTCTCCTGATAATCGACCTGGAGCCGCAGCTTGTGACGCCACTTCAATGCCTCGCGCCGCATGTCGAGCACGCCGCTGAGGCCGGTGGTGTGGGTGTTGCCGGTGGTGGCATAGCCGCCGAGTTCGGCGCGGCCCTTCACCAGCTCGAAGAAACCGGCCTGGCGCAGTTCGCGCTCGTGCGCGCGGCGCCGCTCGGTGCGCCAGCTCTCGACCAGCGCCGCCACTGCCTCGGCGCTTTCGGGCGAGACGCCGCGGGCGTAGCGCATCAATACAGTGACGTCGCTGTCGCTGCCCGCTTCCATCGCAGCGTCGAGCATCGCCCGGATCGGCTGCGGAATGGTCTCCGGATCGCTCGTATTGGCGAGCAGCAGCGGCGCTGCGAGGAAAAGCAGGATACGCACGGCGAAGCTTTTAGGCACCGGGTTGCGGCGGGAAAAGGGCAGGCTCAGGCGGCTCCGCCGTTCCGCGCGAGCGGCTCGGCGAAGATTTCGAGCAGCCGCCGATAGAGATCGACCTTGAAGCCGACGATGATGTCCGGGAGTTCGGCGGGATCGGCCCAGCGCCAGGCGCGGAATTCGGGCTCGGGCGTGCGGATATCGATGTGATGGTCCTCGCCGGTGAAGCGGAAGAGGAACCAGCGCTGCCGCTGGCCGCGCCACTTGCCGTTCCAGACCACGCCGATCATCTCCTCGGGCAGATCATAGGTCAGTTCCTCGGGAGCCTCGGCGATCAGCTCGACATGATCGGGACGCACGCCGGTTTCCTCTCCCAGTTCGCGCAGCGCGGCCTGATAGGGATCCTCGCCGGGATCGATCCCGCCCTGCGGCATCTGCCACGCCTCGAGCACCGAATCGAGCCGCTGGCCCACGAATACGCGGCCGTCGCGATTGACGAGCATGACGCCCGCGCAGGGGCGGTAGGGAAGATCGGGCCTGGTCATCGCTTCTGTTCCTCACGCGCGCCGTGGCGAGTCGCGGGCCGCTCCTGCCAGCCCGGAAGTCCCGGCACAATTGCCGGCGTCATTCCGCCGCCTGCGCCATCACCCGCTGCGCTTCGGCTTCGCGGATCAGCCCCCGCAACGCGACGAGCGCGCCGGCGACGTCGCCGACGCTGGACGGAATGGCGCGGCGGAGCGTGATGAAGCCGTGGATATTGCCGACCGCCTCGCGGAAGATCACCGGCACGCCCGCCTCGATCAGCCGTCCGGCATAGGCGCGGCCCTGATCGCGCAGCGGATCGAGGCTGGCAGTGAGCACCAGCGCCGGCGGCAGGCCGTGCATCTCGCCCTGGAGCGGCGAGGCGCGCATGTGCTGGATATCGGCGCGATAAGCGTCGCCGAACCACTTCATGCCGTCATTGGTGAGGAGGAAGCCTTCGCCGAACAGCTGCTGCGAGCGATATTCGGTCTGGAGATCGACGGCGGGGTAGATGGGGAATTGCGCGACGACCGGCACTGCCGCCGAGCGATCGCGCAGCGCCATCGCCGTGACCACGGTGAGCGTGCCGCCCGCGCTGTCTCCGGCGAGGACCAGGCCGGTGACATTGCGGCCGAGCACGTCGGGGCTGGAGGCGATCCAGCGGGCGGCGGCTTCGGCATCGTCGGGCGCGGCGGGCCAGCAATGTTCGGGCGCAAGCCGATAATCGACCGAGATCACCGGCAGGTCGAGCGCATGCGACAGCTCGGCACAGAAGCCCGCGTGAGTCGCGACCGAACCGATCACGAACCCGCCGCCGTGATAAAAGACGAGGGCCGGGCCGGGCTCGCGATCATCGCGGCAATCGAACAGGCGTGCGTGGATCGGTCCCGGATCGCCGGGGATTTCGAGCGCGCGATCGACCGCGCAATCGCGGACGGGAAGATCGGCGAGATCCTTCATCGCGTCGAACTGCGCGCGCGCCGTCGCCGGATCGACTTCGTGCATTCGCGGCGTCGGCATCTTTTCCAGCATGTCGAGGAACTGGCGGACGTCGGAACGAACGAACGGATCGGACATAGGCGATACTCCAATGATGCGACCGGTTCGTAGAGGAGGCGGCCACCGCTGGTAAATGGCCGTGCGCGAGGCCCCGGCAAAGCGGCCGTTGCATCGGCCCTGCGTTTTTCTACCTTGGGAGAAGCGCTCGGCAGGCGTAATGCCACGCAGGACAAGAGAAAAGAACGACAGCAGGAACCGGCACATGGCAACCGCCACGCATCAGCTGACGCCCGAGGAGGCCTCGGCCAATCCGCCGCCCGAGGCGGTCGTCGTCCGCTTCGCAGGCGATTCCGGCGACGGCATGCAGCTGACCGGCGGCCAGTTCACTCTGTCGACCGCGCTCGCCGGCAACGATCTGGCGACCTTTCCCGACTTTCCCGCCGAAATCCGCGCACCGCAGGGCACGTTGTTCGGCGTTTCGGCCTTTCAGATCAACTTCGGATCGACCGAGATCGATACCGCCGGCGACGCGCCCGACGTGCTGATCGCGATGAACCCGGCGGCGCTGAAAGTGAATGTCGAGGCGCTCAAGCCCGGCGGGCTGATCATCGCCGACGAAGGCGAGTTCGGCGACCGCAATCTCGCCAAGGCGAAGTACGACTCCAATCCGCTCGAGGACGACAGCCTGGCGAAATGGCAGCTGATGAAGCTGAACATCTCGCAGCTGACGCTCGATGCCGTGAAGCCGTTCGGCCTGGGCAACAAGGAAGCGCTGCGCTGCAAGAACATGTGGACGCTGGGGCTGGCGCTCTGGATGTTCGATCGCGAGCGCCAGCCGATCGTCGACTGGCTCAAGGCCAAGTTCGCCAAGGCGCCCGAACTCGCCGAGGCGAACATCGCGGCGCTCAACGCGGGCCACGCCTATGGCGAGACCGCCGAGCTGGGCGGGCAGGTGGGCCGGCTGCACGTGCCTGCTGCCCCGGCCGAACCCGGCCTCTACCGCACCGTCACCGGCGCCGAATCGATCTCGCTCGGGCTGGTCGCGGGCGCGCAGCTCGCGTCGCTGCCGATGTTCTTCGGCGGCTATCCGATCACCCCCGCCTCGGCGATCCTGCATCACCTGAGCCGCCTCAAGGAATATGGCGTCACCACCTTTCAGGCGGAGGACGAGATCGCGGCGATCGCCGCGGCGCTGGGTGCTTCCTATGCGGGATCCCTCGGCGTCACCTCTTCCTCCGGGCCCGGCATCGCGCTGAAAGGCGAGGCGATGGGGCTGGCGATCATGACCGAGCTGCCGCTCGTCATCGTCAACAGCCAGCGCGGCGGCCCTTCGACCGGGCTGCCGACCAAGACCGAACAATCGGACCTCTACCAGGCAGTCTATGGCCGCAACGGCGACGCGCCGATGCCGGTGCTGGCCGCGCGATCGGCGGCCGATTGCTTCGACGTGGCGATCGAGGCGGTGCGGATCGCGACACAATATATGACCCCGGTGATGCTGCTGACCGACGGCTATATCGCCAATGCCGCCGAGCCGTGGAAAGTGCCCGACATGAGCGGCTATGCGCCTTTCCCGGTGCAGTTCCTGACGACGCCGCCGGCGGAGGGCGAGACCTTCCTGCCCTATGCCCGCGATGAAAAAGGCGCGCGCCCCTGGGTGAAGCCCGGCACGCCCGGCCTGCTCCACCGCATCGGCGGGATCGAGAAGGCGACCGGGACCGGCAACATCGACTATTCGCCGGGCAACCATCAGGCGATGACCGACGCGCGCCGAGAAAAGGTAGCGAACGTCGACGTGCCCGATCAGGACGTCGCGCTGGGCGACACCAGCGGCAAGCTGGTCGTGGTCGGCTGGGGCTCGACCTATGGGCCGATCTATCAGGCAGTGCGCCGCGCGCGCCGCAGGGGGCTCGACGTGAGCCACGTCCACATCCGCCACATCTGGCCGATGCCGAGAAATCTGGGCGCGCTGCTGAAGGGATACGAGAATATCCTCGTACCCGAGATGAACACCGGCCAGCTCAAGACCGTGCTGCGCGACCAGTTCCTCGTCGATGCCCGGCCGCTCAACAAGGTGTCGGGCCAACCCTTCCGCATTGCGGAGATCGAGGCGGCGATCGGCGCGTTCTTCGACAGGGTGCCGGACAACGAGGGCGGGGAAGTGCGCCCCGACGACAGCCAGTTGCCGAGCCCCGAGGCAGTGAACCCGTGACCGGTCGGCAAAGCTGCGCGGCGGCGCTGGGCCTTGCGGCGGCGGCGTCGCTGATGACGGTTCCGGCGCACGGGCAGGAGGCCGGCGCGGCCCCGCCGGGGTCGGCGGCAGTGGCGGCCTTCCATGGCGCGCTGCCTGCGCGCGTGGCGGGCGTTCCGCGGGCGGACGGTGGCTACGAGCCGGCGATGGCGGTCTATGCCGGCGCCGAGCCGCTCGATCCTGTGATCGCCGTCGCCTTCGCGGACATCGAGGCGCCGAAAACGCTCCGAGACCTGGCCGCACTGGGGCGGGCCGAGCCGCTGCGCGTGGGACTGATCGAGACGCTGTTCGAGGGGCGGTTCGCGATCCCCGGCCGTGCCGGAGCGCGCACCTTCTTCGGCGACTATCTGACGCATAGCGGCATACGGCAGGTCTGGATCGCCGAGCAGGACGGGGTTCGAACCACAGTCTCCGCGACGATCCATCGAGCCGAGGATCGCGGACGCGTCTTCGACGGAATTCGCCAGGCGCTGCTGGGCGGTGCGGAAATGGCCGCGCCGCTCGCGGCCGCCGAGACGAACTGAGAGAAGGTCCATGAACGAGATGACGCTTGTCAAGACCAGCCCCAAGGACTGGGAGACCGATCAGGAGGTCCGCTGGTGCCCGGGCTGCGGCGACTATGCGATCCTGAAGGCGGTGCAGCGCACCATGCCCGAGATCGGCGCCACGCCGGAGAACACGGTCTTCATCAGCGGCATCGGCTGCTCGTCGCGCTTTCCCTATTATATGGAAACCTATGGCTTCCACACCATCCACGGCCGCGCGCCGGCGGTGGCGACGGGAGTGAAGCTCGCCAATCCCGATCTCGACGTATGGATCATCACCGGCGACGGTGATGGCCTGTCGATCGGCGGCAATCACACGATGCACATCCTGCGCCGCAATCTCGATTGCCAGATCCTGTTGTTCAACAACGAGATCTATGGCCTGACCAAAGGGCAATATTCGCCCACCAGCCGCGAGGGGACGCGCTCGCCCTCGACTCCGTTCGGATCGGTCGATCATCCGGCCAAGCCCTGTGCCTTCGCGCTCGGCTCGGGCGCGCGGTTCGTCGCGCGGGGGATCGACGTCAACAAGAAGCTGCCCGAAGTGCTGAAGGCGGCGCATGCGCACAAGGGCGCGGCGTTCGTCGAGATCTTCCAGAATTGCATCGTCTACAACGACGAGGTTTTCGAGCCCTTCACTGCCAAGCCGAACGCAGTCACGAACCAGCTGTGGGTGGAGGACGGCGCGCCGCTGCTGTTTGCCGGCGGCACGAGGGGGCTGGCGCTCGATCGCGATACGCTGACGCTGAAGGTTGTCGAGGTGAACGACGGCGAGTGGGAAGCAGCGGGCGTGCTGGTGCACGACGTGACCAACCGCACCATCGCGCATCTGCTGGTCGAGATGCCGTTCGGGCCGTTCCCGATGGCGCTGGGCGTACTCTATGACGATCCGGCGGCGACGTTCGAAAGCGCGGTCGTCGCGCAGCACAGGGCGGTCGCCGAAGGAAAGCCTGCCGACCTGCAGAAGCTGGTGGCGAAGGGCCAGACCTGGATGGTGGACAAGGCGCCGCACGCGCTCTGACGGAACAAGCGGGGCCCTCCACCCATTCTTCCCTGCGGGTTTTTCGCAGAGGAGGAGAGAAGATGCGTTTTTCGAGCAGAATCGCGATCGGTTGCGCGGCACTGGCCGCCGCCGGCGTGCTGGCCGCATGCAATGCCGAGCCCGAAGTCGAGCCCGTCGAAACGACGGCGCTTGAAGACAACACCTATGTCGCCGTGCCGGTGCCGGTCGACATGATGAACGTCACATTGTCGCCCGAGCAGCAGCAGCGGCGCTCGGGGCTCGACCAGGCCGGCTATTATCGTGACGTACGCACGCTGGAGGACGAGTATCTCGCGACTGTCGAAGCGACGCCGATCCCCGGCGGCACCGGCAACATGAGCGGCGGAAGCGACATGGCCTCGACCGACTCCGGCGGAACGATGAGCGGCAGCGCGGGCTCGACGAGCAGCGACACGACCACGATGAGCGACTCCACCGGCAGCACGATGAGCGGCTCGGCCGGGAGCATGGCCAGCGGCGGCATGGACACCGGCCGGATGACGTTCGAGGAGCTCGACCGCAACGACGACGGCCAGCTTTCGGTCGCGGAGTTCGCAATCTATGCGGTGGGTCTCGATCCGAATGCGCCCAAGCCGAACGACGAGACGATGCCTTATGCCCGTCCCGAGCAGCTGAATCGCGCGGCGGACGGCTTCTTCTACTATGACACCAACGGCGACACCTATCTGCAGCCCGACGAGTTCGCGGCGGCGCGCCAGAATATGAGCTGACCGGGAGAAACCGGCACAAGCGCAGCGACGCGTCCTCCCCCGGCGGGGCGGGCGCGTCGTTCCGTATCGGGGGATGCGACAACGATGACGAAGCCCGTGCTGCTGTGGCTGCGCCAGGATCTGCGGCTGCACGACCAGCCCGCGCTCATCGCCGCCTGCGGAGAGGGGCCGGTGATTCCGGTCTATGTGCTCGACGATGAGACGCCGGGCAGATGGCGGATCGGCGCGGCGCAGCGCTGGTGGCTGCACCACAGCCTCGCCGCGCTCGCCGACGCGCTGGAAGGCAAGGGGGCGCGGTTGATCCTGCGCCGCGGCCGGGCGGCCGAGGTGCTCGGAGCGCTCGCCGGGGAAACCGGCGCCGAGCGCATCCACGCGATCCGCCATGCCGAACCCTGGTGGCGCGCGGCCGAGGACGCGCTGGGCGAGCGTCTGTCCCTGCACGATGGCAATCACCTGGCGCCGCTCGGCGCGGTCACCACCGGATCGGGCGGACAGTATAAGGTCTATTCCGCTTTCTGGCGGGCGCTGAGCGAGCGGATGCCGCCCGGCGACGCTCTCCCGAGCCCGCAACGCATTCCCGCACCCGAGCGATGGCCCGAAAGCGAGGCACTGGCCGACTGGAAGCTGCTGCCCGAGAAGCCCGATTGGACCGCCGCATTCGGCGACGACTGGACCCCGGGCGAAGCCGAGGCGCACCGGAAGGCGAAGCGCTTCGCGGCGCAGGTCGGCGCCTATAGTGCCCAGCGCGATCTGCCGGGCGCGGACGCAACAGCGCGCCTGTCGCCGCACCTGCATTTCGGGGAAATCTCGCCGCGCAGCCTGTGGAACGCAGTCGCGGCGGCCGACGCCGGCATGAAGTTTCGCAAGGAGCTCGCCTGGCGCGACTTCGCGAGCAACCTGGTGCTCGACATGCCCGATTATGGCGCGCGCAACGGACGCGCCAGGTTCGACGCGCTGCGCTGGCGGAGCGGGGCGGCGGCAGAGGCGGATCTGCGCGCGTGGCAGCGCGGCCGCACCGGCTATCCGATCGTCGATGCGGGGATGCGGCAGCTGTGGGCGACCGGATGGATGCACACTCGTGTTCGGATGATCGCGGCCAGCTTCCTGGTGAAGCACCTGCTGATCGACTGGCGCGAAGGCGAACGCTGGTTCTGGGACACGCTGGTCGATGCCGATTACGCCAACAATGCCGTGAACTGGCAATGGGTTTCGGGCACCGGGATCGATTCGAACATGTGGGGGCGGATCATGGCGCCGCTCGTCCAGTCCGAGCGGTTCGACGCCGGCGCCTATATCCGCGAGTGGGTGCCCGAACTGGCCGCGGTGTCCGCAGCGGCGATCCACGATCCCGAGGCGGAGGGATGCCGCCCCGCGGCCTATCCCGCGAAGATCGTGGCGCATCGCGAGGGCCGCCAACGCGCGCTGGAGGCCGCGGCGCGGCTCGGCTGAACCACGGTTGCCGCAAATCCGCTTGCCCCGCGCGGCGTCGCGTGCATCTAGGGCGGCGATGAGCGCACCGGTGCGGAACAGGGGCCGTCGGTACGGAGGGGGGCGTTCGGGCGCATGGCCGGGCGGCTGGTTGCTGGTGCCCTTCGCTCCCGTCTTCCGCAGGATGCTCGACCAGCTCGATGCGCGCATGGAATCGGGAGCGCTTCAACTCACCCTTCCCGACGGGAGCGGGCGAATGCTGGGTGGCCGTGCGCAGGGGCCCGCAGCGGTCGTCGAGCTGCGCAGCTGGCGCGCGCTGCTGCGGCTGGCGCTCGACGGATCGAGCGGCTGGTACGAAGCCTGGGCGGCGGGCGAATGGGCGAGCCCCGATCCCGTGCAGCTCTTCGCGCTGTTCAGCGCCAACCGCCGCACGCTGGCGCGGCAGGCGCGGGCGAGCGGGCCCGCGCGGCTCGCCAAGCGCGCCGCGCATTGGCTGCGCCGCAACAGCCGGATCGGGGCGCGTCGGAACATCGAATATCATTACGACCTGGGCAACGACTTCTACGAGGCGTGGCTCGATCCGGGCATGACCTATTCGAGCGGGCTCCATGCCGCTCCCGGCCAGTCGCTCGAGGAGGCGCAGGCAGCGAAGCTGGAGGCGATGCTGGCGCGGACCGGGACGGCGCCGGGCGACACGATCCTGGAAATCGGCTGCGGCTGGGGATCGTTCGCGGAAACCGCTGCGCGGGCGGGGCGCAAGGTGCACGCCATCACGCTTTCCAGCGAGCAGAAGCGCTTTGCCGAAGCGCGTATGGCGCGGCAGGGGCTGGATGGCGTCACCATTTCCCTTACCGACTATCGCGAAGTCGACGACCGCTTCGACGCGGTCGCGAGCATCGAGATGGTCGAAGCGGTCGGCGAGGAATATTGGAGCGCCTATCTGAGTGCCGTCGCGCGCGCGCTGAAGCCGGGCGGCAGGGCGGCGATCCAGTATATCAGCTTCGACGATGCGCTGTTCGCCGGCTATGCCCGCAACGTCGACTTCATCCAGACCTATATCTTTCCGGGCGGGTTGCTGATCCACGAAAGCCGCTTCAGGGCAATCGCCGAGCGCTGCGGCTTGCGCTGGGAGGATCGGGTGTCGTTCGGCGCAAGCTATGCCGAGACGCTGCGGCAGTGGCGGGCGAATTTCGACGCCGCAGTGGCGGCGGGCCGGCTTCCGACGGAATTCGACAGCGGGTTCATTGCCTTGTGGCGCTATTATCTGATGTATTGCGAGGGCGGATTTCGCGGCGGGAGTACCGATGTCGCGCAAGTCACGCTGATAAAGGAGAGATGATGCGGACGTTTCTGATGCTGTCGGCGCTGGCGCTGGCAACCCCGCTGGCGGCACAGGACGCGCCGGTCACCGCCGTGCCGCAGAGCGAAGCCGAGCAGAGCCGGCTGCGCCAGGTGGGCGCCGAGGTGCTGTTCTGGTCGCAGGAGCAGCGCGACGCGAACTTTCCGAACATGGAGAAGGTGTTTCCGGTGCATGTCGTCGAGGCGTCGGCGACGCCCCGGCCGCTGCCGCCGGGTGCGCCGCTGCCGATCGACGCCGCCGCGCTCGACGCGTTCATCGCCGAGCAGAATATCGCGGGGCTGATCGTGGTGCAGGACGGCAAGGTCCGGCTCGAGCGCTATGCGCGCGGCTATGGTCCCGAGGGGCGCTGGACGAGCTTCTCGGTCGCGAAATCTTTCACCTCGACGCTGCTGGGGGCGGCGATCGCCGACGGTTATATCGACTCGGTCGACGAGCCGGTGACCAAATATATCCCGGAGCTGGCCGGCAGCGCCTATGACGGGGTGAGCATCGCGCAGCTGCTGACGATGACCTCGGGGGCGCGGTGGAACGAGGACTATACGGACCCGAATTCGGACGTCGCGCGCATGTTCCTCGAGCCGGTGCCAGCGGGGGAAGACCCGACCGTCTATTTCATGCGCCGGCTGGAGCGCGAAGCCGAGCCAGGCAGCAAATGGGTGTACAAGACCGGCGAGACGAATCTGATCGGCGTGCTGGTGCGCAACGCCACCGGCAAGAGCCTGGCGGAGTATCTGAGCGAGAAGGTCTGGCAGCCCTATGGCATGGAGACCGACGCGGTGTGGATGGTCGATCCGTCAGGCAACGAGGTGAGCGGCTGCTGCCTTTCGGTGAGCCTGCGCGACTATGCCCGCTTCGGCCAGTTCATCCTGGAAGGCGCGCCGGGAGCAGTGCCCGATGGATGGGTGGCCGATGCGACTCGGGCGCACGCGACGGTGCGGCCCGGCGGCTTCGGCTATGGCTATCAATGGTGGACCTATCCCGAAGGCCGCTATGGCGCGCAGGGGATCTTCGGCCAGACCATCACGATCGACGCCGAGAGCCGCACGGTAGTGGCGATCTCCGGCGCATGGCCGCGCGCGAGCGATCCGGCGCTGTGGGCGGAGCGGGCGGCGTTCGTCGACCGGCTGATCGACGCGGCCGACGCCGAGTGATCGCCGCCGCTCGGGCTTAGTCTACTCGCTCGAAATGCCCGACTTCGAAGCCGTTCACGGCCAGCGCGAGAATGCGCTCCGCCACGGCTTCGGGGGGCTTGAGGCTCTGGGGATCCTCGCCGGGAAAGGCGCGCTCGCGCATCTTGGTGCGCGTTGCGCCCGGATCGACGATCGCGACCCGGATGCCGGTGATGTGGCGCACTTCCTCGCCATAAGCGAGCAGCAGCGTTTCGAACGCGGCCTTCGACGCGCCATAGGCGGCCCAATAGGCGCGCGGATTGCGGCCGACGCTGGAGGTGAGGCCGATCACCCGCGCGCCGCCCTCCGCCTTGCGGAGCAGCGGATCGAACGACGTGAGCAGTGCCGCCTGGGCGCTGACGTTGAGCGTCAGCACCTGTGCGAACTCCTTCGAATCGATCGCCGGAACGGCCGCGAGCGAGCCGAGCATCGCGGCGTTGAGAACCAGGATATCGAGTGCGGGCCAGCGTTCGGCGACGGCAGCGGCGAGCCGCGCGATCGAATCCTTTTCGGTGAGGTCCATCGGAGCGATGGTGGCAGTGCCGCCCGCCTGATGGATCGCTTCCTCGACTTCCTCGAGCGCGCCCGCGGTGCGCGCAGTGAGGATCACATGGGCGCCCTGCGCCGCGAGTGCCTTGGCAGTGGCGGCGCCGATGCCGCGGCTGGCGCCGGTGACGAGCGCGACCTTACCGGAGAGTGACGTTTCGGACATGCGCGCCGCCTAGGGGCTGTCAGGCGACCGGGTCAAGCAGGCCGAACTGCCCGTTGGTCTCGCGCTCGTCCTGATCGGTGAGCGACGTGGGATAATCGCCGGAGAAACAGGCGTCGCAATAGCTGGGGCGGAAGGCCGAGCGGCTCTTCTCGCCAAGCGCCTTGTAGAGCCCCTCGATCGAGACGAAGGCGAGGCTGTCCGCCTTGATGTGGCCGGTCATTTCGGCGAGGTCCATCTGCGCCGCCAGCAGCTTCGAGCGCTCGGGCGTGTCGACGCCGTAGAAACAGGGATGTTTGGTCGGCGGGCTGGCGATCCGCATATGCACTTCGCTGGCGCCGGCATCGCGCATCATCTGCACGATCTTTGACGAGGTGGTGCCGCGCACGATCGAATCGTCGATCAGCACGATGCGCTTTCCGGCCACGACCTCTCGGTTGGCGTTGTGCTTGAGCTTGACTCCGAGATGGCGGACCGCGTCGGTCGGCTGGATGAAGGTGCGGCCCATGTAATGCGAGCGGATGATCCCCAGCTCGAACGGGATGCCCGACTGATGCGCATAGCCGATCGCCGCCGGAACGCCCGAATCGGGGACCGGGATCACGATGTCGGCCTCGACCGGGGCCTCGATCGCGAGCTGGGCGCCGATCGCCTTGCGGACCGAATAGACCGATTGCTCCGCGGCGAGCGAATCGGGCCGCGAGAAATAGACATATTCGAAGATGCACGGACGCGGCGCATGGGGCGGCAGCGGGCGATGCGACGTCACTTCGGTGCCGCGGACTTCGATGAGCTCGCCCGGATCGACGATCCGCTCGAACTCGGCGCCGACCACGTCGAGCGCGACGGTTTCCGATGCGAAGATCACCGCGTCGCCGCGGCGACCCATCACCAGCGGGCGGATGCCGAGCGGGTCGCGGCAGGCGATCATGCCCTCGGGCGTCATGATGATCAGCGAATAGGCGCCCTCGACCTGCTTGAGCGCATCGACGATCTTGTCGAGCAGCGTGCGATAGCCCGAAGTGGCGACCAGATGGATGATGACTTCGGTGTCGGAGGTCGACTGGAAGATCGAGCCGCGCGAGATGAGCTCGGCACGCAGCCGCATGGCATTCGAGATGTTGCCGTTGTGCGCGACGGCGAAGCCGCCGCTCGCCAGCTCGGCATAGAGCGGCTGGACGTTGCGCAGCGACGTCTCGCCCGTGGTAGAGTAGCGGACATGGCCGCAGGCAACGGTGCCGGGGAGGCGGCGGATCACTTCCTCGTCGTTGAACGTCTCGCCGACCAGCCCCATCGCGTGGCGCGTGTGGAAGCCGTAGGAATCGTGGCTGGTGATGCCCCCGGCCTCCTGGCCGCGGTGCTGGAGTGCGTGCAGGCCGAGCGCAGTGAGCGCGGCCGCACCCTCGGCTCCTGAAACGCCAAAGACGCCGCATTCCTCACGCAGCTTGTCATCATCGAACGGATTGGTGGTCAGCATCGGCCCTCGGGGGAGATGGTGTCGCGCGGCATATAGGGATCGCGGACGCGTTTGTCGCCCTTTTGTCACACTCGTTTGAACTCGGGGTGAATTCAGGAGTTTTCCGCAGGGAAAGGAGGGTTTCCCATGGCCAAGGACCACGGCAGCCAGATCAAGAACGACGACACCTACGAGGCGCTGCGCGACAAGGGCGCCTCGAAGGAGAAGGCGGCGCGAATCGCCAACGCGCAAGCCAACGACTCGATCAGCCAGCGCAAGGGCACGCTCGACGAGCGCAGCAAGGACGAGCTGTACGACGAGGCGAAGGAGATCGGCATCGAGGGCCGTTCCAAGATGGACAAGGGCGAATTGATCGACGCGATCCGCAACCATTGAGCGCGGCATTGAGCGTGGCGCCGGATCGCGTAGAGACGGGCGCATGGACGAGATGCGCGAGAAGGGCCTGGCCCTCGACCCGAAATGGAACGCCGAAGGTCTGATCACTGCGGTGGTGACCGATGCCGCGAGCGGCGCCGTGCTGATGCTGGCGCATATGGACGCAGAGGCGCTCGCGCGCACGGTGGAGACCGGCGAGGCGCATTTTTGGTCGCGCTCGCGCAAGCGGTTGTGGCGCAAGGGCGAAGAGTCGGGAAATGTGCTGCGCGTCCGCGAGGTGCGGATCGACTGTGACCAGGATGCCGTGTGGGTGATCGCCGACCCGGCGGGGCCGGCATGCCACACCGGCGCAGCGAGCTGCTTCTACCGCCGGATCGAAGGCGATCGGCTGGCGCGCATCGAATGAGGCGAACCGCTGCCGCACTTTTTCTGCTCGCGGGCTGCTCGGACGGAACGGCACCGGGCGATCGCAATGCCGCCGCGCCGACAGCCGATCTGGAAACCGCCGCCATCGAGCGCGGGCTGGTGCGCGATCCGGCCGAGACCGAGATAGCAGGCCTGTATGCGCGCGACGGCGACCGGCTGTGCATCGTCCCGGACGGCTATGGATATCGCGTCGGCGCATATGTCGATTACGGCGACGGGATCGGCTGCAGCGGAAGCGGGCGCGTGAGCCGGGCAGGCGACACGATGCGAGTCGAGCTTGGCGAGGGATGCAGTTTCGACGCCGAATTCGACGGCGAGCGCATCCGCTTTCCCGGGCAAGTGCCCGGCGCCTGCGGCGAACGCTGCACCCAACGCGCATCCTTCGCCGGATTCGAAGCGACTCGGCTGAGCGAATCGGAAGCGGAGGCAGCGGCGCTGCGTGATCCGCGCGGGCGGCAGCTCTGCGCCTCGGAGGGTTGACGTTCACGTAAAGGTAAGCTAGTTACGCTCCATGTCCGCCGCACCGGATCTTTCGGGCTATGCGCCCATTGAGCCGCGCACCGACCGCGAGCATTTCTCGATCTCGGACCTGTGCGCCGAGTTCGAGGTCACGGCGCGCGCGCTGCGCTTCTATGAGGACGAGGGGCTGATCGCGCCGGAGCGGCGCGGGACGACTCGCGTCTATTCGCATCGCGATCGCGCGCGGCTCGCCTGGATCCTTCGCGGCAAGCGCGTGGGTTTCAGCCTGGCCGAAATCCGCGAGATGATCGACCTGTACGACGTCGACGACGACAGAAGCGTGCAGCGCCAGGTGACGCTCGAGCGTTGCCGTAACCGCATCGACTTGCTCGACCGGCAGAAGCAGGACATCGACGCAGCGATCGCCGAGCTGGCGGCGTTCGTCGATCTGCTGGAAAGCCAGCCCGACCCTAACGCCTGAGGAACCATCACATGCCGCAATATACGCCGCCCGTGCGCGACACTCGCTTCATCCTAGACCGGGTGATCGGCCTCGATCGCTATGCGGAGCTGTCCGGCTTCGCCAACGCCAGCCCCGACATGGTTTCGGCGGTGCTCGACGAGGGCGGCAAATTCGTGGCCGAAGTGCTGTTCCCGCTCAACCAGTCCGGCGATCAAGAGGGCTGCACGCGCCATGACGACGGCAGCGTGACGACTCCCGAAGGCTTCAAGGAAGCCTATCGCCAGTTCGTCGAGAGCGGCTGGGGCACGCTTTCCGCACCGGCCGAGTTCGGCGGGCAGGAAATGCCGCACGTCGTTTCGACTGCGTTCCAGGAATATATGATCTCCGCCAACATGGCGTTCGCCATGTATCCGGGGCTGACGCACGGCGCGATCGCGGCGCTGCTCGCCAAGGGATCGCAGGAGCAGAAGGAGAAGTACGTCCCCAAGATGGTGTCGGGCGAATGGGGCGGCACGATGAACCTCACCGAGCCGCAGTGCGGCACCGACCTCGGCCTCATCAAGACCAAGGCCGAGCCGCAGGGCGACGGCAGCTATTCGATCAGCGGCACCAAGATCTTCATCTCGTCGGGCGAGCACGACCTGACCGACAACATCATCCATCTGGTGCTGGCGAAAACGCCCGGCGCGCCGGACAGCACCAAGGGGATCTCGCTGTTCGTGGTGCCCAAGTTCCTGGTGAACGACGACGGATCGCTGGGCGAACGCAATGCCGTCTCGTGCGGGTCGATCGAGCACAAGATGGGCATCCACGCCAATTCGACCTGCGTCCTCAACTATGACGGCGCCAAGGGCTGGCTCGTCGGCGAGGAGATGAAGGGTCTCGCGGCGATGTTCATCATGATGAACGCGGCGCGGCTCGGCGTGGGTCTGCAGGGACTCGGTATCGCCGAAGTCGCCTATCAGAACGCCGTCATCTATGCCGCCGATCGCCGGCAGGGGCGGGCGCTGACCGGGCCGAAGGAACCCGACGAAAAAGCCGATCCGCTGTTCGTCCATCCCGACGTGCGCCGCATGCTGATGGAAGCCAAGGCACTGACCGAAGGGCTGCGGGCGCTGTGTCTGTGGGGCGGCCTTCAGGTCGATCTGGCACAGGAGGCGCAGGACGAGGAGGCGCGGCAGCTTGCCGACGATCTGGTCGGGCTGCTGACCCCGGTCATCAAGGGCTATGGCACCGACATCGGCTATAAGGTCGCGACGGATGCGCAGCAGGTCTATGGCGGCCATGGCTACATCGCCGAATGGGGCATGGAGCAATATGTCCGCGATGCGCGGATCGCGATGATCTATGAAGGCACCAACGGCGTGCAGGCGATGGACCTCGTCGGCCGCAAGCTGGCGCTGAACGGCGGCCGCGCCGTGCAGGCCTTCTTCAAGGTAGTGACCGACGAAGTCGCGGCGGCGAAGGAGATGGCCGAGCTGAAGGACTTTGCCGAGCGGCTCGAGAAGGCGCTGGGCGACCTGCAGGGCGCCACCATGTGGCTGGCCTCGAACGGCTTCCAGAACCCCAATCACGTGGGTGCCGGCGCCTATCCCTATATGAACCTGATGGGGACGGTCGCGCTGGGGCTGATGTGGCTGCGCATGGCGAAGGCGGCGACCGAGCAGCTGTCGCAGGGCGCCGAGGACGCCAAGTTCCTCGAGGCCAAGCAGATCACCGCGCGCTTCTTCGCCGAGCGCATTCTGCCGCAGTCCGAAGGGCTGCGCCGCCAGGTGGAGAGCGGCAGCGACGCAGTGATGGCGCTTGATGCGGAGATGTTCGCCGCGGCGTGAGCCGGTACGGTTTTGCTTGAGATGAAGCGGCGGCGGCGGCCATAAGCATGGCATGACGCTGCCGCTCGTCCCGCTGGAACCGCTCGAGCGCGGCTATCTTACAGTTCTGCGCGTGCGCGCCGCGATCGGGGCGCTGATCCTGCTCGTCGCCGCCGCACTCGGCGACGTGCTGTTGCTTCCCGAGCTGGGGCTTGCGCACGGCTGGATCATCGCGCCGGCGGCAGCGGTCGCCGTGTGGACCACCATAATCGCGCCGCCGCGCAGATGGCGCCGCTGGGGCTATGCCTTCACCGGGCGCGAGCTGCATGTAGCGCGCGGCTGGCTGTTTCGCGCCCACACCATCGTTCCGGTCGTGCGGGTTCAGCATATCGATGTGGCGCAGGGCCCGATCGAGCGCAGCTGCGGCGTGGCGACGCTGATACTGCACACGGCCGGGACCGATGCCGCCACCGTGGCGCTTCCGGGCATCACGCGCGCTGGGGCCGAGGAGATCCGCGACGCGATCCGCGCCCAGCTGACGGAACGGCCCTGGTGAGCGAGGACGCCGACGGCGCGCCGCGGCGGCTGCACCCGTTCGCGCCCGTCCTCAACATCCTCCGCAACGCGCCGTCGAACGTCGCCGGACTGCTGGCGGCGGGCGCCGTGGCCTTCCAGTCGATCGAGTGGGCCTCGCCCGCGATCGTGATCGCCCTTGCGGCCGCCGGTGGCGCGATCTGGCTGCTGTTCGCGTGGCTGGCGTGGCGGCGCTTCACCTATCGCGTCAGTGCCGACGAGCTGGTGATCGAGCGGGGTATCGTCAGCCGGCATCGCCGGTCGATCCCACGCGAGCGCGTGCAGGACGTGGCGATCGAGCAGGGCCTGCTCGCGCGGATGCTGGGGCTGGCCCGTGTGCGCTTCGAAACGGGTGGCAGCGAGACCGACGAGGGCCTGCTCGAATGTGTCTCGCTGGAGGAGGCGCGGCGGCTGCGAATGGTGGTGCGCGGCGGCGAGCCGCGGCAGCGCACCGCCAGTGACACGGAGGAGGAGGAGCCGGAGGAGCGCCTGCTCTACCGCCTCGCGCCCGGCCGCTTGCTGCTGTTCGGGCTGCTCAGCTTCTCGATGCTGTGGGTGGCGGCGCTGTTCGGTGCGGTCGAGCTGTTCGGCGGCATGTTCGGCGCCGAAATCGCCGATCTGGCGGATTGGATCGAGGACAGCGAAGCCGAACTCCGTGCCCGGATCACGGTGCAGGTGGTGCTGGGGTTGGTTGCCCTGGCGGTGGTGCTCGGCGTGCTTTCGGGGCTCGCCCGGACGGTGGTGCGGGACTTCGGCTTTCGCCTGACGAGCGCGGAGGGGCGGCTGCGGCGCGTGGCCGGACTGTTGCGGCGCAGCGAGACGGTGGTGGCGATCCGCCGCATCCAGCTGGGGCTGGTGCGGCGCGGCGGACTGACCGGTGCGTTCGGCTGGGGAGCGCTCGCCGTCCAGACGCTGGGCGGCAGCAACGACGCGTCCGGCAGGCAGCGGCTGGCGCCGTTTGCCCGGCGCGAGGAGATCGCGGAGCTCATGGCGGAGGCGGGCCTGCCCGCGTTCGAGCGGCTGGCGCTGCGGCCGGTTTCGTGGCGGCACGTGCCGCGGGCGATGGTGCATCACGTGCTGCTGCCTGCGCTTGCGCTGGGTGCAGCGGTCTTCTTCTTCCCGCCCGCCTGGCCGATTCTCTTTCTGCTGCCGTTCCTGCTCGGCGGTGCGCTGCTGGGCCGCCGCTTCCACCGCTACGGTCTGCTGCCCGAGAGCTTCCAGGTCGCCCGAGGCGTGTTGTCCCAGCAGGACTGGGTGGTGCCCTATGGCCGAATCCAGACGGTGACAGTGCGGCAGGGGCCGCTCCAGCGGCTGCTGGGAGTCGCCACCGTCGGCGTTGATACCGCCGGAGCGGCGGGGCTGCTGCGGCCGGATGTGACCGATGTCGCCGAAGCCGATGCAGTCGCGCTGGCGCGGGAATTGATCGAGCGCGTCTAGGGCGCGGGGGCGGGTGCGGCCGGGCTGGACGAAGCGGCCGGCGCGGGCACGGTGAACCGCACCGGCGGACGCGCCGCCGGACTGGGCGCCGGCTGAGGTTCGCCGCGGCGGCGCACCCCGGCGAGCGGCGCCGGGGCGGCGGCGGAGTCGATCGCGGGCGGCGCCGGCTCCGGAGTGGGCGCTGCGAGCGGCTGCGCGCGCATGCACTGGAGCGGGCTGGGCCGCTCAAAGCGGTTGCAGTTCCACAGCGCCTTGGCGAAGCCCTGGCGCTCGTCGCGCAGATAGCTGAACGCCATCGACGCAACCTGTTGCGAGCTGAGCGGCAGGCGCGACGGCGTGCTCGCGCGGTCGGTCCAGGCCATGAACTTGCAATAGGGACGGTCGCCGCACGTCCGGATCGCCAGCGCCGCGAAGCTGTCCGCGCCGATGGCGGGATCGAGCGTCACCAGAAAGCTGTTCGAGTCGCCGGCCAGCGGGCGCGGCACGGCGGCGTCGGGAAAATCCTCGGGAGCGAGCACGTCGCCTTCGGCGATCTCCTCGGTTCCATCGCCGGCATGGAGCGCCGACAAGCGGGCGAGACGCGGCTCCATCGGCTCGCTTCCGGCATAGCCTCGGCGGAACGCGCCGGGCGTTCCCCACCAGCCCGTCCAGCGGAAGAAGAGGTGCGTATTCACCTCGGTGATCTTCTCGAGACTCGAACTCCAATAGGGCACGACCCAATCGGTGTGATAATGGGTGGCGTGGCCGACGGGCGAATAGACCTCGCCATGCAGCGCCGCGCGGGCGATGCCGCGGGCGCGCTCCCAGGCGGCGGGCGAGGGCGCGCGTGCCAGTGCACCGTCGCAGGTGAAGGTGAACTGGCATCCCGTGCTGCGCTCCGCACCCTGGAACACGACGCCGCACACGCTGTTCGGGAAGGCAGGGTGGCGCACCCGATTCAGGACGACCTGCGCGACCGCGCGCTGGCCCACGGGATCATCGCCCGCTTCGTAATAGACGGCAGACGCAAGGCAATCGACTGCCCGTGCCTGGTCGGCGGCGTCGCCGAAGATGCGGAACGCGGCCGCCGCCGGATTGGGCGCAGTGGAGAATGGTACGGCGGCGTTGATCGAACGCGCGTCGTCGGGCGTCACTTCCGCCAGGGCAACCGGTTCGACCGGAGGCAGCCGGGTTTCCGGGATGACCGGCTTGCGGTCGGCCGCCGTGTCGGCTGCGGCAACCGCGGACGAATCGATGCGCGGCGTCGTCGCGACCAGCGTGGTGGGGACGGCGATTGCGAGCATGCCGACGAGCGCCAACACCGCAGCAAGGTGCGACGGGATGTGATGTTCGCTGCCCGGCGGCACGTGGCGTTGCCAGAGCGCATCGAGGCGGCGGAGCAGGTCGGGCAAGGGAACAGGCAAGAATCGCTCCGTGCGGGGCAGGCGCCCGTCCATAGCGCAGCGGCCGCCCGGGCGGAACAGAGCCGCGCGCGCCCTGCCGCACGACGACCAGTGCTCAGCGCGAGCGGATGTTCAGTCGGTCCAGACGCCCCGCGCTTCGCACAGATCCCACTGGTCGGAGGCCTTCAGGCGACACGCCGCACCCGCATTGCCCCGCTCGCACGCCCGGTTCTCCCGGCGGAAGCGGTTGTAGCAGCTCTCGGGCCGTTCGGTGACGCCGGACAGGTCCGGATCGAACCCCGCCCGAACGACTTGTGCCTGATCCCGCGGCACCGAGCGCGCCGCCACGACGGCACTGGATGCAGCCGCGCGAACCTCCCGAACGCCGCTCGGCGCATCCCCTCCGAATGCCAGCGGCCACCCGAGAAAGACGGCCAGCATGACGGTTATACAGATCATCGCATTTCGCACGAGTTCCCCCCGGAAGTCTCAAGCGTTGTCCCCCGACTCGGCTATTCTATCGTTAACCAGGGGTTCATGCGAGTCTCTCAGCTTTCCGGAAGGAACTCCGGAACCGACAAATAGCGCTCACCTGTATCATAATTGAACCCGAGGACGCGCGAACCCTCCGGCAAGTCGGGCAGCTTTTGCAGGATCGCCGCGAGCGTGGCGCCCGAGCTGATGCCCACCAGCATGCCTTCCTCGGACGCGGCGCGGCGGGCCATATCCTTGGCGACCGCGGCATCGACCTGGATGGTTCCGTCGATCGAGCCGGTGTGCAGATTGGTGGGGACGAAGCCGGCGCCGATACCCTGGATCGGATGGGGGCCGGGCTGTCCCCCCGAGATCACCGGAGAGAGTTCGGGCTCGACGGCATAGACCTTCAGGTCCGGCCACTCCTTCTTCAGCGTCTCGGCGACGCCGGTGATGTGCCCGCCGGTGCCGACGCCGGTGATGAGGACGTCGATCGGAGAGTCCCGGAAATCCTCGAGTATCTCGCGTGCCGTCGTGCGGACATGGACGTCGATGTTGGCCGGGTTCTCGAACTGCTGGGGCATCCACGCACCCGGCGTCTGCGCGACGAGCTCGTTCGCGCGTTCGATCGCGCCCTTCATGCCCTTCTCGCGCGGCGTGAGATCGAAGCGCGCGCCATAGGCGAGCATCAGCCGTCGCCGCTCAATCGACATGCTTTCCGGCATTACCAGAACGAGCTGATAGCCCTTTACCGCGGCTACCATCGCGAGGCCGACGCCGGTGTTGCCGCTGGTCGGCTCGACGATCGTGCCGCCCGGCTTCAGCTCGCCCGACTTCTCGGCGGCCTCGACCATCGCCAGAGCGATGCGATCCTTGATCGAGCCGCCGGGGTTCGACCGTTCGGACTTGATCCAGACCTCGGCATCGGGAAACAGCCGCTGGATGCGGATGTGCGGCGTGTTGCCGATGGTGTCGAGGATCGTCTGGGCCTTCATCGCATGCACCTCCTGATGTTTCCTTGGCGTGCGACTTGGGGGGAGGAAATGGCGAGCGCAAGGTGCGCGGCGCCTCAGCGCGCGCAGTCCATCCAGCGATAGGCGACCATGCCCGCGCCGCCGGCCGCCGCGAAGCTGAGATAGTAGGAGGCTCCGACGAAGATCAGCAGCGGCCCCAGCAGTGCGTGCCACAACATGCCTTCCAGGAAATAGCCGCGCACGCGCGTTTCCCCGTGCAGCTCGAGGCGATTGCGGATGCGCGGCGCGAGCAGCGAGAACAGGATCGCCAGATAGGTCGCGACCAGCACGGCGCCGGCGCCGAGCGGCTCGGGCAGGAGCGAGGACTGCGGCAGCCAGCCGGCAGTGGCGCGGCTCAGCCAGATGAACACCATCACGGCGACCATCGCGCCGATCACGCGCGTCTCCGCGCGCGGGCCCGTCCGTGGCTGAGGAGTTGGAGGAATCAGGCTGTCGGACGCGGTCGGCGCGTCGCGTCGGCGCCACCGCGTGCGCTGGGTGGTTCGTGCGGCGAGGCCCTTGTCCGTGTGAATGCTCCCCATGCCGCGACGGTACACGGCAGAGCCGAAGGATCGGTAAAGGCGATGCCGCTATTTGGCCGGGGAGGGCGTGGTGGAGGTGAATTCGAAGCTCTCGGGCGGATCGAAGGTGCGCGCGCGGCGCAGCTCGGGGAAGATCCGCGCCCAGAGACCGGTAACGAGGATGGCGCCGATGCCGCCGCCGACGACCGCCGCCACCGGGCCGATGAGCGCGGCGAGGAACCCCGATTCCGCTTCGCCGAGCTCGTTCGAGCCCGAGATGAAGAGGGTGGAGACCGCGCCTACGCGACCGCGCATCTCGTCCGGCGTATAGAGCTGGATGAGTGACTGGCGGATATAGACCGAGACCATGTCCGCAGCGCCGAGCACGAAGAGCGCCGCCAGCGAGAGCAGCACGGCAGGAGCGAAATCGTGGCCGACCGCGCCCGGCCCGATCAACGGCTCGAGCACCGGCCCGGCAAGCCCGAATACAACGGTTGCCGCACCGAACGCGCCGACCGCCAGCAACATCTTGCGCCCCACCTCGGTACGAAGCGGACGCCAGGAAAACAGCAGTGCCGTCACCACCGCGCCGAGCGCAGGCGCGGCGCGAAGATGGCCGAGACCATCGGCCCCGACATGCAGGATGTCGCGGGCATAGACCGGCAGCATCGCGGTGGCGCCGCCGAGCAGCACCGCGAAGAGATCGAGCGAGATGGCGCCGAGCACCAGCCGGTTGCGACGGACATAGCGCAGCCCGTCCACCATCTGCGCCCAGGGATTGCGCGCGCCCTTGATCGCGCGGCGCGGGACCGGCGTGATGAGCATCAGCATCAGGAAGGAAAGCGTGAACAGACCGCCCGACACGGCATAGGGCAGCCATTGCGCGGCGGCATAGAGATAGCCGCCCATCGCCGGCCCGATCACCGATCCGCCCTGCCAGGCGATCGAACTGAGCGCGATCGCGGTGGGCAGGATCGCGGCGGGAACAAGGTTCGGGGCCAGCGCCTGGAGCGCCGGGCCGGCGAAGGCGCGCGCCACTCCGAGGAGCGCAGCGATGGCGAACAGCGCGGGGAGCGTGATGGCGCCGCTATAGGTGAGCCAGCAGAGCGCGAAGGCGCACCCTGCCTCGAGCGCGACCGCGCCGCGCGCGATCCAGCGCCGGTCCACACGGTCCGCTACCCAGCCGGCAACCAGCGAGAGCGCCAGCAGCGGCAGGAACTGCGCGACGCCGATCAGGCCGAGCTGGAAGGACGCCTCCTTCACGCTCATCGTCTCGCGGGCGATGTCGTACACCTGCCAGCCGATGACGATCACCATCGCCATCTGCCCCAGCGTCGCGCAGAGCCGCGCGACCCAATAGGCGCGGAAGTTGTGGACGCGGAACGGATGCGACGGTGCGGTGGCGGACATGACGATCGCTTAGTCGCCGCTGCTGCTGCTCGGCAATCGCGTTTTTTTTGCGCCCGGGAGCGGATTTCGGCGAGTCGCGGGACTGGCGCCGCGCTGCGCAAACTGCCAGCATCCTGCGCAAAGCGATTCGGAGAGAGACTGCATGCGCATCAGCCTGTGGCTCGGCGCGGGGCTTCTGGCGCTGGCGGCCTGTTCGCCCGGCGACGAAGTGGCGGTGACGGGCAATCAGGTCACCCCCAGCGCCGCAACGGCGAGCTGGGACGAGTTTCGCGACGCGACCATCGAACAGTGGTTCGTGATCGATCCCTATTTCGCGGTCTATCAGGGCCGCCACGAGTTCGACGGCAAGCTGCCCGACTGGAGCGCCGAGGGGCTTCGCGCGCGCGGCGAGTTCCTGAAGGGTGTGATCCGCCAGGCACGGGCGTTCGGCGGGCTGACTCCCCAGCAGCGGTTCGAGCGCGACTATCTGGTGAAAGCGGCCGAAGGGCAGCTCTTCTGGCTGGAGGATGCCGATCAGCCGCAGCGCAACCCGGCCTGGTATGTGGGCGGCGGACTCGATCCCAATGTTTACGTGGCGCGCGACTATGCCGATCCGCTGACGCGGATGCGGGCAATGATCAATTTCCTGAAGGCAGTGCCCGCCGCGACCGAGCAGATCCGCGCCAATCTGTCCACGCCGCTGCCCGCGAGCTACATCGACTATGGCGTCGCCGCGTTCGGCGGCTTTGCCGATTATTACGTCGGCGACGCCAAGCAGGCGTTCGTCGGCGTGGGTGACGCCGGGCTGCAGCGCGAGTTCGACGCCGCCGCTGCCGAAGCGAGCGCGGCGATGCGCGGCTTGCGCGACTGGATGGCCGGGCAGCGCGGCAATGCCTCGCGCGATTTCGCACTCGGGCCCGAGCGGTTCTCGCGGATGCTGAAGCTGACCGAGGGCGTCGACGTGCCGCTTGCCGAACTGGAAGCGGTGGGCCGCGCCGACCTGCGGCGCAACCAGCAGGCGCTGGCGCAGGAGTGCGCACGCTTCGCGCCGGGCCGGACGGTGCAAGCGTGCATCGCCAAGATGAACGCGATCAAGCCGGAAGGGGGCCCGGTGGCGGCGGCGCGGCGGCAGATCCCCGAGCTGCGCGCCTTCCTGACCGAGCAGGATCTCGTGTCGATCCCGGGGGCCGAACAGGCCGAGGTGCGCGAGAGTCCGCCGTACAACCGGCAGAACTCGGCCTATATCGACATTCCCGGGCCCTATGAGGACTCGCTGCCCTCGACCTATTACATCTCGCCGCCGGACCCGAGCTGGCCCGAGTCGGTGCAGCGTGCCTATGTGCCGGGCGAGCCGGACCTGCTGTTCACCACCGTCCACGAAGTCTGGCCGGGGCACTTCCTTCAGTTCCTCCACGCCAACCGCGTCAGCTCGCCCGTCGGGCGGCTGTTCGTCGGCTATGCCTTCGCCGAGGGCTGGGCGCATTATGCCGAGGAGCTGATGTGGGAAGCGGGGCTGCGCGACGGCGACGCGGCCACCCATATCGGCCAGCTTTCGAACGCGCTGCTGCGCAACTGCCGCTTCCTCGCGGCGATCGGCCTGCATGCCCAGGGGATGACCCAGGCCGAAGCGCAGCGGATGTTTCAGGAGCAATGCTATCAGGACGAGGGCAACGCCCGGCAGCAGGCGGCGCGGGGCACCTATGACCCGGCGTATCTCAATTATACGCTGGGCAAGCTGATGATCCGCAAGCTGCGCGACGACTGGACCGCGACCCGCGGCGGACGGGCGGCGTGGAAGCAGTTCCACGACCGTTTCCTGAGCCACGGCGGTCCGCCCATCCCGCTGGTGCGCCAGGCGATGATGGGCGAGGATTCGCCGCGCGCAGTCTTCTGACGCGCGGCTGTCAGCCGGCCGACAGCGCCCGGACCAGTTCTTCCTTCGACATGCCCGAACGGCCGGGCAGGTCGCGCTTCTTCGCTTCCTCGTAGAGCTCGGCCTTGCTCATCGCGGCGTAGTCGGGTGCGGCAGTGGCGGGCGCCTTGGCCTTTTTGGGGGCAGGCGCGGGCTGAGCGGCGGCCGGATCGACTGCGGGCGCGACCTTGGCGGGTGCGGATTTCGGCTTGGCGGCGGTCGCCTTGGGCTTGGCTGCCGGCTTCGGCGCGGCCTTCGGCGTGGCGACTGCCTCCGCCTTCGCGGCCGGCTTTGCCGCAGGCTTCTGCTTGGGCTTTGCGGGCACCGGATCGTGGCGCGGGCCCCCGACCGGGGCCGGCGGCGCCAGCTCCTCCGGGCGTGCCGCAGGCGCGGGTGCAGCGGCGGGTTCCGGAGCGGCAGCGGGTGCAGCGGTGGGCTCCGAAGCGGCAGCGGGGGCAGGGGCGGGAGGAGCCGCGGGAGCGGAGTGCGACGGCGCTGCGTCCGTTTCCGATCCGCTGCCCGTGACGAGCGCCTTCAGGCGTTGCCAGATGCTGGGGCGGGGGCGGTCGGTGTTCGGCATCGCAACTACTCTCCGGATCGGCTGATGAAAGGATGCAGGTCTTCTAATCGGACTTCCGCCCGCGGCCAAAGCGGAACTTCGGCTGCGGGCCGGAGATCGCGTTCAGAGTCACATTCCGCCGCATTCCTCGGCCAGATAGAGGAAGACGGCGTGGAGCATCTCGGCATCATCGCGGCTGGCGAAGCTGAGCACCGAGCTTTCGCCGGAGGCCATATGGTCGGCCTGAAGATGGACATGCCGGTCGCCGCTCCAGCGGACGTCGCGCACCTGAGCCCAGTTGATCCCGTAATAGCCGACCGGTCGGCTGTTGGTCTGTTCGACGACCGTGGGGGTTTCGAGCCGAGTGAAGCAGCGCTCAGTGGAAGTGGCGCCCGTGACTCGGCGGACCATGTGCCAATGGCCCGCGCTCCCCGCCTTTCCCAGGCTGTTGCGGATCGTGACGCCGCTGCCGCCGGCGAAGAAGACTTCCATCGATCCCTGAAGCTGCTCGACCGTCTGGGCGGCGGCGGGCGTGGCGAGCGATATCAGTGCAGCGGAAACGGTTGCTGCAAGCATGCGTATCATCGTCATGGCCCCCCCTGGATCGATCCGCACACTAGCAGTAAATCCCCTGCCGAGCGCAAGTAAAAGGCGCAGCCAAGCCGCCGGGCAAAGCAACGCATGTCATGCCGTGCAGCCGATGCAGTGCGGTACGGTCGTTCTCCAGCCGCGGGGGCACGACAGCGATTTGCCGGCAAATCCATGGAAACGAGTGCCACGTCGCGCGGGGGGTGGCGCCCGAAAGCCACGGTTTTCCGACGAAGGTCACACGAAAGTCGCACCTCAACGCGCATGCGCGCCCGCACGCGGGTGCGTGCGCGCGCAAGCGCTCGGCAATGACAGCGAGAGACTCGAAAAACGGCATCCGCCGATCCATGCGACAGGCGGACGCGTGTAGGACAGCGAAAAAGCGCGCGGCGGGCGGGCGCCCTTAGCGGCGATTGCCACCGCCGCGACGCGGGCCGCCGAAGCCGCCGCCGGCCACCTTCTCGCGGAAAATCAGCCGGCCCTTTTCGAGATCATAGGGCGACATTTCGACCACGACGCGATCGCCGACGATCGTGCGGATGCGAAACTTCCGCATCTTTCCGGCGGTATAGGCGATGATCGTGTGATCGTTTTCGAGCCGGACGCGGAAGCGGCCGTCGGGCAGCACTTCCTCGACCTGCCCGTCGAAGGTCATCAGTTCTTCCTTGGCCATCAGGCGGTAACCTCTGCCGTCTCGGCGCCGTGCGCCCGCTGAAGCTCGGTGATGCGATCGGCATAGCCGTCGGCAAGGCCGAGATGCGAACGGCGTGCCTCGGGCGAGGCGGCGGCATCGGCGCGCATGAGCGATATCTGGTGTCGGTAAAGCAATTGGTTGAGGTCCATGACGGTCTCCCTGTCGGCAAGCGGGAGCACGTACAGTCTCTCCAGTCGCAGGCGGCTATGCGTTTCGAAGGATTCAGTTTTGCCAGCGATGGAGCGGGTATAGCATAGGGCGCCGCGATTGTCGAACCGCTGCTGCAGCGCAATGCCGATCAGGCGTTCGCGCTCTCGCGCGCCCGATGCTCCTTGTACAGTTCGATGAACTTCGGAAACACCCCGCGCAGATAATAGGCGAGCAACGGCAGATCGTCGGGCTCGCGACCTTCCTGCCGGGCGTAGCGGGCGATCAACGCGTCGCTTTCGGTCTGCCAGTCGCCCGGTGCGGTCTCGACTGCGGGATAGCTGGGCTCGATCCCCGCCGCTTCGAGCGTGCGGCGCAGCTCGGCCTCGGCGTCGTCGCCCTTTTCGAACACGATGAATTCGAAGCGATCGGCAATGCCCAGGTCGGTGAGCGCGATACGCAGCTTGAGGCAGAAGGGGCAGCTGGCGAGCAGCCAGGCGCGCGGGCGGAACTGCGGGTTCATGGCGACTCCATGCGAGGTCTGTTCCACCCTAGAACGCCCGGCGCGGCGGTCGGGTTCGACACTGGTGTTGCTGCACTGCAACATCGCGTATAGAATGGGGGTATGAAGCTACCCGTCGACCACGACCGCCCCGAACCCGCCCCCAGCCCCAGCGCCGTCGTGCTGGAAGCGATCGTGCGGCGGCGGTGCCTCTCCGTGACGTATAACCGCAAGCGGATGATCCTGGCACCGCACATCCTCTACATGCGCAACGGCAGCCCGCATCTCGACGCGGTGACCATTTCGCTCGAGATGATGGCGCCCAAGGTCGTGAAGGTCGGCACCTTCAAGCTCGACGGCCTGGGCGAGCTGCGGCTGACCGAGCGGGAGTTCGCCGTGAGCGACCTGTTCGACGCGGCCGACCCGAAATACGCCGGCGGCGCGTTGCTGGTGGTGGAGTAACGGCGCTCAGAGGCCGCCCCGCCCGCTATTTCAGCGCGGCGAAGCGTTCGACGTCCTCGATGCGGCCGGAGACGATCAGCAGATCGTCGCGGCGGACCACGGTGTCGGCCTGGGCATAGGTGAAGCTGGCGTGGGGCGACTTGAGCCCGACGACGGTCACGCCATGCGACTTGCGGATGTCGCTGTCGGCCAGGGTGCGATCGTGAAGGATCGCCGGTGCGCGAGTCTTCACCAGGGCGAAATCCTCGTCGAACTCGATATAGTCGATCATCTTGCCGGCGATGATGTGCGCGACGCGCTCGCCCATCCGCGCTTCGGGATAGATGACGTGATGCGCTCCGGTGCGCTCGAGGATCCGGCCGTGGCGCGCGTTGTTCGCCTTTGCCCAGATCACGTTCATTCCGAGATCGACCAGCGCCATGGTGGTGAGCACGCTCGCCTCCATGTCGGTGCCGATGCCGACCACCGCCGCCTCGAAGTCGCACACGCCGAGCTGGCGGAGGGCGTTGATATTGGTCGAATCGATCTGAACCGTCTGTGTCAGCTTGTCGGCCATCGATTCGACGAGCTGCATGTCGGCGTCGGCGCCCAGCACCTCATGCCCCATGTGCATCAGCGATTCGGCGACGGCGCTGCCGAAACGGCCGAGGCCGATCACCAGGATCGTCGAGCCGCGACGCTGGCGGCGGCGGGAGAACAGCTTAACCAACGATCGGTTGCTCCTGTGGATAGCGGATGTGGTTGCGCACCTGCCCCAGCGCGAGACCGGTGGCGACGGTGATGGTTCCGACGCGGCCGACGAACATCAGCACGATCAGCACCAGCTCGCCCGATGGCGGGAGGCTGGCGGTGATGCCCATCGAGAGCCCGACCGTGGCGAAGGCGGAGATGACTTCGAACAACACGGTATCGAGGCCGTGGGTGGTGGTGCCGAGCAGGATCGCGGTCGCCACGCCGATCAGCGTGAGCGCGAGCAGGATGACGGTGAGCGCCTGGCGCTCGACATGGCTCCCGACCCGCCGGCCGAAGATCACCGCGTCGCGCTGACCGCGGATTTCGGACCAGACCACGATGCCGAGCAGAAAGAAGGTAGTGATCTTGATCCCGCCCGCGGTGCCGGCGCTGCCGCCGCCGATGAACATGAGGACATAATTGGCGAGCACCGTTTCGCTGCGGATGGCCGACACGTCGATCGCGTTGAAGCCGGCGGTGCGGGTGACCACCGAATGGAACATGCCGTTGAGCAGCTTGTCGCCCCAGGCCATCGGCCCGAAAGTCGCCGGATTGCCCCATTCGGACGCCGTGATCCACACGAAGCCGCCGAGCAGCAGGATCACCGTTCCCATCAGCGTGATCTTGGTGTGGAGCGTCCATCGCGCGGGCTCGCGCCGGTTCGCCCAGAGATCGCGCAGCACCGGAAAGCCGAGGCCGGAGACGATGATCGCGACCATGATCGGCACGAGGAAGAGCCAATCGGTCTGGAGCCCGATCAGGCTGTCGCTGTAGGTCGAGAAGCCGGCGTTGTTGAACGCCGAGACCGAATGGAACACGCCGTTCCACAGCGCGGTGCCGAGCGGCTCGCCATGCCCGAGGTGGAGGCGCAGCGCGAGCCACAGCGCCAGCGCGCCTTCGACAAGCAGCGTGACGCCGAGCACCATGCGCAGCACGCTGGCCGCATCCGCGCGATCGAGGCGGCTGCGCTCGACGTCGGTGACGAGCCGGTCGCGCAGCCGGAAGCCGCGGCCGGCGAGGAGGCCGAGCAGCGTCGCCGCGGCCATGATGCCGAACCCCCCGATCTGGAACAGCAGCAGGATCACCGCCTCGCCGAAGCCGGTCCAGTAGCTGGGGGTATCGACGACGATCAGCCCGGTGACGCAGACCGCCGAGGTGGCGGTGAACAGCGCCGTCAGGAACGGCGCGCCGCCGGGCCCCGCGCGCGCAATCGGCAGCATCAGGAGGATCGTTCCGATCGCCATCGCCGCGAGGAAGGCAAGCGGGACCACGCGAGTGGGGCGCGTGACGACGGACTTCATGCGACGCATCGGCGCGCGCTCTACGCCTCTGCCGAGCGCATGGAAACAGCTAGTTCACGCGATGCTGACGAAGCTGTCCATCACGCGCTTGCGGCCGGCCTGCTCGAAATCGATCTCGAGCTTGTTGCCTTCGATCTCGACGATTTCGCCATAGCCGAACTTCTGGTGGAAGACGCGCTGGCCGAGCGACAGATCCTCGCGCGGCTTGGCGCCGAAGCTGACGGCGCTGGCGCGGCTTTCGAGGACGCGCGTGGGCTCGCGCGAGAAGCTGCGCGGCTTCCACGCGCCGCCGGGGTTCTTCACGTCGACGCCCGCCGCGCGCTGCCAGCCCGGGCCACGGCCGGTGCCGCGGCCGATATCGGCGAAAGGATCGGCGCGCTCGGACCAGTTGGCGCGCCACAGGCTCTCGCCGCCGGTCATGGTGGTCTCCGCCTCGACGTGTTCGGGCGGCAGCTCGGCAACGAAGCGGCTGGGAAGGCTGCTCGTCCACTGGCCATAGATGCGGCGGTTGGCGGCATGGAGGATCACCGCGCGACGGCGCGCGCGCGTGATCGCGACATAGGCGAGGCGGCGCTCCTCCTCGAGACTGGCGAGCCCGCCCTCGTCGAGCGCGCGCTGGCTGGGGAAGAGACCTTCCTCCCAACCGGCGAGGAACACGGTGTCGAATTCCAGCCCCTTGGCGGCGTGGATCGTCATGATCGTCACCTTCGCCTCTTCGGCATTGGCTTCATTGTCCATGACCAGGCTGACATGCTCGAGGAAGGCGCCGAGCGTCTCATATTCCTCCATCGCGCGGACGAGCTCGGTGAGGTTTTCGAGCCGGCCGGCGGCCTCGGCCGAACGATCGGCCTGCCACATCGCGGTATAGCCAGATTCGTCGAGGATGATGCCCGCGAGCTCGGCGTGCGAGGGCGCCGAGCTTTCGCCCGCGGCGCCGTCCTCGTCGTCGCCGGCGCGGGAGGATAGCATCGCGCGCCAGCGGGCGATGTCGCCGATCAGATTGCCGAGGCTGCGCCGCGCCTGGGGCGTGAGTTCGTCGGTGTCGAGGATACGGGCCGCGGCGGTGGTGAGAGGTATCCCTTCGCGCCGGGCGAGCTGGTGAACCTTCGCCACCGCCTTGTCGCCGAGGCCGCGCTTGGGGGTGTTGACGATGCGTTCGAAGGCGAGATCGTCGGCGGGCTGGGCGACGACGCGCAGATAGGCGAGCGCGTCGCGGATCTCCTGCCGCTCGTAGAAGCGGAAACCGCCGACGATGCGGTAGTTCAGCCCGATCGCGATGAACCGGTCCTCGAACTCGCGCGTCTGGTGCTGGGCGCGGACGAGGATCGCGAAATCGTCGAGCGACTTGCCGGAGCGCTGGCCGGCCTCGATCTCCTCGCCGACGCGGCGCGCTTCCTCGGGACCGTCCCAGACGCCGATCACCTGAACCTTCTCGCCAGCATCGACCTCGGTCCAGAGCGTCTTGCCGAGCCGGCCCGAATTATTGGCGATCACGCCCGACGCCGCGCCGAGGATGTGCGGAGTAGAGCGGTAATTCTGTTCGAGCCGGATCACCTTCGCGCCGGGAAAATCCTTCTCGAACTTGAGGATGTTTTCCACCTGGGCACCGCGCCAGCTGTAGATCGATTGGTCGTCGTCGCCGACGCAGGCGATGTTCTTGCGCTCCTGCGCGAGCAGGCGGAGCCAGAGATACTGGACGCTGTTGGTGTCCTGATACTCGTCGACCATGATGTAGCGGAAGCGCTGCTGATAGCTTTCGAGCACGTCGCGATGCGTGCGCAGGATCACCAGCATGTGGAGCAGCAGGTCGCCGAAGTCGCAGGCGTTGAGCGTTTTCAGCCGCTCCTGATAGGCGGCGTAGAGTTCACGCCCGCGGCCGTTGGCATAGTGTTCGTTCTCGCCGGCATCGAGATCGGCGGGCGCGCGCCCCTTGTTCTTCCAGCCGTCGATCAGCCCGCCGAGCTGGCGCGCGGGCCAGCGCTTCTCGTCGAGATCGGCGGCCTGGATGAGCTGCTTGAGCAGGCGCAGCTGATCGTCAGTGTCGAGAATCGTGAAATTGCTGTGGAGCCCGACCAGCTCGGCGTGGCGGCGGAGCATCTTCGCGCCGATCGCGTGGAAGGTGCCGAGCCAGGGCATGCCCTCCACCGCTTCGCCGACCAGCCTGCCGACGCGCTCGCGCATCTCGCGTGCAGCCTTGTTGGTGAAAGTGACCGACAGGATTTCCGAGGGATAGGCCTTGCGCGTCCACAAGAGGTGCGCGAGCCGCGCGGTGAGCGCCGCGGTCTTGCCCGTCCCCGCGCCGGCGAGGACGAGCACGGGTCCCTCGGTGGTCAGCACCGTTTCGCGCTGCGGATCGTTGAGGCCGCGCAGATAGGGCGGGTCGGCTTGGGTCTGGGGCAGGCTGGTCACGCGCGAACAACTAGGGAACGGCGCGCGTCGGGGCAAGTCGGGGCCGGCGAGCGACGGGAACTCGAGCTGGGGGCGGCGTGGCTGCTTTGCCTGGCAAGAGAGCGGGCGCCGTCCGGCGCGCGCGTGTTCGTGCAGGCGCGCTTCCGAGCGGCGTTGCGCGGCCCTCGCGCTTCGCCCAGAATGGCGGCGCAACGGGGAGACGAGACGATGGACAGGCGCAGACGGCGCTGGCGATTGGGGCTGCTGGTCGGCGTGGCGGTCGCCGTGCTGTGGGCGGCATGGCGTCTGGGACCGGGCGAGCCCGGCCTGAAGGAGGAATGCACGCCCGGCCGCGTGATCGAACGCGACGATGCGGGCGAAGTCGTCGAGATCCGCAGGACCGAATGCCGCGAGGCGGAATAGCGGGCTCGCACAGACTTCCGCACGATCCGCGTCACCGGTAGCGTGCGGCGGCCGCCGCGAACGAATCGCGATGCGGCAGGACGAACCGAAATGCCATTTCTGATTGCGGCAGGGATGCTGGTGCTCGGCGGCAGCTGGGCACGGGCGCAGGATGCGGACAAGCCGGTGGTCCACGTCGATGCGGACCGCGCGGTAGGCGGCTGCATCACGCCCGAAGACGGCGCCCGGCCGCTGTCCGACTTCAGCGAGGCGGAACGGTATGCGATGATCGCCTGCGTCACCGCCGAGGGCGCGGAGCAGATCAATCGCCAGCTGCCACGGCAGATCGACGCGGGCACGACGCTGGAGCGAGTCGTCGCCTCCGGAACGACGCTCACCTATCACTATCGGCTCGACGTGAGCGCCGCAGAGTTCTCGCCGGAACTGGTGGAGCAGTTGAAGGCGGGGACGCGCGCGAACGTGTGCAGCCAGGAACAGATGCGCAATACGATGGCGATCGGCGGGGCCTATGCCTATGCCTGGACCGATCGGAAGGGCGAGACGATCGACACCATACGGATCGTTTCCTGCCCGGAGACGCACTGACCGGGCAGGCTCGGTCGCGCCGAGCGGCTGCGGCGGATTCCGCCCAGGCCCGCGAAACAGAAGCAGCGGGTCGGCGTAGGCGGTTAGACGGGACGCAGCAGCGTGAGCTTCGCCTTGCCGTGCACGCGCTCGGCATCGACTGCGAAGCCGGCGACTGCGACTGCCTCGTCCTTGCGCGTCTCGATGCTGATCCAGGTCGCGGGGCCGGTCCAGCCGAGCCGCGCAAGCTTGTCGAGCGCGACGAGGCCGGCTCCCGTGCCATAGGGCGGGTCCATCAGGATGCAATCGAGCGGCGCGGGCGCGGGGCCGAGCGCCAGCACCGACGTCGCGCGGATATCGGGCCGTATCCCCAGCTTTTCGGCATTGGTGCGCAGCGCATCGAGCGCGGCGCGATCCTGCTCGACGAAGAGGCACGAAGCGGCACCGCGCGACAATGCCTCGAACCCGAGCGCGCCCGATCCCGCGAAGAAATCGCCGACCGCGAGCCCTTCGAAGCTGCCGACCCGGCTCGCCAGCATCGAGAACAGCGCTTCGCGCGTGCGATCGGCGGTGGGGCGGGTTTCCTGCCCCTTGGGCGCGACGAGCGGGCGGCCACGCCACTGGCCCGAGATGATGCGCATCAGCGCTTCGTCCGCGGCTTGCGCGGCGGGCCCGAGCGGGGCTTGGGCTTGGCCCAGCCGGTCTTGCGCTTCTGCGGCGCGGCGCGGTCAGGCGTGGCGGGATCGCCGGTCTTCCCGATCGCCGGATCGGCGGATTTTCGCACGCGCTGCGCGGCAGGCTTGCGCCGATCGGACTCGGTGCGCCGGGGCCCCGAACGCGTGGCTCCGGCGCCCGCCTCGGCAGGCGCAGGTCTCGCCGGGCTGGACGGTTTCGAGGGACGGCGCTCGCCGCCACGTGCGCGGGCGGATGGCGCCGGCTTCGGAGCGGCGGAGTCGCGGGGGAGATAGGGGCGCACCGCCAGCTCGAGCGCCGAAGCCGCCTTGCCGCCACCCGGGCCCGCGAGCGCGCGGCGGAACGCGATCAGATCATGCTGGCGCACCTCGTCGACCGCGCCGAGCGGCAGATCGGCGAGATGGAAGGGCCCGTAGCGGGTGCGGATCAGGCGCGAGACCTTGAGCCCGAGATGTTCGAGAACGCGGCGGACCTCGCGGTTCTTGCCCTCGGTGAGCGTCATCTCGATCCACACATTCGCGCCGGTGCGGCGTTCGAGATTGGCGTCGATCTGGCCATAGCGCACGCCGTCGATCTCGACGCCCTCGATCAGTTGCTCGAGCTGGTCCTGAGTCACGGCGCCATAGGCGCGGGCGCGATAGCTGCGCTCGACGCCGCTCGACGGCAGCTCCAGCTGGCGCTTCAGCTCGCCGTCGGTGGTCATCAGCAACAGCCCCTCGGTATTGAGGTCGAGCCGGCCGACCGGCATCAGCCGCGGCAGATCGCGCGGAAGCCGATCGTAGATCGTCGGCCGCCCCTTGGGATCGCGCGCGGCGGTGAGCAGGCCCTGCGGCTTGTGGAAGCGGAACAGGCGCGCGGGCGCGGCGGCCTTCACCGGTTCGCCGTCGACAGTGACGCCTGCGAGCGAGGGCAGCAGCGTCGCCGGAGTATCGAGCACGGCGCCGTTCAGCGCGACGCGCCCTTCGGCGATCATCCGCTCGACATCACGGCGCGACGCGATTCCGGCACGGGCCAGCAGCTTCGCGATCCGCTGGAGTTCGTTGGGCTTGGATGGGGACACGGGGCGAGCCTATAGCCGAACTGTGGTCCGCCGCAAAAAGAACTGCGGCCACGGGCACTCGGGCGCGGACTATGCGTTGGAACGTTCCGGCAACGGCACGGCCGGGACCGCGTTCAGAGGGGCAGAGAAGCGATGTTGTTCGGGCGTAAGAAGCGGCGAATCGGGCGCGTGCTCGTGGTGGAGGACGAGCCGCTGGTCGCGTTCGACACCGAGCACTTCCTGCAGGACGAGGGCTTCCACATCGTCGCCACGGTCGATTCGGTGGCCGATGCGCTGGCGGTGCTCGCGCGCGGCGAATCGATCGAGCTGGTGATCGCCGACATCAATCTTGCCGATGGCACGGGCATCCGGGTCGCCGAGGAAGCGAAGCGCCTCGAAGTGCCGGTGCTGTTCGTGACCGGCAATTGCCCGGGCGAAGCGGAGAAGCTGGCGGCAGGCTGCCTCGCGAAACCCTATCAGAAGCGCGACCTGCTGCTGGCGATCGAGGCGATCGAGGCCGTTCTGGAGGGCGAGGAGCCGCGCCGGCTGCCCGCGCACTTCAGCCTGTTTCCGCGCGCCGCCTGAGCCGCCCCGCCCGAGCGGGCTTTGCTTGCGCGAATTTGCCGCTAGGCTCGCCCCCCTCAGGAACGGGGCGGGGAGCGGACGGGCGATGACGGATACGGCGGCGACCGAACAGCGCAGGAAGCTGAAGGGATTCGCGTTGCTGGGCGCGGCGCTGACCAATCGCAAGATCGGAGTGATGCTGGCGTTCGGTTTCGCCGCGGGGCTGCCCTATGCGCTGCTGCTGGGCACCCTCTATGCCTGGCTGAGCGACGCGCAGGTCGATCTCGAGACAATGGGCGTCTTTTCGCTGATCGGGCTCGCCTATGCGTTCAAATTCCTGTGGTCGCCGGTGATCGACCGTACGGCGCTCCCCGGCATGTCGCGGTTCGGGCGGCGGCGGAGCTGGCTGATTCCGGCGCAGGCGGCGCTTGGCGTGATCCTGATCGTCCTCTCCATGCTCAATCCGCAGACGTCGCTCGGCTGGTTCTCGCTGCTCGCCGGCTTCGGCGCTTTCGCCTCGGCAACGCAGGACATCACGATCGACGCCTGGCGCGTCGACCAGGCCGACGATGTCGCGACGCTCGATATCCTTTCGACCGTCTATCAGCTCGGCTATCGTATCGCCGCGCTGGCGGGCGGCGCGCTGGCGCTGATCGTCGCCGAGCGGACCGGCTGGCCTGCGGTCTATTTCGGCATGGGCGTGGCGATGCTGGTGGTGCTGGGGGTCACCTTCCTCGCACCCGACAGCGATCGCGTGACGATCGCGAACGAGGACGAGCACGGGCTGCGCGAGGCAGGCGCGCTCACGCCCGCGGTGCGGCGGACCGCGCTGGCGATCGTCGGCGTGCTCTGGGGCTGGGCACTGGTGACGGTGATCGTGTTCATGGTGCGCTCGCTGGGCGCCGCGCCCGAGGACCGGCCGAACCCGACCGAGTTCATCCAGCTCTATGGCCCGCTGATCGTCGTCGCGACCGTGATCGTGCCGTCGATCATCGCCGCCGTCCTCGATCACTGGCAGCGGACCGGCCGGCACGTGAACCCGGCGGCGATCACCGCGACATCGCGGCTCGATCGCGCGATCGACCATGGCTATGGCGCGCTGATCCTGCCGCTCTCCGAGCTGGTGGGGCGGCTCAAATGGGCCGCGATCCTGGTGCTTGCGCTGATCCTGAGCTACCGCTTCACCGACGCGGTGTGGGGTACCTTCGCCTATCCCTTCTACCTCGGCGAGCTTGCGTACACAAACGACGAAGTGGCGGTCGCCTCCAAGTTCTTCGGAGTCGGCATGACGATGCTCGGCATCACGCTGGCGGCGGTTCTGTTCAGCTGGATCGGGAGGATGGCGACGGTCGTGCTGGGCGCGGCGATCGCAGCGGCATCGAACCTGCTCTACGCCGATCTGGCGCTGGGCGGCGGAGGGCTCGACGCATTCGGCCGCGCGACCGGGCTCTACTGGCTGTTCGGCCTGTTCGGATCGGACGAGCGGCTGTCGCGGCTGCTGCTCGCGATCTCCGGCGAGAACATCGCCGGCGGCCTCGCCGGGGCGGCGTTCGTCGCCTATCTCTCGTCGATCGCCTCGAAGCGATACAGCGCAGTCCAATATGCGCTGCTTTCGTCGCTGACCTTCCTCGTCGGATCGCTGGGGCGCGGCGCGCTGGGCGAAGCGATCGAAGTCCATGGCTACGCATGGGTCTTCTATCTCACCGCGGCGATCGGGCTGATCGCGGTGGTGCTTTCGATCCTCGAGTGGATGCGCGAGCGGGCGAGCCGCTATCGCGACGTGGCGCCGCCGACCCGCCCCGAGGCGGAGGCCGCAGTCTAGTCCCCGCCGAGCGGCAGGCCGAGATCGGCGAACGCACCGGCGAGCGCGTGCGCGGTGGCGAGGACGCCACCCGCGTCGCGCTTGCCTAACAGGTCCGCGAGCAGCATGTGCGCGGTCTCGGGATGGCCGGCGGCGCGCCCGAGCACGGCGAGCAGAGTCGCTTCGGCGCCGGTCATGCGCGGGCAGCACCAGGGCGCGATCTGAATCGGCCCTTCCGCGGCGCTCGACATATCCGACATCAGCGCGCGAAGCAGCATCAGCGGACGACGGAATTCCCGGCCGAACGCCATCAGGAACGCCTGCGCCGCGCAGGCATCATAGAGCCCATGCGCGCCCATCTGGCGCACGCCGAACAGCAGCAGGCGCGCACCGGGATCGTCGGGCTGAAGCGCCGGAAGCGCGGCGGCGAGGCTGGTGGTGCTGGTCACGAATCTGGTCTCCCGCTTGAGTGGGGCCAGCCTCGCAACCCTGTTATTGCAAGTCAATAGCAACAACTACGGATCGACCGATCAGTCGGGCAGCTCGCCATTCGCTTCCAGCACCATGCCGGCGAGATAGAGTGAGCCGAGGATCAGCACGACGGGCCGGGAGGGCGCGGCTGCGCGCGGCAGGGCTGCCAGCGCGGCTCGAATGTCGGGCGCAGCCGCAGCCGAAGCAATGCCGAGGCTGGCGGAAAGGCCGGCGAGGTGGGCAGGAGCATGATGCGCATGGCCTGGCACCGGGACCGCAGTGAGGCTGGTGGCGAAGCTCGCGAAGGGCGCGATCAGCGCCGCGGCGTCCTTGTTGGCGAGCATGCCGAGGATCAGGTGGAGCGGCCGCTCCTTCGCCAGATCGCGCGCCGCGGCGGATACCGCGGCAGCGGCGGCGGCGTTGTGGCCGCCGTCGAGCCACAGTTCCGCGCCGGGGGGGAGCAGGGCAGCGAGCGGGCCCGGCGCGAGCCGCTGCATCCGCGCCGGCCAGCGGGCATGGCGCGCAGCCGCGACGAAGGCTTCGTCCGGCACGTCGAGCTGCGCCTGGTGCCGGAGCATCGCGATGGCGAGCGCGAGATTGCCGGGCTGGTGCGGACCCGGAAGCCCCGGAAGCGGAGTAGCGACGTCGGCGGCGGCATCCGAATAGCGCAGCCGGTCGCCGTCGACCGCCCAGTCCCAGGCGTCGCCCGCTGCGCGGACCGGCGCACCCGCCGCCGCGGCCACCTCCGCCACGCGTGCGGCGACGCTTTCCGAGTAGCGCATCGTGACGAGCGGCACGTCGCGACGGGCGATGCCTGCCTTCTCCGCCGCGATTCCCTCGGGGCTGTTTCCCAGAAATGCCTCGTGATCGATGCCGAGCTGGGCGATGCCGGTGACGAGCGGCCGGGGGACGACGTTGGTCGCGTCGAGCCGGCCGCCGAGCCCGACTTCGAGGATCGTCGCATCGGCGGGCGTGCGCGCGAAGGCGAGCATCGCCGCGGCAGTGGTGACTTCGAAGAAGCTCGCGCCGATGTCGCCGCCCCGATCGAGCACTTCCTCGAGCAGCGGCGCGAGCGCGGCGTCGTCGATCAACCGTCCCGCGAGGCGGATGCGCTCGTTGAAGCGGACGAGATGCGGGCTGGAATAGACGTGCGCGCGTAACCCCGCCGCTTCGATCGCGGCGCGCAGAAAGGCGCAGGTCGATCCCTTGCCGTTCGTGCCCGCGACATGGAGCACCGGCGGCAGCGCCTCGTGCGGATCGCCAAGGCGCGCGAGCAGGCGGCGAATGCGATCGAGCCCGAGAATGTCGGCGCCCGGCGACAGTGCGTTCAGGCGATCGAGCTGCGCCTGGACGGCGGGGTCCGACGACGTGGCGAAGTCTGGCATCGCTTCGGTTCCGGTTTGCAGAGAGCCGCGCAGGAGGGAAGGTCGCGCAGTCGCGGAAGCACACCCTCCCCCGACCCCTCCCGCAAGCGGGAGGGGAAAAGCGTCATGCCGCGGCCTTCTCCGTTTCCAGCAGGTCGATCAATCGGCCGAGCGTTTCGCGCAATTCCTTGCGGTGCGTGACCATGTCGACGAGGCCGTGATCGCGATAATATTCGCTGGTCTGGAAATCCTCGGGCAGCTTTTCGCGGATCGTGTTCTCGATCACGCGGCGGCCGGTGAAGGCCAGCGTGGCGCGCGGCTCGGCGATCTGGATGTCGCCCAGCATGGCATAGGCCGCCATGACGCCGCCCGAAGTGGGATCGGTGAGCACGACGATATAGGGAAGGCCCGCGTCGTGCAGCATCTCGATCGCGACGGTGGTGCGCGGCATCTGCATCAGGCTGAGAATACCCTCCTGCATGCGCGCACCGCCCGAGGCAGTGAATACGACATAGGGCGCTCGCGCGGCGATCGCGGCTTCGGCGCCGGCGATGAACGCCTCGCCCACCGCCTGGCCCATCGAGCCGCCCATGAAGGCAAAATCCTGAACGCCCACGACTGCGCGGCGGCCATGGATCGAGCCCGAGGCATTGACGAACGCATCCTGCTCGCCCGTATCGGCGCGGGCCGTGCGCAGGCGATCCTGATAGCGTTTGGAATCGCGGAACTTGAGCGGATCCTCGGTCACCCTGGGGGCGGGGAGGAGATCGTAGCGCGCATTGTCGAACAGCATGTCGAACCGCCGCTTTGGCCCAATCCGCTCATGGAAATCGCAATGCGGGCAGACGTGAAGATTCTCCTCCAGCTCGCGATTGAAAACCATTTGCCCGCAGCCCTTGCACTTATGCCAGAGCGTGTCTTCGGACTGAGCCTTGGGATAGACGAACGACAGCGCGTTGCGGACGCGGCCGAGCCAGGTGGTTTCGGTGCTCATGCGACTTCCTTTCGGGCAGCGGCGATCGCTGCGCTGAGCGACTGGACATAGGTGCGGACATGGGCGGGCGCATCGGCGCCATGGCGTCCGATCAGCTCGACGATCGCCGAACCGACGACGAGGCCGTCGGCGACGCGGGCGATCTGCGCCGCCTGTTCGGGCGTGCGGATGCCGAAGCCGACCGCGACCGGCAGGTCGGTGGCGGCCTTGAGCCGCGCGACCGCCTGTTCGATCGAATCCTGCGCCGCCTGCTGCTTGCCGGTGACGCCTGCGACCGAGACGTAATAGAGAAACCCGCCGGCACCTTCGAGCACGGCCGGCAGGCGCGCGGCGTCGGTAGTGGGCGTGGCGAGACGGATAACGTCGATGCCGCGCTCGCCGAAGGGAGCGAGTTCCGCGGCCTCCTCGGGCGGGATATCGACGACGATCATGCCGTCGACTCCGGCATCGCGTGCGCGATCGGCGAAACCGGCGGGCGTGGGACGCGTCATCGTGTTGGCATAGCCCATGAGGACCAGCGGCACGTCGGGATGGCGGCTGCGAAAGGCTGTGGCGATGGCGAGCACGTCGGCGGTCTTCGTGCCCGCACCCAGGCTGCGCAGATTGGCGAGCTGGATCGCCGGGCCGTCGGCCATCGGATCGGTGAACGGCATGCCGAGCTCGATCACATCGGCACCACCTTCGACGAGCGCGTCGAGGATCGCGCCGGTAGCGGCGGGTGTGGGATCGCCAGCGGTGATAAAGGTGACCAGCGCGGCGCGGCGGTCGGATGCTGCATACGCGAACGCTCTTGCGATTCTACGCATCGCCAGCCAGCCTCCGGTCGCGCTCAATCAAGTACCAATCAACGCCAAACCCGGCCAAACATGCCACTAAGACGCCGGTGGGCAAGACGATATCTACCGGCTGTCGATTCCACAAATCTTGGGCAAGCGTGGGTGCGCCAAATGCGATTGCCTGCGATCCGCGCAACCATACTGCGGCTCTAAAACTTTCGGGCGGCTCGTATGTCGTAAACGCATAGACCAGGATCGGCAGTATGACGATGAGCAAGAGAAACAGAGCAAAAAGCACCCAGGTCGGATCGATCATATCGCCACCCCCAGCGCCTGCGCGACGGTGAAGATGTCCTTGTCGCCGCGACCGCAGAGATTAGCCAAGATCACCTGATCTTTCTTCATTTCCCGTGCCTTGCGCGTCACTGCTGCGATCGCGTGCGAAGGTTCGAGCGCGGGAATGATGCCTTCGGTGCGGCAGAGCAGCTGGAATGCGTCGAGCGCTTCGGTGTCGGTGACGGCGGTGTATTCGACGCGGCCAATGTCGCGCAGCCACGCATGCTCGGGGCCGATGCCGGGATAGTCGAGCCCGGCCGAGATCGAATGCGCCTCGGCGATCTGGCCGTCTTCGTCCTGGAGCAGATAGGTGCGGTTGCCGTGGAGGATGCCGGGTTCGCCGCCCGCGAGGCTCGCGGCGTGCTTGCGGTCGAGCCCTTCGCCCGCCGCCTCGACGCCCAGCATCGCGACGTCGGGATCGTCGAGAAAGGGATGGAACAGGCCGATCGCGTTCGATCCGCCGCCGATCGCCGCGACCAGCAGGTCGGGCAGGCGTCCCGTTCGGCTGAGCATCTGCTCGCGCGCCTCGCGGCCGATCACGCTCTGGAAGTCGCGGACCAGTTCGGGATAGGGATGGGGACCCGCCGCGGTGCCGATGATGTAGAAGGTGTCATGGACGTTGGCGACCCAGTCGCGCAGCGCCTCGTTCATCGCGTCCTTCAGCGTGCGCGCGCCGCTCTCGACGCCGATCACTTCGGCACCCAGCAGCTTCATGCGGAAAACATTGGGCGCCTGCCGCTCCATGTCGCGCGCGCCCATGTAGATCACGCAGGGGAGGCCGAAGCGCGCGGCGACGGTGGCGGTGGCGACGCCATGCTGACCCGCGCCCGTTTCCGCGATGATCCGCGTCTTGCCCATGCGGATCGCGAGCAGGATCTGGCCGATGCAGTTGTTGATCTTGTGCGCGCCGGTGTGGTTGAGTTCGTCGCGCTTGAACCAGATCTGGGCACCCATGCCCTCCGGCGCGTCCTTGCGCAGCGCCTCGGTCAGCCGCTCGGCATAGTAGAGCGGGCTGGGGCGGCCGACATAATGTTCGAGCAGATCGTCGAACTGAGCGGCGAAGGCGGGATCCAGCTTTGCCGCGCGATACTCGCGCTCGAGGTCGAGGACCAAAGGCATCAGCGTCTCGGCGACGAAGCGGCCGCCGAACTGGCCGAAATGCCCATGATCGTCAGGCTGGGTGCGGAAGCTGTTGGGGGCGTTCATAGCGGGATGCGTTTAGCATCGCCTGCGAGCGTGTCGAGCCGCGGCGCCGTCAGCTCGCGGCAACCGCGCGGAGGAACGCTGCGATCCTGGCGGGGTCCTTGGCTCCCGGCGCGGTCTCCACGCCCGAGGAGACGTCGACGAGCGTGGCGCCGGTCGTGCGGATCGCCTCACCGACATTCTCCGCGTCGAGGCCGCCCGACAGCGCCCAGGGCAGCGGATGCGCGAAGCCCTGGAGCAGCCGCCAATCGAAGCGCAGGCCCATTCCGCCGGGCAGCGCCGCGCCCTCCGGCGTCTTGGCGTCGTAGAGGATGCGATCGGCCGCACCGCGGAAGCGGGCGGCGGAATCGAGATCCGCGCGCGTCTTGACTGCAACGGCCGCCCAGACCGGCAGGCGCGCGCGCGCACGGATCGTCGCCGCCCGCTCGGGGGCGGTCTTGTGCAGCTGGAGCGCAGTCAGCCGTGCGGCGTCGATCGCCGAATCGAGCAGTGCGTCGTCGGGATCGACGAACACGCCGACTCGTCCGGTCTCTCCGGGCATTGCTGCGGTGAGCGACGCGGCGCGGTCGAACGCGAGGTTGCGTGGGCTGGGCGGAAAGAAGACGAAGCCGATGTGGGTCGCGCCCCCTGCCAGCGCGGCGTCGACCGCATCGGGGGTGGAAAGGCCGCAGATCTTGGCGGAGACTCGCATGCCGCGCGCTATAGGGCCCCGCGGCGAACGGCGCGAGCCAGTCTATGCGGTGCGGGAAGCCGGTGTGATGAGCATCAGCACCGCCGCCATCAGCATCGAACCGAGCCAGAAGGCGCCGTAGAGCAGCAGCTCCCTATGACCCGCGGAGAAGCCGCCCATCGGCGCGAATACTCGGTCGAGCAGCCGGAGCGCGGCATAGCCGAGCGGCAGCGACAAGGCCGCGAAGGTGCCGAACTGCACCGGAAAGCTCTCCCCGCGCGTGAGCGAGTGCGCGCCGAGCGCCGCGACGCAGTTCACCGCGGCAAAGGGAAGCGCGGCGGCGCCGCCGATGAACATGCCGACTCCGGCCGCATAGAGAGTGGAAGGGGAAAGGTCGGTCTGGCGCAGCATCGGAACCATGCCGGCGAGCAGACCGACATAGACTGCGGCGACCGACGCCCATTTCACGCTGAACTGGAGCATCGCATCCTCCCCGGCTGCGCATAGCACGGAGCCGGTTACCGAATCGCGAACCGGCTACAGCGTCGCCTCGATCGCGCGGGCAGCCTGGTCGGGATCTTCGGCCTGGGTGATCGGGCGGCCAACGACGAGGATCGAGGCGCCGCGATCGAGCGCCTGGCGCGGCGTCACGACTCGCTTCTGGTCGGCGTGCGTGCCGGAGGCGGGGCGTACGCCGGGGACGACGAAGAAGCCGTCCTTCCATGCGGCATGCGCGGCCTTCACTTCCTCGCCCGAGCAGACGATGCCGTCGACTCCGGCCGAGCGCGCGAGTTCGGTAAGCCGGACGACCTGTTCGTGCGGATCGGGCGCGAGGCCGATCGACTCGAGATCGCTGCCGTCGAGGCTGGTGAGCATCGTAACGGCGACCACCTTGGTACCGGTCGGCGCGGCGGCCTTCGCATCCTCGAGCATCGCGCGGCCCCCGGCGGCGTGGACCGTCAGGATCGCCGGCTCGAGCGGACGCAGCGCCTCGATCGCCTTGGCCACCGTATTGGGAATGTCGTGAAACTTGAGGTCGAGGAAGATCGGCAGTCCGATCTCGTGCATCTCGTGCACGCCGTGGCGGCCGTTCGCCATGAAGAATTCGAGGCCGAGCTTGATCCCGCCGACATGCGCCTTCACGCGCTCTGCGATCGCCCGCGCCTTGGCGAGATCGGGCGTATCGAGCGCGACATAAAGCGGCGAGGTCATGCGCGGTCGGTCTCCGGTGCGGGAAGGGTCTCGGCGGGCGCGGGCTCCGGTTCGGCGGCAGTCACGGGTGCCGGGCTCGGGGCGACCGCGCGCAGATCGGCAAGCGCGCGCTCCAGGCCGGCGAGGCGCTGGCGCATGCGCCACCGATAGCCGTGATAGGCGAGCAGCATCGGCAGGAAACCGGCAAGGAACACCACGATCAGCAGCATCGGCAGGCTGAAGTCGGCGATGAGGCCGCCCCACAGGTGAATCGCGACACGTTCGTCGCCGTTGTAGATCACGAACGCCGCGACGAGGCCGCCCAGCAACAGCCAGAACAGGACCTTCAGAAACCGCATGCGGACGCTTCCTCCCCCAGTGACGCGGGCGTGATCCTAGGCGTGCGCGCGGCGCATTGCCAGCCTCAGCCGATTTCGGCGCGAAGCTGGGCGAACAGCTCCGGGATCGCCTTCAGCCGAGGCTCCTCTTCGTTGAGGATCGCGAGGAAGAGCGCGCGCTTCACTTCGCCGATGCGATGCTCGGGAAAGGGAGTCGTGGCGGGCAGCGTCGAAAGCATGATGTCGACCAGCCGGTCGGCCCCGTGGAGGCGCCCCCAGAGATAGTCGTTCTCGCGATAGGCGCGGCTGAAGAAGGCGCCGAAGGTGCCGAGCTGGATCCCCTTGAGCGTCGCCTGAGTTCCCGACCGGATCGCCGTCGCATCGTTGGGCGAGATGCGGTCGACTCGGATCGGATCGAATTCGTCGAGGCCTTCGCCGCGCAGCAGCGGCAGTGTCGCAATGTCGAAGAAGGGAAAGCCGAGATGCGCAAGCAGGATCGGGCGGCGCAGGTCGCGCGAGAGACGGCTGAATCCTTCCGAGAGCCGCGCATCGGTTTCGTCGTCGAGGCGGTCGAGGTTCATCAGCGCGCCGAGCCGATCGAGGATCGGACCGGCGTCGTCGGCAGGGCCAAGTTCGCGCACTGCTTCGCGCAGCTCCGAGAAATGGTCCGAACGCCGGCATTCGAGATAGGCGGCGAGCGATTCGTACACCGCCTCGCGCATTTGCGAGAGTTCTTCCTTCTCGTGTTCGGCGTCGATTTCGGTGAGCCGCCGCGCGAGCAGGCGCAGGCGGCGAACGCGGAAGCCGAGATCATGCGCACGCAGGAACACAAGCGTCTCCGGACTGGCCCCGTTGGGCAGCGCGGCGCCGAACTCGTCGATTCCGCGCGCGCGGACGGTGCGCGCGATCGCGTCGCGGATGTCGAGGCGTCGATCCGGCCCCGGCTGATCGCCGATCCCATGCAGAAGCTGCGCCGTCCGGTCGATCACTGCATCGACCTTGAGCAGGCCATAGGCGGTATGGCCGTATCCAGCGCGCGCCGCCGCGGCGACCTGGGCGCGGCGACGCCATGCCGCAAGCCGTTTGGGCGTGGGATAGTCGAGCCACAGCGTATAGCCGAACAGCGCCTCGACCTGCGCCTCCACTTCGGCGCGGATGCGCGTGACGATCGCGAGCATCCGCTCGATCCGGTCCGACCGCTCGGCGATCGACTCGAGATTGTCGCGGATCGGCTGCTCGCGCGGTAGCTCCGAAAGGGCGCCGAGCAACGTCTGGAAGAATCCGGGGTTTTCGCTCGGCGATCCGTAGAAATCCCAGCGCAGATCGGGTGTCGGATCGATATAGACGAAGCGCCGGTCGACCTGTCGCCGTGCCGGACGCTCGCGCAGCGCATCGATCGCGGGGCGGAACGGCGCATTGGCGAGCACCGATCCGTCGATCAACACCGCCTGTTCCGCCCCGTTCGCCAGCCACTGCCGGGGCAGGACGTGTTCGAGAAACGCGTCGCGGTTCGGCCAGGCGAGCTCGCGCTCGGCGACCACCTTGTCGATTTCGCTCACGCGGACCGGCGGAAACGCCCCGGGAAAGCTCGACGTCGCGCGCGCGGCGAAGGCAAGTTCGATCGGATCGCCGAGCGGGATCGAGGCTTCGCCGTGATCGGTGAAGGAAAAGACCAGCCGGTGCTCGGTCTCGGTCACCTCGGGCGGCGAGTTGAGCCGCAGCCGCTCGGGATGGCCGCGAAAATCGGTGACGGTGACGAACAGGTCGAGCGGCTGGCCGTCGGGCAGCAGCCGCTTGCCGGCCGGCGCCTTGCCCATGGTCTCGAACGCGTCGAGCAGCATGTTGAGGAGCTGCGGCCCTCCGAAGGGAGGCTCGAACCAGCGCGAACGGACGAAATGCTCGAGCTTGCGGCGAAATTCGTCGCGCGAGCCGGCGTCGACTTCCTGCTCGATCGTGTTGCTGCGCCCCATCGCCATCCAGGCGATCGGTGCGGCCCAGAATTTCGAGAATCGGCTCGATGGCGCATGATCGGGATCGATCAGCTTTTCGACATCGGCATAGTCGAGCCAGAGGTCGGTGAGCGGTTCCAGCGACTGGCCGGTGGTGATCGCCTGGCCCAGATAGATGGCATTGATCCCGCCCGCCGAGGCGCCGGACAGGATATCCACCAGCACGCGCAGGCGAACACCGGTGAGCTCCTGGATCTCGTGCAGCAGCGCGCGATAGACGCCCTGGCTGCCGAGCGCGGCGGGATCGCCGTCACGCGCGGCGCGACTGGCGCGGGCGACTCGCCAAATCTCCTTGGTGATGCCGTGCATGTAGACGGCGAGGCTGATGCCGCCATAGCACACCAGCGCGAGCCGCAGTTCCTTGTCGCGAATCTGAACCATCAGGAGCGCGCGAGCTCGGCCCAGACAGGCAGATGATCGGAAGCGATGCGGGCGGTCACGCTTTCGTGCACTCCGGTTTCGGTGATCCGCAGGTCCGGCGACACGATGATGCGGTCGAGCCGCGCCACCGGCCGATGCGCATGAAAGCTGCGCCCGGTGTCGGCAATGCTGAAATCGCGGCCGAAGTCGCGCAGGCAGCCGGAGCCGCGGCTCCATTCGTTGAGGTCGCCCATCAGGATCGTGGGATATTGCCGACTGCTGGAAGCGAGATGCGCGAGGATGGCGTTCGCCTGGCGCCGCCGCCAGAGCCCCGACAGATCGAGATGCATGCCGACGACCCGCAGCGCCGTGCCGCCGATCCGAACGTCCGCGACCACCGCGCCGCGCGGTTCGAGCGCCGGCAAGTGAATGGCCTCGCAATCGAGGATCTGAGCTTCCTTGCGGACGAGAATCGCATTGCCGTGCCAGCCGATGCTGGTCTGGCGGATGCCGAAGGAAACCGGCTTCCAGGGGCTATGCTCGGAAAGCAGATGCGGGGTGAGCACGGCAGCGCGCGTGCCGAACCGCCGGTCCGCCTCCTGCAGCGCGATCACGTCGGCGTCGATCTCGCGCAGCACATGGAGCGTGCGGTCGGGCCGGCGCCGGCGATCGGTGCCGATCGACTTGCGGATATTGTAGCTGGCGACCTTGATCATCGGGCGCCCTTATCGCGGCGGGCACCCCCCGGGAGCAAGCGTTTCGCGCATGGAGCGCTCAGTCGTCGCTCTGACGCCGCGCCGCTTTCGCCGCCGCACTCAGGCTCGCGGCGGTCATCTCGGCTGCGTCGGGCGTCATGGCGATCGCCACTCCGTCGGGACCATCGAGCATCACCTGGCCCTGTTCTGCAGTTGCGGTGCCGCCGCGTCGCTGCGGCTGCGGCGGGGAGGAGTTGGTGTTCACCGGCTGTCTCTTTCGCGACGCTCGCGGATCGGACGGAGCGCTCGATCACGCGCTCTCCGGGCCGCCAAGCAGGAACCCGGAACAACGCACGGGCGGGGACGCGAGTTGCAGAAAGTCTCGTCATGCTCGTCAGATCGAGGGGTTTCAGCGATCCCCTGCCTCGGCCGGCGCGAAGGCGTGGGCACGTTCATCGAGCAAGGTCAGGAGCTCAGCCACTCGGCGACAACACGGGGATAGAGGCGATGTTCCTCGACGAGCACGCGGGCGGCGAGGCTTTCGTGCGTGTCGCCGGGGAGTATGGGAACGCGCGCCTGGCCAAGCACTTCGCCGCCGTCGAGTTCCTCGGTAACGAGGTGGACCGAGCAGCCCGCCTCCGAATCTTTCGCAGCGAGGGCGCGGGCGTGGGTATCGAGCCCCTTGTACTTCGGCAGCAGCGAGGGGTGGATGTTGACGATCCGCCCGCGCCATCGCGCGACGAAGGCATCGCTGAGGAGGCGCATATAGCCGGCGAGTGCGATCGCCTCGACGCCGGCATCGCGCAGCGCCGCCTCGATCTTCACTTCATAGTCGGACTTGGGAATGCCCTTCGGCGACTGGGCGAATGTGGCGACGCCCCGCTCGGCCGCCCAGGCGAGGCCCGGCGCCTCCGGACGATCACTGGCGACCAGCACGACCTCATAGGGGCAATCGCGCTCGCGCGCGGCCTCGACCAGTGCGGCCATGTTCGAGCCCCGGCCCGAGATCAGGATGCCGAGCTTGCGTTTCACGTCGAGCGCCCGCGGCTGGCGAAGCAGGCTTCAGGCCGCATGCGTGGCGCTCCAGTCGGCCCGCGCGCTCCAGCTTCCGGCGCTTCCCGCGACGGTGCAGCCGCGCGCGCCCTCGGTCACCGTACCGATCCGGTGAACGGTTTCTCCGGCGTCGGTGAGCGCTCCAGCGACCGCATCAGCGTCGTCCGGCGCGACAATGGCGACCATGCCGATCCCGCAGTTGAAGGTTCGCGCCATCTCCTCTGGCTCGATATTCCCCTGCGCCTGGAGAAACCCCATCAGCCGCGACTGCGGCCAGGCATCGGCGTCGACATGCGCGTGACACCCCTCGGGCAGCACGCGAGGGATATTCTCGAGCAGGCCGCCGCCGGTGATGTGGGCAAGGCCATGGATGCGGCCGGCGCGGAGCTGCGGCAGCAGGCTCCGGACGTAGATGCGCGTCGGCTTCATCAGCGCGTCGATCAGGAGCGTATCGGCATCGAACAGCGCCGGGCGATCGAGCTTCCACCCCCGATCCGCGGCGAGCCGGCGGACCAGCGAATAACCGTTCGAATGGACCCCGGTGGAGGCGAGCCCGAGGAGCACGTCGCCGGAAGCAACCTTGCCGCCGTCGAGCAGCCGATCGCGTTCGACCGCGCCGACGCAGAAGCCGGCGAGATCATAGTCTCCATCGGCATACATGCCGGGCATTTCCGCGGTTTCGCCGCCGATCAGCGCGCAGCCCGCCTGACGGCAGCCTTCGGCGATACCGGCGATCACCCGCTCGGCCACTGCGGAGTCGAGCCTGCCGCTGGCGTAATAGTCGAGGAAGAAGAGCGGCTCGGCGCCCTGGACGATCAGATCATTGGCGCACATTGCGACGAGATCGATGCCGACGCCGTCGTGGCGGTCGTGCTCGATCGCCAGCTTGAGCTTGGTTCCGACCCCGTCGTTGGCGGCGACCAGCAGCGGATCGGTGAAGCCCGCCGCCCTGAGATCGAACAGTCCGCCGAAACCGCCCAGATCGGCGTCGGCACCGGGCCTGCGCGTCGCCCGCGCAAGCGGAGCGATGGCGCGGACGAGCGCGTTGCCTGCGGCGATCGAGACGCCGGCGTCGGCATAGGTGTAAGGGCCTTCGCCCGGTTTCGGATCGGTCATGGCCAAGCGCCTAGCCACAACGCGCTTGGATTTCCACGCCCGCTTCGCCAAAAGGGCGGCGACATGTCAGCGCGCCGTTTTTCCCGCACCGTTCGCCTTGGCCTCGCGGCCGCCCTGCTGGGCGCCGGCGGGATGGTCTATGCCCAGATCGAAGGCGATCGCGGCGCCGCTCCGATCGACAGTTCGGGCAGCTTCGAAGTGAGCGGGATCGATGTCGACGTGCGCGGCGAGGATGCCGAGTCGGCGCGCGAAGCGGGCTGGCGGCTGGCGCAGCGGCTCGGCTGGCGCATGCTGGCGCAGCGGCTGGCGGGCCGCACCGCCAACCTCTCCGATTCGGCGCTGAACGGAGTCGTCACGGGAATCGTGATCGAGAACGAGCAGATCGGGCCCGAGCGTTATGTCGCGCGGCTGGGCGTGCTGTTCGATCGCGGCCGGGCCGGGCGCATCCTTGGCGTATCGGGTCAGGTCCGCCGCTCGCCGCCGATGCTCGTCGTTCCGGTCCAATGGTCCGGCGGCGTCGGGCGGGTCTTCGAGCGGACAACGCCCTGGCAGGAGGCCTGGGCGCGGTTTCGCACCGGCAACAGCTCGATCGACTATGTCCGTCCGCGCGGCACCGGCGCCGACCCGCTGCTGATGAACGCCGGCCAGACGGGGCGGCGCGGGCGCGGCTGGTGGCGCGAAGTGCTCGACAGCTATGGCGCGGAGGACGTGCTCATTCCCGAAGTGCAGCTCATCCGCAGCTATCCGGGCGGGCCGATCACCGGGATCTTCACCGCGAGCCACGGCCCCGACCGGCAGCAGATCGCGCGTTTCGCGCTGCGCGTGAACAGCGGCGATGCATTGGGCGCCTTGCTCGACGCGGGTATCGAACGGATCGACCGCGCCTATCAGAACGCACTCGCCTCCGGCGTCCTCGAGACGGACGCGCTGCTTGCTTTCCGCCCGCCCGAAGAGACCGAGGAGCCTGAGGCCGAAGAGAGCGACGAGGCCGAGGCCAGCGCAGCCGAAATGCCCGTCACCACGCCGACGGCGCCCGCGGCTGCGACCTATTCGGTGCAGGTCGATACGCCCAGCGCACAGGCGGTTACCGCATCCGAATCGGCGGTGCGCGGGATTCCCGGGGTGCGTTCGGCGAGCACGACGAGCGTGGCGCTGGGCGGAATTTCGGTACTCCGCGTGAGCTATGAGGGCAGTATCGCCAGCCTGCGCTCGGCGCTCGAGGCGCGCGGCTGGAGCGTGCAGGAGGGCGCCGGCGTGCTGCGCATTCGCCGCGGCGGCACGAGCACGCCGCCTCCGCCTCCGCCGTCCGCGCCGGAGGGCGATCCGGCCGAATGAGCCAGCTGCACCTGCCGCTCGGCGTGCCTGCCGATGCGCGCGATGTGGAGTTCCTCGTCACCGAATCGAACGCCCGCGCCGCCCATCAGCTCGATCGCTGGGGGATGTGGCCGGTGATGGCGGCGCTGCTGGTGGGGCCGCCGAAATCGGGCCGCAGTCTGCTCGCGCGGATCTTCGTCGAGCGCACCGGCGGCACTGCGATCGACAATGCCGAAAGCGCATCCGAGGAGGCGCTGTTCCACGCATGGAACGAGGCGCAGATCACGCGCAGCCCCTTGCTGATCGTGGCGGACGCACCGCCACCCGCCTGGGAAGTGGCGCTGCCGGACCTGCGCTCGCGGCTCGCCGCCTCGCCGGTGCTGCGGATCGATCCGCCCGACGACATGCTGATGCGGCTGTTGCTGGAACGCACGCTCGATCGGCTGGCGCTGGTGACTCGGCCGGAGGTGATCGCATGGCTGCTCGCGCGGATCGAACGGAGCCATCTGGCGCTGGCGCGCGTTGGCGAGGCGCTTGAAGCCGAAGCGCCGCGATTGCAAAACCGGCGCTTGTCGATCCAGGGAGCGCGCGCCACCCTGGAAAGCGCCGGCCTTCTCTTCGAACCGCCTTCGACCCAGTGAGAATGATCGAATGAACCGACCTGCAGCGACCCGTTTCGAAGACGATGATCCGTTCGTGGCGGGATCGGGTTCGAGCCGCTATTTCAATCGCGAGCTCAGCTGGCTGGCGTTTAACGGGCGCGTGATGGAGGAGGCGTGCAACGGCGCGCATCCGCTGCTCGAACGGCTGCGGTTCCTCTCGATCTCGGGTTCGAACCTCGACGAGTTCTTCATGGTGCGAGTCGCCGGACTGAAGGGCCAGCAGCTCCAGGACGTCGAGCAGCGTTCGGCGGACGGCCTCACTCCCGGGCAGCAGCTTTCCGCGATCGTCGCCGAAGCCGGCGAGCTGGTCGACAACCAGCAGCGCGTATGGGCCGATCTGCGCGGCGACCTGGCATCGGTGGGAATCATCGTCCTCGACGAGGGGGACATCGAAGGCGAAGTGGGCCGCTGGCTCGAGGCGCACTTCCGCGAGCAGATCTTCCCGATCCTGACACCGCAGGCGCTCGATACAGCGCATCCCTTTCCGTTCATCCCCAACAAGGGATCGAGCGTGATCTTCGATCTCGTCCGCAAGAGCGACAGGACGCCGGTGCGCGAACTGGTGCTGCTGCCGGCGACGACGCCGCGATTCGTGCGCATCCCCGGCGATACCGCGCGCTATGTGACGGTCGAGACGCTGCTCAAGCGCTTCTCGGGCCTGCTCTTTCCCGGCTACGACATCCTCGAAAGCTCGGCCTTCCGCGTGCTGCGCGACAGCGACATCGAAATCGAGGAAGAGGCCGAGGATCTGGTCCTGTATTTCCGCAGCGCAATCAAGCGGCGGCGGCGCGGGCGCGTGATCCGGCTCGAGATGGAGACGGGGATTCCGCCTGCGCTGGAAGCGGCCCTCAAGGAAGAGCTTGGCGGCAGCGAGGCGATCCTCACCGAGAAAGGCGGTTTTCTGGGCATCGGCGACCTGTCGATGCTGGTCGACGAGGATCGGCCCGACCTCAAGTTCACGCCCTATTCGCCGCGCTTTCCCGAGCGCATCCGCGAATATGGAGGCGATTGCTTCGCAGCGATCAAGGCAAAGGACATCGTCGTCCACCACCCCTATGAGACGTTCGACGTCGTCCTCTCCTTCCTGAAGCAGGCGGCGGCGGACCCGGACGTGGTCGCGATCAAGCAGACGCTCTATCGCGCGGGCAAGCAGTCGGCAGTGATCAACGCGCTGATCGCCGCTGCCGAGGCCGGCAAGTCGGTGACTGCGATCGTGGAGCTGAAGGCGCGATTCGACGAGGAGCAGAATCTGCTCTGGGCCGCGGCGCTCGAACGCGCCGGCGTGCAGGTGGTGTACGGCTTCATCGACTGGAAGACGCACGCCAAAATCTCGATGGTGGTGCGCCGCGAAGGCTCGGGCTATCGCACCTACTGCCACTTCGGGACCGGGAACTATCACCCGATAACCGCACGCATCTATACCGATCTAAGCTTCTTTACCGCCGATCCTGCGGTCGGCCGGGATGCGGCGCAGGTATTCAACTATATCACCGGCTATGTGCAGCCCGAGGGGCTGGAGCTGCTGACGCTCAGCCCGCGCGATCTGCGCCAGGAAATCGTCGCGTGCATCGATGGCGAAATCGCGAACGCCCGCGCGGGCAAGCCCGCGGGCCTCTGGGCCAAGATGAATTCGCTCGTCGATCCGGGCATCATCGAGAAGTTGTACGAAGCGAGCGGCGCGGGCGTGCAGATCGATCTGGTGATCCGCGGCATCTGTTGCCTGCGCCCCGGCATCGAGGGGATGTCGGAGAATATCCGTGTCAAGTCGATCGTCGGCCGGTTTCTCGAGCACAGCCGCATCTGGGCCTTTGCCAACGGCAAGGCGCTGCCGAGCGACGCGGCCAAGGTCTATATCTCCTCGGCCGACTGGATGCCGCGCAACCTCGACCGGCGAGTCGAATTCATGCTGCCGATCCGCAACAAGACGGTGCACGACCAGATCCTCGACCAGGTGATGGTCGCCAACCTGCTCGACAATGAACAGAGCTGGGAACTCGAGCCCGATGGAAGCTATCAGCGCGTCCATCCCGGCACTTCCAAGCCGTTCAACCTGCACCGCTATTTCATGACCAATCCCTCGCTTTCGGGCCGCGGTGCGGCGCTGGAGGCAGGCGGCGACGCCGTGCCCAAGCTCACCATCCGCCGCCGCCGTACCCCGACGCGCGACCGCGACGCCGCCGAATGAGCGACGGCGTAGTCTCCAGCCTGCTGTTCCGCAGGGCGCGCACCGAAGCGGCCGCGGCGCCGCCCGAGCGCGCGGCGATTATCGACATCGGATCGAATTCGATCCGCCTCGTCGTCTATCAAGGCCCCAGCCGGCTGCCCTCGGTGCTGTTCAACGAGAAAGTCATGGCCGGGCTCGGCCGGTCGCTCGGCGCCACCGGCGCAATCGACGAAGCGGCGCTTTCCACCGCGCGCGCCGCGCTGTCGCGGTTCGCCATGCTGACGCGCGAGATGCAGGTCACCAGCCTGCGTACCGTGGCGACCGCCGCCGTGCGCGAGGCATCGAACGGCGACGTGCTGATCGCCACGGCGAAGTCGCTCGGGCTCGAGGTCGAGCTGCTTTCGGGAATGGACGAGGCGATGGGCGCGGGGATGGGGGTACTCTCGGGCATCCCGGACGCCGACGGGATCGTCGGCGACCTGGGCGGGGGCAGTCTCGAGCTCGTGCGCGTGGTGGCGGGCACCGTGACCGATCGCGCATCGTTCCCGCTGGGTGTGCTGCGCGTGGCGCCGTTCCGCGAGAAGGGAAAGGCGGCGCTCGAACGCAAGGTTTCCGCGCTGTTGCACGAGGCCGGGTGGCTCGGCCGCGGCGCGGGTCTGCCTTTCTATCTGGTCGGCGGATCGTGGCGCGCGCTGGCGCGTCTCGACATGCATCTTTCCGGCTTTCCGCTGCCGGTGATCCACCAATATGCTATGTCGGCCGAGCAGGTGGCGCGCCTGGGGCGAACGCTGAGCCATATTTCGAAGGGCAAGCTGCGCACCGTGCCGGGGCTTTCGAGCGGGCGCATCCCGACGCTCGGCGATGCCGCGGCGGTGCTGGGGAGCGTGCTCAAGGCACTGGGATCGACCGAAACCGTCGTTTCCGCGTTCGGACTGCGCGAGGGGCTGGCGTTCGCGCGGCTCTCGATCGAGGAACGGCAGCAGGATCCGCTGATCACCGTCGCGCGCGAGGAAGGTGCCCGGCTCGGCCGCTTTCCCGAACATGGCGATTTGCTGGACGCGTGGATCGCGCCGCTGTTCGAAGCCGAACCTGCCGAGATGCAGCGGCTGCGCCATGCGGCCTGCCTGCTCGGCGATGTGGGCTGGCGGGCCAATCCGCAGTTCCGCGCCGAGCGCGGCATGGAAACGGCGCTGCACGGCAATTGGGTGGCGATCGACGCGCGCGGGCGCGCGATTCTCGCGCAGGCGCTGTTCACGGCCTATGGCGGCGGCACGGAAACGCCCGAGCCGCTGAACCAGCTCGCCGATGCCGCCGAGCTGGAGCGGGCCCAGCTTTGGGGCCTCGCGATCCGTCTTGGACAGCGGCTGAGCGGCGGCGTGGCCGCGCCGCTTCACCGCACCCGGCTGGATGCCGCACCGGGCGCAGTGCGGCTGACGATCCGCGCCGGCGACGAGGCGCTTTATGGCGAGGCGGTCGAGCGCCGCCACCGCGCGCTCGCCAACCGCATGGCGGCGGACGCCGTGGTGGCGGCGTGACGCACGTCAGTTCGAGCAGGTCGCCGAGCGCAGAATGAACGAACGATTCGGCTGCAGATCGATTCGACCGGGCACCGAGCGGGAATAGCCGAACTCCTCGCAGGCCTCGCAGGCGAAATGCGTACAGCCACCGGCGCTGCGAAGCGAAATGCGTGCGGCTCAGCCGCAGGTCACTTCGATGATGATGCCCTGACCGTTGGTGACGAGATTCAGCCGGTCTTCGCGGTAATCCATCGTGATCGGCTGACCCTGCTCATAGACGCGTACCATTTCGGCACCGGCGACTCGCCGCGCTTCCTGCCGGGTCGCTTCCGCACGCTGGCCGATGAACGTCTGCGCCGGCGCGGCGTCGCAGCTGCCGTTCGCCGGCGGAGTGGGGGCGGGCTCGCCACCGTCCTGCATCGTGCAGGCGGCAAGGGTGACCGCGGCGGCCGAAAGTGTGAGGCGGATCATGACGTCTCCTCGGTTCGAGTCATCTTGAGCTTGCCGTTGCGGACGGTGAACCCGAGCTGACCTTCGACCAGCGCCAGCGCATCGCGTCCGAACTGTTCGTAGCGCCAACCCTCGAGGATCGCCAATCGATCCCGCTGGCCCGCGGCGAGCGCCTCGAGATCGTCCGATCGGGCGAGCAGCCGCGCGGCGACGTTGATGTCGCGCGCACGAATCTTGAGCAGCAGCTTGAGGAGATCGGCGACGAGGGCGCCATCCTTGCCGAGCGAAGGCTTGCGCTCGTCGCGCGTCGGCAGCTCGTCCTTGCCGAGCGGCTGGGCTTCGGCGAGCGACGCCATCAGCCGCCCGCCGATATCGTTCGAGGCCCATGCGGCGGAAAGGCCGCGCACGCGCGCGAGATCCGCCTGCTTCTTCGGCGGATTGCCGGCGAGATCGGCGAGCGTCTCGTCCTTCACGATACGGCCGCGCGGAAGATCCTTGCCTTGCGCCTCGAGCTCGCGCCAGCGCGCGAGCGCCTTCAGCCGGCCGAGCACATCGGCCTTGCGACTGGCGATGCGCACGCGCTGCCAGGCGAGATCGGGGTCATTGCGATAGTTTTCGGGATTGGCGATCCGCTCCATCTCCTCGTCCAGCCAGGCGCCGCGGCCGGACTTGCGGAGCTTTTCGAGCATCTTGGGAAAGATGCGGCTGAGGTGAGTCACGTCGGCGATCGCATAGTCGATCTGGCGCTTGTCGAGCGGGCGGCGGCTCCAGTCGGTGAAACGGGCGCCCTTGTCGACCGAGATGCCGAGATAGGTGTCGACCAGATTCGAATAGCCGATCTGTTCGCCCTGGCCGAGCGCCATCGCCGCGATCTGGGTGTCGAACATCGGATGCGGGGTCGTGCCGGTGAGATTATAGACGATCTCGACGTCCTGGCCGCCGGCATGGAAGATCTTGAGGACGTCCTCGTTCTTCGTCAGCAGGTCGAGCAGCGGGGTGAGATCGATCCCCGGCGCCAGCGGGTCGACCGCGGCGGCCTCCTCGTCGTCGGCGATCTGGATCAGGCAGAGCTCGGGCCAGTAGCTGTTCTCGCGCATGAACTCGGTGTCCACGCAGAGATAGGGCTTGGTGGCGAAGCGGGAGCAAAGGTTCGCGAGGGCGGCGGAGTCCTCGATCAGGCCGTGTATGTGCATCACGGCCCTTTAGACCGGTGCGTGCGGCTTGACAAAGGGCCGTGCTGCGGGGATTCGCGCGGCCACGGTTTTCACCCGTCATTTCCGGCAGCGGCCGGAGTCTCTTTGCCTCCCAAGCGCGCGCTTGCGGCACGAGATCCCGGCATTCGCCGGAACGACGGCTTATCAACGAGAGACGTCATGCACCCGTATCGCACGCACACTTGCGGCCAGCTCACCGCCGACGCCGTCGGGCAGGAGGTCCGCCTTTCGGGCTGGGTTCATCGCAAGCGCGACCATGGCGACCTCGTGTTCATCGACCTGCGCGACCATTATGGCGTTACGCAGATCGTCACCGAAGTCGATGGCCCTGCATTTGCGGTGATCGAATCGCTGCGCAGCGAATCGGTGGTGACGATCACCGGAAAGGTCGTCGGGCGTGCCGCCGAGGCAGTGAACCCGAACCTGCCGACGGGGCAGATCGAAGTGCGTGCGCTGGACGCGACGGTGCAGAGCCAGGCGCAGGAGCTGCCGCTGCCGGTGTTCGGCGACAGCGAATATCCCGAGGATATCCGGCTGCGCTATCGCTACCTCGATCTGCGGCGCGAGAAGGTGCACAAGAACATCGTCCTGCGTTCGAACGTGATCTCCAGCCTGCGCCGTCGGATGATCGAGCAGGGCTTCACCGAATTCCAGACGCCGATCCTGACCGCGTCGAGCCCCGAAGGCGCGCGCGACTATCTCGTCCCCAGCCGCGTCCATCCGGGCAAATTCTACGCGCTGCCGCAGGCGCCGCAGATGTTCAAGCAGCTGCTGATGGTCGCCGGCTTCGACAAATATTTTCAGATCGCACCGTGTTTTCGCGACGAGGATGCGCGCGCCGACCGGTCGCCCGGGGAATTCTATCAGCTCGACTTCGAGATGAGCTATGTGACGCAGGACGATGTGTTCGCCGCCATCGAGCCGGTGCTGCACGGCGTGTTCGAGGAGTTTGCCGACTGGGAGGGCAAGGGTCGCAGCGTCAGCCCGCTGCCGTTCAAGCGCATCCCGTATCGCGAATCGATGCTGAAATACGGCAACGACAAGCCCGACCTGCGCAACCCGATCGTCATCACCGACGTGTCGAAGCATTTCGAGGGGTCGGGCTTCGGCCGCTTCGCCTCGATCGTCGAGGCGGGCGACGTGGTGCGCGCGATCCCCGCGCCGGGCACCGCCGAGCAGAGCCGCAAATTCTTCGACGATATGAACAGCTGGGCGCAGTCGGAAGGCTTTCCGGGGCTCGGCTATGCGACGCGCAAGGGCGGCGAATGGGGCGGCCCGATCGCCAAGAACCACGGCCCGGAGAAGATGGACGCGCTGGCGAATGAGCTCGGGCTGGGGCCCGACGACGGCATCTTCTTCGCCGCTGGCAAGGAAGCGCAGGCGGCGAAGCTCGCGGGCCTTGCGCGGACGCGCGTCGGGGAGACGCTGGGGCTGATCGACAAAAGCCGGTTCGAATTCTGCTGGATCGTCGACTTCCCGATGTTCGAATATGACGAGGACGCCAAGAAGGTCGATTTCAGCCACAACCCCTTCTCGATGCCGCAGGGCGAGCTGGAAGCGCTGGAGACCAAGGATCCGCTCGATATCCTGGCCTGGCAGTACGACATCGTCTGCAACGGCGTGGAGCTGTCGTCCGGAGCGATCCGGAACCACCGCCCGGACATCATGTACAAGGCGTTCGAGATCGCCGGCTATACCAAGGAAGACGTCGACACGAACTTCGCGGGCATGATCAACGCGTTCAAGTTCGGCGCGCCGCCGCATGGCGGATCGGCGCCGGGCGTCGACCGCATCGTGATGCTGCTCGCCGACGAGCCGAACATCCGCGAAGTGATCGCCTTCCCGATGACGCAGCGTGCCGAGGACCTGATGATGGGCGCGCCGAGCGAGGTTTCCGAGAAGCAGCTCAAGGAACTGCATATCCGGCTCGCGCCCTCGGTGGCGGCGGAGAAGGCGAAGAAGGACGCGTCCGAGCTGGTGGCGCCCGAGGGCACCACCCCGCAGCCCTGACGCATCCGGACGGGCGGGGTCAGGCCGGGGCGAAGTTCCCGGCCTCGTCCATCACGTGGAGCACGCCGTCGCTGATCGCGAAATAGGCGCCGCGGATCTTGAGCTTTCCGGCCGCCTCGCGCTCGGGAATGCAGGGGAAGGTGCGCAGATTCGCGATCGAGACGCGCACCGTTTCGAGTTCGAGCGCGCGCACCGCGGCTTCGCCCTCGCCATGTTCGGCGATCACCCGTTCGCGCGCTTCGTCGAGCAGGTCGACCCAATGATCGATGAAGCCGCCCGCGCCAGGGGCCTTGCCGTCGAACACCTGGGTCAGCGCGGCATGCACGCCGCCGCACATGCCGTGGCCGAGGATCACGATCTCCTCCACCTCAAGCTGGGTGACGGCGAATTCGAGCGCGGCGGAGACGCCATGACGCTTCCCGTCCAGCTCGAAGGGCGGGACCAGATTGGCGACGTTGCGGACGACGAAGATCTCGCCGGCAGTGGTGTCGAAGATCTGCGCCGGATCGACTCGGCTGTCCGAGCAGGCGATGACCATCACCTTCGGGCTCTGGCCGCCGACCAGTTCTTCCCAGCGAGCGCGTTCGCGGGTCCAGGCAGTCGCGCGGAACCGCTGATAACCGGCGACGAGATCCGAGAATGAAGCCACGTGATTGTCCTCCGCTTGACCGGCTCGCGATGGTGCCGGCTCTGTTTCGCCTGGCGGGTTAGAAGAAAGCGGAGCGGTTCGACAAGCGCGACCGCAAGGATGAGGGTCGCAACGTGGGCGCGAGGTTGTGAGCGGGCGCAGCGCTCGCTATCTGCTTCGCATGAACGAGCACAGCCCGCTGCCCCAGCCGACTCAGCGCCCAGAGCGTCAGCGCAAGCCCGACTGGATCCGCGTGAAGGCGCCGACGTCGGTCGGCTTTGCGGAGACCAAGGCGCTGATGCGCGCGAAGAACCTCGCCACCGTGTGCGAGGAAGCAGCGTGCCCGAACATCGGCGAGTGCTGGTCGAAGAAACACGCCACCGTGATGATCCTGGGCGACACCTGCACGCGCGCCTGTGCTTTCTGCAACGTGAAGACCGGCATGCCGCGGATGGTCGACCCCAAGGAGCCCCAGCATGTCGCCGACGTGGCGGTGCAGATGGGGCTCGAGCATATCGTGATCACTTCGGTCGATCGCGACGACCTGCCCGACGGCGGGGCGGGGCAATTCGTCAAGGTGATCCGGGCACTGCGCGAGCAGGCGCCGAAGACGACGATCGAGATCCTGACGCCCGATTTCCGCAACAAGCACGAACGGGCGATCGAGATGATCGTCGAGGCGCGCCCCGATGTGTTCAACCACAATCTCGAGACGGTGCCGCGCAACTATCCGACGATCCGCCCCGGCGCGCGCTATTATGCCTCGCTGCGGCTGCTGGAGACGGTGAAGAAACTCGACCCGTCGATCTTCACCAAATCGGGCATCATGCTGGGGCTGGGCGAGCAGCGGCTCGAAGTTCATCAGGTGATGGACGACATGCGCTCGGCCGACATCGATTTTCTGACCATGGGCCAGTATCTCCAGCCGACTCCCAAACACGCCAAGGTGGAGGATTTCGTGACGCCGCAGGCGTTCGATGCCTATGCCGCCGTGGCACGGGCCAAGGGCTTCCTGCTGGTCGCATCCTCCCCGCTTACGCGCTCGAGCTATCACGCCGGCGACGATTTCGAGCGGATGCGCGCGGCGCGCGAAGCGAAGCTTTCCCGTTCGGCGAAGTGAATGCCCAAACATACCGAGACCCGCAGCCTGCCGTACAGCCCGGAGCAGATGTTCGATCTGGTCGCGGACGTGCGCCGCTATCCCGAGTTTCTGCCCTGGGTGGTGGCGATGCGCATCCGCTCCGACAGCGAAACGGCGACGGTCGCGGACATGATCGTCGGCTTCAAGGGCCTGCGCGAAACCTTCACCTCGAAGGTGGAGAAGCAGCGGCCGAGCCATATTCGAGTCGATTATGTCGACGGGCCGCTGAAATATCTCAATAACGACTGGCAGTTCCGATCGAACGGAACGGGCGGCTGCGAAGTCGAGTTCTGCGTCGATTTCGCGTTCAAGAACCGAGTGTTCGAGATGCTGGCGGGGCAAGTGTTCGATCGCGCGTTGCGCAAGATGATCAATGCGTTCGAGGAACGCGCCGCGCAGCTCTATGGCGCGGGCGCTTCCTCGGGGGGCGCTTCCTCGGACGGCGGATCGCCCGGCATCAGCAGCTCGAGCGCGCACAACGCCGCCTGAAGGCGGATGCCGCCGCGGCCGTTGTCTTCAAAGTGGCGCGAGTCGGCCACCACGTGCGACGGATCGGCGCCACGTTCGGCCCGCGCGAACACCACGGTTCCCACCGGCTTCTTCTCGCTGCCCCCGCCGGGCCCCGCGATACCCGTGATCGCGACCGCGACATCGGCCTCGCTCTTCGTGAGCGCGCCCTGCGCCATGCTCCAGGCGACTGCGATCGAGACCGCGCCGAAGGTCTCGAGCACGTCCTGGCTGACCTTCAGAATGTCGAGCTTGGCGTCGTTCGAATAGGTAACGAACCCCGCTTCGAACACGTCGGACGCACCGGGAAGCTCGGTCAGCGCCGCCGAGACCAGCCCGCCGGTGCAGCTTTCGGCGACGGCGATCCGCCTGCCGCGCGCGCGGTTCGCCTCGAGCACGCGGCGCGCGGCTTCGACCAGTTGCTCAGGCAGCAGTGCGTCCATGCTCGGTCAGCCTGCCGCCGCCGGACAGATGCGGAACGGCAGCGGACTGCCGTCGCCCTCCTCGCCGTCGCGGTTCGCCTGCGCCAGCCCGAGTTCGGCCAGCATCACGGTGATGCCCGCGAGATTCTCGGCCGGAAGCGGTTCGAGCAGGCGGAGCGCACGATCGAGCGGGGCGCACACCTCGGGCTTGATTTCCTGTGCGAGCGCCGGGGCGACGAGCGCATCTAGCATCGTCGTGAGGATTTCCGGCTGGCTGGCGAATTGCGCGGGGATCGTCTCGCCATCCTTGTTGGCGATGCTCAGGATCGCGCGGACCGCATCGGGTGTCCGGAGCTGCGCGGCCTCGCGATAGCGCTGCACCATCGCTTCGCCGCGGGTCGCGAGGAAGGAGGTTTCCCCGAGCACCGGCGTGCACGTCTGCCGCGCGGTCGAGAGGGCGGCAGGAGCCAGGAGGAGCGCGATCGATTCGACATCCGTACGCGAGAGGCACTGTGCCTGCGTCGCTTGCTGCGCATGTGCCGAAGTGGCGGCCAGAGCGGCCCAAGCCGCAACCGCGGCAGTAATTCCCTTGCGCTTCACAGGCTTGTCTCCGGCAATCTAATGGTTGCGATGGCGTGGGCCGCCATGCCCTCGCCGCGGCCGGTGAATCCGAGCCGCTCGGTCGTGGTGGCCTTGATGCTAATCCGCTCCACCGGCAGCCGCAACAGACCCGCGACGCCAGCGCGGATCGCCTCACGGTGCGGTCCGATCTTTGGCGCCTCGCAGATGATGGTGCAGTCGACGAAGTCGATGATCCCGCCGCGCGCCGTGACCAGCTCTGCTGCACGCTCCAGGAACCGGCCGGAGGCGGCGCCGCGCCACTGCGGATCGCTCGGCGGGAAATGCATGCCGATGTCTCCGGCGGCGATCGTCCCGAGCAGCGCGTCGGTAATCGCATGGAGCACCACATCGGCATCGCTATGGCCGGAGAGGCCGCGATCGTGCGGGATCAGGATGCCGCCCAGCCACAGCTCCTCGCCCTCGGCGAAGCGATGGACATCATATCCGGCGGCGCTGCGCGAGATCATCGCGCTGCCATGCCGCCGCTCGGCGGACGCGAAATCCTCGGCATGCGTGACTTTTTCCAACAGGGGGTCTCCGGGAACCACGGTTACTACATGGCCGCTGTCGCGCACCATCTGCGCGTCATCGGTTGCATCGATACCCTGCGGCCAGCTGCGGTGCGCGGCAAGCGCGGCGTCGAACGCGAACGCCTGCGGCGTCTGAACGCGGTACAGGCGATCGCGCGAAACGGTCTCGCCCATCGCATCGTCGTAGCGGACAAGCGTGTCCGCGACCGGCAGGGCAGGGACGGCGCCCTCGACTCTGTTCAGGGCAGCCAACAGTCGATCGATGACCGCCGGCGGCAGGAACGGGCGCGCCGCGTCGTGGATGAGCACGCGCGCCACATCGCCCTCGCGCGCCAGCGCCTCCAGGCCGTTGCGAACCGATTCGCGACGAGTCGTTCCGCCGATGACGAACGCGGCGTCCCCAAGCGTATCGGAAAGCAGTTGTTCCTGACCGGGGCCGATCACCACCAGCACCGAATCGATCGCCGGATGCGCGGCGAGCGTGGCGTGGCTGTGGGCAAGCATCGGCTTGCCCGCGAGTGGCGCGAATTGCTTGGGGATCGTGCCGCCGGCGCGGGTTCCCTGTCCTGCGGCGACGATCAGCGCGACGGTGCGGCTCATGGCGGCGCGCCGTAGCGCAGCGCGCAGCCGCCCGCCAGCCTTGCCAATCAGCGCTTGTGCCTTTAGCCGCCACTGCCTATTTTTCGGGCACATCATGACGACTCTCGCTCCCATCCACGTCGGTCCGGTGCGGATCGACAGCCCCGTGCTGCTCGCGCCGATGACGGGCGTGACCGACCTGCCGTTCCGGCGGGCGGTGCGGCGCTATGGCTCGGGGCTCAACGTCACCGAGATGATCGCCAGCGCAGCGGCGATCCGTGAAACCTATCAGTCGGTCCGGAAGGCGGCCTGGGATCCGATCGAGGAGCCGGTGTCGATGCAGCTCGTCGGCTGCGATCCGCAGGCGATGGGCGAGGCGGCGAAGCTGAACGCCGATCGCGGCGCGGCGATCATCGACATCAACATGGGCTGCCCGGTCCGCAAGGTGACCAATGGCTATGCCGGATCGGCGCTGATGCGCGAGATTCCGCTGGCGACGCGGCTGATCGAGGCGACGGTGAAGGCCGTCGACGTGCCGGTGACGCTGAAGATGCGGATGGGCTGGGATCACGACAGCCTCAATGCGCCCGAACTGGCGCGGATCGCCGAGGATCTTGGCGTCAAGATGATCACGGTTCACGGCCGCACCCGCAACCAGATGTACAAGGGCTCGGCCGACTGGGGATTCGTCCGTAAGGTCAAGGACGCCGTCTCGGTGCCGGTGATCGTCAACGGCGACATCTGCTCGGTCGACGATGCGCGTGAGGCGCTCCGCCAATCGGGCGCGGACGGGGTGATGATCGGCCGGGGTGCCTATGGGCGGCCGTGGCTGCTGCGCGAGGTGATGGATGCGCTGAGCGGCGGCGAGCCCCGCGCCGAGCCGACGATCGACGAGCAATATCACGTAATTCTAGCGCATTACGCCGAAACTCTCGACCATTATGGCAACGAGGTTGGCGTTAACATGATGCGCAAGCACATCGGCTGGTACACCAAGGGGCTGCATGGATCGGCCGAGTTCCGCAACAAGGTGAACCAGGAGCCGGACGCAACGCGCGTGCTGGCGATGCTGGCCGAATTCTACGCGCCCTGGCGCAGTCGGGAGGCCGCCTGAAGCGCGGACGCGGGAGCGCAGCCGCAGGCGCGCCTGCCTTTGCGGAGCTGTTCGCCGGACTGCCGGTCGCGGTGCTCGTGATCGATCCCGACGGCCGCATCGCCCACGCCAATGCCGCGTGCGAGCTGCTGCTCAACCACAGCGAGCGGACCATGGTGGGCCAGCCCTATGACGCCGTGCTGCTGCCGCCCGAAGCCTATTCCGAGCGGCGCGACGGCCATGGCTTCTCGGCGTTCGACGTGGAGATCGAGGCAGTCCGCGGTCCGCGCGTGCGCGTGGACTTCGTGGAGACTGCGGTGCCCGACCGTCCCGGCTGGCGCATCGTGACGCTGCATCACGCCCCGGCCTCGCGACGGATGACACAGGGCGCCGAACGCACGGCCGGCGCTCGCGCTGCCGTGGGCGCGGCGGCGATGCTGGCGCACGAGATCAAGAACCCGCTTTCGGGGATCCGCGGCGCGGCGCAGCTGCTGCGCCGCGACGGCGAGGGGCGCGAGGAACTGACGGGGCTGATTACGACGGAAGTTGACCGGATTACCGCGCTGATCGACCGGATGCAGGATTTCACCGACACGCGGCCATTGAAGCTCGAGGCTACCAATCTCTATCCGCTGCTCGATCACGCCCGGCGCGTGGCGCTGGCGGGTTTCGCGCGCGGCATTCCGATCGAGGAGCGGTTCGATCCGTCGTTGCCGCCGGTGCTGGTCGATTCCGACGCATTTCTGCAAGTGCTGCTGAACCTGCTCAAGAACGCCGCCGAGGCGCTGGACGGCGTTACGGCGCCACGCATCACGCTGTCGACTGCCTATCGCCACGGCATGTCGGTGCGCGCAGGGCCGGGGCTGCCGCGCCAGCCGCTACCGATCGAAGTGCTGGTCAGCGACAACGGCCCGGGCGCCCCGACGGACATCGCCGAGCATCTGTTCGAGCCGTTCGTCTCGGGCAAACCGGAAGGCAAGGGGCTGGGCCTGCCGCTGGTGGAGAAGCTGGTTCGCGGCATGGGCGGCATCGTTCACTATCTGCGCGAGGAGGATACGACTCTGTTCCGGGTCTTGTTGGCGAGGGCGCGAGCATGAGCGAGGCGGCAACCGTGCTGGTCGTCGACGATGACGCGGCGATTCGAACCGTCGTCAGCCAGGCGCTGAGGCGCGCGGGCCATTGCGTTTCGACAGTCGCTTCGCTCGCCGAACTGAGCGAGGCGCTCAGGAGCGGGCTGCCCGACGTGCTGGTGACCGACGTGGTGCTGCCCGACGGCAATGGGCTCGACTACGTCGCCGGTCTGATCGCCGAACACCCCGAATTGCCGGTGATCGTGTTTTCGGCGCGCAATACGCTCGCAACCGCGGTGCGCGCGACCGAAGTCGGCGCTTTCGACTATCTGCCCAAGCCCTTCGATCTGGACGCACTTGGGCGCGCAGTCGCCAGTGCGAGCGCCCGGCGGAAGCGCGAACCCGCCGTTCTGCCGACGGCCGACGAGGGCGCCAGCACCACGCTGATCGGCCGATCGCCGGCGATGCAGCAAGTGTATCGCGTGATCGCGCGCGTCGTGGCGAACGACCTGACCGTCCTGATCACGGGTGAATCGGGAACCGGGAAGGAGCTGGTCGCGCAGGCGATCCATGACCTGGGCGCGCGGCGCCGGGCGCCGTTCGTGGCGCTCAACATGGCGGCGATCCCGCGCGAGCTGATCGAAGCCGAGCTGTTCGGTCACGAGCGCGGCGCCTTCACCGGTGCGCAGGCGCGCGTCGCCGGCAAGTTCGAACAGGCGGCGGGTGGGACGCTGTTCCTTGACGAGATCGGCGATATGCCGCGCGAGGCGCAGACACGGCTGCTGCGCGTGCTTCAGTCGGGAGAATTCACCACGGTGGGCGGCGCGCGATCGATCAAGGCCGATGTGCGCATCGTCGCCGCGACCAACCAGGACCTCGCGCAGCTTGTCGCCGCCGATCAGTTTCGCGAGGACCTGTTCTACCGCCTCAACGTGGTGCCGGTGGCGCTGCCGGCGCTGCGCGAACGGCGGCAGGATATTTCCCTGCTCGCGCACCATTTCCTCGAGCGCGCCGCCGAGGACGGACTGCCGCACAAGCAGCTGGACGCCGATGCGGTAGCGGCACTGACCGCCTATGATTGGCCGGGCAATGTGCGGGAGCTGGAAAATCTGATGCGGCGGATCGCTGCGCTGAGCCGCGACGAATGGATCGATGCGGACGCGGTGCGCACGGCCCTCGGCGCCGGCGCGACTGCTCCCGTGGCGCGCGACGAGGGAATCGAGACGGCCGTGCGCTCGCGGCTCGAGCGCCTGGCGATCGAGGAACCGCACGTGTTGGAGGACGGAACGCTGTATGATCGGATCATCGGCGAAGTCGAACGTCCGCTGATCGAGGCGATGCTTGCGCGCCATCAGCACAACCAGCTGCGCGCCGCACGCGCGCTCGGCATCAACCGCAACACGCTGCGCAAGCGGCTTGACACGCTCGGAATCGACGGGGCGCGGCAGGAAGGTACCGAATAGCGACAGCATGACAGGTTTTCTGTGTTTTCCGGGCAACGGTTGCGTTGTATTCCTGCAACGATGGACGCCGTGACCCAGCCAGTCGCCGAAACGCGCCCGCGCCGGACGTGGCTGCGGCGGATCGTCGTGACGCCGGCGGCGGAAGTCGCCGTGCTCGCGGTTTGGGTCGTCATCGCGGTGGCAACCTATTTCATCGTGAGCGGTGAAAGCTCGGACGAGCAATTGCTCACGCCGCTGCTGGTCGCTCTGCTGCTGGTCGCGAATCTCGTGCCGAGCATCGCGCTGCTGGTGCTGCTGGGGCGCCGCATCGCCCGGCGCCGTGCCGCACGGCAGGGGGGCGGCGAGGGGCGACTGCATGTGCGGCTGGTCGCGCTCTTCTCGGTGCTGGCGAGCGTTCCGATCCTGCTCGTCACTATCTTCGCCTCGCTGCTCATTCAGTCGGGCGTGGAATTCTGGTCGTCCGACAGGGCGCGGGGCATGCTCGACAATGCCTCGGCGATCGCGCGCGCGAACTATACGCGCGAACTGACCGACGTTGGCCGTGAAACCGTCACGATGCGCGAGGATCTGCGCTCCTATCTCGAGGCGATGCCGATCGACAGCGACGAATTCGCCTATGGATTCGGGCTGCAGGTCTATCGTCGCGAGCTGTCCGAAGGGATGATCCTCGAGGTGGGCGAGGATCACGAGATCCGATCGGTGGCGATCGTCAATCCGCACGACCGCGCGCTCGATACGGTGGTGACACGCGACATGATCGCCCAGCTGGAGCAGGGGCGCGAAGTGGTGCTGAGCCGCACGCGCGATCGCATTCAGTCGCTGACCACGTTCGAGCCGGGGAACGGCACCTATCTCTACGGCGCACGCACGCTCGATCCACTGCTGGGCGAGCAGATCCAGCGCGTGGATTCGATCATGGCCGACTATCGGGCGCTTCGCGAGCGATCGCGCACGCTGCAGCTGCGGTTCAACGTGGCGCTGCTCGGCGTGTCGCTTCTCATCGTCGGGCTCGCGGTGTTCGTGGCCCTGGCAGTCGCCGACCGGTTGGTGCGGCCAGTGCGCGAGCTGGTCGAGGCCGCGCGCCGCGTCGCCGGAGGCGATCTTACGGCGCGAGTCGCCGATCCGCGGACGAACGACGAACTCGGCACCTTGGCCAACGCCTTCAACCGCATGACGGGGCGGCTCCAGGACCAGACGGGGGCGCTGGTCAGCGCGAACGAACAGATCGAAAGCCGCCGCGCACTGATCGAAGCGGTGATGTCCGGCGTGAGCGCGGGAGTGATCTCGATCGACCCCGATCGTATCGTCCGGCTGGTGAATGCTTCGGCGATGGTGTTGCTGCGCTCCGGCGACACCAGCCCGGTCGATCGGCCGCTGGTGGATGTGGCGCCCGAACTCGATGCGCTGCTCGATGGCGCCGAACGCGAGGCGATCGTGCAGATGACGACCGGCGGCGAGGCTCGGACGCTGGCGGTGAAGATCACGCGCGACGAGCATGGCCAGGTGCTGACGTTCGACGACATCACCCAGCAGCTGCTCGATCAGCGCCGCGCCGCCTGGTCCGACGTCGCCCGGCGGATCGCGCACGAGATCAAGAATCCGCTCACACCCATCCAGCTTGCCGCCGAGCGGCTCCAGCGGCGCTACGGCAAGACGGTGGACCCGGAGGACGGCGTCTTCGCGCGGCTGACCGACACGATCGTGCGGCAGGTGGGCGATCTGCGCCGCATGGTCGACGAATTCTCGTCCTTTGCGCGGATGCCCAAGCCCGTCTTCCGGCGCGAGTCGCTGCTCGACATCGCGCGGCAGGCGCTGTTCCTTCACGAAGTCGCGCATCCGGGCATCCGCTTCGCGCTTGAGGCGCCCGACCCGCCCCCGCAGCTCGTTTGCGACCGGCGCCAGATCGGCCAGGCGCTCACCAATGTCGTCAAGAACGCGGTCGAGGCCGTGCAGGCGCGCGGCGAGAATGCGCCCAAGGGCGAGGTCCGCATGGCGCTGCGCGAAGGGGAGGGCGGGCTGCTCTATGTCGAAGTCACCGACAACGGCATCGGCCTTCCGCCCGAGCGGGACCGGATCGTCGAGCCCTATATGACTACGCGCAGCCGCGGCACGGGGCTTGGCCTGGCGATCGTCAAGAAGATCGTCGAGGAGCATTGCGGTACGATCGATTTCGCCGACAGCGACAGCGGCGGCACGCGCGTGACTCTGTGCTTCGACGCGAGCGCGCTCGATGCGCTCGAAGCCGCCAATGGCGGCGACGCGGCGGCCATACGGCCCGCTGAACTCACTCAGGATGGTGGACGCTCATGACACTCGACATTCTCGTCGTCGACGACGAACGCGATATTCGCGAGCTGGTCGCCGGCGTGCTCGAGGACGAAGGCTATGAGACCCGCGGCGCGGCGGACAGCGACGAAGCGCTCGAAGCGATCGCGGAGCGCCGGCCGAGCCTGGTGCTGCTCGACGTGTGGCTGCAGGGCTCCCGGCTGGACGGGCTCGAGCTGCTCGACGAGATCAAGCGACGCGACCCGTCGCTGCCCGTGCTGGTGATCTCCGGCCACGGCAATCTCGACACTGCCGTCGCGGCGATTCGACGGGGCGCGGCCGATTTCATCGAGAAGCCGTTCGAAGCCGAGCGGTTGTTGCTGATGGTAGAGCGCGCAACCGAGACCGAGCGGTTGAAGCGGGAAGTCGCTTCGTTGCGTGCGACGGTGGGCCGTGACACCGATCTCACCGGAAATTCGACTGCGATCAACGCAGTGCGCGCGACGCTCAAGCGCGTGGCGTCCACCGGCAGCCGCGTCCTGATCACTGGCGGGCCGGGGACCGGCAAGGAAGTGGCGGCGCGCCTGCTGCATGGCTGGAGCATGCGTGCCGGCGGACCGTTCGTGATCGTCAGCGCGGCGCGGATGACGCCCGAGCGAGTCGAGGAGGAACTGTTCGGCGTGGAGGAGGGGGGCGACCTGGTGCGCCCGGGGCTGCTCGAGCAGGCGCACGGCGGCACGTTGTTCCTCGACGAGATTGCCGACATGCCGGTGGCCACGCAGGCCCGGATCCTGCGCGTGCTGACCGACCAGAGCTTCAGCCGTGTCGGCGGCCAGCGCACGGTGCGCGTCGACGTGCGCGTCGTCTCCGCGACGTCACGCGACCTGATGGGCGAAATCGCGGAGGGACGCTTCCGAGAGGATCTGTACTATCGGCTCAACGTCGTGCCTGTCGCAATTCCCGCGCTGACGGATCGCCGCGAGGACATCCCGGTGCTCGTGGAGCATTTCGTAGCCCATTACGCGCGCGAGCGCCGCGTTCCCACGCCCGAAGTGGCGGGCGACGCCATGGTGGCGCTGCAGAGTTACGAATGGCCCGGCAACGTCCGCCAGCTGCGCAACGTCGTCGAGCGCACCGTCATTCTGGCGCCCGGCGACCGTATCGGCCGGATCGATCTCGACCTCCTGCCGCCCGAGGTGCTGGGCAATGCAGCGGATTCGAACAATGGAGTCGCCTCGACCGCGATCATGGGGACGCCGCTCAAGGAAGCGCGCGAGACATTCGAGCGCGAATATCTTCGTATCCAGATCCGGCGCTTCTCGGGGAATATCTCACGCACGGCGAGCTTCATCGGAATGGAGCGATCGGCGCTGCACCGCAAGCTCAAGCTGCTCGGGATCACCGAAACGCGCGAGGACTGACGCGAGCGGCCGCGCCGCAATCGCCACGCTGGACGCGGGCCGCGCCAGCACCTAGATTGGCGCGTGCCCGCCCTCCGGCGGGTGCTCCGACGCCGGGGAACGGCGCGCCGCGGGAAAATTCCGCCAAGAACAAGGAGGCGACATGGCCGAAAAGCAGGCTTCGCTCCAAGACCTTTTCCTGAACTCGCTGCGCCGCTCGAAAGTGCCCGTGACGATGTTCCTCGTAAAGGGCGTGAAGCTTCAGGGTATCGTCACCTGGTTCGACAATTTCTCGGTGCTGCTGCGCCGTGACGGCCAGTCGCAGCTGATCTACAAGCATGCGATCTCCACCATCATGCCCGCCGGTCCGATGGATACCTCCGCGCTGCTCGAAGCGGTTGGAGAGTTCCAGCACAAGAACCCGGTATTGCAGGAGATCTTTCTGAACGCTGTGCGAAAGGCCGAGGAGAACGTCACGATGTTCCTGGTGAACGGGGTGATGCTCCAGGGGCAGATCGCCGGGTTCGACCTGTTCTGCATGCTGCTCCAGCGCGAGGGCATGGCGCAGCTCGTCTACAAGCATGCGGTGTCCACCATCCAGCCCGCGCACCCGCTCAATCTCGCCGACGAAGCGAGCGGATCGGACGCCGATTGAGCACGGGATTCGATCGCGAGGCGGATGATTTCGCCCGTGGCGCGCGTGCGGTCGTGGTGTATCCGGACATCGGCGGCTCTTCGCGCGATTCCGAGGCTCGGCTCGAGGAAACCGCCGGGCTTGCCGCGGCGATCGGGATCGAGGTGCACGAGCGCGTTTCGTTTCGGCTGCGTCAGCTCAAGCCGGGCACGCTGATCGGATCGGGACAAGTCGACACGCTGGCGGAAACCGTGCGCGACCAGGAGTTGCAGCTCGCCGTCTTCGATGCCGCACTGACGCCGGTGCAGCAGCGCAACCTGGAAACAGCGCTCGGCTGCAAGGTGATCGACCGTACCGGCCTGATCCTCGAAATCTTCGGCGAGCGTGCGCGCACCGCCGAAGGCCGCTTGCAGGTCGAACTCGCGCATCTCGACTATCAGGCAGGTCGGCTCGTTCGTAGCTGGACCCATCTCGAGCGGCAGCGCGGCGGCTTCGGCTTTCTCGGCGGCCCGGGGGAGACACAGATCGAGGCCGACCGTCGGCTGATCCGCGACCGCATGGCGCGGCTGCGGCGCGAGCTCGATCAGGTGAGCCGCACCCGCACGCTCCAGCGTGACAGGCGCCAGCGGGCACCCTGGCCGGTAATCGCGCTCGTGGGCTATACGAACGCCGGAAAGTCCACGCTTTTCAATCGGCTGACCGGCGCTGACGTCATGGCGGAGAATCTGCTGTTCGCCACGCTCGATCCCACGTTGCGGCAGATTTCGCTGCCGGGGATCGACAAGGCGATTCTTTCGGACACGGTGGGGTTCGTGTCCGAACTGCCGACGCAGCTCGTCGCGGCCTTCAGGGCGACGCTGGACGAAGTGGTTTCGGCCGATCTGTTGATCCATGTCCGCGACATCGCCCATCCAGACACAGAGGCGCAGCGGGCCGATGTCGAGAAGGTTCTCGAAGAGATCGGCGTGGCCGAGACGACTCCGCGCTTCGAGGCGTGGAACAAGATTGACCTGATGGACGAGGAGCGCCGGGCCGAATTGCGCGAACTCGCCGATACCAGAGAGGATATCGTCACCGTATCCGCATGGACGGGCGAGGGGATCGACACGCTTGTCGAGAAGGTCGCGGCGAAGCTGACTGCTGGCCACCGGCGCTATACGATCCTGCTCGATCCTGCGGATGGCGCCGGAGCGGCCTGGCTGCATCAGCATGGCGACGTGCTCGACCAGCGCGTGGAGGAAGGAAGTTCGGTGTACGAGGTGCGAATGGCGCCCCGGGATTATGAGCGGTTCGAGGCGCGAACCACCTGAACCACCGTCAGAAACATGACGATTGACTAGGAAACAAACTGCCTGTAGTTTCCTAGGCAATTATCGAGTCGTGCCATGTCCGAACTTCCATCTCTGACTTCCCACCTCGGCTATTGGCTGCGGCTGGTTTCGAACCAGGTGTCGAGCCGATTCGCGCGACGGCTGGAGGGGGAGGGCGTCACGGTGGCCGAATGGGTGGTGCTTCGCGAGCTCCATGATAGCGGCCCAGTGCCGCCGAGCGGCCTGGCCGAACGCCTCGGGCTGACCCGAGGCGCAGTGACCAAGCTGGCCGACCGCCTGGAGACGAAGGCTCTGGTGACGCGAGACCGCGACGGGGAGGATCGCCGCAGCCACCGGCTCGCGCTGACCTCAGCCGGCAAAGCCCTCCTCCCGGCACTGGCGGCGGCGGCGGATGCGAATGAGGACTCGTTTTTCGGCCGTCTGGAGGCCGACGACCGGGCCACGCTCGAACGGATATTGAAGCAACTTGTCGACGACCACGCGATTGCCGGCGCGGCGATCGACTGACCTCTGAGAGAAGGAAGCGATATGACACCCGTACAGCGGAAGACAGCGGAGCTTTGCCTTCGCGACGCGGAAACCGGCACGGCGGAATTCCCCGCGATCGTGGCCAGGCTCATCGACGCTGGATTCGACGGCTATCTGGTCGATCTGCGCGCAGGCACGGCGCGTTACTATGACGCCTCCGGCGACAGTGTCGATGTTGCGCATCGGCAGGGGCCGGAGCGAGTCGAAGCCTGTTTCACGCCCGACGCGCTGCAATCAGCGATCCGCGAAGCGCAGACGAAAGCTCCCGGTTACAGCTACCCGGGTTTCTGCGCCAAGGCGGCGGAGGCAGGGTGCGCGGGCTATCTGGTCTCATTCCCCGGACGGCGCGTTCTGTATTTCGGCCGCACGGGCGATACGCACGTGGAGCATTTCCCAACGGCCGACTGAATGGCGGATGCAAGCGGCGGTGCGAACACGCGTCCCGCCGCCAGCGACTGCCTCAGCGCGCTTTGACTCGGGTCCAGAGCGCCTCTTTGGCCTCGAGATCGAGAGCGGCGAAGCGCTCTCCGGCTTCGTTCTCCATCGCCCGGAAACGCCGCTCGAACTTTGCATTCGCCGACCGTAGCGCGGCTTCGGGATCGACGCCTTGCTTGCGCGCCCAGTTGACGACGGCAAACAGCAGGTCACCGATCTCCTCAGCACGATCCACGTCGTTTTCGGCCGCCTCGACCTCCGCCAGCTCCTCATCGATCTTGGCTCGGGCGCCACAGGCATCGGGCCAGTCAAAGCCCAGGCGGGATGCACGTTTCTGTAACTTTTCCGCGCGTAACAGGGCAGGGAGGGAAAGCGCGACTCCCGCCATGGCGCTGTCGTCGGTCGCCTTCTCGCCCCGCTCCTCGGCCTTGATGTGTTCCCAGTCGCCGCGGTGCTCGGCATCCCCGAAGATGTGCGGGTGGCGCCGCTCCATCTTGTCGCAGATGCTGGCGATGACATCCGGCAGCGCGAAATGGCCGGATTCCTCGGCAATGCGCGCATGGAAGACGACCTGGAGCAGCAAGTCGCCGAGTTCGTCCCGCAGGTCGCGCATGTCGCCGCGGTCGATCGCGTCGGCGACCTCATAGGCTTCCTCGATCGTGTAGGGCGCAATGGTCGCAAAACTTTGGGCGACGTCCCATTCGCAGCCGCGCTGCGGGTCGCGCAGCCGCTCCATGATCGCGGTCAAGCGCGCGAGATCTCCGGGAGCGGTCATCGGCTGCGACCCTTTCCAAGCCACATGCTTGGAACGATAATATACATTATGTAAAGTTCACTCGAGTTCGGCCTTGGCGCCGTTCGATGGGCTCTCGACGCTCTGCGCGCTGCTCCCCGGCTCCAGGATGAGCGTGTTGTTCTCGACGCGCCACGAACCGAGCCGCGACAGGAAGTTCATGCCTAGCACGTCGAGATTGCCGAAGCTTGGCGCCACGACAACGCCGAGGTTCTCGGTGCGCAGCGGCCCCAAGGCCACGCGCTCGATGCGGGCGCGCTGCGCGGCAACGCTGCCGTTGGCGGTCTGGATCACCACCGGGAAACCCGCGCCGCCGGTCTCGATGCCCGCGGCCTGTGCAGTCTGCTCGGAGATTGCAGTGATCGTTGCGCCCGAGTCGATCAGCATCCGTCGCGGCACTCCATTGAGAGTCGCCCGCGCCCAGAAATGGCCATCGGGGCTCATCCGGATGCGTACCGTCTCGCCCTCGACGCGCTGGCTCCCGAGACCCAGCTGGTCGCCGACTCGAGCGAAGACGCCGCTCAGTTCGTGGCGATGCGAGATGACGACGAACAGGATGAGCCCGATCCCCGTCCACACGGCGAGCCCGCGCAGGATCGTCCCGACGCTCGTGCGGCGCGCAGCGAGCGCGCTCACCACCAGGACGAGCACTCCGACGGTCCAGAGGAGGTTGATCGTCTCGCTTTCGCTCACGCGGCGATCTCCAGCCCGTCGAACCCCGGCTCGACGCCTTCGGGCAACTCGGCGGCAAGCGTAGCATAGTCCATGCTGTTATCCATATGCATCAGCGCTGACCGGCGCGGGCGCAGTTCAGCGATCCAGCCGAGCACGGCGTCGAGCGTCGAATGGCTCGGGTGCGGCTCGCGCCGCAACGCGTCGACGACCCAGATTTCCAGCCCTTCATACAGGCTGCGCATGTCTTCGGTCATCGCATTGAAATCCGTGGCATATCCAATCGACTTGCCGCCATGTTCGAAGCGCAATCCGGCCGAGGTTATGCCGCCATGCGGCTGATCGGTGACGCGGATCCGCAAGTCGCCGATCGTGAGTACGTCCGGCAGCGGCGTCATGGTGGCAGTCGGGCGGTAGCCGCCGCGGCCGAAGAAAACATAGTCGAACCGCTGCTCGAGCCGTTCGGCGGTCCAGGGCCGGGCGAAGCCCGGGACCGGGGAGCCGCGCTCGTGCATGATCTGCCGCAAATCGTCGATGCCGTGGCAATGGTCGGCGTGATCGTGCGTCCAGATCACTGCGTCCACCGCAGCCACGTCGGCCGCGAGAAGCTGAGCGCGCATGTCCGGCCCCGTGTCGACCAGCACGGTCGTCGTGGCAGTGGAGACGAGCACGGAGGCGCGCGTTCGCCGGTTTTTCGGCTCGGCCGGATCACAGCGGCCCCAGTCATTGCCGAGCCGCGGCACACCCGAGGATGTGCCCGATCCAAGGATGCGGATCTTCATCGTGCCTTGCGTGCCGCCGCTCAGGTTCGCGTCCTCGCGAACAGCGTGTGGAAATTCTCGCGTGTCGCCTGGGCCAGTTCGCCGGGATCCTCGCCGCGCAGCTCCGCCAGGAACCGGCAAGTGTCCGCAACGAACGCCGGCTCGCCGGTCTTTCCGCGGTGCGGCACCGGCGCGAGGAAGGGCGCATCGGTTTCGATCAACAGCCGTTCGCGCGGCAGCCGGGCTGCGGTCTCCTGGAGATCCTTGGCGTTGCGGAACGTCACGATACCGGAAATCGAAATGTAGAAGCCAAGATCGAGCGCGATATCGGCGAAGGCGCCGCTAGCCGTGAAACAGTGGATCACGCCGGGAAAGCCGCCCTTCCCCATTTCCTCCCGCAGGATTTCGGCGGTGTCGTCCTCGGCGTCGCGGGTGTGGACGACGATCGGCAGCTGCGTCTCGCGGCACGCGGCGAGATGTGCGCGGAAGCTTGCCCGTTGCCGGTCGCGATCCGAATGGTCGTAATAATAGTCGAGCCCGCTTTCGCCGATGCCGACGACGCGCCGATGGGCGGCGCGGGCGACCAGCTTGGCAGTGTCCACGTCGGGATGCTTGTCGGCTTCGTGCGGATGGATGCCCACAGTCGCCCAAACGTCTGGCTCACGCTCGGCAGTGGCGAGCACGTCATCCCATTCGCTCTCGCGCGTGGCGATATTGAGCATGGCGACGACCCCCCGCTCCCGCGCACGCGAGAGAACGGCGTCCTGATGCTCGACCAGACCCTTGTAATTGAGATGGCAATGGCTGTCCGCCAGCATCATGCCGGTGCATCCTCCGTCTGCTGCAAGTCCAGCCTGGGGAAGATGGGGGTCGGAGGCGCGATGCGAAACCCCGAATTCGCCAGCCGATCATACCACTCCGCGTCGGCGAGAGCGGCGTGGCTGCGATCCTCGATGCCCAGCTGGTCGAGCAGCTTCCCCGCCGAGGCAGGCACGACCGGCAGAATCGCGATCGCGAGGTCGCGGATCGCGCGAAGCAGCGTTCCGAGCACGGCGTGCATCCGATCGGGATCAGTCTTGCGCAGCGCCCAAGGGGCCTGGGTGTCGATATAGGCATTGCAGGCGAACACGGCGCGCATCCACGATTCCAGCGCCTGGGTGATCGCGAGCTCGGCGAAATGCGACCGATATTCGTCGATGCAGCTGCGGACAGTATCGAGCAGCGCATCGTCGGCGGCGTCGCCCTTCCCCGCCTCCGGGAACGCCCCTTCGAGGTTTTTCGCGATGAAGGCGAGCGTGCGCTGCGCAAGGTTTCCGAAACTGTTTGCCAGATCTGAATTCGCCCGCAGAACAATGGCTTCATCCGAATAGCTACCATCGTTTCCGAAGCTGATGTCGCGCAGCAGGAAATAGCGGAGCGGATCGACGCCATAGCGCTCGGCCAGCGCCACCGGGTCCGCGACATTGCCTGCCGACTTCGACATCTTCTCGCCGCCGCGGGCAAGCACGAAGCCATGGCCGAACACTTGCCTGGGCAGCGGCAAGCCTGCCGACATCAGGAACGCCGGCCAGTAGACCGCGTGGAAGCGGACAATGTCCTTGCCGATCAGGTGCAGGTCGGCAGGCCAATAGCGCGCAAAATCGCCGCCCCTCTCCGGATAGCCGACACCAGTGATATAGTTGGTGAGCGCATCGACCCAGACGTACATCACATGGCCGGGCGATCCCGGCACCGGCACGCCCCAATCGAAGCTGGTTCGGCTGACCGAAAGGTCGACCAGCCCGCCCTCGACGAAACGCAGCACTTCGTTCCGGCGGCTCTCCGGCCGGATGAAGTCGGGATTGGCGGCAAAATGATCGAGCAGCGGCTGCTGATATTTCGAAAGGCGGAAGAACCAGGTTTCCTCCGCCGTCCATTCGACCGGCGTGCCCTGCGGCGAGAGCTTCTGTCCGCCCTCGCCTTCGACCAGTTCCTTCTCTTCGTAGAAGGCTTCGTCGCGAACGGAATACCAGCCCTCATAGCGATCGAGATACAGGTCGCCCGCATCCGCCATCGCCTGCCAGATCGCCTGGCTGGCGGCGAAATGCGCAGGCTCGACCGTGCGAATGAAACGATCGGATGAAATGTTCAGATCGTTCACGAGATCATTGAAATATCCCGACATTTCATCGGCAAGAGCGCGCACCTCAACATCGCGCCCGCGCGCCGTCTGCACCATCTTGAGCCCGTGCTCGTCGGTACCGGTCTGGAAGCGGACGTCGCGGCCCGCCTGCCGCTGGAAGCGCGCGATCGCATCGGCGGCGATCATCTCATAGGCGTGCCCGATGTGCGGACGCCCGTTCGGATAGTGGATCGCGGTGGTGATATAATAGGGATCGACCATGCGCGCGGCTTAGAGCGATTTGCCGGGCGCGCAAAGAGGCGACGCCTCAGTTGCGAGGCGCGAGGCGCGCCACCAGGCCGCTCATCTCGAACACGGTCGCGCCGGAATCGAGCGAGAGGCCGACCGCGCTTCCGGCGAGTGCCACGGCTGCCTCATAGGCATCGAGCGCCTCACGAAGCGCCGGCCCCCGCAGCGCGCGGGCGCGTTCGGCAATGAAGCTCGGTGCGCGATCGAGAAACGCTTCGTAGCGCGCCTGCGCCGCCTTTGTGCCGAGCAGCTTGGCAAGGCGCGCGCGCACCACGTTCGAAGGGTCGCCGCCTTCGGCCAGGGCGAAAAGCTCGGTCTCCAGCGCCGCCAGATCGAGCCCGGCGAAGCGCAGGGCGCGACCGGGCGAGCCCTCCCCCGCGCGCTTCAGCGCATCGATTTCCGCCGCGCTCGCTTCCGGCAGTTCGGTGCGGAGGATGGCAGTGATCTGGGCATCGCTCAACGGTTCGAAGCGCAGCAGTCGACAGCGCGAACGGATGGTCGGCAGCAGCCGGCCCGGCGAATGGCTGACGAGCAGGAAGATCGTGCCCGCAGGCGGCTCTTCGAGGATCTTCAGCAGCGCGTTGGCAGCCGATCTCTCCAGATCATCGGCGCTGTCCACGACGACCACCCGGCGCGACGACAAGGCAGGCTTCGCCCCCGTCGCATGGATGAGCGCGCGCGCCTGATGCACGCTGATGCCGCGTCGAACGGCCTCGTCCTTCGCCTCGATCTCGTCGGGCGGCGAAAATTCCGGAAAGCTGGCGCGCAGGAAGCGCACCCGGTCCGGCGCAACGATGCGGTTCAGCGCCGAATAGCTGGTCTTGTCGGGCGCAACGGAGCCAGGCAGCCGGGCGAGCTCGAAATAGTCAGGATGCGCCGCCGCGGCGAACATCCGCGTCGTCCTGTCCGCCATCAGCCGGTGCCAGGGCATGTCGAACGGCTCGGGCCCGCTCGCCGATGCCAGCAGCCTCAGCGCCGCGAACCGCGCGAAGCTGGCCTTGCCCAATCCTTCCGGACCGGCGATCAGCCAGCCATGATGGAGGGCCTGACCGCTTACCGCATCCGCGAAGGCTGCCCGAGCGGCTTCGTTTCCGACAAATCCCGGCTCGGCGGCGGACCGGTCAGGCAAGACCGAGCAGCGACATGAGGCCCACCCAGATGCGCCGGAAGAAGCCCGCTTCGGCGACGTCCTTCTCCGCCACCAGCGGAAGCGTCTGGGGCTCCATGCCGGGAATGGTGACGATCAGGTCGGCGATGTGGTCACCGGCGGCGATCGGCGCCTGGATCGGCCCCTGATAGACGACGCGCGCCTGCATGTCCGGTGCGGAGCCGGCGGGCACGGTGACGGTCAGTGCCTGCGGTGCGACGAGACCGACGCTTCCGGCCGAGCCACCCTGCACTTCGGCGGTTTCGACGACACGGCCCTGGTTCACGATGGGGCGCGCGTTCCAGGCGCGGAAGCCCCACTGCATGAAGCGCACCGACTCCTCGGCGCGGCCGCCGTAGCTGTCGAGACCGGCAAGGACCATCACAAGCCGGCGGCCGTTCTGCTCGGCCGATCCGGTGAAGCCATAGCCCGCTTCTTCGGTGTGGCCGGTCTTCAGCCCGTCGGCGCCCTCGACCCGGCCGAGCAGCGGGTCGCGATTGGGCTGGCGAATGGTGGTCCCGTCGGCAGTCGTCCAGGCGAAGTCGTGCTGCGAATAGAAACGCTCGTAGAGATCGGGGAAATTCTGGATCGTCGCCGCCGCCAGCGTGGCCAGGTCACGCGCCGAGACATAGGTGCGCCCCTCGTCCGGCCAGCCGTTGGAATTGCCGAAGTGGCTGTTCGAAAGGCCAAGCTCGCGTGCCTTCTGGTTCATCAGATTGACGAAGGCTTCCTCGGTCCCTGCGATGCCCTCGGCGAGCACCACCGATGCGTCATTCCCCGACAGCGTGACGACGCCGTGGAGCAGATCGCCGATGCTGACCTGCTGGTTCGCCGAGAGGAACATCGTCGAACCCTGCGAATGCCACTGGCGCCAGGTTTCGGGCCGCACCTCGACCTTCTTGTCGAGGCTCAGCTCGCCGCGCTTGATGAGGTCGAACGCGACATAGGTCGTCATCATCTTCGCCATCGACGCGGGCGGGATGCGCCGATCGGGGTTGCGCGCAAACAGCACCGCACCCGACGAGAGATCCTTCATGAAGGCGATTTCGGCCGGCGTGTCGAACGACGGCGCCTGCGCGGCGGCGGGGATGGCAAGGAGCAGCGCGGAGAGAGCGGCGAACAGCTTCTTCATGATGTCGTGGTCCGGGGATCTGGAGGGTGGTTAGTCGTTGGTGAAGACGCGCGCGTCGCCGAAGCCGCGCTGCGCGGCGCGCGCGCGGGCGCTTTCGGCCTCGGCAGCGGTGGCGAAGGGCCCCATTTGAACGCGATAGAGGCCGCGCGCCGGCTGCACGAAGCCGCCGAGGCTCTGCGCGAGCGACTGGGCGCGGCTCTGGTTCGAAAGCGCGGCGACCTGAACATAGTAGCGGCCGCGCGGTGTCGCCGCAGCCGGCGCAGCGCCGGGCGGCGGATAGCCGGCACCCGGAGCAGCGCCCTGCACGGGCGGTGCGGCGGCCACGGCAGGCGGCGCGGCACCGAGCCGGTTGCGCAGCCCGACGAGCAGCGGTTCGGGCGCGTCGATCCGCGGCGGAGCCGCGCCGCCGGCGCGCACCGCCGCCTGATCCTGCGCCGAGGGATTTACCTTGCGGACGCGCACCGGAGTCGTGTCGCGGATGCCGAGCTGCTGCGCCGCCGCCGGAGACAGGGCGATTTCGCCCCTGCCCGGCGCCATCGCGCCTGTGACCAGCACCAGGATCGTGCGCCCGCTGTCGAGCGCCGTGACTTCGACGAAGGTGCCGGTCGGCAGCACCGGGTGCACCGCAACGACCTGACTCGCGGTCGCTGGATCCTCGCTGGCAAGGCCGCGCACGCTGGCATAGCCGACCTGATCGTAGCGGCTCTCCGTCGGATCGGTCTGGGATGTCCCCTGCGGGCCGCTGCTGGGCGGCGGGCCACCCGGCTGCGGCATCGCGGCCGGGTAGTCGGGGTAGCCTTGCTGCGGGTAGGGTACCGGTGCTGCGCCCTGCTGCATATCCGCGGGATAGACCCATTCCGGATCCTCGCGCATTGCGCCACAGGCGGACAGCGACAGCAGCGCGCCCAGCGCCGCGAGGCTAACGTGCGACTTCATCAGCCAGGATCCCCACCGAGAGCGCATAGAAATTTGAGCAATTATAGTCGAGGATGACGCGATAATTGCCCGTCAGCAAATAGGCTGTGTTCCCCGGCCCGTCGGGTTCGAGCAGCGTCGCCTGGACGTCGTCGGCGGGCCACATGCCGCGTTCGGGAACGACGCCCATCGCGCGCCACTCCGCCATGCTGCGCCACTGGCTGTGCCGTTCGTGCACGCGCGGGCACCGCGGCGAAGTCGTTTCGTTGGCGATCGCGATCCGATCGAGCGTGTCGGGCACGCTGACGGGAATGCCCCAGGGCTGGTTCGGCCGCCACCCGGCGTTGGAAAGATAGTTGGCGATCGAAGCGAGCGTGTCGGCGTCGCTCGACCAGATATCGGCCAGCCCGTCCCCGTCGCCGTCGCGCGCCAGCCGCAGATAGACCGACGGGAGGAACTGCGGCCCGCCGAGCGCTCCTGCCCAACTGCCGGTCAGTTTGTCGCGCGGCACGCCCATGTCGATCATCTTCAGCGTAGCGAGCAGCTCGCCTTCGAACAGTTCGCGCCGCCGCCCTTCATAGGCCAGCGACGCCAGCGCGCGCGGAGCATCGAAGCCGCCCATGATCGCGCCATAATTGGTTTCGTGGCCCCAGATCGCGACCATGATCGATTCGGGAACGCCGGTTTCCGCTTCTATGCCCGCAAGCCGGCTGCGCTCGCGACGATAGGCCGCCTGCCCGCGGGTGATCCGTGCGGTATCGACGTGCCGTTCGCGATAGGGCGCGAACATCGGGATCGGCGCATTGGCGCTCCCGCCCGGCTGGTCGCGGTCGAGCTCGATCACCCGCTGGTTCAGCGTCAGCCCCGGCAGCACGGATTCGATCGCGCGGCGACTGATCCCCTGGGCCTCGGCTTTTTGCGCAACGGTCTGCAGATAGGCCTGGAAGCCTGCCTCGTCCTGCGCAATCGCCGATCCACCGGCAAGCGCCGCCGCCGCAACGGTCAGCGCACCGATCACAGTTCCACGCAACGCAACTCGCAATGTTCGCATGGGTCACTCTCTGCCACAGCGGCGGCGCGGGCTGAACCCCCAAAGACGACTTGCGCGCAAGATCACACCGCAATAGCGGACGAATAACAGGGAGAGGTGGCCGAGTGGTTTAAGGCAGCGGTCTTGAAAACCGCCGTGGGTTCACGCTCACCGTGGGTTCGAATCCCACCCTCTCCGCCATCATTCGTCCGTCAGCAGGGTCCAGGCTGCGCTGGCGATTCCCCCACGAACGGTCACTTGTGGTGTGTCGCTGTCGCCGTCCATGCGCACCTCGATGCGCGTGTCGATCGCCGATCGGCCGCGATGCGGCCGGCGCTCGTCCCGGAGCCCGGCCGAAACGACATGAAGGCGCTGATCGTCGATGCGTTGGCCGCGGTCCTCAGCGACGCTCCAGGCAGCCTCAGCAGCGCTCGGGGCGGCGCCGAAGCGGGCGGACGGCGCCTCTGCACCGTGGGCGAGAAAATCATTGCCGAATGCGCGGGAGCGCTCCGGAACCGTCATCGTCTCGAATGTCGAGAAACCGGGAGTGGCGGCGGACCGGCCCGCATCCCTCCCGCGCCCGGTCAAGTTCGCCGACAGGAGATTCGGCGAGGACGGAACGCTATCGGAGGTGACCCGCTGATCGAGGAGGAGCAGCAACAGGACGTCGCGCGTCGGCAGAGCAGTTCGGCCGTCGCTCTGATCTCCAGCGGCAGGCAGCGCCGCCTCCAGCAGTAGCATGCAGAGCCAGCCAGCCTGCATCGCCTGATCCCCTGCAACGAAGAAGCAGAGGATGGCCGCTCGATCGGGGCGATGCAATCATGCGGTTACGGTCGCTGTCGGAAAGGCGCGGAGCGAATCAGGAGGCGACGAGCGCCTCGAAAGCCTCGACGGGCAGCGGATTTCGGAATTCGCAGCCGGCCTCGAAATCATCGGCCCAGACGACGCGTGCGGCGCAATGTCCCACATTGGGAAGGGTCAGCCAGACCATACTTCCCGCCTTGAGTGCCGAGTAGGTCTGGAGGCGTGCACCGTGCATCGAAAGATCGGTCACCTTGCACAGCGCCCGATCAAGGCCCCCGCGCCCGATCCTCGCGTCGAGCGAGACCGGCGCGCGCGAGCTGCGCCGACGGCCGAGCCCTTCGGCGGGCTCGACCTCGGCCGCGAACATGACGGATCTGCCCTGCATCATCCGTGCAAGGCTAATCAGATGTGGCTAATGGCGCGTTAACGCCGCTGCCGGATCACTTCTTGCGAAGCGAGATCCCGCCGCCGAAGCGCTTGTTGAAGCGCGCGACCTGGCCGCCGGCATCGAGGAGGCGCTGGTTGCCGCCGGTCCAAGCCGGATGCGCGAGCGGGTCGATGTCCAGCTGCAGCGTGTCACCTTCGCTGCCCCAGGTGGAGCGCGTTTCGAACACGGTGCCGTCGGTCATCTGCACCTTGATCATGTGATAATCGGGGTGCGCGTCTTTCTTCATGTCTCAAATCCTTGGAAATCCCGCCGGTTTCCGACCGGCAGCGAAGGCGCGGCCCCTAGCAGAGCCGCCCGCCGCTGGCAATGGGCGGAGCCGCGTCAGCCTGCCTTGGGCGGATCGGCGATCATCGCAGTGAATTCGCACTCGGTCGCGATGTCGTCCCCGAGCAGGGCCTTGCCCGCGAACTTGCAGACGCGCGCGCGCTTCTGAACGAATTCGACCTCGAGCCGCAGCAGCACGCCCGGTTCGACCGGCTTGCGAAACTTCACGCCGTCGATGCTCATGAAGTAGACGAGCTTGCCCGATCCGGCGAGGCCGAGGCTCTCGACCGCGAGCACGCCCGCCGCCTGCGCAAGCGCCTCCACCTGGAGGACGCCCGGCATGATCGGCCTTCCGGGAAAATGCCCCTGGAAGAACTCCTCGTTCATCGACACGGCCTTGATCGCGACGATCCGCTGATCGGGAACGAGTTCCTCGACTCGATCGACCAGCAGCATCGGGTAGCGATGCGGCAGTGCGGCCATCACGCGGCCGATGTCGAGCGGGCCGATCACGGCCCGCTCGTTCGTGTCGGCGGCGTCGCTCACCGGCCCTGCGGCTGCGCCTGGGGCGCGGCCTGCTGCTGCTGCTGCTGCTCGCCACCGGGCTGCCAGCCGGCCGGCGGGGTCGTCGAAACGCTCGGCAGCGCCGTGTTCAGTTCGTTCACCACATCCTGCGTCACATTGACCGACGGGAGAAACTTCACGGCGGAGTCGGGACGCAGCACGATCGCGAGCTGACGGTTCTGCATCACGCGATCGACCGCGGCCTCGAGCTGCGCAACGACCTGCTCCTCGGCATAGGCCTGGGCGAGCGCGACCGGCTGGAGGATCGTGTTCAGTTCCTGCTGGGCGGCCTGCTCGCGCTGCTGAATCGCCTGATACTGCTGCGTCAGCGCCTGACGATCGGCGTTCTGCGCCTGCTGCGCCTGCTGGAACGCCTGCACCTGCGGCTGCAGCTCGGTCTGGATCGCCTGGCGACGCTGCTGTGCCTGCTGGATCTGCGCGGCATAGGTCGTCTGGATCTGCTGCATCGCGGCCTGATAGGCGGCCGAGCGCTGCACGACTTCGGGCAGATTGACGACGCCGATGCCCGGCGCGGTCTGCGCGGCGGCGGGAACTGCGACGGCGACGGCCGAAGCGGAAACGAGTGCGGCGGTGAGTGCCGTTGCGAAGCTCTTCATCAGAATTGTGTCCCTACGTTGAAGGTGAACAGTTTGGGGTCGTCGCCCTCTTCGGTGATCAGCGCCTTGGCCACGTCGATCCGCAGTGGGCCGAAGGGAGAATTCCAGTTGACGCCGACCCCGACCGACAGGCGCGGCATCGCGGAGTTCCCCACGAACCGCTCGAAGAACGGCGCAGTTCCGGGTGCCGTGGGGTTTACCGCCGTCCCCGAGCAGGGCTCCGAGGCGCTGGCCGCATAGCCGATCGAACAGGTGGTCAAACGGCTCGCCAGGACGCCGGAGCTGGTGGTGTAGCTGTTGACGTAGAGCTGATTGCCGGCATCGTCCAGCTGCGGGCTGGGCAGCAGAGTCGGCGAGCCATCGGCGTTGGTCAGCGGATTGCCTGCCGCGTCGGTGGCGCGCGGGAAAGCCACCGTCCGCAGCGGTTCGGTAATGTCAAACAGAGCACCCGCCTGCACGAAGACCGAAGGGCGCAGGCCCAGCTCGCGCGCGCCGCTTCCGAGCGGAATCTCGAGCTCGGCCTTGGCGAGATAATAGGCCTTGCCGCCGATCGCATCGTCGATAATCCGATCCTCGTCGGTCACCAGCAGCTGCGTGCCCGTCGTCGGATCCCCGGTGTAGGGAATCCGCTGCACGCGCGGACCGACGCCGCGAATATCGAATCCGCGGAACTGCGGCTCGCCGAGATAGAATCGGTCGGTAATGCGGACCGGATCGATGCCGGGGCCCGGGCTCTCCTCGAGCGAGTGAATATAGCCGCCTTCGGCTCCTACCGAGAAGATGAAGCCGCTGCCGACGTCCCAGTATTTGTCGAACTCGGCACGGCCGCGAAGATAGCGCACGTCGCCGCCGAGACCCGCGAAGTCGAGGCCGAGCACGAGTCGGTTGCCGCGCGACGGGCGGATCCGGCTGTTGAGGCTGTCATGGATCACCGACACGCCGATCATCGACGTGAGCCGCTCGCCCACGGCCTCGCAATAGTAGCGGCCGGCGCGCGCGGGATCGCAATTGCCCTGCGCGTCGTTGAACGAACTGTCGAGGAACACATCGTCGTACGTCAGCGTGTAACGACCCGAGAGCGTCCAGAATTCGGTGAGCGGAACGCCGGTGACGAGCTGGAAACCGGTCGAAACCTGGCTGTAGGTCGTCTCGCGATCATTGCCGACATAGTTGAACGCATTGTAGTCGCGGCGGAAGATCGTTCCGCCCAGTGCGATGTTGCGATCGAACAGATAGGGCTCGGTGAACCCCAGCTCGGCCGATTTCGAATAGGACGAGTAGCTGAGCGAGGCGGACAGCGTCTGCCCCTTGCCGCGGAAATTCCGCTGCCGGATCGAGCCCTGAAGGATGAAGCGCTCGAGGCTCGAGAAACCGGCCGACAGCGTGAGTTCGCCGGTCGCCTTTTCCTCGACGTTCGCCGCCAGGATGATGCGATCGGGCGACGAACCCTCCCGCTGCTCGATCTCGAAGCCTTCCTGGAAATACCCCAGCGAGTTGATGCGGTCCTGCGAGCGCTTGACGAGGAAGGTGTTGAAGGCATCCCCCTCCGCCACGCGGAACTCGCGGCGGATCACTTCGTCCTGCGTCTGGGTGTTGCCGGTGATCTCGATCCGCTCGATGTAGGTGCGGTTCGCCTCGGCAACGTTGAAGTTGATCCCCATGGTGAGGTCTTCGCGGTTGCGCTGGAACTCGGGCCGCACGTCGGCGAAGGCATAGCCGTACAGACCAGCCATCTCGCTGAGCTGGTCGACTGCATCCTCGACCTTCTTCGCGTCGTACCAGTCACCTTCGCGGAACGGCAGCGAGGCAGCGAGCGCCTGATCGTTGAAATCGCGGATCGCACTGTCGACCGTCACGTCGCCGAATTTGTAGCGTTCCCCCTCTTCCACGACATAGGTGATAATGAAATCGCGGTTGTCCGGCGTCAGCTCGGCCACTGCCGAGATCACGCGAAAATCCGCATAGCCCTGTGTCAGATAGAATTGGCGCAGCTTCTGCTGGTCATAGGCGAGACGATCCTGGTCATAGCTCGTGTTCGAGCTGAAGATCGTCCAGAGCCGGGACTGTTTCGTCGCCATCTCGCCGCGCAGCTCGCCGTCGGAGAACTGCTCGTTGCCGATGATGTTGATCTGGCGAACCTTGGACTTCGGCCCCTCGCGGATCTCGAACACCACGTCGACGCGGTTCTGGTCGAGCATCACCATCTGCGGCTCGACCACTGCGGCGAACCGCCCCTGGCGACGATAGAGCTCGACGATGCGGGCGACATCGGCACGAACCGCGGTCCGCGTGAAGATCTGGCGCGGCGCGAGCCGGATTTCCGGAGTGATCTTGTCGTCCTTGAGGCGCTTGTTGCCTTCGAGGAGCACGCGGTTGATGATCGGATTCTCGCGAATGCGGATCACGATGTCGCCCGTCTCGGCGCCGGCGATCGTCACGTCGGCGAGCAGGTCGCTCGCGTAGAGATCGACAATCGCCTGGTCGAGCGTTTCGTTCGTATAGGGCTGGCCGACACGAAGCTGGGTGTAGGAAAGCACCGTCTCCCGCTCGATGCGCTGCGCACCCTCGACCTGGAGCGAACGGATCACGCGCTGCTCCTCCTGAGGAGCCGCCACCGGGGCCTGGGCAGGCGCCGGAGCTTGCTGCGGAGCAGAGGCCTCCTGGGCGAGGGCAGGCACCGCGATCACGAGGCCCGCGAGCATCGAGCCCGCGAGCAACGTACCGGTGGCGCGTGCGCCGAAATTGCTAGCCTTGATCGCTGTCACCATCCCACCCCAAGTCGGAAAATCGTCATGGCCCGGCTGCCCTGCCTGCACCCGAACCGCCCTGCCCCACCTTCGTCAGCCGATCAAGCCGGCCAGATTCTTCCAGACTCCGAACGCGCCCAGGTCATTGAGCGTGACCAGCAGCATCAGCGCGAAGATTGCAGCGAGCCCGCCGCGAAACGCCCATTCCATCACCTGCGGATCGACCGGGCGCCGGCGCACTGCCTCGACTGCATAGAAGAACAAATGACCGCCATCGAGCATCGGAACTGGCAACAGGTTGATGAATCCCAGATTAATTGAAATCAGCGCGATCAGGAACACGAACTCGGTCGGTCCCAGAACCAGCCGCTGCCCCGAAATCTGGGCCATGCGGAGCGGCCCGCCGAGCTCTTCCACCGATCGGCGACCGGTGATGATCTGCCCGAGCCCGTCGACCATCGTACGGACGATGTCGGCAGTCATCGTGACTCCGACGATCGGAGCCTCCAGCACGCCGACCGGCTCATGAACGGGTTCCCCCGGCCCGACGCCGAGCTGCCCGATGCGGAACTCGTTGCCGAACCGATCCCGCTCCAGGCGCGTCGCGAGCACAGCCTCGCCCGACAATTGCTGGCTGCCGCGCTGATAGGCGACCGAGACACGCTCGCCCGGCCGAAGCTGAGTATATTGCGCCATTTCGCTGAACGTCTCGACCGGTCGGCCGCCGATCGCGAGGATCTGGTCGCCTTGCCGCAGACCGGCTTCGGCAGCGGGGCTGCCCGGCACGACGCTGCCCACGACCGTCGGCGTGCGGTTCTGGCCGAACGCCAGCGCGAACGCAGCGAGGATCAGGATTGCCACCAGGAAGTTTGCCACGGGCCCAGCGGCGACGATGATCGCACGCTGCCAGAGCTTCTTCGCCTGGAACGTCCGCGCCCGCTCCTCGGGCGGAAGCTGGAGCCATTCCTGGCTGGGCTGGCTTGCCGGATTCATGTCGCCGGCGAAGCGGACATACCCGCCAAGCGGCAACCACCCGAACTTCCACCGCGTGCCGTGCCGGTCCGTATAGCCTGCGACCTCACGGCCGAAGCCGACCGAGAACACCTCGGCCTTCACACCGAAGCGACGGCCCGCGAGATAATGGCCGAGTTCGTGGAGAAAGACGAGCGGCCCGATCACGAGCGCGAAAGCAAGGACCGTGAAGAGGATACCGGGGGATTCGATCAAGCGACGCAGTCCTTCACACGCTCGCCGGCAACGCGCCGCGCCTCGGCGTCGATTGCCAGTACGGCGTCGAGCGTTTCCGGAGCGGCCGGGTCATAGCACTCCAGCGTATCGGCAACGATTGCGGCAATTTCAAGAAAGCCGATCCGCCGGCGCAGGAAAGCCTCGACAGCGACCTCGTTGGCGGCATTGAGGATCGCCGGGCGCGCTCCGCCTGCCTCGAGCGCGCCACGCGCGAGCCGCAGCGCCGGAAAGCGAACCGGATCGGGCGCCTCGAAATCGAGCCGACCGATCCGCGCGAGATCGAGAGGCTCGCACGGCGTGGCCATGCGATCGGGCCAGGCGAGCGCATAGGCGATGGGCGTCCGCATATCGGGAGTGCCCATCTGCGCCAGCACCGAACCGTCGACATATTCGACCATCGAATGCACGACCGACTGGCGATGAACGAGGACGTCAAGTTGATCGGCGCGCACCGGAAACAGATGGAACGCCTCGATCAGTTCGAGCCCCTTGTTCATCATCGTCGCGGAGTCGACCGAGATTTTCGCGCCCATGCTCCAGTTGGGATGCGCCACCGCCTGCTCGGGCGTGATGGTGCGCATCGCTTCCAGCGGCGTTTCGCGAAAGGGGCCGCCGCTCGCCGTCAGGACGATCCGGCGAACGCGATGCGCGGCGGCGGAATCGAAGCATTGGAACACTGCATTATGCTCGGAATCGACCGGCAGCAGCGTCACCGTCGATGCGCGTGCCGCGGCCATCATCACGTCGCCGGCCGAGACCAGTGCCTCCTTGTTGGCGAGCGCGATGATTCCTCCCGCTTCCATCGCCGCCATCGTCGGGCGCAAGCCTGCGGTCCCGACGATCGCGGCCATCGTCCAATCGGCGCCCATCCGGGCTGCGTCGCATACGGCTTCCGCACCGCCCTGCGAGTCGATGCCGGTTCCTGCGAGCGCGTCGCGCAACGCGCCGAGGCAGCTCGCGTCGGCGACGACGGCGCGTTTCGCATTGGTCCGGATCGCGGCCGCGGCGAGCCTCGCCACGTCGCGGTTGGCAGTGAGTGCGAGCACTTCGAACTGTTCGGGCGCGCGCTCGACCAGATCGAGAGTGGAGCTTCCGATCGAGCCCGTCGCGCCCAGGATGGTGATCCGCTTCATGAGATCCAGGCGGGCAAGAGTACGAGTAACACGGCTGCCGGTGCTACCGGCACGAGACCGTCGAGCCGATCGAGCAGCCCGCCGTGGCCGGGCAGGATCGTTCCGGAATCCTTCACGCCGGCGCGGCGCTTGAGGCTGCTTTCGAAAAGATCGCCGGCCTGCGCAAGCAGCGCGAGCAATGCAGTCACCAGCACCAGACGAAGCGGCAGGCCCAGCGGCATGAGCAGTGCGGCGAAGACCGTCGCGGCAACCGTTCCCCCGATCAGTCCAGACCAGGTCTTGGCGGGGCTGATCGCTGGCGCGAGCAATGGACCCCGCAGGCTGCGCCCCGCGAACAGTGCGCCCGTGTCGCATGCGGATACCAGACCCATCGCCCAGAAGGTGAGCAACAGCCCGTCTGGCTGCGCGCGCAGCAACAGCAGCGCGAGGATCGGCAATCCGATATAGAGCGCGCCGCCGGCAAGCCGAGGATTCCGCGTCACCGCGGCGATGAAGAATGCAGCACCGACGAGCAAGCCGATCGCGAAGAAGCCGGGGCCCGCCGCCAGCGGGCACAAGATGGCGAGCGGAACCGAAAGGGCATATTGCGCGAGCCGCTTCTGCCGCTGGCCGGCGCCGGTCAGCGCCGCCCATTCGCCCATCATCAGCACGCCGACGATCGCAGTCACGAGCCAGAAACCGAAGCCCCCGGCCAGCAAAGCAGCCACGCCGAGCCCAATGAGCGCGAACGCGACCGTTGCGCGAACCGCCAGTTCCGAAGTCGGCGTTGTCACAGGCCTCCGAAACGGCGCTGCCGCCGGCCATATTGGCGCAGCGCGTCGTTCAGCGCCGCCTCGTCGAAATCCGGCCACAGCGTGTCGATGAACAGCAGCTCGGCATAGGCGGCCTGCCATAGCAGGAAGTTCGACAGGCGCTGTTCGCCCGACGTCCGGATCACAAGGTCGAGCGGCGGCAGATCCTGTGTCGCGAGAGCGGCCGCGAAGCGATCCTCATCGATATCGGCAGGGGCGAGCGTGCCGGCCGCGACCTGCTCGGCAAGCTGGCGTGCAGCCGACGCGATTTCCGCCTGCGAACCATAGTTCAGCGCGATCACCAGCGTCGGACCGGCATGCGCGGCGGTGCGCGCGATCGCCTGATCGATCATCCGGACCAGATCGGGCGCCAGCCTGTGATAGTCGCCGATCACCCGCAGGCGAACGCCCTCCGCCACCAGATCGTCGAGTTCGCTCGAAAGAAAGTGGCGCAGCAGCCCCATCAAGTCGCTGATCTCCTCCTCCGGCCGCCGCCAGTTCTCGGAAGAAAAGGCGTAGAGGGTGAGGACTTCGATGCCGGCGGCGCGCGCCGCCCGCGAGACGCGTCGCACTGCCTCCACGCCTTGGCGATGTCCAGCGATTCGCGGCAGGAATCGAGCCTTTGCCCAGCGCCCGTTGCCATCCATGATGATGGCGACGTGGCGCGGGACGATGCCGGGCTCTGCGGCCGGAGCGGCGCGGGCAGCCATGGCGTTAGGCCTCCGCGTCCGCGGGTGTGCCGCCGCCATCGACCCAAGGCACGTGCCCAGGCATCACTTGCCCAGGATTTCCTTTTCCTTCGCAGCGGTGACGCTGTCGATGTCCGCCACCGTCGCGTCGGTCAGCTTCTGGACTTCGGCCTCGAGCCGCTTCTGCTCGTCCTCGCTGATTTCGCCCTTCTTCTCGTCGGTCTTCAGGCTGTCCATGCCGTCGCGGCGAACGTTGCGGACGGCGATGCGCGCCTTCTCGGCATATTGCCCGGCGAGCTTCGCGAGTTCCTTGCGGCGATCCTCGGTAAGATCGGGAATCGGCAGCCGGAGCGTCTGACCATCGTTGATCGGATTGAGCCCGAGCCCGGCCGAGCGGATCGCCTTCTCGACCGGCCCGACGTTCGTCTTGTCCCACACCTGAACCGAGAGCATCCGCGGCTCGGGAGCCGAAACGGTCGCGACCTGATTGAGCGGCATCTGCGCACCATAGACCTCGACCGTCACGGGATCGAGCAGCGACGTGGAAGCGCGGCCGGTGCGAAGCCCCGCGAGATCACTCTTCAGGCTCTCGACGGCGCCATTCATGCGGCGTTCGAGATCGGCCTTGTCGTAAGCGGCCATTCCGGTTTCCTCTTATGCGTTCGTCGGTTCGGTTTCGTTCCGGACCACGGTGGAGCGGCCTTCGCCGCGCAACACTGCTGCCAGATTCCCCGATTCGCGGATATTGAACACCACGATCGGAATATTGTTGTCGCGACACAGCGCAACGGCGCTGGCGTCCATCACCTTCAGATTGTCTGCCAGGACGCGATTGAAGCTGAGCGTATCGTACCGCCGGGCGTTGGCGACCTTCTTCGGGTCGGCATCGTACACGCCATCGACGCTGGTTCCCTTGAGCAAGGCGTCACAGCCCATTTCCGCCGCCCGCAGCGCCGCGGTCGTGTCCGTCGTGAAGAACGGCAGCCCGGTGCCCGCAGCGAACAGGACCACCCGGCCCTTCTCCATATGCCGCTGCGCGCGCCGCCGGATGTAGGGTTCGCAGACGCTTGCCATCGGAATCGCCGACTGCACCCGCGTCTGGACGCCGACCTTCTCGAGCGCGTTCTGCATGGCCAGCGCGTTCATCACCGTCGCCAGCATGCCCATATAGTCGGCGCTGGCGCGATCGAAGCCCTGGGCCGCGCCCGCCAGCCCGCGGAAGATGTTGCCACCGCCGACGACCAGGCAGATTTCCAGCCCGCTGTCCTTCGCCTCCTTCACCTCGAGCGCCACGCGCTCGCAGGTCGCCGGATCGATCCCGAACTGCCCCGGCCCCATCAGGACCTCGCCGGAAAGCTTCAGCAGAACGCGATTGAGACGGGGAAGTGTCATGGAATCCAAATATCAAGGGAGCGGCATGCGCGGCGGCGCGGACCTTAGAGGCGCGCGCTGGGGATGCCAAGCGGAGAAGGCTGCGGCTGCTCGCGGGCGCGAGCCGCACAGGAGCCGTACACAAAAAGGGCGCGGCCACCACGGGTGACCGCGCCCCTTGATCGTGACGTTCAGGCGACGCTTACTTCTTGATGCCCGCCGTCGCGGCGACTTCGGCGGCGAAGTCGCTCTCTTCCTTCTCGATGCCTTCGCCGAGCTGAAAGCGGACATAGTCCTTCAGCGTGATCGTCGTGCCGGCATCCTTGCCAGCCTTGGCCACCACGTCCGAAATCGGCGTTTTGTTGTCCATGACGAACAGCTGGCTCATGAGCGCGTTTTCCTTGGCAAACTTCGCCACGGCGCCGTCGACCATCTTCGCGACGATCTCGGCGGGCTTGCCGCTTTCCTGTGCCTTCTCGGTCGCGACTGCGCGTTCGCGCGCGATCACGTCCTGATCGAGATCCTCGGCATTGAGCGCCAGCGGGAAGGCTGCGGCGATGTGCATCGCGATCTGCTTGCCCAGCGGCTCGAGCACATCGACGCCCGCATCGCTCTCCAGTGCGACCAGCACGCCGATCTTGCCGAGGCCCGGCGAGGCGGCGTTGTGGACGTAGGGGATCACCGCGCCCTTCGACACTTCGAGGCGCTTGGCGCGACGGATCGACTGGTTTTCCCCGATGGTCGCGATGTTGTTGGTCAGCGTTTCCTCGACGGTGGTGCCCGACGGCATGCTCGCCGCCTTGATCGCGTCGATGTCGTCGCCAGCCTCGAGCGCGATCTGCGTCACTTCACGGACGAAATCCTGGAAGCGATCGTTCTTCGCGACGAAGTCGGTCTCGGAGTTGACTTCGACCGCCGCGCCCTTGGTACCGGCAACCGCCACGCCCACCAGACCCTCGGCCGCCGTGCGGCTCGACTTCTTGGCAGCAGCGGCAAGGCCCTTGGTGCGCAGCCAGTCGACGGCGGCTTCCATGTCGCCGCCGGTCTCGTTCAGCGCCTTCTTGCAGTCCATCATGCCGGCGCCGGAGCGCTCGCGCAGTTCCTTGACGGCGGATGCGGTGATCTCGGCCATGTTTCTTTCCTCGATGCTAAAAAAGACGGGCGGAGCAGTGCGCCTGGCCCTGCCCCGCCCCGATTACGGTTCGATGACGAGGCTCAGGCGTCGAGCTGGCGCTCGCCCTCGGCTGCGGTCTCGGGCTCGGTCGCCGCGGCGGGCTGCTCGGGTTCAGCCGCCGGCGCCGGCTCACCGCTCTCGGTGCCGGTGTCGGCAACCGCAGCCTCGACCGGCGGCTCCTCCATAGCGCCGAAATCACGGCCGCTGCTCACCATCGCATCCTGGCCGCCGCGGGTGGCGGCGATCGAGACGGCCTCGCAGTACAGACGGATCGCCCGGCTGGCGTCGTCGTTCGCCGGAACGGGGAAGGCGATGCCGTCGGGCGACACGTTCGAATCGAGGATCGCGACGACCGGGATGCCGAGCGTGTTGGCTTCCTTGATCGCCAGCTCTTCCTTGTTCGCGTCGATCACGAACATGATGTCGGGAATGCCACCCATGTCGCGGATGCCGCCAAGGCTCAGCTCGAGCTTGTCGCGCTCGCGGGTGAGGTTGAGGATTTCCTTCTTGGTCAGGCCGTGCGTGTCGCCGCCCAGCTGTTCCTCGAGGTTCTTCAGGCGGCGGATCGACTGGCTGATCGTCTTCCAGTTGGTGAGCATGCCGCCCAGCCAGCGATGGTTGACGAAATGCTGGCCCGAGCGGCGCGCGGCCTCGGCGATCGGCTCCTGCGCCTGGCGCTTGGTGCCGACGAACAGCACCTTGCCGCCCGAGGCGACGCTGGCGTTGATGAAGTCGAGCGCGCGCGCGAACAGCGGCACGGTCTGCGACAGATCGATGATGTGGACGCCATTGCGATCGCCGAAGATGTACGGCTTCATCTTCGGATTCCAGCGGTGGGTCTGGTGACCGAAGTGCGCGCCCGATTCGAGCAGCTGCTGCATGGTGACGACGGGAGCCGCCATAGGGATAGTCTCCTTCCGGTTGATCCTCTGGGAAGCGATGACTCCGGGTGCGTTCAGGCACCGGCGGAGCACCGGGTTATGTGCTTCCCATGCGGGTTGAGCGCGGGCCCTTAGCCGAGACGCGGACGAAATACAAGCGTTGACACCGGAACACACACGGAACATACCGTGGTCGTAACGGGATTGACGGTCGTTCCACTGCGGATCAGGCGGAACGGCTTCCGCTTCGATACTGCCACAAAGGGGAGATGTTCGATGATGTCGCTGCTCACTTCGCTGCTGTTCTCAGGCGTATTGCTCGCTTCGCTATGGACCATCATATCCACGGTCTTGCCGCGCGCGCCGCGCGCGCTGTTCCTGCTGCGCTACGGGCCGGTGGTCGGCGCCGAACTCCCACCGCGGCCGCGCGGAGCGGGTCGTGGCCCGGTCGTGCGCGTGCAGACGGTGTCGGCGCGCGGCATCTCGGTCGCGGCATGACCGCTATTGCGCCACCCCGGTAACGGAGCCCGCTCCCCTACGGGCGAGCACGGTCTCGCCCGCAATCGTGCGCTGACCGAGCGCAACCTGGCAGCCATAATCGTCAGGCAAATAGACGTCGACGCGGCTACCGAAGCGGATCAGCCCCACACGCTGGCCGCGCACCACCATGTCGCCAGGCTTTACGAAGCTGGTAATCCGCCGCGAGACGAAGCCGGCGATCTGCGTGAAGCCGATCCGCAGCCCGTCACGATCCTCGACGACAATATGCTGCCGTTCATTCTCCTCGCTCGCCTTGTCGAGATCGGGATTGAGGAAACGGCCGGAGACATAGACGACCTGGCGCACACTGCCCCCGACCGGCGTGCGGTTGAGATGCACGTCGAAGATGCTCATGAAGATCGATACGCGCGTGAGCGGAGCGTCGCCCAGTCCCTGCGGGCCGGTGAGCTCGGCAGGCGGAGGCAGGCGCTCGATCATTGTCACCAGCCCGTCGGCAGGCGAAATGATCAGTCCCTCCCCCTGCGGCGTGACACGCACCGGATCGCGGAAGAACGCAGCGACCAAAGCCGTTAGAATGATCAGCGGCCAGGTCATGAAGTCCAACAGCAGCCACGCGAGGAACGCGGCGACGCCGGCAATCAGCACATATTTGCGACCTTCCGGGTGAATGTCGGGTATCCGCCACTTCACAGTCGCGGCGGATGACGTCTCGTTCGCTGGCATGTTGCAGCTATAGCTGTGTCGCAGGTGCAACACAAACCTTCCCCGGGGCCCCCGCCCCGAGCCGCAGACGGCTTAAACCCATGCGATAAAACAAGTGCTTGCTGCGTTCGCACCGTCCTCGTTGCGCTATATTGGGAAGGTGCGGCTCCGCGCGGGGCGGTGTCGCGAAGGAGCGGTTTATGCTCAATCGTGTGTCGATTTCCCACAAGCTCGCCCTTGCCTTCGCGCTGGTCCTCGCGACCGCTGCGGCAATGTGCATCTATGTCTTCGCCACTTCGGCGCATGTCGCGGCGCTGACCCGGACCAACGACCGGATCGATCACGAGCAGGCGCTGTCCGCCGAGGCGGAGAATGCACTGCTGCTCGCCGTCACCAATCTGCGTGGCCATGCGGTTAGCGGCGATCCCGCCGATCTGGCGGCGTTCCGCGCGAGCCTCGACCATTTTCGGCGCGCGGCCGGCGAGCTTCAGTCGCTTCTCGAGGATCCGGCCGAAAAGGCGGCGCTCGCCGATGCGGTCGAGCGTGCCGAACAGTGGCAGCATGCCCACGCGGATCAGGTCATGGCGGGGCTCTCCCCCGAGGTTGCGGCGCAGGTGCAGCGGCTTGCCGCCACTGGCGGCGAAGGCGAAGTTGCCGAACTGATCGGAGGAGTGGAGGCGATCCGTGTAGCCAAATACGAGGCCGTGCAGGCGAGCCTCCACGAAATCGGTGTCGCCAGCGTGCATGAAGAGATTGCAGTAGTGGTGAGCGGCGTCCTGCTGGTGATCATCATCGGCGCATCGTGGTTCCTGTTGCGCCAGATGCTCAGCCGTCCGATCGTCGAGATGACCGGCACGATGCGCGACCTTGCCGCCGGGAACAATGACGTGACGGTGCCCGGCACGCATCGCGGCGACGAGATCGGCGCAATGGCCAGTGCCGTGCTCGTTTTTCGCGATACGGCCGTTGCCAAGGCCGCTGCCGATTCCGAGCGCGCGCGTGCGGAAGCCGAGCAGAGGCTGGTGGTCGAAACCCTCGCGGTTCAGCTCGGGCGCGTGGCGGAGGGCGATCTCGCCGCCGATATCGGCCCTGCCTTCCCCCCAACCTATTCGGGCGTCAGGACCAGCTTCAACGACGCGCTCGCATCGCTGCGGGAACTCGTCGGGGCGGTGATGACCAGCGCCGCCGCGATCCGGGGCAGCGCCGATGAAATCGCGACGGCGACCGAAAGCCTCGCCAAACGGACCGAGGCGAACGCCGCAAGCATCGAGCAAAGCTCGGCCGCCATCACGCAGATGAAGGCGCGGGCGGAAGCCACCGCCGGCGCTGCGCAGCGCACGTCGGGAAGCGCCGGCGAGGCGACGACGGTCGTCGCCGACGGGCGCGCCGTGGTGGACCAGGCGGTCGCCGCGATGGTGCGCGTCGCCGATAGCGCCACCAGCATCGACGGAGTCATCGACGGGCTCGACAAGATCGCCTTCCAGACGCGGGTGCTCGCCATGAACGCGGCGGTGGAAGCTGGCCGTGCCGGCGAGGCGGGCCGCGGCTTCGCGGTGGTTGCCGATCTGGTTTCGGCCCTCGCGATGCGCGCGGAGGAAGAAGCCGGACGCGCCCGCAGTCAGCTTTCCACCACGCGCGGCGACATCGAGTCCGCCGTATCCGCAGTCGATCAGGTCAATGGTGCGCTCGACACAATCCACACTAGCGTCGAGGACGTCCAGGCGCTGGTGAGCGGAATCGCGGGCGACAACCACGCGCAAGCCTCGGCAGTCGGCGAAATCAGCGGCGCGATGCTCTCGATGGACCGCGCGACGCAGCAGAATGCCGCAATGGTCGAGGAATCTGCGGCGGCGACCCGCAGCCTCTCGGGCGAGATCGCGTCGCTGGTCGAGACTGCGGCACGCTTCCGGGTGACGGCTCCAGGCCTGGGGGCGCCGCCGCACGGCTCTGCGCGCCGGGCCCCGCAGACACTCGCCGTCGCGGCCTAACCACGGGCGGGTCGATCGTCGGCGCGTGCCCGGTTGATCCGCCGTCGGCTTGGTCCTAGACGCTCCGGCAAACTTCCCCCTAGGACGAGCGAGACATTGATGGCTAAGATTCAGGTGAAGACTCCCGTCGTGGAGATCGACGGCGACGAGATGACTCGGATCATCTGGCAGTGGATCCGCGAGCGCCTGATCCAGCCGTATCTCGACATCGACCTCGAATATTACGACCTGTCGATCCAGAAGCGCGACGAGACCGACGACAGGATCACGGTCGAGGCGGCCAAGGCGATCCAGAAGTACGGCGTCGGCGTGAAGTGCGCCACGATCACGCCGGACGAGCAGCGGGTCGAGGAATTCGATCTCAAGAAGATGTGGAAGTCGCCGAACGGCACGATCCGCAATATCCTGGGCGGCGTCGTCTTCCGCGAGCCGATCGTGATGAAGAACGTCCCCCGCCTCGTTCCGGGCTGGACCAAGCCGATCGTCGTGGGCCGCCATGCCTTCGGCGACCAGTACAAGGCGACCGACTATCGCGTCCCCGGCCCCGGCAAGCTGCGCCTGGTGTTCGAAGGCGACGACGGCACCGTGATCGACGAGGAAGTGTTCCAGTTCCCGAGCGCCGGCGTCGCGATGGCGATGTACAATCTTGACGATTCGATCCGCGATTTCGCGCGCGCCAGCCTGAACTACGGCCTGGACCGCAAGTGGCCCGTCTATCTGTCGACGAAGAACACGATCATGAAGGCCTATGACGGCCGCTTCAAGGACATCTTCCAGCAGGTTTTCGAGGAAGAGTTCGAGGCGAAGTTCAAAGAATTGGGCATCGAGTATCAGCACCGCCTGATCGACGACATGGTCGCCTCCGCGCTCAAGTGGCACGGCGAGTTCGTCTGGGCCTGCAAGAACTATGACGGCGACGTGCAGTCGGATACGGTCGCGCAGGGCTTCGGCTCGCTCGGCCTGATGACTTCGGTGCTGATGACTCCCGACGGCAAGACGGTCGAGGCCGAGGCGGCGCACGGCACGGTCACGCGCCACTATCGTCAGCACCAGCAGGGCAAAGCGACTTCGACCAACCCGATCGCGTCGATCTTCGCCTGGACCGGCGGGCTGAAGTATCGCGGCAAGTTCGACGGTACTCCCGAAGTGACCAAATTCGCCGAGACGCTCGAGCGGGTCTGCGTCGAGACGGTCGAGGGAGGCCAGATGACCAAGGATCTCGCGATCCTGATCGGTCCCGATCAGCCGTGGATGACCACCGAGCAGTTCTTCGAAGCCATTCGCGAAAATCTGGAGCGTACGATGGCGAAGCAGGGCTAGTCTTCAGCCGGAGGCGCCGCTTCCCCGCGACGCCTCCGGCGAATGAATATGGTCGGAGCGGTGCCCGCGCTGCCGAGCCGGACCAAGCTCCGATCGAGCCGGTCGACGTTTCCGGTCAGCAACCTGGCCGGCTCCCGGTCCGGCAGGATCTGCCGTTTCGCCGCTCGCAATCGCGACATCGGCGTCCAATTCGGCAACTCTGCATGACAAGCGGCGGCGCAACCGCTTAGATACGCAGATGCTCAACGTCGACAACAGCGGTTTCAGCGATGCGCTCGTGATCCTGGGCGCGGCCGGGCTTGTGATCCCGGCGTTCGCGCGGTTCCGGATCAGCCCCGTGATAGGCTTCATTCTGGTCGGGATCCTCGCCGGCCCGGCGGGTCTCGGATCGCTCGTCGACGAATATCCCTGGCTCTACCACATCACCATTTCCGATCCGCACGCGATCGAACCCTATGCCGAGTTCGGCATCATCCTGCTGCTGTTCTCGATCGGCCTGGAGCTGTCGTTCAAACGGCTCTGGATGTTGCGGACGCTGGTGTTCGGCGTCGGCGCGGCGGAGTTGCTGGGAGCAGGCATCCTCATCGGAGTGGGGCTGCATCTCATCGGTCAGGCATGGGGCGGCGCAATCGGGCTTGGTCTCGCGCTCGCGCTCTCCTCCACCGCGCTGGTCCTGCCGATGACCGGCACCGCCTCACCGGTCGGCCGTGCGGCATTTTCGATGCTGCTGTTCGAGGATGTCGCGCTCGTGCCGATCATCTTCATGCTCGGCGCGATGGCCCCCACCGCCACCGAGACCGGCTGGGTGGGGCTTGCAAGCGTCGCCGGCTGGGGGCTGCTGACCATCGCAGTGCTGTATGTCGGCGGCCGCTTCGTCTTACCCAAGCTCTTCGCCCAGGCGGCGCGCACCAAGAGCCCGGAACTGTTTCTGGCGGCGAGCCTGCTCGTCGTCATCGTGGCGAGCCTCGCCACCACGGCGTCAGGCCTCTCGCCGATTGTCGGCGCACTGATCGCGGGACTGCTGATCGCCGAAACCGAGTATCGCAGCGAAGTCGAGGCGATTACCGTCCCGTTCATCGGCCTTGCGCTGGGCGTGTTTCTGATCACCGTGGGCATGCAGCTGGATCTTCGGCTGGTGGCGGCGAATTGGACCGAGCTGCTGATGGCGATTCTGGGAGTGATGGCGATCAAGGTCGCCGTCACAGTCGGGCTGCTCAAGCTCAACGGGGCCCGCACCGGCGTAGCCGTCGAAACCGGCGTGCTGATGGCCAGCCCGTCGGAGACCACGCTGATCGTGCTCGGCGTAGCGGCGGGCGCGGGGCTGATCCTTCCTTCCACCGCAGCCTTCTGGACCACGGTGACGGCGATCGGCCTCACGGTCACGCCGCTGCTCGCCAGCGCCGGCAAGGCAGTCTCCCGACTGATCGAGGGCCGCGCACAGGCAGCCGAGCCGGAAGCCGCGATCGCTCCGGAAGGGCCGGGCACGGTCGTGATCGGTTTCGGGCGCGTGGGGCGCACGGTAGCCGACATGCTCGCACGCCACGGCCAGCGCTATGTCGCGGTCGATGCCGACATCGACACAGTGAGCACCGCGCGGCGCGAAGGCTATCCGGCGCTGTTCGGAAACGTCACGCGATCCGAGTTCGTCGATCGGCTCAATCTCGGCCGTGCGACCGCGCTGGTGCTGACGATGGACGATCCCGTGCTGACGGTGCACCTCACTCGGCGCGTCCGCAACTGGGTGCCGCATTTGCCGATCATCGCCCGCGCCCGGGATTCGAGCCATGCAGCGGAACTCTACAAGGCCGGCGCCACCGATGCAGTGCCCGAGACGCTGGAAAGTTCGCTGCAGCTTTCCGAGGCGCTGCTGGTCGACCTCGGAATTGCCGTGGGGCCAGTGATCGCATCGATCCACGACAAGCGCGACGAGATGCGCAAATCGATCAAGGAAGCCGCGGGACTCGAACGCGAGCCGCGGCTGCGCAACTCGCGCAAACGCGACATCGAGGCAGAGGCCTGAGCGGAGAGGAATTCGATGGCACGCTATGCCCCGCGGACCGCGTTGCAGACGCATGAGGTCACCAACCAGCCGCCCGAATTCGGCGGCCGCAACTTCTTCGCCACCGACGCTGCACTGCGCGAGGCGGCGCTACGCGAAGGCGGCGCCTGGCTGGAGGCGCCGCTCGCCGCACTTGGCGCCGCAGTGGGGTCCGAGCATGTGCTCGAACTGGGCGAGCTCGCCAACCGGCACCTGCCCGAACTGATCCGGTTCGACCGCTATGGCCGGCAGATCGACGAGGTTCGCTTCCACCCCGCCTATCACGAGCTGATGACGCTGGCGATGGAGCATGACATCCACGACATCGCCTGGCGGCGCGAGGGACCGGGCGGGCATGTCGCCCATGCCGCGATGCTGGCGCTGTTCACGCAGGCCGAAGCGGGCGTGATGTGCCCGATCAACATGACCTATGCCGCGGTGCCCGCGCTGCGCACCGACGCCGAGACCGCCGGGCCCTGGCTCGCCGCGCTGATCGGCGGCGAATATGACGCGCCGCTGGTGCCGATTCCGGGCAAGCGCGGCATCACGCTGGGCATGGCGATGACCGAGAAGCAGGGCGGCAGCGACGTGCGGGCGAACACGACGCGTGCCGAGCGCGACGGGCGCGGCTGGCGGCTGACCGGCCACAAGTGGTTCTGCTCGGCGCCGATGAGCGACGGCTTCCTGACGCTTGCCTACACCGACGCGGGGCTGAGCTGCTTCCTGGTGCCGCGGATCGCACCCGACGGCAGCCGCAACGCGATCCATGTGATGCGGCTGAAGGACAAGCTGGGCAACAAATCCAACGCCTCGTCCGAGATCGAATATCACGGCGCCCATGCCGAACTGCTCGGCGAGGAAGGCCGCGGCGTGCGGACGATCATCGACATGGTCCACCACACCCGGCTGGGCACGGTCGCCGGAACGCTGGGCATCATGCGGCGCGCGCTGGCCGAAGCGGTGCACCACGTCCGCCACCGGCGCGCGTTCCAGAAGACGCTGATCGACCAGCCGGCGATGACCGCGGTGATCGCCGATCTCGCAACCGAATATGAGGCGGCGGTGCTGCTGGTGATGCGGGTCGCCCGCGCGTTCGACGACGAGCCGGCGTTCGCCCGGCTGGGCGTAGCGGTCGCCAAATACTGGCTGACCAAGCGCTGCGCCAATTTCGTCTACGAGTGCATGGAATGCCTGGGCGGCGCGGGGTACGTCGAGGAGACGCCCCTGCCCCGCTATTATCGCGAGGCGCCGCTCAACGCGATCTGGGAAGGATCGGGCAACGTCATTGCGCTCGACATCCTGCGCACGCTGGCGAAGGAACCGGCGGCACTCGAGGCGTTCCGCACCGAGCTGGCGGCGGCAAGCGGCGGCGATGCGCGGTTCGACCGCGAAGTCGTCGCGCTCGCCGAGCGACTGGGCGAAGGCGCGCCCGCCGAGGCGGAGGCCCGCTTCGTCGCCGAGCGGCTGGCGCTGCTGCTCCAGGCGTCGCTGCTGATCCGGCACGCGCCGGCGGCGATAGCCGATGCGTTCGTCGCGACGCGCATCGCGGGCGGCGGCGGCCGCAGCTTCGGCACGCTGCCGAGCGGATGCGACACGCAGGCGATCGTCGCGCGGCAGTGAGTCGCGGCGTCGGCGGCGCTTCGCTTCGCGGTTTTCCCGCCGATCCTTTGCGAATCTTGCGCCGCCGCGATCTTAAGTTGCGCGGAGCCGCAAGCGGGGATCGACCGTGTCAAAGAGCCTGCCGAGGCTGGCAGATCGTCGGCGTGTAGGACAGCCATTTCCGCACGCCGCAACAAAGCCCCGCCCGGCCACGTTCCCCACGGACCCGCAGAAGAGGAGCAGATCGCACGATGGAGGACGCCATCCTCGAGGAAGCCGCGCCCGCCGGCAGCGGACGCCGCATGCAGGTCAATCCGCCGGTGTTCTTCATCTCGGCGGCACTGATCCTCGCCTTCGCGCTGGGCGGGGCGCTGTTCGCCGAACAGGCGGGCGTGCTGTTCGGCCGGATTCAGGCGCTGATCGTCGAGGATTTCGGCTGGTTCTACATCCTCGTCGTGGCGGGGTTCCTCGTCTTCGTCCTCTATCTGATGCTGAGCCGCTTCGGCGACGTGAAGCTGGGCCCGGACGAGAGCGAGCCGGACTATAGTTATCTCAGCTGGTTCGCGATGCTGTTCAGCGCAGGGATGGGCATCGGCCTCATCTTCTTCGGCGTCGCCGAGCCGGTGCAGCATTATGCCACGCCGCCGGTGGGAGAAGGCCGCACGCTCGATGCCGCGCGGCAGGCGATGATGCTCACTTTCTTCCATTGGGGGCTGCACGCCTGGGCGATCTATATCGTCGTCGGGCTGGCACTCGCCTATTTCGCCTTCCGCCGCGGGCTTCCGCTGGCGATCCGCTCGGCCCTCTATCCGCTGATCGGCAAGCGCATCCACGGCCCGATCGGCCATGCGATCGATATCTTCGCGGTGCTCGGCACGATGTTCGGCGTCGCGACGTCGCTCGGCCTCGGCGTGCTCCAGGTGAACGCGGGCTTCGGCTATCTGTTCGGCCTGCCGACCTCCACCTCGGTCCAGCTGATCCTGATCGCGGCGATCACCGGCATGGCCACGCTTTCGGTCGTCATGGGGCTCGACAAGGGCGTGAAGCGCCTTTCCGAGCTGAACATCGTGCTGGCGGTGGCGCTGCTCGCCTTCGTGCTGTTCGCCGGATCGACGGTGTTCCTGCTCCAGGCGTTCGTCCAGAACATCGGCACCTATCTGGGCGCGGTCGTGCAGCGGACCTTCCGCATGTACGCCTATGAGCCCAATCCCTGGCTGGGCGACTGGACGCTGTTCTACTGGGGCTGGTGGATCGCCTGGTCGCCGTTCGTCGGGATGTTCATTGCCCGCATCTCGCGCGGGCGAACGATCCGCGAATTCGTGATGGGCGTGCTGCTGGTGCCGGTCGCCTTCACCTTCCTGTGGATGACCGTGTTCGGCAACACGGCGATCGGGCTCGACCTTTCAGGCGCCGCGCCGATCGCGGCGACGGTGGCGGACAATCTGCCGATCGCGCTGTTCGAGACGCTGAGCGCGCTGCCGCTCGCGACGATCACGTCGGGGATCGCCACGCTGCTGGTCATCACCTTCTTCGTGACATCGGCCGATTCGGGCGCGCTGGTGATCGACATCATCACGTCGGGCGCAGCGGAGAATCCGCCGGTGTGGCAGCGGGTGTTCTGGGCCGTGACGGCCGGCGGCGTCGCGGCGGTGCTGCTGCTCGCGGGCGGGCTACAGGCGCTGCAGACGGCGGCGATCGCGAGCGCCCTGCCCTTCGCAGTGGTGATGGTGTTTATCGCCTACGGCCTGCTGCGCGCGCTCCAGATGGAAGGCAAGGCGAGCTCGATCGACATGGGCGTGGCCGAGGAAACCCCACCCGGACCGCATCTGAGCTGGCAGCAGCGGCTGGCGAGCATCACCAGCCACAACGACAAGAGCGACATCGCGGATTTCCTGACGGGCACGGTGCGGCCGGCGCTCGACGCCGTGGCGGCCGAGCTGCGGGCGGCGGGGCTGGAGCCGAACTTCACCGGGGACGGCGAGCATATCGACGTGACCGTGCCGCACGGCGAGCGCGGCGCATTCCGCTACACCGTGCGCGCGCGGGGCTTTCGCTCGCCGAGCTTCGCCTGGGCCGAAAGCCGCAAGGCCGAGGCGGGCGAGCGGCGCCATTTCCGGGCCATGGCGTCCTCTTCCGAAGGCGACCAGCCGCACGACGTGACCGGATTCAGCGGCGACCAGATCATCAACGATCTGCTCAACCGCTATGCCCGGTTCCGCCACACCCGGCGGATGGAATAGCGGGCAGCGCGCGGCCGGTCAGCCGAACGGCCGTTCGATCGACGGCGGCGGCTCGCTAAACCAGCGCGGGCCGGCTTCGGTCATGTAGAGGCAATCCTCGAGCCGGATGCCGAAGCGACCGGGCAGATAGAGGCCGGGTTCGTTCGAGAAGCACATCCCGGGCGCGAGCGGAGTCGTCTCGCCGCGCACGAAGTTCACCGGCTCGTGCCCCTCGAGCCCGATGCCGTGACCGGTGCGGTGCGAGAGGCCGGGCAGCGCATAGTCCGAGCCATAGCCGAGGCTTTGGTAATGGGCGCGCACGGCATCGTCGACGGCGCCGGCGGGGCGACCGATCCGAGCCGCATCGAACGCGATCTGCTGGCCCTGGCGGACATGGTTCCAGACCCGGCGCTGCTCGACGCTCGGATCGCCGAACACGAAGCTGCGCGAGACATCCGACTCATAGTCGTGCACCGAACAGCCGCAGTCCATGAGGACGACTTCGCCGGGGCGGACCTGCTGCGGCTGGCCCGACCCGTGCGGATAGGCCGAAGCCTCGCCGAGCAGGATCAGGTTGAATTCGACGCTGCCGCCGAGCCGGGCGGTGGCCGCGCTCATCAGCGCGCCGATGTCGCGCGGGCTCATCCCCGCCTCGATCCGCGGCCAGGTCCAGCGATAGGCGGCGACAGTAACGTCGGTAGCGGCCTGCATCAGCGCGATCTCGTGCGGCGACTTGAGCATGCGGCAGCCGCGGACGACCGGATTGCCGGACACGATTTCGGCACCCGGAAGCGCGCGGGCGAGCCCATCGACCGCGAAGTGGCGCACCGTCTCCTCGATTCCGACCGGCCGGTCCGCCAACCGCTTCTCGCGCAGCCAGCCGGCGACGACCGCGAGAGGATCCTCATGTTCCTGCCAGACGCGGACCTCGGCATCGATGCCGAGCGATTCGCGCACCGACGGCTCCTCGAAGAAGGGCGTGACGATCAGCGGATCGCCTTCGACCGGGAGCACGACCGCAGTGAGTCGTTCGCTGCGCCACCAGCGCACGCCGGTGAAGTAGATCATGCTGGCGCCGGGCTCGATCAGCACCGATCCGATGCCGTGCCGCCGCATCAGCGCCTGGGCACGGGCGATCCGCGCGCGCCGCTCGTCGGGGCCGATCGGCTGCACGCCGCCGGTGATGTCGGTCAGCTCGGCGGCATCCTGCATCGCCCAGGCGAAGCGCGGGGCGAGCAGCGGCGCGGCGGAGGCTGCCGCCAGCATCGCACGGCGCGACAGGCGCATCATGCGACCACCGGCTCGGCCGCTTCAGGGCCATCCTGTTCGCCGCGCGACACCACCGTGGCGAGAACCAGATCGCCCACCACGTTGAGCGTGGTCCGGCACATGTCGAGGAAGCGATCGACGCCGAGCACGAGGCCGATCCCTTCGGGCGGGACGCCGACCATGCCGAGGATCAGCGCGACCACCGGCAGCGAGCCGGCAGGAACGCCCGCCGTGCCGATGCCGCCGAGGATGCAGATCAGCATGACCGTGAGCTGCTGCAGGAAATCGAGCTCGACGCCGAAGAACTGGGCGAGGAACAGGACGGTGACGCCCTCGAACATCGCCGTGCCGTTCTGGTTGGCGGTGGCGCCGACAGTGAGCACGAAGCGGGCGACCTTGCGCGGCAGCTTGAGCTCCATGTCGGCGACGCGCAGCGCCGTAGGCAGCGTGGCGTTCGACGAGGCGGTGGAGAAGGCCATCACGCTGGCTTCCGAGGTCTGGCGGAAGAAGGCGATCGGGCTCTTGCGCGCGATCAGCACCAGCAGCAGCGGGAAGACGACGAACATCTGCGTGCCGAGCGCGAGCAGCACCACGCCGACATAGGCCGAAAGCCGGGCGATCAGTTCCCAGCCGAACAGTGCCGCCAGATTGAACATGAAGCAGAAGACCGCGAGCGGCGCCATCTTGATGACGATACCGATCAGCTTCATCGCGACGGTGAAAATGCCCTCGATCCCGCGCTGGAGCACCTGCACCTCGGGCCGGTTGCCGGCGATGAGGATGCCGATGCCGAAGAACAGCGCGAAGAACATCACCGCGAGAATGTCGTTCGCGGTCATCGCGGCGATCACGTTCGACGGGACGATCGAGAGCAGCGCGTCCATGCCGGTGGGTGTCGAGCCGGTGCGCTCGAGAATCGCGCTGGCGCCTGCCCCGGCTTCGTCGAGCATCGCCTGGACGACGGCGAGATCGGTGCCGTCGCCCGGACGCAGCCAGTTGACCCAGCCGATGCTGATGAGGACGGCGACCGAGGAGACGACGACGGTGAGCAGCAGCGTGCGCAGGCCGACGCGGCGGAGCGAGCGGACCTCGCCCATCTCCGCGATGCCGACGACGAGCGCCGAGAAGAGCAGCGGAATGACCAGCATGAACAACAGCCGCAGGAACAGCTGGCCGATCGGGCCGGTGACATAGGTGGTGACGAACGCCACCCAATCGGCACCCGCGGCGTAGAAATGGACGATCAGGCCGAGCGCCAGCCCGAGCGCGAAGCCGCCCAGCATCCACCATTGCAACCTGCTCTCGCGCTGATCCTCGCGCGGCGGCGTCGCTTCCATTCCAGTCCCCCCGGTTATGTCGTTCGCGTCACGCATAGGCATAGGGGCCGCCCTTGGCGAGAGCCGAGCGATAGGCCGGGCGGGCGTGGATCGTCTCGAGCCAGCGGGCGATGTGCGGGCGGCCCTCCGCGGCGCCGGCGCGCGCGACCGCCGCTTCGAGCGGGAAGCTCATCATCACGTCAGCGGCGGTGAATTCCTCGCCGGCGAACCAGGGGCGGCCGGCGAGCTCGGCTTCGATCCAGTCGAGATGGACGTCGATCATCGGCTGGATGCGCTTCTGCGCGCTCCTGCCGAAGAGCGGGATGCGGCCGAGCACCAGCTTGAGCAGCAGCGGCGGCATCAGCGAGCCTTCGGCATAATGGAGGAACTGGCGATAGCGCAGGACCGACTCGCGGTGCGAGGGCGGGCCGAGGCGGCCGTCGGCCTTCTCGACCAGATATTCGACGATCGCGCCGGTTTCGGCGACCACGCGCGGACCCGCGGCAGTGCTGGTGTCTTCGATCACCGGCGACTTGCCCAGCGGATGGACCTTGCGCAGCTCGGGCGGGGCCAGCATCGCCCTGGGGTCGCGCGCGTAGCGGACGACTTCATAGGGAAGCTCGAGCTCCTCGAGCATCCAGAGCACGCGCTGCGAACGCGAATTTTCGAGATGGTGGACGCGAATGGTCATCCGGGCTCTCCTGATCGGCGATAGCGCGCCTGCTTGAGCACGAAACGGCCGCCGCGTCGACCGGACGCGAAAAGACCCGGCGCAGGGAGTGCGCCGGGTCCTTCGACGGGAGAGGCTCCCATCGCCGTCGCGCCGCGCCGCCGAGGGCGGGCGACGGCGGCGTCTTCTACGCGATCAGAGATCGTCCTCGGCGTCGGGGCCGGTCATCATCTCCTCGGCGACCTGCTCGGTGCGGCCGCGGATCGCGGCCTCGAGCCGCTGACAGATCTCGGGATTTTCCTTGAGGAAGGTCTTGGCGTTCTCGCGTCCCTGGCCGATGCGGACACTGTCGTAGCTGAACCAGGCGCCCGCCTTCTCGACCAGCCCGGCCTTCACGCCCAGATCGAGGATCTCGCCGATCTTGGAAATGCCCTCGCCGTACATGATGTCGAATTCGACCTGCTTGAACGGCGGGGCGACCTTGTTCTTCACCACCTTCACGCGCGTCGAATTGCCGACGATGTCGTCGCGATCCTTGATCTGGCCGGTACGGCGGATGTCGAGACGGACCGAGGCGTAGAATTTGAGCGCGTTGCCGCCCGTCGTCGTCTCGGGGTTGCCGTACATCACGCCGATCTTCATGCGCAGCTGGTTGATGAAGATCACCATGCAGCGCGATCGGCTGATCGAGCCGGTGAGCTTGCGCAGCGACTGCGACATCAGCCGCGCCTGCAGGCCGACATGGCTGTCGCCCATCTCGCCTTCGATCTCGGCACGCGGGACGAGCGCGGCGACCGAATCGACCACCAGCACGTCGATCGCGTTCGAGCGGACGAGCGTGTCGGTGATCTCGAGCGCCTGCTCGCCGGTATCGGGCTGCGAGACGATCAGCTCGTCGATGTCGACGCCCAGCTTGCGGGCATAGACCGGATCGAGCGCATGCTCGGCGTCGACGAAGGCGGCGGTGCCGCCCATCCGCTGCGCCTCGGCGATGACGTGGAGCGCGAGCGTGGTCTTGCCCGAGCTTTCCGGCCCATAGACTTCGATCACGCGGCCGCGCGGCAGGCCGCCGACGCCGAGCGCGATGTCGAGCCCGAGCGAGCCGGTCGAGATCGCCTCGACCTGCATCGCCTCCTTCTGGCCGAGCTTCATCGCGCTGCCCTTGCCGAACGCGCGGTCGATCTGGGCGAGCGCCGCGTCGAGCGCCTTCTGGCGGTCGCCCGCCGCCTTGTCCGTGGATGCTGCCATCTTGCCGTCGATCACCTTGAGAGATGCCGCCATTTCGAAGCCCTCGCCGCTAGAGGATTGCCGTCACGCATTCAACGTGAATGGTGGCGTACACCAAATGTTCCAACGGAACAAGAGCGGAACTTTTCGCCACTCCCCTTCCCCGCCCCTGGCGGCTAGAAGCGCCCGGTGAGCATCATTGAACAGGACATACGCGACCTTCTGGCCGAACGCAGCGGGGTGGCGCGCGACCGGATCCGCGGCGATTCGCGGCTGCTGCAGGATCTGGGGCTGCACGGCGACGCGGCGGTGGGATTCTTCACTGCGGTCGCGGCGCGCCACCAGGTCGAGCTGACGGCGCTATGGAAGCGTTGGGACCGGCATTTCGGGCCGGAGCGGCTGCCGCTCGTCGCATGGCTGGCGTTCCTGCCGGCAGCGGTCGGCGGCGCACTCGCGGGCGACTGGCTCGGCGAAACGCTCTACCTGACACGCGACGGCACCCGCGTGCTCGCGATCGGACTGGCGATCGGCGCGGTGTGGCTGATCGCCCGGCTCGCACCGCGGCGCGGCCAGGCGCCGATCCGCGTCGACGAAGTGGTGGCGGCCGCCCGGCGCGGCCGCTGGTGAGGCGAGCGCCTCAGCCCAGTGAATCGAGCGCGGCCTCGACGCCTTCGAGCGTGAAGGGCTTGGAGAGCACCGGGCGATCCTTGTAGACCTCGACAATCGTGTCGTCCGATCCGCCGGTGGCGAGGACGAACGGGATCCCCGCCGCGGCCAGGGCATCGGCGACCGGCCAGCTCTTTTCGCCGCCGCGCAGATTCACGTCGAGAATCGCGGCATCGATATCGCCGGTCTCGATCCGGGGAATCGCAGTCTCGCAGCTGTCGGCCGTGCCCGCGACGCGGCGGCCGAGCAGATCGAGAAAATCCTCGAGCATCATCGAAATGAGCGGTTCGTCCTCGACGATCAGGACGCGCTGCGGCTCAGCCATGGAGCTTCGCCACGCCCGCGGCCGTCGAACGGCTCGCCCTCATTCCGCGCGCAGCACTTCGGTGCCCGGACCCACAAAGGCGCATTCGACACATACTCCCCCACTCGCCGCACACGCTACGGCAGTCCAGCCCATGCCAAAGACTTCATTTCGTTGCAAGAACGTCGCGCGCGGCCTCGGCGAGCTGCTGGACGGAAAAGGGCTTGGGGAGGAAGGCGATATTGTCGAGATCGATCGACTTGCGCAGCTGTTCCTCGGCATAGCCCGACATGAAGAGAATCGGGATATCCGGATAGCGCGCCCGCACGCGGCGCGCCATCGTCGGCCCGTCCATCGACGGCATCACCACGTCCGACACCAGCAGATCGGGCTTGTCGCACCGATCGAGCAGTTCGAGCGCGACTTCGCCGTTCTCCGCCGTCAGCACGGTATAGCCCTGGCGCGTGAGCGCACGCTCGGCCACCGCGCGGACCATATCCTCGTCCTCGACCACCAGCACCGTGCCGCTGCCCCAGAGATCGGCGGGCTTCTCCTTCGGCGCGGCGGGTGCCTTGCTCGCCTCCGCGGCGGCGTGGACGGGGAGATAGATGGTGAAGGCGGTCCCCTGCCCCGGCTCGCTTTCGGCGAAGATGAAACCTCCCGACTGCTTGATGATGCCATAGACGGTCGAGAGGCCGAGGCCGGTACCCTTGCCCACTTCCTTGGTCGTGAAGAAGGGCTCGAAGATCTTGGGCAGCACCTCGGGCGGAATACCCGTCCCCGTGTCCGAAATGCGCAGCGCGGTATAATCGGCGAGCGGAAGGACATCCTCCTCCATCTGGCGCACGTCGGCGGCGGTGACCGTCATCGTCTCGATCGTGAGCATGCCGCCACCGCTGGGATTCTTGGCGAGCATCGCGTCGCGCGCGTTGACGGCTAGGTTGACGACGACCTGTTCGAGCTGCCCCGGATCGGCGCGGACCGGACCGAGATTGCGGCCGTGCTTGACCTCGAGCCGGACGGTCTCGCCGAGCAGCCGCTTGAGCAGGTTCGAGACTTCGGAGATCACGTCGGGCAGCTGGAGCACCTGCGGCCGCAGCGTCTGCTGGCGCGAAAAGGCGAGCAGCTGGCGCGTCAGGCTGGCGGCGCGATTCGAATTGGCGCGGATCTGCTGAATGTCGTCATAGTCGCTGTCGCCGGGCGAATGGCGCATCAGCATCAGATCGCAATGGCCGATGATCGCGGTGAGGATGTTGTTGAAATCATGCGCGACGCCGCCGGCGAGCTGGCCCACCGCCTGCATCTTCGTCGCCTGCGCGACCTGGCGCTTGAGCTTGCCCTCCTCCCCCGAATCCTTGAGGCTGATGAGGACCGCCGCCTCGCCGAGCCCGCGCGCGGCGGCGATCGAGACGGCGACCGGCTCCTCGGGCGCATCGGCGAGGCGGATCGCCATGTCGGTCGCATGCGCGGCACCGCCGGCGAAGCGGCGGACCGCATCGGCGAGCGCGGCCTTGTCCTCGCGCACGACCAGATCGCCCGGATAGAGCGGCGGGGCAGCGGCATTGACGCGCGTCGCCCGCACGAAGGCGTCGTTCATATGGACGAAGCGGCCGTCGCGATCGACCAGCGCCATGCCGAGCGGAAGCAGCGAGATGAGCGAGCGGACATGCGCGCTGGCGCTGCCGCCGATCGCGGGCGAGTTCACTGCGCTCGTCTCTTCGTCGAGCAGCGCCACCAGCATCGGGGCGTCCTCGCCGTCGAGGAACGGAATCTGAAGCACGCGCAGCGGCGTACCGGTCGTCCCCTCGCGCTCGAAACGGACCTGCCCGCTGCTGTCGGTGATGAGGAAGCGCGTGAAATCGCGCCCCTCGATCGCGGCTTCCTCATGCCCCATCGCGCGCAGGCGCAGCACGCGGTTCGCGGCGCGCACCCGCCCCTCGGGCGAAACGAGCGCAGTCATCACTCCGGCCGAGGCGAGACGATCGCCGGTGTGGCCGGCAATGAGGGTCTGGACGGTCTGGGCGAGATCGACCGCCTGAACGCCGGCGAAGCGCCAGACGAGCATCTCGTCATTCACGCGCTCGACACTGGCGGTGACGCGCGCGCCGGAGACGTCGAGCGCGTCGGTGCGGCCGCTGCCGTCGCGCCAGGCGGCGCGACCCGCGGCGCCGAGCGCCGAAAGCGCGGCATCGCCGACGGGCAGGCTGGGCGGTGTGGGAAAGCCGCCGAACAGCGATTCGTAGCGGGCGTTGGCGCAGACCAGCCGGCCGGCGCGATCGGTGACGGCGAGCGCATCGTCGCTCGCCGCCGCGAGCGCGTGGGCGACGGCCCAGTCGACGACGGGCTCGGCTGCGGCATCGGACGCGAACAGCCGCCGGAACGTATAGAGCCCGCCGGCGATCAACAGTCCGGCGGCGACGAAGCCGACCGCGAGCGCACGATCGCCGATCGTCGTGAGGATCAGCCCGGCCGCCGCGATCCCCGCGACGAGCGCAGCGGCGAGCGGCAGCAGGGTGCGATTGCGAACGGGCTTGGAACCGGCGGGAAGCGTGGCCATGCCCCGTCCTGTGCCGGAGCCGCGCGCCGGTCAAGCGGGCGCGCGGCTCGGGCCGGGGATCACCAGATGTTCACGCGCTCGGCCGGCTCGAGATAGAGCTGCTGGCTCGGCTGGGGATCGAACGCGCTGTACCAGGGATCGAGATTGCGGACGACCCAGGTGCGCTGCTGCGACGGCGAATGCGGATCGGTGAGCAGCCGCTGGCGCAGGTTTGCCTCGCGATAGTTGCGCCGCCACACCTGTGCCCAGCCGAGATAGAAACGCTGATCGCCGGTGAAGCCGTCGAGCACCGGCGGCTCCTGTCCGACGAGCGAATCGCGATAGGCCTTGTGCGCGACGGTGAGGCCGGCGAGGTCGGCGACGTTCTCGCCCAGCGTCAGATCGCCCTGCACCCGCATGCCGGGCAGCGGCTCATAGGCGTCATACTGCGCGCTGAGCGCCGCGGTGCGCGCTTCGAACGCGGCGAGATCCTCAGGCGTCCACCACTGCTCGAGCTGGCCGGTGGCATCGTATTTCGAGCCCTGATCGTCAAAATGATGGCTGATCTCGTGCCCGATCACCGCGCCGATGCCGCCATAGTTGAGCGCCGGATCGGCATTCGGATCGAAGAACGGCGGCTGAAGGATCGCGGCGGGGAAGACGATTTCGACCATGCCGAAATTGGCATAGGCGTTCACCGTCATCGGGGTCATGCCCCATTCCCAGCGATAGATCGGCTGGCCGAGCTTGCCGACGTTGTAATTGTGCGCCCACTGGTTCGCGCGCCAATTGTTGCCGAAGGCATCGCCGGGGCGGATCTCGAGGTTCGAATAGTCGCGCCAGCGATCGGGGTAGCCGATCTTGGGCGTGAAGGCGGCGAGCTTGGCAAGCGCGCGCTCCTTCGTCTCGGCCGACATCCAGTCGAGCCCGCGGATGCGATCGCCCATCGCCGCGATGACGTTCTGGACGAGCTCGTCCGCCGCCGCCTTGGTCTCGGGCGGGAAATAGCGCGCGACATATTCCTGGCTCACTTCGTCGGCGAGCGCCGCCGAAGTGAAATCGACCGCGCGCTTCCAGCGGGCCTGCTGCTCGGGCGTGCCCGAAAGGGTGGTGCCGTAAAAGGCGAACTGCGCGTCGTCGAAGGCAGTCGGCAGCACGTCGGCGAAACTGTCGAGCGAGCGGACCATCAGCTGGTCGCGCAGCACCTGGACCGGCGTGTCGGCGATCAGCCGCGCGATCCCCTCGACCGCGCTCGGCTGAGCGACGATCACCGAATCGACCGGCGCGCCGATGCCTTCGAAATAGCGCACGAAATCGAAACCGGGCGCGCGCGTCGTGAGATCGGCGACCGTCATCTTGTTGTAGGTCTTGTCGGCATCGCGGCTGTCGACGCGGGTCCAGTGCGCCCGCGCGATCGCGGTTTCGAAATCGAGGACCGCCTGCGCGCGTGCCGCGGCATTCGGCTCGCCCGCCAGCGTCAGCACGCGCGCGAGATGCTCGCGATAGGCGTTGCGGGTTTCGGTGAGCCGCGCCTCGTCGGAAAGATAATAGTCGCGGTCGGGCATGCCGAGCCCCGCCTGGGCGAGGCTGAGCGCATAGACTTCGGGATTCTTGTCGTCCTGACCGACATAGGTGGCGAAGGGGATCGGGATGCCGGCGCGATCCGCCTCGGCGGCGAGCGCGGCATAGGCGCCGGTGTCGGTCACGGCGGCGATCCGGTCCAGCCAGGGGCGGATCGGTTCGAGCCCGCGCGCGTCGATCGCCTGACGGTCAAGATAGGCGGCATAGGCGGTGCCGATCTTCGACCCTTCGGCCTTGGCTTCTTCGAGGATCGAATGGGTGCGCTCCTGCGACAGATCGGCGAGCACGCTGAACATGCCGAAGTTCGACTTGTCGGACGGGATTTCGGTGGTGCGCGCCCAGGTGCCGTTGGCATAGGCGTAGAAATCCTCGCCCGGCGCGACGCTGCGGTCCATGCCGGCGACGTCGAAGCCGAAGCTGCCGATCTGCGGCGCGGGCGCCGGAGCGGGCGTGACGGGGCCGACGGCGGCTTCGCCGACGGTCTGCGTCTGCTGGGCGACCGCCGCGGGGGCGGGCCGTTCGGCGCGGGTGCAGCCCGCGAGCAGCGCGGGCGTGGCGAACAAGGTGGTGGCGAGCAGCAGGCGGCGCATGGGAACTCCTTGGAAAGGCATGTGCCGCTGTATTACGTAGCTCCTACGCTCAGTCAAACGGCAGCAGCGATCGCCGGGCGCCGCGGCGCCGCCATTTGCGGGCGACCCACAGCCGCCAGCCGATCGCGCTGGCGAGATAGCCGAGGAGGCCTAGCGCCAGCGTGATGGTGAGCAGGCCCGCGAGAGTCGCGGGGCCGGCCTCGGCGACAATCCAGTCGGTCCAGCTCTGCTCGGGCGCCGAGATTCCGGGCAGCGCGCCCTTCAGGTCGAGCATCCAGCTGCCGAGCCAATAGGCGCCGACCCAGAGCGGCGGCGTGGTGACCGGATTGGTGACGAAGGTGGTGGCGGCGGCCGCAGGAATGTTCGCGCGGAGCGGCAGCGCGAGCACCGCGGCGGCCGGGATCTGCCCCATCGGGATCAGAATGCCGGTGGCGATGCCGAGTGCAACGCCGCGCGGCACCGAGCGGCGGGTGAAGCGCCAGAGCGACGGCGCCATGATGCGGCGGGCGAAAGGCCGCGACCAGCGATGCGATTCGATCGTCTCGCGAGTCGGCATCTGGCGCGCGACCCAGCTGCCGAAGCGGTTCGGCGCGGGCGGGGAATCAGCCGCGATCGCGGAGCAGTCGTCCCTGCTCGCGCTTCCAGTCCCGCTCCTTGATCGCCTCCCGCTTGTCATGCGTCTTCTTGCCCTTGGCGAGCGCCAGTTCCACTTTCGCGCGCCCGCGTCCATTGAAATAGATGCTGAGCGGCACGAGCGTCATCCCCTCGCGGGCGACGGCGCCATGGAGCTTGTTGATCTCCCTTTCATGAAGGAGCAATTTACGCGGGCGCTTCGGCTCGTGATTGAAGCGATTTCCGTGGCTGAATTCGGGAATGTTCGAATTGACCAGCCAGACTTCCTCGCCCCGCACCTCGGCATAGCTCTCGGCGATCGAACCCTCGCCGAAACGCAGCGATTTCACTTCGGTGCCGCTCAGCACGATCCCTGCTTCATAGACGGTTTCGATGGCATAATCGAACCGCGCGCGCCGGTTTTCGGCGACGGTCTTGACCTTTTCTGCGGGGGGACGGGGACGAGCCATGGGGAGGCGCATGTAGACACCGGCACCGCCGATGGAAAGGGCGCCTCGCCGCACGCTCCGGCGCAGCGCCGCCTCGCCCTGGCGCATCTTGCGGCGAAATGCGGGATTATGTGCATTCGCGCCGCGCCGTGACGGAACGGACCGCAGCAGGGTGCGTTGCAGCATTTTGGTAGGTGGGAGAAGAATTCATGCGCTCCAAGATTGCAACCGGCGTGCTCGGCTCGCTGCTCGCTATTTCCGCCGCGGCGCAGCCTGCGCTTGCGGCGGATCCGGCCTCGGCGCTGTCGCTCGCGCCGACACGCGCGGCAACGACATCCGAAGGCGCTTCGGACCAGATGGCGAGCCCGGGCATCGGCGTGATCCTCGGTGTCGTCGGGATCATCGCGGGCGCGGTGATCGTCGTCGCCGACTCGGACGACGAACCCGACAGCCCCTGAGCCGAGCGATCGCGCACGCGACGGCGGTGACGCCGTCGCGGCGGATCACCCGCACCACTCCCTTCAACGAGGTATCGTTCATGATCTCGAAATTTCTTGCCGCAACCGCGGCGCTCAGCCTTTCCGTCACGCCCGCGCTCGCGGCGAGCGCCGACCCGGCGGCGTCGCTGTCGCTGAGCCGCGCCAGCACCGATAGCGTCGGCAACGATCAGATCGGCGGCGAAGGCGTAGGCATCGGCCTTGCCATCGCGATCGGCGTCGCTGCCGTTGTCGCGGGTGTGGTCGCGACCGACGACGAGGACGAACCCGACAGCCCCTGACGCCTGCGTCAGGGGACGCTGAAGCCGCATCGCTCGCCTGACCCCAGTGTCAGGCGAGCTTGGCGTGTGCGAGTGCCGCGTCGACGGCCTTTTTGCTCGCGGCCGAGGGCTCGGTCATCGGCAGCCGCAGTTCGGCGGGAAAATCCGGCCGAACCACCGACAGCGCATATTTGACCGGCCCCGGCGACGCGTCGCTGAACAGCGCGCAGTGCAGCGGGAAGAGCTTGTCCTGATAGGCGAGCGCCTGCGCATAATCGCCGGACGCGCACGCCGCCTGGAACTCGGCACAGAGCCTTGGCGCGACATTGGCAGTCACCGAGATGCAGCCGCTGCCACCCATCGCCATGACTGCGAGCGCGGTTTCGTCATTGCCCGAAAGCTGGCAGAAATCCGGCCCGCACGCCTCACGCTGCGCCGAGATCCGGCCGATCACGCCGGTGGCGTCCTTCACGCCGACGATCACTTCCGGAAACGCCTTTCTGATCCGCGCCATCGTCTCGACGGCGATGTCGGTGACCGTTCGCGCGGGGACGTTGTAGAGCAGGATCGGCAGGCCGCCGTCGCGCGCCAATACTTCGAAATGGCGGAACACGCCTTCCTGGTTCGGGCGATTGTAATAGGGCGGGACGAGCAGCGCCGCGGCGGCCCCGGCTTCCTTCGCGCGATGGATGTGGTGCAGCGCGACGGTGGTGTCGTTGGATCCGCAGCCGGCGATCACCGGCACCCGCCCCGCCGCCTGCTCGACGCAGACCCGCACGACATGATCGTGCTCCTCGATCGTCATGGTGGCCGCTTCGCCCGTGGTGCCGCACGGGACCAGCGCCGAGGAGCCCTCCGCGATCTGCCAGTCGATCAGCGCGCGAAACTCGGATTCGGCGAAGAAACCATTGCGGAACGGCGTGGCAAGCGCGGGAATCGAACCGGAAAACATGCGCTCCGAAAAGCTCCAGGACGGGAAAATCAGGACTGGCAGATAGGGCCCGATTCCTTATGTTGTCCAGCATGCTGGCTTCGCTTCTCAAGAACACGCTTCTGCTGGCGAGTGTCTCGGGCCTCGCAGCGACCTCCGAGCTGACTCGCGAGCAGATCCAATGGTATGCCGAGCGGCTGGAAAGCGCCGCGCCGCGCCAGGCGCCCGGCTATATCCAGACCGATCAGCTCGCCGAGGCGCTGGTCGAATGGAAACGGCTGCAACAGTCGGACAGCTATCCGTTCGCCGATTACGCGAATTTCCTGCTGCTTCACCCGGGCTGGCCGGGCGAGACGAGCCGCCGTGCGGCGGCCGAGACGATCCTGGACTCGGGCGAGGACGCACCATCGCTCGCGATCCGCTTCTTCGAGCGTTTCCCGCCGCTGACCGGCGCCGGGCATCTGCGCTATGCCGAGGCTCTCGCGGCGCGCGGCGAGATGGAGGCCGCCGCCGAGCAGGCGCGCACTGCATGGCGGACGAGCCGTCTGCGCCCCGAGGACGAGGCTGCGCTGATCGGACGCTTCTCGAGCGCGCTGCGCCCCGCCGATCATGACGCGCGGATGGACATGCTGTTGTGGAACGATTCCACGAGTGCGGCCGAACGGCTGATCGGCATGGTATCCCCCGACAAGCGGCCGCTTTTCGCCGCGCGGCTCGCCTTCCGCACCGACGCGGCGAATGTCGACGAGCTTTCGGGCGCGGTCGACGACCGGGGGCGGGCCGATCCCGGCTTCATCGCCGACCGGGCGAGCTGGCTGCGCAACAACGGCCAGAGCGCGACGATGCGCCAGATCCTCGCCCAGCCGCGCCAGCTGAGCGCGCTGCCCGGCGATGTCGAGGAATGGTATGAAGTGCTGCTGGCGGCGGCGCGCGCGGCATCGAACGACGGGCAGCACCAGCTCGCCTATCGGATCGCGAGCCAGGTCGACGACGCCTATCCGGCGGGCACCGATGTGAGCGACCGCCCCTATGGCGAGCGCGACGATTACACGAGCCTGGTGTGGCTCGCAGGCACCACGGCGATGCGCGAGCTCGGTCGCCCGCAGGACGCGGTGGGCATGTTCGCGCGCTACGCCGGCGGATCGCGGACTCCGCAGACTCAGTCGAAGGGCCTCTATTGGGCCGGCCGCGCGGCGGAAGCCGCGGGCGACGAGGCCGCCGCCGCCGCTTTCTACCAGCGCGCGGCGGGTTTTCCCGATCTCTATTACGGCCAGCTCGCGCTCGAGCGGACGGGCGGCGCGCTGCGCGCCCCTGCCCCGCTCGACACCAGCACGGTCGCCGATGCCGAGCGCGAGGCCTTCTTCAACCGCGAGATCGTCCGCGCCGCGCAGATGCTGGGGACGATGGGCGCCTGGGAGGAACAGAGCCTGTTCGTCCGGCAGATCGCCAGCGCCGCCGAGAGCGACTCCGATCATGCGCTTGCCGCCGAACTGTCGCGCGCGATCAACCGGCCGGATCTGGGCGTGATGGTGGGGCGCTCGGCGCTGCAGAGCGGCTATTCGGATTTCACCGCCGCCGGATATCCTTCGGTGCGCGTGCCCGCTTCGCAGCAAGATTACTGGACGATCATCCACGCCATTGCGCGCCAGGAAAGCCAGTTCGACCGCGCCGCAGTGAGCCACGCCGGCGCGCGCGGGCTGATGCAGCTGATGCCGGGCACCGCGCGCGAAGTCGCCGGCCAGCTGGGCCTGGGCTATAATCGGGAATCGCTGACCAGCGACACCGATTACAATATCCAGCTAGGGTCGAGCTATTTCCAGCGCATGCTCGACTATTATGCCGGCAGCTATCCGCTGGCGGTGGCGGCGTACAACGCGGGCCCCGGCAATGTGAACCGCTGGATCCGCGCCAACGGCGATCCGCGCCTTCCCTCCGTCGACACGCTCGAATGGATCGAGAACATCCCGATCTTCGAGACCAAGAACTATGTTCAGCGGGTGCTGGAGAATGCAGTCGTGTACGACCTCATGAACCCCGAGCGGGCGCGTTCGCGCGGACCGAACAATCTGAGCTGGTACCTCGGAAAGAACAATCCGGGCTGACCAACCCCGCGCCCGGGACGACAGAGACCATGGACCGCCCCAATTATATAACGCCCGCGGGCTATTCGGCGCTGAAGGCCGAATATGACGCGCTGTTTGCGGTCGAGCGGCCCAAGCTGGTCGAGACGATCGCCTGGGCGGCAGGCAACGGCGATCGTTCGGAGAACGGCGATTATCTCTACGGCCGCAAGCGGCTGCGCGAGATCGACCGGACGCTCAATCGTCTTTCGCGCAAGATGAAGGCCGCCAAGGTGGTCGATCCGGCGCGGCAGCCCGATCGCGACCGCGTCTATTTCGGCGCCACCGTGACGATCGCCGACGAGGACGACGCGCAGCGGACGCTGACGCTGGTGGGCGACGACGAAGCCGATGCCGCGGCGGGACGGATCGGCTGGAATGCGCCGATCGCGCGTGCGCTGCGCGGCGCGGCGGTGGGCGACCTGCGGATCGTGCGGTTGCCGGCGGGCGACCGCGAATATGAGATCGTCGCGATCGCCTATCCCGGCGCCTGACCGCGCCGATGCGTGGCGAATGCACGCCGGAACGGGTTTCACTTGCGCTCCCGCCCCGCCTACAGGGTGCTCCGCGCGCGGTTTCGCGCGCCGGTTCGGAGTAGAGATCAATGGGTTCCCGGAAGTTGGTGGTAAGTGGTGCGGTGCAGAATGTGGGCTTTCGCGACTGGGCGGTGCGCATCGCGCGCGAGTGGAATCTCACTGGCTGGGTCCGCTATGTGAACGACGGGCGCGTGGAAATCCTGGCGCAGGGCGACGACAACGCGATCGACGCCTTCGCCGACGATTGCCGCACGGGACCGCCGCGCGCACGGGTGAGCGACGTGCAGATCGAAACGGTGCCGCCGGTGAGCGCCAAGGGGTTTACCAAAAGGCTTACCGGCTGAGGCGGAACGCGGGCACGGTCTCGGCCATTGTCTCCGGTGAAAAGGAGATATGCCATGGAAAACCCGCGCACCCAGACCGCCCGCGACAATGACGACAGCGACATCATCGACAATGCCGGCGGCGCCCCCGACAAGACCGGCCGCGAAGGCGGCAATCTGCAGCGTGACGTGGGCACCCGCGACGAGCTGGCACGCGTCGACAAGCCCGAGACGCATACCCGCGTGACCAAGGCCGACGATATCGAGAACGACGCGCGCTATCCGAAGGACCGCCGGGGCGACATGTGACAACAGCGCAGCCGAACGCTACGCCCGCCCGATGAACAAGCCCCCCGAAGGCAATGTCGCGCTGCTGATCGATGCCGACAACGCCTCACCGCAATCGATCGACCCGGTGCTGACGGTGCTGGCCGAGCTAGGCACCGTCAACATCCGCCGAGTCTATGGCAACTGGCGCAAGCAATCGCTCAAGGGCTGGGCCGACATGACGCTGCGCCACGGCATCGAGCCCTATCAGCAGTTCGACATCACCAAAGGCAAGAACGCGACCGACATGAAGATGACGGTCGACGCGATGGACCTGCTGTTCCACGGGCGAGTGACCGGGTTCGGCATCCTCTCGTCGGACAGCGACTTCATGCCGCTGGCGATGCGGATCCGGCAGGAAGGATTGCCGGTCTATGGCTTCGGAACGCCTCGGACTCCGGAGGGATTCCGCCAGGCGTGCACGCGATTCATCGACGTCGCGGCGCTGATGAAGCCGAGTGCGCGCGAGGCCGACTCGCCTGCTCCGGTTTCGGCGGACGGGGCCGTGGACGAGACGCTGCTCAAGCTGCTGGTCGATGCCTATAACAGCGCGAAGCGCGACGAACGCGGCTATGCGAGCCTTTCCGACGTCGGCCAGCGCGCGGGCAACCGATCGAGCTTCGACGTGCGCAACTATGGCTACAGCCGGCTTTCGGACCTGATCGAGAAGATCCCCAATTTCCAGACCGAGCATCGCAGCGGCGGCGTCTATGTGAAGCGGCTGCGGTGATCGCGCGGCGCTATCTGGTCACCGGCCGGGTACAGGGCGTCGGCTATCGCGACTGGACGGCGCACCGGGCGCGGGCGCTGGAGCTGACCGGCTGGGTTCGAAACCGCTCCGACGGAAGCGTCGAAATCGTCGCGCACGGCAACCAAGACGCGCTCGACCGGCTGGCACAATCGCTTGTGCAGGGCCCGCCCGCCGCGCAGGTCCGCAGCGTGCGCAGCGAGGATGCGCAGGCACCCGAAGCCGGGGAATTCTTCGTCCGTCCCACCCTGTGACTCATCGATAGGGTCGCACGGGTGGCCTTTTCTGCTGCAGCGCGCTAGGCAACGCCGCCATGCAGACAGGAACGATCGTAAGCCTCGCCATCTACTTCATCGCGATGCTGGCCATCGGCGTCTATGCCTGGGCCAAATCGACCGACGACAGCGAAGGATATCTGCTCGGCGGACGCCAGCTTCCCCCTTCGGTCGCCGCGCTGTCGGCAGGCGCGTCGGACATGTCCGGCTGGCTGCTGCTGGGCCTGCCCGGCGCGCTTTATGCCACCGGCCTCGTCGAGGCGTGGATCGGCATCGGACTGTTCATCGGCGCCTTCGCCAACTGGATCCTCGTCGCGCCGCGGCTGCGCCAGCAGACAGAGGAGCTGGACGACAGCCTGACCATCCCCGAATTCCTGTCGCGCCGCTTTCCGACGCAGGCCATCCCGCTGCGCGTCATTTCGGCGCTGATCATCGTCGTGTTCTTCTCGGTCTATACCGCCGCTGGCCTCGTCGGCGGCGGGCTGCTGTTCCAGACGAGCTTCGCCGGGCTGTTCGGCGACGTTCCCGCCAGCCTCGGCGCGTCCGACTACAGCTTCGGCATCTGGATCACCGCGGGCGTGGTGCTGGCCTATACGATGGTGGGCGGGTTCCTGGCAGTGAGCCTGACCGATTTCGTCCAGGGCTGCATCATGGTGGTGGCGCTGGTGCTGATGCCGATCGTCGCAACGCTGGGCGAAGGCGGGATCGGCCCGATGACGAACGCACTGACGGCGATCGATCCCGACTTCCTTCACATCACCGCCGGGCTGACCTTCCTCGGCTTCCTCTCGGCCGTGACCTGGGGGCTCGGCTATTTCGGCCAGCCGCACATCATCGTGCGCTTCATGGCGATCCGCTCGCTGAAGGACGTGCCGACCGCGCGCAACATCGGCATGAGCTGGATGGGGATCGCGCTGCTCGGTTCGATCGGCGTGGGCATCGCCGGCCGCGCCTTCGCCGAGCGCAACGGCATTCCGGTCGAGAATTCCGAGACGATCTTCATCGTCCTTGCCGACATGCTGTTCCACCCGCTGATCACAGGGTTCCTGCTCGCCGCGCTGCTCGCCGCGATCATGAGCACGATCTCGTCGCAGCTGCTGGTCGCTTCCAGCTCGCTGACCGAGGACTTCTATCGGCTGTTCCTGCGCAAGCAGGCGAGCGAGAAGGAGATGGTGAACGTGGGGCGCGTCTGCGTGCTGCTCGTCGCGGTGGTGGCGGGCGTGATCGCGCTCGATCCCGAAAGCGAAGTGCTGGGACTCGTCTCCAACGCCTGGGCAGGGTTCGGTGCCGCCTTCGGCCCGCTGATCCTGTTTGCGCTGATGTGGAAACGGATGACCGGCGCAGGTGCGGTGGCCGGGCTCGTCACCGGCGCGGCGGTGGTGATCCTGTGGATCGCGCTCGGCTGGAACAGCAGCTTCCTGGGCGGCGAAGGGATTTACGAGATCATCCCGGGCTTCCTGGCGGCGACCGCGGCGATCGTGCTGGTGAGCCTCGCCGGGAAGGCGCCCGAGCCGCGGCGCGCGCCGCTCTCCGCCGAATAGCCCCGCCCTGCCCGCAGAGCGTTTCTTCTTCTATGGGACGCTGCAGCGCGGCGGATGCTATTGGCGCACGCTGGAGCTGGGCCGGCGCGCGCGCTTCGTCCGCATCGACTGGATTCGCGGTCGGCTGTTCGATCTGGGTGCCTATCCCGCCGCGCGGCTCGATCGGCCGGGCTGGATCCGTGGCGAAGTCTTCCAGGCGCGCGAGCCGGCACTGCGCGCGGAAGTCGATGCAGTCGAGGACTATTGCCCCGACGCGCCCGAGCGTTCCGAATATGTGCGGCGGCGCGTCACGACGCGCTCGGGGCTGTCGGTCTGGGCCTATGCCTATCGCGTCGAACCGAGCGACGCGCTGCCGATCCGGGGCGGGCGCTGGCGTCCGCCGGGCTAGGCCGCCGGACTAGCCTCTCGCCGCGCTGTGCAGCCTGCCCCTTCCAAGGCGGCGAGCACATCGGCGAGCGGCGCCGGCCGGGCGACCGCATAGCCCTGCACCGCGTCCACCCCGAGCGCGCGCAGCATCGCCAGCTCACCTTCGGTCTCCACGCCCTCCGCGACCAGGCGACTGCCCGTCTCCTGCGCGAAGAGACGCAGCGCGGCGGCAAGCGCGCGCTTGCCGGGATCGTGCTGGATGCCGTGGATGAGGAAGCGGTCGAGCTTGATGAGGTCGGGCCGGAGCTGCAGGATCTGCTGCAGTCCGCTGTGGCCCGCGCCGGCATCGTCCACCGCAAGGCGGACGCCCCGCGCGCGCAGCGGGGCGACGGCATCGGTCAGTGCGACGAAATCGTCGACGCAGTCATGTTCGGTGATCTCGAGCACGATCCGTTCCGGAGCATGGCCTTCGATCGCCGCCTCGATCCCGCTCAGCACCGTCGCGGGAGACGCATTCACGGCGACATAGACGTCCTGAGGAATCAGCGGGAGCGCGGCGAGCGCACGGCGGATCGCCATCCGCTCGAGTTCGGGCCCGAGGCCTACCGCAGCGGCTTCCGCAAACCACAGGTCCGGCGTGCGGGCAGGCGTGCCGGGGAAGCGCGACAGGGCCTCCAGGCCGATCGTGCGCCCGTGCCGCATGCTCTGGATCGGCTGATAGACGATGTCGATCGCTTCGCCGTCGAGCACGTCGCGGACGCGGCTCGCACGAGTGTCGCGGTCCTGCGCGGCGCGGCGGTCGCGGTCGATCTGGAACGCTGCGAGTTCGGCGAATGCGCGCATCATCCCGAGATCGCGCGCGTTGAGACTGGGATCGGCCTGCGGGCCGAGGCAGCAGAACATGCCGTAAAGCGCGCCGTCCGGAAGCCGCAGCGGCACGCTCACATGCGCGCCGATCGGCACGGCGGCAGTAATCGGCATTGCCATCGCGAGCGGTTCGGCGGCAGTGTCCGGGATCAGCTCGGGCAGCCGGCCAGCGAGGATGTGGCGGCAATAGACTTCGTCGAGCGAGCGCGCGTCGCCCGGCTTGATCAGATGCTCGAGCCCCGGCGCATCGACCGCGCGGAACACCGAAAGATCGCCGACGAATTCGGAGACATAGGCGACCTGCAGACCGAGGTGGAGGCGCACCGCCTGGAGCGCGCGTCGGACAATGTCGTCGGCTTCGGGGGAGAAGAGGATGTCGCGAAAGCCGGCAGCAGCCGAAAGCGAGGAGAGTTCAGCCATCGAGACACTTTCGGAGGGTTGGGCACCTCTCCTACCCCTCGACCGGTAAACAAGCCGCTGACGGGTCGTTGCCGGTACGGAACGAACATCACGATCGGATGGGAACCTTGCGCGGCCGCGAGGACTTTCTTCAACGAAACCGCTTGGGGAGGAATGAGATGCTTGCCAAACGCCTGCTGCTTTCCGTCTGCGCCGCGCCGCTCGCGCTGGCGTCGTGCACCACCGGCCTCACCTCGGCCCCGGCCGTCGTACCCGGTCAGGCTGCGCCGATCAGCAGTGCCGAGCGCCAGCAGGGGCAGCAATCGAGCGCCCAGCTGATCGAGGAATTCGGCGGCGCCTGGACCGGCGCGCCCTCGGCCTATGTCGAGCAGGTGGCGCGCCGGGTCGCCACCCAGTCGGGCCTTTCCGCAACGCCGCAGGACTTCACCGTCACCGTGCTCGACAGCCCGGTGGCGAACGCCTTCGCGACGCCCGGCGGCTACATCTACATCACGCGCGGCTTGCTCGCGCTGATCGACAACGAGGCCGAGCTGGCGGCAGTGCTGGGCCATGAGGTCGGTCATGTCGCCGCGCGGCACAGCCAGCGGCGGCAGGAAGCCGCGAGCCGCAACAGCCTGCTCGGCGCGCTGGGCCAGCTGCTCGTCGGCGCCGTCGCCGGCGATTCCGGGCTCGGCCAGCTGCTCGGCCAGGGGATCGGCACCGGCACTCAGCTGGCGACGCTCGGCTATTCGCGCAGCCAGGAAGAACAGGCGGACGATCTGGGCATCGCCTATCTGCTCGACGCGAGATATGACACCGAGGCGCTGGCGAGCATGCTCGCGAGCCTCGCCGAACAGAACAACCTCGAGCAGCAGCTGGCGGGCGACGCGCGTATCCTGCCCGAATGGGCGAGCACCCATCCCGATCCGGCGAGCCGCGTCCGCGAGGCGCTGGCGCAGGCACAGCAGGCCGGAGGCACCGAGCTTCCGCGCAACCGCGACGCCTATCTCTCGGCGATCGACGGCATGCTCTATGGCGACAATCCGCGCCAGGGGATCATCGAAGGCCGGACCTTCCGCCATCCCGAGCTGCAGATCGCCTTCACGGTGCCGCAGGGCTTCAGCATGACGAACGGCACCCGCGCAGTGACGATCACCGGCCCGAACACCCAGGCGCAATTCTCGACCGCGTCCTTCTCGGGCGATCTGCAGGGCTATGTGCGATCGGTGCTCCAGTCGCTGGGCGGGGCGAACACGAATCTCCCTGCCGCGAACGTGCAGACCACGCGCGTCAACGGGCTGCCCGCCGCCTATGCGCAGGTGCGGGCGAACACGGGCCAGAGCCAGGTCGACGTCACGGTCTTCGCCTATTCGGCAGGTAACCGCGCCTATCATTTCACGGTGCTCACCCCTGCCGGCCAGGGGCTGGGCGCGGCGAGCTCGCTCGTCCAGTCGTTCCGCACGCTGAGCCAGTCCGAAGCGGCGCAGATCCGACCGAAATATCTGCGGGTCGTGCCGGTCCGCGCGGGCGACACCATCGCGTCGCTCGCGGCGCGGATGGACTATGAGAGCAACCAGCTCGAGCGCTTCCTGGTGCTCAACAGCCTCTCTCGGGACTCGACGCTGCGCGCAGGCGATCGCGTGAAGATCGTGACCTATTGAGACGAAGCGCGCTCAGCCAAGTCCGGCGCAGTTCCCACCGAGCCGAGTGGAGAACCCGCCGGGCGAACGCGCGCCGAGCTCGGCACCATCGGCCTTGGCGATCAGATAGGTCGTCTCCGCCCCGGAGCCGGGATCGACGGCGAGTGTCCAGGCTTCCAGAGGGCCGCGCGGCGTCTCCACTGTCTCGGACCCGGTGACCGCGATCGAGAAGCTGCCGAGGCCCTTGTCATATTGGTAGAAGGGAAGCCGGAACGCCGCACCCTCCGCAAGCGGAAGCGCGCCGAAAGTGAGGCCCCAGAGATTGCCCTCCAGCACCGGCCCCGGGAGCGCGACGTCGATCGGCGTGGTCGTGCCCTCGGCGGTGCGGCTGCCATGGACCTGATCCGCCGCATAGGCGAGCGACACCGTGTGCGGATGGCCGGTCCGCGCCGCCTTCGCCGCGTCGCGGCTGTCGAAGCGGATCGGCGCAAGGTCGGTTCGCCGCAGGACGAAATGGTCGCGCAGATCAAACGCGCCGCCCGCCAGCCGCTGATGGACGACGATGTCCCAGGCGGGCACGCCATCGACTTCGGTCGCTTCCACCGTCTGGAGCGTGGCTCCGAGTTCCCGATCGCCGCGGAGCACCGCATAACAGGCGCTGCCCGGCGCCAGCCGCGTGCCGTCGATGCCGGGCAGGCTGGTGGCCTGCGGCCCCAGCAACAGCAGGATCGTGCTCAGCAACGGCATGAAGCTCTCCTCTCACTCGGTCCCGGAACAGTCGGCGAGTTCGGTGATCGCCCGGTCGAAGCGGGGACGCACCTGTTCGGGCGTCAGCTTCGCGAGCGCCTCGAGCGACATGCCCTCGCCCACCTGCCGTGCGATCCGATAGCCGAGATAATAGCCGAAGCGGCCGGGGAAGCCGGTCGCGCCATCGGTGCTGAAATAGAAGAACGGCGCATAATCGGCGTCTTCCTCGGAATTCCGCTTCGCGGCGAGCAGGCACATCGCCTCGTCGAACCGCGGATCGACTGCTTCGCGAAGCGAAACCGGCAAGTGCAAGAGCAGCTGGCGATCGGTGGCGCCGGGATTCATCCGCTCGGCGACATAGGTGGCAAGCCCTTCGCGCCACGCCGAGCACCACAGCGGCTCGCAGGAGAAGAAGCGCTTGTGGTACATGTGGAAGAGCTCGTGATCGAGCAGCGGGCCGACCGTGTCGGCATCGTGGAGCTGCGCGATCATGTCGGCGCCGAAGATCAGGTAGGTCGTGCCGTCGATAGTGCGCGTGCCGCCATCCATCTCCCCCATCGACTGGACGAGATGCACCGGCATGGTAACGCCGAAATCGGGAAAGACGGCCTGCATGCGCGGCAGGCCGGTCGCGAAGCTCTCCGCGAACGCAGCGTCGACGGCGAGGATGCGCTCGCGCAGCCGCGGATAGGCTTCCAGCGCCTGCGCGATCCGCGCTTCGTGCCGCGCTTCATCGCGGCCGCGCAGCGCGTAGAAGCCGGGGAAGACATCGGCGAAGCGGGCGCGAAACAGCGCGACTCGCTCGGCACGCTCCGTCGTGGCGGTCTCCACCGCGAAGCGATCGAATTCCGCGACGTGCGAGGTGAAGGGCTGCTCCTCGCCCGCCGGCTGCGCGGCAACGGAAATCGGAAGAAACGCGAGCATGGCCGCGACGAGGAACCGAATCATGGAGCCGTGTTAGCCGACTAACACAACCCCTACCAGCCCCGCGCGATCGGCGGCCCCGCCGCGAGAGGTGCGCTCGCTTCGTGCGAGCGGACCCCGTCGCGGCCGGTGTCCCGTCAGCGCGTCAGCTTCTTGTACGCCAGCGCGGTCGGACGATCGGCGGCATCGCCGAGGCGGCGGCGCTTGTCTTCCTCATAAGCTTCGAAATTGCCTTCGAACCATTCGACATGGCTGTTGCCTTCGAAGGCGAGGATGTGAGTCGCGAGACGATCGAGGAAGAAGCGATCGTGGCTGATGACCACGGCGCAGCCCGCGAAATTCTCGATCGCTTCCTCGAGCGCGCCGAGCGTCTCGACGTCGAGGTCGTTGGTCGGCTCGTCGAGCAGCAGCACGTTGCCGCCGCGCTTGAGCATCTTGGCCATATGGACGCGATTGCGTTCGCCGCCCGAGAGCTTGCCGACGCTCTTCTGCTGGTCCTGGCCCTTGAAGTTGAACGCGCCGACATAGGCGCGGGTCGACATGTCGTGGCCGTTGACCTTCACATAGTCGAGCCCGTCGGAAATCTCTTCCCAGACATTGTGCTTGGGATCGAGGTCGTCGCGGCTCTGGTCGACATAGCCCAGGTGCACCGTGCTTCCGAATTCGACCGTGCCCGAATCGGGCTGTTCCTGACCGGTGAGGATCTTGAACAGAGTCGACTTGCCGGCGCCGTTCGGGCCGATCACGCCGACGATGCCGCCGGCGGGAAGCGAGAAGGACAGATTCTCGAACAGCAGCTTGTCGCCGAACGCCTTAGTGACGTTCTCGACCTCGATCACCTTGCCGCCGAGACGCTCGGGCACCTGAATGACGATCTGCGCCTTGCCGGGCGCGCGATCCTTCTGCGCCTCGACCAGCTGGTCGAACTTGGCGATACGCGCCTTGGACTTGGTCTGGCGACCCTTGGCGCCCTGCCGGATCCATTCGAGCTCGTCCTTGATCGCCTTCTGGCGCCCGGATTCCTCGCGATCCTCCTGCTCGAGCCGCTTGGCCTTCTTTTCCAGATAGGTCGAGTAATTGCCTTCGTAGGGGAAGTATTTCCCGCGATCGAGCTCGAGGATCCACTCGACGACGTTGTCGAGGAAATAGCGGTCGTGGGTGATCATCAGCACCGCGCCGGCATATTCCTTGAGGTGGTTTTCGAGCCACTGGACGCTTTCGGCGTCCAGGTGGTTGGTCGGCTCGTCGAGCAGCAGGATCGACGGCTTCTGGATCAAGAGGCGCGTGAGCGCGATGCGGCGCTTCTCACCGCCCGACAGATTCTCGACCGACCAGTCGCTGGGCGGACAGCGCAGCGCTTCCATCGCGATCTCGAGCTGGTTGTCGAGCGTCCAGCCGTCGACCGCGTCGATCTTGGCCTGAAGCTCGCCCATCTCCTCCATGAGCGCGTCGAAATCGGTGTCGTCCTGGGGGTCGCCCATCTCGGCCGAGATGGCGTTGAAGCGATCGACCATGTCGGCCACGTCGCGCGCGCCATCCTTGACGTTCTCGAGCACCGTCTTGTTCGGATCGAGCTGCGGCTCCTGCGGCAGATAGCCGACGGTGATGTTCTCGCCCGGCCACGCCTCGCCGGAGAAATCGGTGTCGATCCCGGCCATGATCTTCATCAGGGTCGACTTGCCGGCGCCGTTGGGGCCGACGATGCCGATCTTGGCACCCTGATAGAATTGCAGGTTGATGTTCGACAGCACCGGCTTGGGTGCGCCGGGGAAGGTCTTGGTCATGTCCTTCATGACGAACGCGTATTGGGCGGCCACGGGAGCGGTCTCCGTTGGTAGGCAGGGTTGCGGGAAGTTGCCGCGCATGTAGCGATCGCCACCGCCGATGGCAACGCGGCGGGCATCGCGGCGATTGGCAAGCCGTGCGCGCCGGGCTAGCACTTGCGCCATGACGCTTCGCTACTCCCTGCTCGCCGCGGCCGCCGCGCTCGCCCTTCCCCTCCCCGCGCTTGCCCAGACTGCGCCCGACGTCGCGGCGATGCGCGACGCGGCGCTCGACGACAGCGTCGCATGGGACATCGTCGAAGGACTGACCACCGAAGTCGGCCCGCGCCTCGCCGGCACCGAAGCCGAGGCGCGGGCGCGCGACTGGGCAGTTGCCCGGCTGCGCGCGCTCGGCTTCTCCAATGTCCGCTCCGAGCCGTTCGACATGCCGGTGTGGGTGCGCGGCGAAGAACGCGCCGAAGTGACCGCGCCCTTCCCCCAGCCGCTGCACCTGACCGCGCTCGGCAATTCGGGCGCGACCGGCCCCGAGGGGCTGGAGGCCGAAGTCGTCTATTTCCCGACCTTCGCCGATTTGGCGGCGGCGCCCGACGACAGTCTCGCCGGCAAGATCGCATTCGTCAGCCATGCGATGCGCGCGACGCAGGACGGCTCGCATTACGGCCAGTTCGGCCAGGCGCGCCGCGCCGGTCCGGCAATCGCGGCGCGCAAGGGCGCGGCGGCGATCCTGATCCGCTCGATCGGCACCGACTATCATCGCAACCCGCACACCGGCGGCACGAGCTTTCCCGAAGGCGTCGCGCCGATCCCGGCCGCCGCGCTGGCGCTGCCCGACGCCGAGCAGCTCGAGCGCATCCTCGCGCGCGGGCGCCCGGTGCGCGTGCGGCTGGTGCTGACGCCGCAGCAGATCGGACCGCGTCAGTCGGGCAACGTGATCGCCGAGGTCCCCGGCAGCGATCCCGACGCCGGCATCATCGTCGCGGCCTGCCACCTCGACAGCTGGGATCTGGGCACGGGCGCGTTCGACGACGGCGCCGGATGCGGCATCGTCACCGCCGCCGCCAAGCGGGTGATGGAGGCGGGCACGCCGCGCCGCACGATCCGGCTGCTCTGGGCGGGCGCCGAGGAAGTCGGCGTGTTCGGCGGCCGCGCCTATTTCGACGCGCACAAGGACGAGCATCACGTACTGGCCGGCGAATCCGATTTCGGCGCGGATCGCGTGTGGCAAGTGAGCAGCGGGCTTCCTGCCTCGGCGGAACCGCTCGAACAGCGGATGGCCGCGGCGCTGGCGCCGCTCGGCATCGCGTGGTCGGCAACCCCCGCCGGTGGTGGCGCCGACATCGGCCCGCTGGTCCGCGCGGGCGTTCCGGCGATCGATCTGGCGCAGGACGGCACGCGCTATTTCGACTATCACCACACCCCCGACGACACGCTCGACAAGATCGATCGCGAGCAGCTGCAGCAGAATGTGGCGGCGTGGACGACCGTGCTCGCGCTGGCAGCGAACGCCCCCGAGGAACTCGCCCCGAACATGGCAGAAATGCGGTAACCCGATTCGCTTGCGGAACGTCCCGAGCGTTTCGAATGAGGCGATTCGCGCGTTTCTGCTGCGCTGCGCAACGGGAGGAACGGCGGAAAACCGCGGATTAACCTTGCCAGAAGCTGAATATCCGTTGACGCGCCCACGCGCCGCGCTATTGCGGCGACTTCGCGACGGCATTCGGGCCGGATGCGAAATGACTGCTTTTCTTTGGGAGCAACCGAGATGAAGAAGATCCTCACTGTCGCTGCTGCCGCCGGCCTGATGACGCTCGCCGCCTGCGAGCCGGCGACCGTCGAGAACGACACCGCGGCCAACATGATCGAAGAACTCGAGGCAAATGCCGCGATGTACGAGAACGCCGCCGACATGGCTTCGAACGAGATGATGGAAAACGTCTACGAGAACACCGCCGACGTTCTCGAGAACCAGGCCGACATGGTCGAAGACAATGCGATGGAAGCCGAAGACACCATGTAATGGTGCGCCGCTCCCGAGGGAGCGGCTCGGCCTCGCGTCGAAATGAAAAGGGCGTCCCCAACGGGGCGCCCTTTTTTCATGCTCCGACGACAGGCACCCGAGGGGGCTTGCGGCACGGCGGCCGGCGCGCGCATGCGCCGGCCACCCTGCGGATCAGAAGGCGGCGCGCAGCGTCACCTGGAAGAGCTGCCCCGATTCCTCGCGCTCGATCTCATATTCGTCGAGATCGCCTGCGGCGCGGTTTTCGAGGATCTCGGTCAACGAATCCCCGTCATATTTGCGGAAATCCTCCTTCTTTTCGCGATTGAGGATGTTCTGCACCGAAAAGCGGAGCACGAAGCTGTTGCCGAACCGCTTCTCGACAAAGGCCTCGAGATCCGGATCGTAGCGCAGCCACACCAGCTCGTCGAAATTGGATTCGAACGCTTCGCTGCGGCCCGAGATGGTGGCCCCGAAGCTCAGCTCCGCCGGCGCGACATTCTGGATGAACCCGGCGTTGTAGATATGGTGCGGCTGGTTGTTGAACCGCCGCTCCTCGCCGGTGAACGGATCGATCGTCGTGCTGTCGAGATAGGTGTAGTTGGCGAACAGCCCGGTCTGGCCGAAGCCGAACAGCTGCACCGGCGTGGAGAAATCGACTTCGACACCCCAGGTCTCGCCGTCGCCGATGTTGCGCGGCGTGAAGCTCTGGCCGTCGGGGCCGTTGGCGCCGGTCACCACCAGCTCGATCAGATCGCTGATATCGCGATAGAAGAGATTGACGCCGACGATGCCGCGCGTGCCCAGCCGGCGCTCATAGCCGACATCAAGACCCCAGGCCTGTTCGTTGCGCAGATTCGGGTTGCCGATCGTCAGATCGTCGTCGCCGGGCGTCTCGTCCTGCTCATAAGGCGAGATGAGATCATAGTTCGGACGCCGAACGGTGCGCGCGAACGATGCACGGAACTGGTTCACGCTGTCCGGGGCGTAGCGCAGGTGCAGCGACGGATTGAGCATTTCGGAGTCGTAGGAGCCCGAGGCGGCCGTCCCGATCACGTCGCGGCGCGTGATTTCGTATCGCAGTCCGGCATCGACCGTGAACTCCGACCCGAATTCCTGCGTGACTCGCAGATAGGGGTCGTAGCGCTCTTCCTCGATGGTGAAGGCGTCGGACGTGAGCAGTCCGTCGTTCAGCCCCTCGCGATGCTTGGAGAGGAAATCGACCCCGGCCTTGATCCGCAGTCCGGCCGCATTCGACCAGGCGCCGTACAAGGTGCCGGTATATTCGTCGTCGTCGATCGCGATGCTCTCCTCTTCGTCGATCTCGACATCCTCATAATCGTCTTCATTGTCGCCGACGAAAACGACCACGTCGGTGCGCTCGCGATAGGCATTCCAGCCGCCGGCGACGCCCAGCTCGAAGTTCCCGAGCGGCAGTCGGCCGTCAAAAGTCGCGGCATAGGTCTGCTGGCTGATGTCCTCATGCTGAAGTTCGACCTCGTCGAAATCGAGCGTGTCGCCTTCGAAGGTGAGCGAGCGCTCGCGCTCGTCGCGATCGGTGTCGACGATCAGCCCGCCGATCCGGAACCGCCCGCCGTTGCCGATCTCGGTCGAGATCTCGGCGCTGGCCGAAAGATCACTACCGTCGCGCGTATCGTCCTGACGCTCGAGATCGTCGAACTCGGGGTCGGCGACATAGGTCGCCTCGTCGGCGTCGAGCTGCTCCGGCTCGCCGCCGAAGCGATAGGAGATCTTCTCCTTGGGATTGCGCCGTTCCTGATAGTTGAGCGCGAGCCAGAAATCGGTGCGATCGCCAAGATGCCCCGAATAGGCGAGCGCCGCGGACGGACGCACTTCGCCGTCGGCGTTGAACAACGCGCCGCCCTTCACGAAACCGCCTTCGAACGCGACCGCTTCCTTGGTGACGACATTGAGGGTGCCGGCGACGCCGGTGCTCGGCTGATCGGCGCGTGGCGAGCGGACGATCTCGATCCGCTCGACCAGCTCGGCGGGAATGCGATCGACGAAGAAGCTGCCGTCCGCTTCGCCGCCGGGCACGCGGCGGCCGTTGATCAACACCTGGGTGAACCCGGCGGGAAGGCCGCGAAACTGGACCTGATCATATTCGAGCACGTCGGACGTGAAGGTCACGCCGGGCACGCGCTTGAGCATCTCGCCCACCGACACCGGCTCGAACCGCTGGAAATACTCCAGATCGTAGGACAGCACGGGATTGGGATCCTGGGTGCGATTGCGGAAGAAGATCTCACCGGTGACGAGGATGTCCTGCGCGCTCTGTTCGGTTCCCGTCTGCGCGGCCGTTTCGCCGGGCGCGGCGTTCTGGGCCAGGGCAGGCGTGGCAGTGGCGAGCGCCGCAAGGGCGGCCCCGCCGAGAAGGCGCGACATCGTCATGAAAACTTCCCCCATCTGGATTAGCGGCCTAGGTGCCGCGTGAAATCACGCTCGCGGAGAACAGGAGGAACATGACACCGATGCTACGGACTCGTTTCGCAGGCGTTGCAGGCGCGATTTTGGTCACAGGTTGCACCGCGGCCACACCGCCGCAGCTCCAGCTGCCGGCAAGCACAGTGCAGGCCGCCGCAGAGACCCGCCCGGTCGAGACCGCAGCCTCGGTGGACGCGGCCGACGACCCGGCGATCTGGGTGCCGGCGGGCGGCAATACGACGCGGTTCGCCGGCCGCGACGTTGCCGGAGTGATCCTGGGCACCGACAAGAAAGCGGGCCTCTATGCCTATGACCTGACCGGCGAGGTGCTGCAGTTCCTGCCCGACGGGCTGCTCAACAACGTCGACCTGCGCCCGGACGGCGATGGCTTCATCGCGGCAGCATCGGACCGGGGGCGGATGGGCGTGGCGCTGTATCGCTACAGCCCCGGCGGCGAACTCGTGCCCGCGGGCTTTATCGCCTCCGACGTCGGCGAACCCTATGGCATGTGCCTGGGGCGCTGGAACGATACGCTCGTCGCGGTGCTGGTCGCCAAGGACGGCGCGGTGCGGCTCTACCGGCTCGACGGGGACGGCACCGAGCTGCGGGGCAGCGAACAGGTGCGCTTCCGCCTCGCATCGCAATCCGAAGGCTGCGTGGTCGACGACGCGACCGGCGATCTCTTCATCGGCGAGGAAAACCGCGGCGTGTGGCGGTTCACGCTTACCGATCCCGGCGCGCCGCCGGTGCTCGTCTCGGCCGTCGGCGACGGCGCGCTGGTCGCCGATGTCGAGGGTCTCGCCATCGTGGACGACGGGGGAACGCGCTATCTGATCGGATCGAGCCAGGGCGACGACGCCTTCGCGGTGTGGCAGCTGGGCGGCGATATGCCCGTGTATCGCGGGCGCTTTCGCGTGACCGGATCGGACGCGGCGGACGCAGTGACCGGGACCGACGGAGTCGCGGCGCTGGGCGGCGCCGTGGGCCCGTATCCGCAGGGGCTGGTCGTGGTGCAGGACGATGTGAACACCGGCGGGCCGCAGAACTTCAAGCTGGTCGACTGGCGGGCGATTCGCGCCGCGCTGGAGCTTTGACGTAGGCGATCGGCTCCCCTAGGCTCCGCCCGCGCGCCAGCTTCTCTCCGGCGCGCGTTCGGAAGCCGTTACCGCACGGGGCGGCGATACAGGAACGAAGGGAATTTCCATGAAGCGATCGATTCTGATCCCCGCCGCGGCCGCACTCGCCGCGTTTGGCGTCTCCGCATGCAGCCAGGAAGCCGAGACCCAGACCGAGCAGGCCGCGGACGCGATCGGCGACGATATCGAAGCCGGTGCCGATCAGGTGGGCCAGGAGGCTTCCGAGTTCGGCCAGGACGTCGAGCAAGGCGCCGAGGCGGTCGGCCAGGAAATCGAAGAAGGCGCCGAGCAGACCGGTGCGGCGATCGAGAATGGCGCGGAAGCAACCGAAGCCGAGATCGAGGAAGAAACCGACGGACGCCCCGACATGTGATCCGCCTTCCGGGCCGCGGCGCTCCCGCGGCCCGGAATATTCACTGCCCCGGCCCCGGGCCCGCCTTCTCCCGCGCCGCTCCCTCCCCTTTCCCTCCGATAGCCGGCCGACCCGTGACCGTTCGGCCCCCGCGCTCGCTTCGGCCGTGACCGCACTCCGGCGAGCCGCCCCACTCCGCTCCTCCACAGGCGCACTGCGCCCAGCCCCTCGGAACTCACCAGCGCGCGGAACGCTGTGAAAGCCGACGGTTGCGCGCATCGAAGCCGCGGGGAGGAGATCCATTGCCCGACACATCCGACACCCGGACCCGCTCCTTCGGTTTCATCGGACGCGTGCTGATCGTCCTCGGGCTCGCGAGTCTGGTGTTCCTGCTGTGGCAGTTGCGGTCGATGCTGCTGCTGATCTTCGGCGCGATCCTAGTGTGCGTCATCATCCGCGCCCTCGCCCGCAGAATCCTGCGTTATCTTCCGGTTCCCGATGGTGTCGCGGTGGCGATCAGCGTGATCTCCATCACTGCGGCCCTCGGTTTGGGCGGCTGGCTCTTCGGCGAGCAGATCAGCGCCGAAGTGGAGGAAGTCGCCCAAAACCTTCCGGACGCCTGGACGGCGCTCGAGCAACGGCTGGTGCAGGTCGGGCTGGACGGCGAGCTGCAGCAGGCGGTAGCCAGCATCCGCGACAGCGCAGGCGCCGTGCTGGCCAACGCCGGGCGCTTCGTGCTGGCGATCGGCGGCGGGATCACCGACGCGATCGTCGTGATCGTCGGCGGCGTCTATCTCGCCGCGCAGCCCGGGATGTACCGCCGCGGCACCATCAGGCTGTTCCCGCCGCGCCGCAGGGACGTCGCAGCGGACGCGCTGGACAAGAGCGGCAAGGCGCTCCGGCTCTGGCTGAAGGGCCAGCTCATTTCGATGACCGTGGTCGGCGTTCTCACCGGGCTGGGCCTGTGGCTGCTCGGCGTGCCGGGCGCGCTGGCACTGGGCCTGATCGCGGCGCTTCTGGAATTCATTCCGCTGATCGGCCCGATCGCCGCGGCCGTGCCGGGGGTGCTGCTCGCGCTCGCGGTGGATCCGATGCTCGCGGTGTGGACCGCGCTCCTCTATCTGGTGATCCAGCAAGTCGAGGGGAATCTCCTCCAGCCGCTGGTGCAGCAATATGCGGTGCACCTGCCGCCGGTGGTGCTGCTGTTCTCGCTGATCGGCTTCGGCCTGTTGTTCGGCGCGCTGGGCGTGCTGCTGGCCGCGCCGCTGACGGTGGTCACCTATGTGCTGGTGCAGCGGCTCTATGTCGAGGAAGCACTGGAGCGGGAGGAACCCCGCGCCCGCAGCTGACGTAGCGCCACGGGCGCGTCTCGGCAGGAAAATGGTCGGGGAGACAGGATTCGAACCTGCGACATCTTGCTCCCAAAGCAAGCGCGCTACCGGGCTGCGCCACTCCCCGACGCTCGTGCCGCCTAGGCGCTTGAGAGCGAACGCACAAGAGCGGCCGCTGGTGGGCCCGGCAGGACTCGAACCCGCAACCTAGCCGTTATGAGCGGCCAGCTCTAACCGATTGAGCTACAGGCCCCCAGCGCCACCGGCGATAGCGGAGGTTTCGGTCTTCCTGCAAGCGACTGCGGGCCGCGCCGCATCGGCGGCCTTCAGCACCGCTTCGACCGATGCCGGCGCGACGCCGTGCCGATCGAGCGCGTCGAGCATCCGTTCCCACCAGCGATGGAAGGCAGTGAGATCGGCCAGATCGCGGACATAGGGCGTATGGCCGGGCACCAGCGACGGCGAGTGATAGGAGAAGTTGAGAACCCGGACACCCTCGCCCAGCGCGATGCGCACTGCCTCCAGCGCTTCGTCGAGCGGCATGTCCTCGGGCGTGAGCGCGACTCGCGACAGCAGCCTCAGCCGGGCCGCGACGCCGCGCCCGCGCGGAACGCGACCGAGCGCGCGGTGCAGGCCAGACCCCGCGCGGCGGGCTCGCCCAGTGAAGACAGTGGTCAGCGGGAGCTCCACCAGCGTGCGCTCAGGCCCCGCGAAAAAGGCGTGGTTGCCGATCGCGGAGAAATCGGGCCCGGCTTCACCCGAATAGTCATAAGCCGCCCGCATCGAGCTATCGAGGCGATAGCCCTCGGCCGCGAGCAGCGCGAGCGTATCGGGCCCGAGGCCGTAGCGCCCGGCCCGATAGACCAGCGGGCGGAAACCGAATGCCCGGGCGATCGCCTGAGTCAGTTCGCGCAGCTTCGCCGCCTGGAGCGCGCGCGGCAGATTGCCGGTGAAGCTGTTCGGCCCGCTGACCGGCTCGTCATGCGGCGGATTGACCCACGGGTGGAGCTGCGCCCCGATCGTCGAACAGCCGTCGTCGAGCAACCGGCGCAGCACCGCGACCGCGCCCGGCGACATGGCGACCGGATGATCGACCAGATAGGCCACCGGCACGCCGCGCTCGGCAAAGCGGGCATGCATTTCCGGAAGCGCCTCGATGGCCGTGGTAGAGCGCGCTTCCCGACGGAAGGGCTGGCTCCAGTCGAACTCCTCTTCGGTATCGACGAACACGGTGAACCGCGTCCCGAACGAATCCGGCCATGGGATCAGTGCGTCCGCCGCTGGCGGCGGAACGCGATAGCCCGAAGGCTTCCCGGCGGCGGGCGGGCGTGTGCGCTTCCCCTGCCCCGGCATCAGTTCAGATGTGCTTGCTCCACCGGCGCACTAACCGCCGCGGGAAGGCGCAATGTCAAGCTGTCCGCGCCGATCACCAGCGATCCGTCGAGCTCCTTGGCGAGATTGCGCGCCAAGCGAAGCGCAAATCCGGTGCCGAGCAGGGTCGCGTCGCTTCCCTCGTCGTCGATCCCGAGCATCGCCTCGCCGGGAAAATCGGCCAGAGCCGCCGGACGTTCGAGCCAGATGGCGACGGTATCGGCGCCTTCGATTCCCATGCGGACGCCCACACGTTCGCCGCGGTCGCTGGCGGAAACCAGCGTGGCCATCAGCCGCGAGAGCAGTCGCTCGACGGCGCGCCGATCACCGCTGACGGAGAGATTGTCGACCGGAAGCGCGATCCACGACCCACGCAGCTCGGCGAGCGGAGCGAGGTCGTCGGCGATGCCGCAGAGCAGCGGACGCAGCGCCACCGTACCGGGAACCAACGCCAGCGCGTCGCTTTCGATCCGGGCCGCGAGGTCGAGATCGTCGATCGCTCCGAGCAGTTCCTTGGCCTGGGTGCGGATCACGCCGGCGCGATCACGATAGGGCTCGGGCACCGGGCCGAGGATCTGGGTTTCGATCATCTCGGCGAAGCCGGCGATCGCATTGGTGGGCGTGCGCAGCTCGTGAACGAGCTGGCGCAGCGAATCGGCCGGCGTCGCCGGCGCGGGACGGCTCGGCTCGGCACGCTCGTCGGTGCGCGGGCGGCGCGCCGTGCCGCGATAGCCGGTGAAGCGTCCGCTCGCGGGATCGAACACCGGAATGCCGGAGATGAGCCAGTCGCCGGCTGCGTCGGTCTCGCCCTCGACCGAGAGCCGCGCGTTCGAAAAACCGGCGCGGCGCCGGAACGCGCCCGCAGCGACTCCGTCGACTCGCGCAGTGCCGGGCACTCCCTGCAGATCGAGTGAGAGCCCGACGAGCGGTGCGCGCGAAACACCCTCAACCCAGCGGATCACCCCCTTCAAATCGGTTTCGAAGCGGAAACCCGCCGCTTCGGGCTCGCGCACCGGCGAAGGGGATTCGGGCGCTTCCTGCTGGCGGCGCCAGAAGGCGTCGATTCGCGCGACGACTTCGGAAATCTGGAACGGCCCCTCGGGATCGGCGCCCGGCCCGGCCTCGCGTTGCGCCTCCGGTTCGGCTTCCGCTTCCTGCGCGGCCGCCGCCGTGTCGCGCTCCGCGAGCATCGTTTCTTTCCCGGTCATCGCCGGACCTTGAGCCACGCCACCGGGCTCGGCAACCGTTGCGTCGGCCGGTTCGGCGCTCGCTGTCCCGCTTTCGGGCGGAGCCGGCGCGGGGACGGCCTGTACGGCGCCCGCAGCATAGGAAGCCGCCACGCCGGCAAGCGCGACGAAGGAGAAATCCTCTTCGGCCGCTTCCTGGGGCTCGGCAGCGACAGCGGGTGCCGCAATCGGGTCGGGCAGTCGTGCGCGCTCGGGCGCGAGCACAAGCGGCGGCTGAGGCGGTTCGGCAGGCACCGGCAGGGCCGCGACTGGCTCGACCGGCTCCGGCGGCTCGACCCCCTCCGGCGCCGGGCTCGCGACGACGTGCGCCCAGTCGAGCACCCGGTCCTGCGCCATTTCCAGCTCGGATGCGGGAGCAGGTTGCGGCGCATTCACGGCCATCACCGGCGCGGGCGAAGCGATGACATCGTTCCAGTCGATCGGCTCCGCCTCGGCTGCGGGTGCGACTTCCTCGGCCGACACGACCTCCGCCGCCGGTGCTTCGGCAAGCGCTGAAGGCTCGCCGGCCAGGATGAAATCGGCCGATCCGAATGCGTCGAGTGCCCGCTTCACGGCCGGACCGAGCTCGCGCCGTCCGCGCAGCACTGCGCGCGCGGCGGAGGAAATATCGGGGAGCAGCGCGATCCATTCGGACGAGGTGAGCCGAGCGGTGCGCAGCACCGGCGCCGCGATCTTGATGTCGTCGACTGCGAACAGCCGCACCAGTGCCATCGGAGGATCGGCATATTCCAGCCCCCGCGCACTGGCGGCACGCACCGGCGCGGGAACATGGGGGCGGATCGTATGCAGCGTCGAAAGCGCGCGCGCGTCCGGCGGCACGCGGCGGCGGCCGATCAGATCGACGAGCTGGCGCCAGGCGGACTGCATGCCGAAGGGCGACGACACATCGCCTGCCAGGACCGTCTCAAGAGTATCGTCGAAGCGCACGCGCCGCCTTGTTCCTCTGCTGCCGCGTTCGCCGCGGCGTAAGGATTTCTTAACGGCTGGGGCATTCCTTCGGAACACTCGATTTCGGCACGTCGCAATGTGGGACAATTGCGTTGCCGAGTAATAATATAAGGCTTATCCCGGCTGCCGAGCACGATCGGTGCGCCAAAGCGAATCTGGGGGACGAATGCGGTTCGACGAAATTGATGTGCGCATCCTGGGATTGCTCCAGGAGAACGGGCGCATGACCAATGTCGAACTGGCCGAACGCGTGGGCCTTACTGCCCCTCCCTGCCTGCGCCGCGTGCGCGCGCTGGAGCAGGAAGGCGCGATCCGGGGGTATCATGCCGCACTGGATGCGGAAGCACTGGGCTATGGGTTGACCGTCTTCGCCATGGTGAGCCTGCGCAGTCAGGCAGAAAGCGACTTGCGCGCATTCGAAACGCTGGTGGCAGACATTCCCGAAGTCCGCGAATGCCACATGCTGAACGGCGAAATCGACTTTATTCTCAAGATCGTAGCGACCGATCTTCAGAGCTTTCAGAAGATCCTCACGACGCGACTGACCACCGCACCCAATGTCGAGAGCGTGAAGACGTCGCTCACGATCCGGACTTCGAAGCTGTTGCCGGGCGTGCCCGTTCCGCCGGCCTGAACTGAAAAGGGGCGGAGTCGGCGCCCGGCCGATCCCGCCCCCTTTCCGATCAGTTCGCCGTTGCGGCGGGCTGCGCAGCCGCTTCCGACGCAGGAGCAGGCGCCAGCTCCGGCAGATCGATCCACGTCGTCCAGAAGCGCGCGATGTCCGCCGTCGCGCCGGTGCCGCTCACCTGAGCGAAAGACTGCTTCGCGGCCGTCTCGTTTCCGGAGCGCGCCTGGGCGATGCCGAGGCGCAGATTGACCACGTCGGTGTCGACACCGCCCTTTTCGAGCGCGAGCTGATACAGCTCGATCGCCTTCGTGTCGTTGCCGGATGCCAGATAGGCGTCGCCGGTCTGCGCGGCGAGCTCGCCGTTCGCGGCGGCGGTGGCCTGCCGCTCGTAGGTGGAAAGCGCCTGCTCGTTGCGGACCGCGCGCTGCGCCTGGGTGTAGATCTGGTTGAAGGTCGGCTCGTTGCTGGCGATCGAACCGCCGGCACGTCCTTCCTCGATCACCGTCACTGCCTCCCAGGGGAGACCCGCATTCACCGCGGCATCGGCATATTCATAATAGGAACGCTCGTCGGCGAGCGCGCCGCTGGCGCGCATCAGACGATAGAGATCGATCTTCTGCCGCGCACCGAGCTGCGCACCGGCGGTGTCGTTGCTCTCGCGATAGAGGATCAGCACGCGGCGCCAATTGGGGATGGTGGGATAGGCTTCGACCTGGCGCATCAGCCAGCCCGCCGTGGCGGCGCGATCGCCCGTGCCGTAGAGCTTCGCGACGGCGAGGTTGTACCAATCCTCGGGTGCCTTGCGGCCCGCGGCTTCCTCGGCCTGGATCGCACGCTCGAGCTCGGCGATGCCCTCGGAAACCTGATCGTTTTCGAGATAGGAGCTGGCGAGCAGCAGCGGCAGGTTGGCACTGGTCGAACCCAGTTCGCGCGCGCGCAGCAGGAAGGGGATCGCCTCGGCGCGGCGATCGAGCACGATCGCGCGGCGGCCGCGCTCATAGTTGAGCGCCGCCTGATTCTCGGCCGGGACGCGTGGGCTGGCGATCAGCGTGTCGAGCGCGCGGATCACGCCTTCATCGTCGTCCTTGCCGGTGGCGACCTGAAGCCGCATCCATGCGGCGAAATACTGCTCGTCGGGATTGTCGGCGGCCGCTTCCGCCCGCGCCAGCGGGGCCTCGGCGGCGTCCCAGTTACGCGCTTCGACCGCAGCCTGCGCCTCGGCGGCGGGCTCGCGGAAATCCTCGCTCATTTCAAGCTGCTGCTGCTCCTGCTGCTGGCCACGGCGCTGCGCCGAAGCCGGATCGGCGGTGAGCGCGAAGGCGCTGAGCGAGAGGGCAGTCGCAAGCGTGAGCTTGGAAACGAATGTCATGTGAGACTCTCCTAACTGGGCCCGCGCGAGCGGAATTCGCGCTCGCCTCTAAAGGGCGGATCGGCACCATTCAAGCCGACGCGGGGCCGTGCCGAATGGCATCGGCGAACTGAACGCGCATTGAACGCGCCGGCTCCCTGCCGCTTTGACTCACGCGCTCGACGGCGGCTAGGCGCGCCGAATGATTGCGGTCCTCTCCCCGGCGAAGACGCTGGACTATGCCACGCCCCTCCCCGCCTCGATCGAGCCCACCGCGCCGCGGCTCGGGGCAGAGGCGGAAACACTGGCGCAGGGTGCGGCCAAGCTGTCGAAAAGCCGGCTCGGCGCGCTGATGCATATTTCGGACAAGCTGGCGGCGCTCAACGTCGATCGCTTCCGGGGCTTCGCCGAGCAACCCGAGCGACCCGCGCTCTATGCCTTTGCCGGCGACGTCTACAGCGGCTTCGAGGCACGCACGCTCGAGGAGCCGGCGATCGCCTTCGCGCAGGATCATGTGCGGATCCTTTCGGGGCTTTACGGGCTGCTGCGCCCGCTCGACGCGATGCGGCCCTATCGGCTCGAAATGGGAACGCGCTGGGCACCCGGGCGGGCCAAGGACCTCTATGGCTGGTGGCAGGACCGGATCGCCGACCTGCTTGCAAGCGACATCGCGGCGGAAGGATCGGGCACGATCCTCAATCTTGCGAGCCAGGAATATTGGCGCGCAGTAGCGGGCAAGCTTCCCGCGGGAGTGCGGATCATCGAAGTCGATTTCCGCGAACCGGGCCCCGACGGACCCCGCTTCGTCAGCTTTCACGCGAAAAAGGCGCGCGGAATGATGGCGCGCTGGATGTGCGAGCATCATATCGCCGATGCCGAGGCGATGCGCGGCTTCGACAGTGCGGGCTATCGCTTCGACGCCGCGGCGAGCGAGGCGGACCGCTGGACCTTCGTGCGCAGCGGCGAGGCGAGCTGATGCCGCGCTCGGCAGTGGTGATCGGCGCGTCCGGCGGCATCGGCGGCGCGCTGCTGGCGGCGATCGAGGACGAAGGCGGCTTCGACGCGGTGCATGGCTTCGCACGCTCGTGGCAGGGCGACCGCCACCTCGACCTGACCGACGAAGCGAGCATCGCCGCCGCTGCGGCGCATGTGGCCACCGGCCCCGCGCCCGAACTCGTCGTCGTCGCGACCGGGCTGCTCCACGAAGCGGGCCGCGGCCCCGAAAAGGCGCTGAAGGAGCTCGACGCAGAGTGGCTGGCGCGCACCTATGCGGTCAATGCGATCGGTCCGGCGCTGGTCGCAAAGCATTTCCTGCCGCTGCTTCCGCGCGCCGGCACTCCCGTGTTCGCTGCGCTGTCGGCGCGAGTCGGCAGCATCGCCGACAATCGGCTCGGCGGCTGGCATGGCTATCGCGCCTCGAAGGCCGCGCTCAACATGCTGGTGCGCAACGCCGCGATCGAAGCGAAGCGCGCGAACGACCGGTCGATCGTCGTGGCGCTGCATCCCGGCACGGTGGACACCGCATTGTCGCGGCCGTTCCAGGGCAATGTCGCGCCCGGCGCTCTGTTCGACGCGGAGCGCGCCGCGCTCCAGCTGCTCGACGTGATCGAAGATCTGAAGCCGGTCGATTCGGGCAAGCTCTTCGCCTGGGACGGCGCCGAGATCCCGTTCTGACACGCCAGCCGCTCGCACGCGTACGCGCGTGCACGCGCGCGCGGCCCTTGGCAGCAGGTGCCCCAGCCGCTAGGGCTGTCGCACAGCTGAAACACTCTCCGGAAAGCCCTGGCCCTTGACCGACGAGACCCTCCTCGCGGACCCCTCCGACATTACCCCGATCTCGATCGTCGACGAGATGAAGACCTCGTACCTCGATTACGCGATGAGCGTGATCGTGGCGCGTGCGCTCCCCGACGTTCGCGACGGGCTGAAGCCCGTTCACCGCCGGATTCTCTACTCGGCCTCGGAAAGCGGATTCTTCTACAACCGGCCCTATCGCAAGTCGGCGCGCATCGTCGGCGACGTGATCGGTAAATATCACCCGCACGGCGACACCGCGATCTACGACGCATTGGCGCGCATGACCCAGGACTGGTCGATGCGCGTCCCGCTGATCGACGGCCAGGGCAATTTCGGATCGATGGACCCCGATCCGCCGGCGGCGATGCGCTACACCGAGGCGCGGCTCGCGCGCGCGGCGAGCGAGCTGCTGATCGATCTCGACAAGGACACGGTCGACTTCGTCCCCAACTATGACGGGTCGGAAACCGAGCCGTCGGTGCTGCCCGCGCGCTTCCCCAATCTGCTGGTCAACGGCGCCGGGGGCATCGCGGTGGGCATGGCGACCAACATCCCGCCGCACAATCTGGGCGAAGTGGTCGACGCCTGCCTCGCCTATATCGCCAACGGGGCGATCACCGCCGAAGAGCTGATGGAGATCGTCCCCGGGCCCGACTTCCCGACCGGCGCGATCATCCTCGGCCGGTCGGGCTGCCGATCGGCGTACAGCACCGGCCGCGGATCGGTGATGCTGCGCTCGCGCCACACGATCGAGCAGCGCGGCGACCGGCGCTCGATCATCCTTACCGAAATCCCCTATCAGCAGGGCAAGAACGCGCTCGTCGAGAAGATCGCCGAGGCCGCGAAGGAAAAGCGGATCGAGGGCGTCAGCGACATTCGCGACGAATCGAACCGCGAAGGCGTGCGCATCGTCATCGACCTGCGCCGCGACGCGACGCCCGAGGTGGTGCTGAACCAGCTATGGCGGCACACGCCCGCGCAATCGAGCTTCGCGGCGAACATGCTCGCGATCCGCGGCGGGCGCCCCGAGCTGCTCAACCTGCGCGACATCATCGAGGCGTTCGTCAAGTTCCGCGAGGAAGTGATCACGCGGCGCTCGAAATACGAGCTGGCCAAGGCGCGCGACCGGGCGCACATCTTGCTCGGCCTCGTCATCGCGGTCACCAACCTCGATGAAGTGGTGCGGATCATCCGCGGCTCCTCCTCGCCCGCCGAGGCGCGCGAGAAGCTGCTTTCGCGCGAATGGCCGGTGGCCGAGATCGCGCCCTATATCCGGCTGGTCGAGGCGGTCGAACACGAAGTCGAAGGCGACACCTATCGGCTGAGCGACACTCAGGTGCGCGCGATCCTCGACCTGCGGCTCCACCGCCTGACCGCGCTCGGCCGCGACGAGATCGGCGACGAGCTCCGCGCGCTTGCCGACAGCATCGCCGAGCTGCTCGAAATCCTCAGCAATCGCGCCAAGCTCTACGAAGTGATGCGCGAGGAGCTGCAGGCGGTGCGCGATCAGTTCGCAACGCCGCGCCGCACCGAAATCGCCGCCGCCGCCGACGGGATCGAGGACGAGGATCTCATCGAGCGCGAGGACATGGTCGTTACCGTGACCCACGGCGGCTATATCAAGCGCACGCCGCTCGCCACTTTCCGCGCCCAGGCGCGCGGCGGCAAGGGCCGCGCCGGAATGGCGACCAAGGACGAGGATGCGATCACGAATCTGTTCGTGACCTCGACTCACACGCCAGTGCTGTTCTTCTCGACTGCGGGCAAGGTCTATCGCCTGAAGGTGTGGCGCCTTCCCGAAGGCGGGCCGCAGACGCGCGGACGCCCGATGGTGAACCTGCTTCCGCTCGAGGCGGGCGAGACGATTTCCAACGTGCTCGCCCTGCCCGAGGATGAAGGCGAATGGGCCGATCTCCACATCGTCTTCGCGACCAAGAACGGCGCGGTGCGCCGCAATTCGATGGACGCGTTCACCAATGTGCCGTCGAACGGCAAGATCGCGATGCGCTTCGACGAGGGCAGCGACGACCGGCTGGTAGGCGTCGCGCTGCTGACCGAAGAGGACGACGTCCTGCTCGCCAGCCGCCAGGGCAAGGCGATCCGCTTTGCCGCGACCGACGTGCGTGAGTTCCAGAGCCGCACCGCGACGGGCGTGCGCGGCATGACGCTGAAGGGCGACGATCAGGTCATCTCGCTGTCGATCCTCAAATCCTCCGAAATCGACATGGAGGAGCGCGACGCCTATCTGCGCGCCGCGCCGTGGAAGGAGAATGAGAACGGCCCGACGCTTTCCGCCGAGCGGATGCAGGAGCTGAGCGCCGCCGAGGAGTTCATCCTCACCGTCTGCGCCAACGGCTATGGCAAGATCTCGAGTGCCTATGAATATCGCCGCACCGGCCGCGGCGGACAGGGCATCACCAACATCGACAACATCCGCCGCAACGGACCCGTGGTGGCCAGCTTCCCGGCACATACCGACGAGCAGCTGATGCTGGTGACCGATCAGGCGAAGATGATCCGCATGCCGCTCGACAGCCTGCGCGTGATCGGCCGCGGTTCGGCGGGCGTGCGGCTATTCTCGGTGGCCGAGGGCGAGCATGTCGTCGGCGCCGCGCGGATCGACGAAGAGGAAGCGCCGGAGAACCCCGCCGAAGAGAAGGTCGCCGAGGAGCGTGCCGGGGCCGCCGCCGGTCCGGCGGGCGACCTGCGCGTCGACGATGGCACCGGGCCCGAGACGATGGACGAGCACGTCGATGAGAGCGACGACGAAGGGAACGAGCCATGACCCGCGCGCAGACCGGATATAAGGTGCTGACTGCCGATCAGATGGCGGTGCTGGAAAAGGACGGCGTGTTCACCGGCGCGCCGGTCGACATCCAGGACGGTTATATCCACTTGTCGACCGCCGAGCAGCTCACCGAAACCGTCGACAGGCATTTCGCCCGGCAGGACGGACTGTGGGTCGCCGCCGTCGATCTGGTCGCACTGGGGGATGCGGTGAAGTGGGAGGAATCGCGCGGTGGCGCCAGCTTCCCCCATCTCTATGCGCCGCTGCCGCTTTCGGCGGTGGTCGGCTATTCGGAGCTGGTCCGCGACGCCGACGGAACGGTGCGCCTCCCGGTCACCGGCTGACTGCCGAGCCGCTTTGCAGGCGGCGCAGCCCGAAGGCGCCGATCACGGTGGTGAAGCCCGCGAAGATCAGGCTGAGCGCGAGCGCGATGCCGAGGAACTGTACCGCCGGAAACGGATAGTTGGCGAGCAGCAGCACGCCGAGGATGATGTCGAGCAGCGCGGAAAGGAACAGCAGCGCCTTGCCGGTGCCGTCGTCGCTGCGGAAGGCCGACACCAGTTCGAGCGCGCCGCGGAACAGCAGCCAGAAGCCGACCGCGAACGTGAGCGACATCGATCCGGCGAGCGGAAAGGCGAAACAGTAAAGCCCGACGAGGACGGCGACCACTCCGAACAGGATGTCGGTCCAGCGCCGCGACGGCCGCGCCGACTTCGCCCCGACGACGATCCCGCCGATGCCGAGGACGACGAGCGCAGCGCCGACGAGAGTCGCTCCGGCAACCGCCGTGATGAGCGGCGCTCCGAAGAGCAGCAGGCCGAGCAGGATCATCACCACGCCGAGCGCGAGCACCCAGCCCCAGCTGGTGGTGTCGGATCGCGTGCGGCGTGCGGCGGTGTCGGTCACGTTCTGCCCCTGTGTTGCATATGGCCCTGATCGCGACAGCGGCGGCGGAGCGAAAAAGTTCCGATCGCGCGGCGCTCAGGGGAACAGGTCGACCGGTTCCAGCCCCTCGCCCTCCGCCGCGAGCAGAAGCGTCCGGTGGCAGAGCGCGGGGTCGCGCTCGTAGCAGAGCAGCGCCGACGGAGCAGCTTCGACAAGCTCCCGCATCCGCGCCGCCTGTGCCTGTGCTTCGGGAAGCTCGAGCTGCCCCGAATAGACCGTCTCCAACGTCGCCCGGTCGCCCTTTTTCGCGGCGTCGCGGCCCGGCTTGGGCGTGCCGAGCGCCTTCAGATGGACATAGTCGATCCCCGCTTCGGCAAGCCCCGCCGCGAGCGCCGACTTGGAGAAGCCGGGACGACGCGACAGCGGAAGCGCGCGCACGTCGATCACTTGCCGGACCCCCGCCTTTCGCAGCGCCGCCAGCAGATCGTCGAACGTCGCGGCCTCATAGCCGATGGTGAACACCCGCGTCATGCCCCCTCGCGCCGCAACCGAGTGACGACTCCCCAGGCGATCAGCGCCTGTCCGCCGAAATAGGTCGGCCAGATCAGCAGCCCCGGTAGCTCGGACCCGCCGAGCGGACCCATTCGCGCGAAGATCAGCAGGTCCGACAGCACGAACAGCGCCGCTCCCAGCGGGACGATCACGGGAAAGCGACTGATCCCCGCCGCACCCGCCATCGCGCCGAGGCCGAGCGCATAGAGCGCGACGCCCGGCGCCTCGGCGCGCGCATCGGGCAGAAGCCAGGCAGTCCCGGCAACGGCAATTGCGACGAGGGCGACGATCCCGAGCGGACGCTCGCGATGGCGCAGATAGAGGAGGATCGCGATCAGATGGCCGGCGAGAAACGCCAGCGCCCCCACCGTCAGCCCCGCCGCTTCGAGCAGCACGTCGCCCGCCGCGCCGAACGCCAGCACCGCCGCGATCGTCCAGCCATCGCGCCGCCGCGCAAGCGTCGCGGCCCAGAGCGCGAGCAGCCCGACGCCGCCGCCCTTCCAGACGATCGCCGGAACGCCTTCGAAGCCGATCCAGCGATTGGCATAATAGCTTGCCCCGACCGCCAGCGCGGCGAAGAACAGGAGCTGCGCGTTCCGGCCAGCCTGCTGCATTCTTTCCCCTCCCCCCGATCTCCGCCGGCTTTGTCAGCCGCGCGCGCCGCCGCTATCTGCACCCGCATGACTCACGATATTCACATCATCGGCGGCGGGCTAGCCGGATCGGAAGCGGCATGGCAGCTGGCCGAAGCGGGCTGGCAGGTGCGGCTTTCCGAAATGCGCGGCGGGGGCAGCATGACGCCGGCGCACCAGACCGACGGCCTGGCCGAGCTCGTCTGCTCGAACAGCTTCCGCTCGGACGACGCCGAGCGCAACGCCGTCGGGCTGCTGCATCAGGAAATGCGCGACCTGAACTCGATCATCATCGCTACGGGCGATGCACACAAGGTGCCGGCGGGCTCCGCTTTGGCGGTCGACCGCGACGGATTTTCGCAGGCAGTGACCGCCGCACTCCAAGCCCATCCGAATATCAACATCGTGCGCGAACGTATTGATACTATTCCGGAAAGCGGCATGACGATCATCGCCACCGGGCCGCTGACCGCCGACAGTCTGGCGGGCAGCATCGCCCGTGCAACCGGCAAGGATCAACTCGCCTTCTTCGATGCGATCGCGCCGATCGTCCATTTCGAGAGCATCGACATGGACGTGGCGTGGAAGCAGTCGCGCTGGGACAAGGGCTCGGATGTCGGCGACGGCGCCGATTACATCAATTGCCCGCTGGACAAGGAGCAGTATCGCGCCTTCGTCCAGGGGCTGCTCGACGGCGAGAAGACCGAGTTCCGCGAGTGGGAGAACGTCCCCTATTTCGAAGGCTGCATGCCGATCGAAGTGATGGCCGAGCGCGGCATCGATACGCTGCGCCACGGCCCGATGAAGCCGGTGGGTCTCGACAATCCGCACGACCGCACTCCCGAATATCCGCAAGGGCGCTGGCCCTATGCCGCCGTCCAGCTGCGCCAGGACAATGCCTCGGGCACGCTCTGGAACATGGTCGGCTTTCAGACGAAGCTCAAATATGGCGCCCAAGTCGCTCTTTTCCGGACCATTCCCGGACTCGAGAATGCCGAGTTCGCGCGGCTGGGCGGGCTGCATCGCAATACGTTCATCAAGTCGCCCGAGCTGCTCGACACCACGCTGCGGCTGAAGGCGCAACCGCACGTCCGGTTCGCGGGCCAGATCACCGGATGCGAAGGCTATGTCGAGAGCGCCGCGATCGGCCTGCTCGCCGGACGCTTCGCCGCCGCCGAGCTCGCCGGGGCGCTGATGGCGCCGCCCCCGCCCGAGACTGCGCTGGGCGCATTGCTGGCGCACATCACCGGCGGCGCCGAGGCGGCGACCTATCAGCCGATGAACGTCAACTTCGGCCTTTTCCCGCCGATCGAGGGCCGCTCGAAGAAGGCCGACCGCAAGCTGCTCTACACCGCCCGCGCCCGCGAGGCGCTGCGCGAGTGGCTGGCGGCCTGAGCGTCACTCCTCCTCGTCCGGCGCCGGGCAGCGGCACGGCGTGGGCGAGGCGCGCGGCCGCCGCACCACGCGCGTCGTGGCGAATTCGGCTCTGCTGAGCGCGCCCGAGCGGTCCGCGTCGGCGCCCGCGAATTTGGTCGTCGTGCGCACCGCCCATTCGTCGAACGACAGCCGTCCGTCGCCGTTGGTGTCGAGCCGGGCATAGGCGCGGCGGCGATTGCGCAAATATTCCTCGCGGGTGATCGATTCGTCGCGATCGCGGTCGTAGCGGTCGAACCGCTTTTGCTCGCGCGTGCGATCATCGGCGCGCGGCGCCGCCTTTGGGAGCGGCGGAGGCTCGGCTTCGGCCGTTTCCACCGGCATCGGCGGCGGCAGTGCGGCGGCGGTTTCGGGCTCTGCCGAGCCGCGGAAGAAGAACAGGCCGGCGGCTGCGAGCAGCAATGCCCCGGCGGCACCCACGAAATAGCGCCACATCGTCGCGACTCCCCCTGTTGCCCGTGCGACAGGCTACGCTTCCGCGCGCCGCGGGCAAGCCGCTATCGTCCGGTGAAGCGGTGCCAGAGCAATCGCCCCACCCGCGACGGCGCGCCGACCGGCGGCGGCGCTCCCGGCGGGAGGGCAAGATCGCGGCGGGCGAGATGCGCGAGTGCACCGAGCGCGCGGCCGTTGCGGCTCCACTGCACTGCGGTCGCGGTCGCCAGCATCGGGGCCGCAAGCGCGCGCGCGGCTTCAGCCTCGCCGCTCCGCTGGAGATGCCGGCCCAGGTCGGCGAGTGCCCAGCCCGTGCCTGCCACCTCGACCGGATCGTCGGGTGCGCCGCCCAGCACGGCGGCAGCCGCGGCGAACAGCGCCCCGCCCCGCCCGCTGCCATGGGTACGGAGTGCGGCCGCATCGAGCAGGTCGGCCTCGATCAGCACATCCCATCCGGCCACCATCTCGGCCAATGCGCTGCCCGCTACGCCGCGCGGGAGCACGTGCTCGGCCAGCCCCTGCAGCACCGGCTCGGCCGGCGGCGGAGCTTCGTCGAGCCCCGAAAGCCGATCGCGCCACCATTGCAGCCGGATCTGGCCGAGCGCGGGCTCGCGCGTGGTACGCAGCAGGGTAGCCAGGGCATCGTCGAGCGCGAGCAATGCGGCGAGCCCGGCGCGGCGATCGGGCGCGGCATAGCTCAGGATCTGACGCCGTTCGGCGGCTTCGGGCGTCATCGCTAGCCTCCGGTCCCGCAACGTAACCGGCGCATTAACCATGCTGCTTGATCCGCCGTTATCCTCACAGGCGCCATATCCGCCCATTGATCGGGGCAACTGGGCTTTGGCATGAGCAATCGGCACGAGCGGACAATGGCTGACGCGCGGGCGTGGCTCACTGCGCTCGTCCGCGATACCCGCGCCAACACCATCGCGATCATGGCGATGGCGATGATCCCGCTGGCGGGCATGGTGGGCGGCGGCGTCGACATCAGCCGCATGTACATCGTCAAGACGCGCCTGCAACACGCCTGCGACGCCGGAGCGCTCGCCGGACGCAAATCGATGGGTGCCGGCGTCTGGAGCTACAATAATTACTGGGCGCGTGGCGTCGCCGAGAAATTCTTCGACGCGAACATCTCGGCCACACCCTATGGCGCCTCCAACCTCACCCGCAGCTTCAGCGAACAGGCGGGCAAGGTGATCGGCACGGCCTCGGCGACGGTGCCGATGACGCTGATGCGGATTTTCGGCCGCACGAGCGAAACGCTGACCGTGACCTGCGACGCCGAGATGCGGCTCCCGAACACCGATGTGATGTTCGTGCTCGACGTCACCGGATCGATGGCCAGCAGGGCCGTGTCGTCGGACAGCGACACCAAGATCGAAAGCCTCCGCACCGCCGTGAAGTGCTTCTACGAGATCGTCGCGCGGCTCGACACCGACGCGATGTGTACCCACGGACAGCCGGCCGGCGGCACGGGCGATCAGGTTCAGATCCGTTTCGGCTTCGTGCCGTACAACACCAATGTGAACGTCGGGCGGCTGCTGTCGCCGGACTGGTTCGCGAACGAATGGAAGTACCAGTCGCGCGAGCCGGTGTGGCATACCGAGACGACGACGACCTATCCCAACCCGATCGAGACCGATCGCGACGTATCGAACAACACCTCCGCATGGAGCCCGTTCGAGGATACCAGCACCTACATCGACTGGTGGGGCGGATGCCCGGCGATCCCCACACCCAATCCCGGCACGCAGGTGATGAACGGGACGACCACGACCTCCGACCCGGTGATCGATCCGCAGACGGGCGTGAAGACCTGGACCGAGACCACGGTCAACGGAACGTTGCAGACTCAGTACCGCACCGTGAAGCAAGGCTGGGGCGACATTCGCTGCATGCTCCAGAAGAGCACGCGCACCACCGGATCGAAGGTGACGATCACCTACAGCGCGCAGCCGGTTACGACGACGGAGAAGACCTTCCAGCGGTGGCGCTACGCCCAGGTGACGCACGACATCAGCGGCCTCAAGGATCCCGCCGACGTCCATCAGTGGAACGACACCGGCACCGTGGAACTGCCGATCGGCGCCGACGGAGCGATGCGCAGCATCCCCTGGGACGGCTGCATCGAGGAACGCGCCACCGTGCGTGCGACCAACTACAGCCCGATCCCGTCCGGCGCCTATGACCTGAACATCGATCTGGTGCCCGCCGAGAATGATCCGGCAACGCTGTGGGGCCCGGCGCTGCCCGGTGCGATCTTCACGCGGCAGGCGACGTGGAGCTCGAACGGCAGCACCAACGGCTGGAACTCGGCGGAGGTGTTCAGCGAGCAGAATTACGTCAACAATTCCAGCTACTCGTGCCCGAGCGAAAGCCGGCTGCTGCAGACCTGGCCCACTGCGAGCGCGTTCGAGGACTATGTCGACGGGCTGACGCCGAACGGGAATACCTATCACGACATCGGGCTGATCTGGGGGGCGCGACTGATTTCGCCGACGGGGCTGTTCGCCGCGTCGAACGCCAAGACGCCCAAGGGCGGCGATATCGAGCGCCATCTGATCTTCATGACCGACGGCGATACGGTGACCAGCGCCGCCAACTATGCCGCCTATGGCCTGCCGTGGTTCGACCGCCGCCAGACGAGCGCGAGCGCGGTGCCGAGCAGCGGCGACCTGACCAATCAGGTCAACGCGCGCTTCGCAGCGATGTGCACCGCGGTGAAGAACATGAACATCACGCTATGGGTGATCTCGTTCGGATCGGGCTCGAACGAGACGACCGAGCAGCGGCTGGAGAATTGCGCGAGCGCCAACCGCTATTTCGTGGCGCGCGATTCGGCGACGCTTCAGCAGACGTTCCGCTCGATCGCGGACGAGATTTCCCAGCTCAGGCTTACCCGGTGACGCGGCGATTCTCCCTCCGCCGCGTCGCTCCGCGCGCACTCGCGCGCGACAAGGCGGGCGCCACGGTCGTCGAATTCGCGATCGTGGCGCCTGTCCTCTGCCTGGTCCTTCTCGGCGCGTTCGACATCGGCCACACGCTCTACATGCGCTCGGTGCTGCAGGGAATCCTGCAGAAGGCCGCGCGCGACGCCACGCTGGAGAGCGGCACCGAAGCGACGCAGCAGGCACTGCTCGACGAGAAGGTGCGCAAGCAGGTCCGCGCGCTGGCGAACAATGCGACCATCGACTTCTCCCGCCGCTACTACCGCACCTTCTCCGACGCCGCGGCGGCACGCGCCGAGCGCTGGACCGACAGCAACACCAACGGCCGCTGTGACAATGGCGAGCCCTATGATGACGAGAACAACAACAGCGTGTGGGACGCCGACGGCGGCAACGAAGGCCAGGGCGGAGCCAAGGACGCAACGCTCTACACGGTGAAGGTCCGCTATCCGCGCTTCTTCCCGATCTACCGCTTCGTCGGCGGTTCGGACACGACCCGGCTGACCGCATCCACGGTGCTCCGCAACCAGCCCTATGGCGACCAGGGCAGCTATGAGCCGCCCCAGGTGCGGAACTGCACGTGACGCCGCCCCGCATCCTCGCGCTGCTGGCGCGGCTGCGCAGCGATACCAGCGGCCTCGCGCTGCTCGAATTCGCCTATACGCTGCCGATCCTGCTGGTGCTGAGCCTGACCGGCGCGGAGCTCACCAACTATATTACGACCAAGATGCGAATGAGCCAGATCGCGCTGCATCTGGCGGACAATGCCGCGCGGATCGGATCGGGAAGCCAGCTTTCGGCCAAGCAGATCACCGAGGCCGACATCAACGACCTGCTGACCGGAGCGGACCTACAGTCAGGCGAGCTCGACCTGCTGCAGCACGGGCGTGTCATCCTCTCGAGCCTCGAGCCGATGTCAAATCCCAATACCAGCGGGCGATATCGCATCCGCTGGCAGCGCTGCGGCGGCGCGAAGGTCGGGCACAAATCGAGCTACGGCGAGGCCGGAAAGTCGAACGGCACCAACATGGCGGGCATGGGCCCCAGCGGTCGCCAGGCGATCGCGCCTGACAATGGCGTGACGATGTTCGTCGAGGTCTATTACGAATATCAGCCGCTGGTCGGCGGATCGCTGGCGCCCGACGCGGCAATGACCGAGATTGCATCGATGATGGTGCGCGATCGCCGCGACACGACCGGCGGCACCAACGGAGTCTATCCCGTTTCCGGTGTGACGCCTTCGACCTGCTGACCCTCGCCGCCGCTCGAACGGCGCCGAGGGCCCGGCATTCAGGTGCGGTAGGTGACTTTCTTCACCGCGGCGACCACGCGCTCGGCATCGACCAGCGCCAGCTTTTCCAGATTGGCGGCATAGGGCAGCGGCACGTCCTCGTTGGTCACGCGCGTCACCGGCGCGTCGAGCCAGTCGAAGCCCTCCTCCATGCAGATCGCCGAGATTTCGGACGCGATCGAACAGGTCGGCCAGCCTTCCTCGACCACCACCATGCGGTTGGTCTTCTTCAGGCTCTCGAGCACCGCTGCCTTGTCGAGCGGGCGCAGCGTGCGCAGGTCGATCACTTCGGCCTCGATCCCTTCGCCCGCCAGCTGCTCGGCGGCTTCGAGCGCCACGCCGACGCCGATCGAATAGCTGACGATGCTGACGTCCTTGCCAGGCCGCACGACCCGCGCCTTGCCGATCGGCAGCACCCAATCATCGAGCTTGGGAACCTCGAAGCTGCGCCCGTACATCAGCTCGTTTTCGAGGAACACGACCGGATCGGGCGACCGGATCGCCGCCTTGAGCAGTCCCTTGGCATCGGCCGCGTCATAGGGGGCGATCACGATCAGCCCGGGGACGCTGGCATACCAGGGCCCGTAATTCTGACTGTGCTGCGCGCCAACCCTGCTCGCCGCGCCGTTCGGCCCGCGGAATACCACCGGGCAGCGCATCTGGCCGCCCGACATGTAATTGGTCTTGGCCGCCGAGTTCACGATATGGTCGATCGCCTGCATCGCGAAGTTGAACGTCATGAACTCGACGATCGGGCGCAGACCGCCCATCGCCGCGCCGGTGCCGACGCCGGCGAAGCCATATTCGGTGATCGGCGTGTCGATCACGCGCTTGGCGCCGAATTCGTCGAGCAGCCCCTGCGTCACCTTGTACGCGCCCTGATATTCGGCGACTTCCTCGCCCATCACGAACACGCGCTCGTCGGCCCGCATTTCCTCGGCCATCGCGTCGCGCAGCGCCTCGCGCACGGTGAGCTTCACCATCTCGGTGCCCTCGGGCACCTCGGGATCGGCGAGCTGCGGCTTGCTGTCGGCGAGCTGGCTCGTGCCGCTCGCCTTCGGCTCGGCCTTGGGCGCTTCGGATTCGGCGGCCTTCTGCTCCTGCGCCGGCTTCTCGGCGGGAGCCTCGACCGCATCGGCGCTCTCGCCTTCCTCGGCCAGCATCGCGATGACGGTGCCGACCTTCACATTGTCGGTGCCCTCGGCGATCAGGATCTTCGCAATCGTGCCTTCATCGACTGCCTCGAACTCCATCGTCGCCTTGTCGGTCTCGATCTCGGCGAGGATGTCTCCCGACGAAACGCTGTCGCCTTCCTTGACCAGCCACTTCGCCAGCGTGCCCTCTTCCATCGTGGGCGACAGCGCCGGCATCTTCAGTTCGATCGCCATCTCAGTAGGACTCCACCAGAACGTCGGTATAGAGCTCGGCCGCGTCGGGCTCGGGCGTCGATTCCGCGAAATCGGCGGATTCGTTGACGATCTTGCGGATCTCCTTCTCGATCTCCTTCAACGCGCCTTCCTCGACGCCCAGCGCGGCCAGCTCGCGCTTGGCGTGCTCGATCGGGTCGGACTTGTCGCGCATCGACTGGACTTCCTCGCGGCTGCGATATTTGGCCGGGTCCGACATCGAATGGCCGCGATAGCGATAGGTCTTCATCTCGAGGATCACCGGCCCCTTGCCCGAGCGGACCCATTCGAGCGCGGTCTCGGCGGCGCCGCGCGCGGCGAGCACGTCCATCCCGTCGACCTGGATGCCGGGAATGCGGAAGCTCTCGCCCCGCTTGTAGAGCTGATCCTCGGCCGATGAGCGATTCACGCTGGTGCCCATCGCATATTGGTTGTTCTCGATCACGAAGACGATCGGCAGCTTCCACAGCTCGGCCATGTTGAAGGCCTCGTACACCTGCCCCTGGTTCGCCGCGCCGTCGCCGAAATAGGCGAGCGTGACGCCGCCGTCCTGATTGTACTTGTGCGCAAAGGCGAGGCCCGTGCCGAGCGCGACCTGCGCGCCGACGATACCGTGGCCGCCGTAGAACTTCTTCTCGGTCGAGAACATGTGCATCGACCCGCCCTTGCCCTTCGAGATACCGGCGGCGCGGCCGGTCAGCTCGGCCATGATCTCCTTGGGATCGATGCCATAAGCGAGCATGTGACCATGATCGCGATAGCCGGTGATCACGCTGTCCTTGTCGCCGTCGAGCGCGGACTGCAGGCCGACGGCAACCGCTTCCTGGCCGATGTAGAGATGGCAGAAACCGCCGATCAGGCCGAGGCCGTAGAGCTGGCCCGCCTTTTCCTCGAACCGGCGGATGAGCAGCATCTGGCGATAGAATTCGAGCAGCTCGTCCTTCGAGGCCTTGTACCGTTCCGGCTCGTTCGGCCGCTCGCGATTGGACGGTGCGGGTTCGCTCTTGCGGCGGGGTGCCGGTGCTTTGGCCACGATCGGGAAATCCTCGTTCCTTGGGGAGGAAGAAAGCCCGAGCCTATAGGCGCGTTCCGCCCCGCTGCGCAACGTCCCCGCGCGGCGGAGCGGTGTTCCGCGCCTCAGTCGTCGTAGCGGAACTCGCCGGGCGGCAGCAGCTCCTGCGCCGCGGCGAGGTCGACCTCGGCGGCCGCGGGATCGGTGCAGCTCTTGCGCGAGATCGTCCCTCCGTCGCGCTGGACGAACAGCCCCGCCGAGAATTCGGGCGCGTTCCCGCCCTCCCCGAAACCGGTGCGCACCGTCCTGCTGTAGACGACATAGGTGTAGGCGCCGTTGTCGAAGCTGATCTGTGCCTCGCCGCCGCCCGAATAGGGCGTGCTGGACCAGGCGAGCGTGCCCGATCCGAACGGCTGCGCCGGGTGCTGCAGCTCGAGCGCGTCGGCGGTGCCGTAGCGATATTGGACATAGCGGGTCTCACCCGAGCCGCCGGCGCAGATCGCGACCGTCCGCTCGCCGAGCCCGCATTCGAAGATCACCTGCTCCACCGGCTTGCACAGGGCCGATGCGGCGGCCGGGCCCGGCGTGGCGGGCTGTTCCTCGACGGCGGCGGCCTGCTCGCGGGCCGGACATGCGGCGGAACCGAGCAACAGCGGCGCCAGCGCGATGAAAGCCGTTCCGATCTTCCGCATCCGCTCTCCCCTGTCGTGCGGTTTCGTGCCTGCGCCGTCAGTCGAGCGGGATGATGATCTCGTCGGGACGCGCGACGTTGAGCTGCTTGCGCGCCAGTTCCTCGACCAGATCGGGGTCGGCGCCCCGCTCCGAATCGAGCAGCTCGACTCGATTGCGCAACTGCGCCCGCTGCTTGTCGAGCGCCTGGTACTGCTCGGTCCGCTCGGCGAGCTCCTCCTGCACCTCATGGTGCGCAAGCGCGCCATTGGGGCCGAGCACCGCATAATAGCCGAAGAAGGCCATCGCGATCAGCGCCGCGGCGGGAAGCCCGGCGCGACGGAGGATCGACTGCAGGGGCGACCGGCGCGACATGCCTAATAGTCGCTTAATTTCCCTGCAGCTTCAAGCCGTAGTTGTCCGGAAGCCTATTTCAGCACCTGCCGCCCGGCATAGCGGGCCGCGTCGCCCAGTTCCTCCTCGATCCGGATCAGCTGGTTGTACTTGGCGAGCCGATCCGAGCGCGCGAGGCTGCCGGTCTTGATCTGACCGCAGTTGGTGGCGACGGCGAGGTCGGCGATCGTGGCGTCCTCGGTCTCGCCCGAGCGATGCGACATCACTGCCGTGTAGCGCGAGCGCTGCGCGAGGTTCACCGCCTCGAGAGTTTCGGTGAGCGTGCCGATCTGGTTGACCTTCACCAGCAACGAATTGGCGAGCCCGCGGCCGATCCCGTCGGCGAGACGGGCCGGATTGGTGACGAACAGGTCGTCGCCGACGAGCTGCACCTTGCTGCCGAGCTTGTCGGTCAGCAGCTTCCAGCCTTCGAAATCATCCTCGCTCATCCCGTCCTCGATCGAGAGGATCGGGTAGCGGGCGACGAGATCGGCAAGGAACTCGGCGTTCTCGGCGGGAGTCATCGTCCGGCCCTCGCCTTCCATCACATAGCGGCCGTCCTTGAAATATTCGGTGGCGGCGCAATCGAGCGCAAGCATCACATCGTCGCCGGGCGTGTAGCCGGCCGCTTCGATCGAAGCCATGATGAAGTCGAGCGCATCGGTGGTCGAGGCAAGCGCCGGCGCGAAGCCGCCCTCGTCGCCGACCGAAGTGGCGAGGCCCTTCTCAGCGAGCTTCTTCTTGAGCGTGTGGAAGATTTCCGAGCCGCAGCGGACCGCCTCGACGATATTCTCGGCGCCGACGGGCATCACCATGAATTCCTGGATGTCGATCGGATTGTCGGCATGTTCGCCGCCGTTCACGATGTTCATCATCGGCACCGGCAACAGATGCGCGCCGACGCCGCCGACATAGCGATAGAGCGGCAGTCCGCGCGCCTCCGCCGCCGCCTTGGCCACGGCGAGGCTGACGCCGAGAATGGCATTGGCGCCGAGCCGCCCCTTGTTCGCGGTGCCGTCCAACTCGATCATCGCCGTGTCGAGATCGGCCTGATCCTCGGCGTCCATCCCGAGCACCGCCTCGGCGATGTCCTGATTGACTGCCTCGACCGCCGCCTCGACGCCCTTGCCCATCCAGCGGCTCTTGTCGCCATCGCGCTTCTCGACCGCTTCGTGTGCGCCGGTGGAGGCTCCCGAGGGAACCGCCGCGCGGCCGAAGCTGCCGTCCTCCAGCAGGACATCCACCTCGACCGTGGGATTGCCGCGGCTGTCGAGGATCTGGCGCGCGTGGAGGTCGATTATTGCGGTCACGTAACGGTCTCCTTAAGGGATGGCGAACAGGCCGGAGATGGCGCGGCCGAGCCTGTATCGGCTTCGCGCTCGTCGGGCAATCTCGGCGGCGTGGAACAAGGCGCCCGCGCTGTTGTTGTCATTGGAAACGCAAGAAAGGGCCTCAAGCGATGGTGGACAACACGACTCCCGGCGCAACCTCCGGCGGTGCGCCGAACGCAACTCCCGGAACCGGCGCGACGATGACGACCGAAGCCCCGATGAAGACAACCGGCACTGCGAGCGACGCCGCCGGCGGCAACGAAGGCGGATCGTCCAGCGCAAGCGGCAGCGGAACCAGAGACAAGATCCGCGAGGAAGCCTCGAAGCTGGGCAGCCAGGCGGCGGAACGTGCCCGCGGCTATGCCGGCCAGGGCAAGGAACGCGCGACGGGCGCGCTCGACGAGCTGTCGCGCATGATGGGCGACGCGGCGGGCGACGTGGACGAACGGCTGGGCCCGCAATATGGCAAATATGCCCGCTCGGCCGCGAGCAGCGTTCAGAGCTTCGCCGATACGCTGCGCAGCCGCGAAGTCGACGACCTGCTCCAGGATGCGAGCGCATTCGTGCGCAAGAGCCCGGCGATCGCAATCGGCACCGCGGCCGTCCTCGGCTTCGCATTCGCCCGGCTGATCAAGTCCGGCGTCGAAGCGTCGTCGGACGTCACCGACACGACCGCCAACGGCTGATCGGATCGCGAGCATGGCGTTGCACGATCCCGAAGACCCGAGCATCGGCCAGGTCCTCACGCGGCTGATCGCCGACGCGAAGGAATATGGCCGCGCTGAAGTCGATTATTACAAGACGCTTGCCGCGGCGCGGAAGAACGACGCAGTCACCGGCCTGATCGCCGGCGTTGCGGCGGCTGTGCTCGGCCTGGGCTTGGTCTGCGCGCTGCTCGTGGGACTGATCCTCACGCTGGCGACGCTGATCGGCCCGGGGCTGGCGACGCTGGCGGTGGTCCTGCTGACCGCCGCGGTGATCGCGCTGCTGGCACGAATGGCGATCGACCGGTTCCGCCACGCCTTTCGGGCGCAGCCGGGGAGCAAGCGATGACCGCGACCGAGAGAGACGTGAAAGCGGCAGCGGAACGGACGCACCTTGCCCGCATCCGCCTGAATCAGAGCATCGCCGACGCGAAGTATCGGCTCAAGCCGGGAACGATCGCGCACGACGCAGTGGAGAGCGCCGCGGACGGCGCCGCATCCGCAGCACGCAAGGGAGTCGATGCCGCCCGAGCCAAGCCGATCGTCACCGCCTCCGTGGTCGGCGCGGTCGGCATGTTCCTGGCGCGCGGGTGGATCGGCCGGAAACTGGCCGAGCGCCGGGCCCGCAAGGCGGCTGTGCCGATGGAAACCGTCGAGACGCGGCCGGCACCGCTTCCCGCCGTGCAACCGACTGCTCCGCACCGAGTTAGACCGCACGCGAAAGAAGGAATCCAATTATGACCGACGCAACCACAGCCGAAAACTCCGGTGGCCGCTCGAGTCGTCTCGACTCGGCGCGCGAATCGGCGAGCCACGCCTATGAGGCAACGCGGGACCGCGCACGGCGCACCGCCGAAACCACGCGCGACCGCGCCCGGCAGACCGCCGAGACCGTAGGCGACAATCCGCTGGCGCTGCTTGCCGGCGGCATCGCGCTCGGGGTGCTCGTCGGCGTGCTGCTGCCCCGCCATCCGCGCGAGCGCGAACTGCTCGATCCGCTGGGCAAGCGCCTCGCCGAGGGTGCCACCGCAGCCGCAGTGGCGGCGCGCGACGCAGGCAAGCAGGAGCTCGACCAGCTGCTCCCGAGCGGGGAACAGGCGAAGTCGCGCGCGAGCAACGTGCTCGAGAGCGCTCTCGGTGCCGCCCGCGAGCGGGTCAGCCAGTCGCAGTGATCCCCGCTTCGGGTTCCTCCGGGGTTGAGCGTGGCGGCGCAGGCGCTACAGGCATGGGCCGTCCGCTCCCCGGGAGGAAAATTTGAGCAAGCTGCACCTCGTGTTCGGCGGCCGCGTGGCCGATCCGCGCACCCTCGACTTCAACGATCTGGCGACGATCGACGTCGTCGGCGTATTCCCCGACTATGCAAGCGCGGAAAAGGCGTGGCGCGCCGCCGCGCAGCGGACCGTGGACGATGCCGAGATGAAATATGTCGTCGTGCATCTCCACCGCCTGCTCGAGCCGGACGTTCCGCTGGACGATCCGGAAGACTGAACCGCTCGGTACCTCGACTGGGCCGGCGCTGCGGCGTTCGGCCCGGTCAGGCCCTGCGCCAGCGCAGCAGCAACAGCGGTCGCGCGAGCACAAGCCCGCCGATGAACCCGCCGATATGCGCCGCCGCCGCGATCTGCAGCCCGCCGCCGAGAAGCGCCCACCACATCAGCAGATTGACGACCGTCCAGGCGACGGCGAGCCAGAGCACATGGACGACGCGCTCCGGAATCGGCCCGATCGCACGCACGCGGGGCTGGCTGAACAGCAGCGAATAGGCGCCGATCACCGCCGAGGCGGCGCCGCTCGCCCCCACCATCGGGATCAGCGCATCCGGATCGAGCAGCCATTGCGCCGCCGCGGCGCTGTAGGCGCCCGCGACGTAGAGCAGCAGCAGCCCCGCGACGCCCACGGCCCGCTCGGTCTCACGCCCGGTGAAGCCCAGCATCAGCATGTTCATGCCCAGGTGCAGCACGCCGGCATGCACGAAGGTGCAGCTGAGCGGCGTGAGCCACACCGGCAGCAGGCCATAGCCCTCGAACCCCGGCACGCCGCTGGCGCGCGCAGGAATGAAGCCGGCGATCACACTGGCATCGACCAGCGCGCCGGACAGGACGATGATCAGGCTCACCGCCGATGTGGCGAGCACCAATGCCGCAGTCGCCGTCCGTACCGGCATCGCGTCAGATGAATTCGATTTTCGAAACCAGATAATAGCGGTCGCCCGACGGAACGGTGACTTCCACTTCGTCATCGACCTTGCGGCCGATCAGCGCGCGGCCCAGCGGCGAGCTGTAGCTGATCCGCCCGGTCTTGGCGTCCGCCTCGGTCTGGCCGACGATCTGGTACTTCACCGGCTTGTCGTCCTCGTCGAGCAGCGTGACGGTTGCGCCGAACACCACCTTGTCGCCCGACAGATCCTTGGGATCGATCACCTGCGCGCGGCTCAGCCGGTCCTCGATGTCGTTGATCGAGGCTTCGATCTGGCCCTGACGCTCCTTCGCCGCGTGATATTCGGCATTTTCGGAAAGATCGCCGTGCGCGCGCGCTTCCTCGATCGCGTCAACGATGATCGGACGTTCCGCTTTAAGGCGCTTCAGCTCCTCGGTGAGCTTGCTATAGCCCTCCGCCAGCATCGGCAGCTTCTCGACCGTCGCCATACGCTTCGTCCTTCCGACGCCCCCTCCCCAGCCGGCCCCACCCGGAGCCGTCCGCACAGCATAGCCAGTTGCGGGGGATCAATTGTGCGAACGCGAATAATAGGCCTGCAACGGAGATACTTCAAGGGAGTGCCGCGCCAGCGCGGCGATCGCCTGCGCCGCCGCGACGCTCGCCGGAGCGGTTGTGAAATAGGGCACTTTCTTCGCCAGAGCCGAAGCGCGGATCGACGCCGAATCCTTCAGCGACTGCCAGCCCTCGGTGGTGTTGAAGATCAGCGCGATCCGCCCGTCCTGGATCGCGTCGACGATGTGCGGCCGGCCCTGCGCCACCTTGTTGACTCGCTCCACCGCCACGCCCTGCTCCGCCAGATAGTCGGCGGTGCCGCCGGTCGCGGCGATGGTGAAGCCGTGTTCGGCGAGCAGCCGCACGCCCGGCAGGATCACCGGCTTGTCGCTGTCCTTCACGCTGACGAACAACGTGCCCGACTGTGGCAGCGTCACGCCCGCGCCGAGTTGCGACTTGGCGAAGGCGGTGGCGAAATCGCGATCGATTCCCATCACTTCGCCGGTCGATTTCATTTCGGGGCTCAGTACCGGATCGACGCCCGGGAAACGGCCCCAGGGGAACACTGCTTCCTTCACTGCGATATAGTCGATGTTCCGGTCGATCGCGGGCAGGTCGGCGAGCTTCTCCCCCGCCATCACCCGCGCGGCGAGCTTGGCGATGGGCATGCCGATCGCCTTGGCGACGAACGGCACGGTGCGGCTCGCGCGTGGGTTCACTTCGATCAGATAGACCTGACCGTCCTTTACCGCGAACTGGATGTTCATCAGCCCGCGCACCGAAAGCGCGCGCGCCAGCGCCTCGGTCTGCCGCTCGATCTCGGCGATGATCTCGGGCGGCAGGCTGTAGGGCGGGATCGAGCAGGCGCTGTCGCCCGAATGGACCCCGGCTTCCTCGATGTGCTGGAGCACGCCGGCGACCACGACATCGGTGCCGTCGGCGATCGCATCGACATCGACTTCGATCGCGTCGCGCAGATATTGGTCGATCAGCACCGGTGAGCCAGGCGAGACCTGCACCGCCGTCTCGATATAGTCGTGGAGCTGCTGCGTGCCGTCGACGATCTCCATCGCGCGCCCGCCGAGCACGTAGCTCGGCCGCATCAGCACCGGGTAGCCGATCCGCTCGGCCACCGCGACTGCCTCCTCGCGGCTGCGCGCGATGCCGTTGTCGGGCTGGGTCAGCCCCAGCCGCGTCACCAGAGCGGCGAAGCGCTCGCGGTCCTCGGCCAGGTCGATCGCGTCGGGCGCGGTGCCCAGGATCGGGATTCCCGCCTTTTCCAGCGCGCGGGCGAGGTTGAGCGGCGTCTGTCCGCCGAACTGGACGATCACGCCGACGAGCTCGCCGGCCGAGCGTTCGACCTCGAGGATCTCGAGCACGTCCTCGGCGGTCAGCGGCTCGAAATAGAGCCGGTCCGACGTGTCATAGTCGGTGCTCACCGTCTCCGGGTTGCAGTTGACCATGATCGTCTCGAAGCCGGCGTCCTCCAGCGCGAAACAGGCGTGGCAGCAGCAGTAATCGAATTCGATCCCCTGCCCGATCCGGTTCGGCCCCCCGCCCAGGATCGCGATCTTGCGGCGGTCGCTCGGCGCCGCCTCATTCTCTGGCTCGCCGAAGCTGGGTGCTTCGTAGGTCGAGTACATATAGGGCGTCTTCGCCTCGAACTCGGCAGCGCAGGTGTCGATCCGCTTGAACACGGGACGCACGCCGAGGCGGTGGCGCAGCGCGCGCACCTCGTCCTCGGTCACGCCGCCGGTCATCGCCTTGATCGCTTCGTGGACCACGCCCGAGCCGCGCGCGGCGCTTTCCAGCCCGTCGCGCAGATGGACCGAGCGGAGCGCGAGGAAGGCGAGCCTCTTGTCCGAAAAGCCCATCGCCTTGAGGCGACGCATCCCGGCCGCATCGCGCGGCAGGCCGTTCGCCAGCACTTCGCGCTCGGCGGCGACGATCTCGGCGATCCGCTCGAGGAACCAGGGATCGTAATGGGTGATCGCGTTGACTTCCGCGACGGTGAAGCCCTCGCGCAGCGCCTGCGCCGCCACCAGCAGCCTCTCGGGACTGGTGGCGGCAAGCGCCGCCTCGATCTGGGGGCGCGGCGCACCCACCAGCCGCTCGACCTCATCGAAGCCCGACAGACCCGTCTCCAGTCCGCGCAGCGCCTTTTGCAGCGATTCGTGGATCGAGCGGCCGATCGCCATCACTTCGCCCACGGATTTCATCGCGGTGCCGAGCGACACTTCGGCGCCCTTGAACTTCTCAAAGGCGAAGCGTGGGATCTTCGTCACCACATAATCGATCGTCGGCTCGAAGCTCGCGGGCGTGGCGCCGGTAATGTCGTTCTCGATCTCGTCGAGCGTGTATCCCACCGCCAGCTTCGCAGCGACCTTGGCGATCGGGAAGCCCGTCGCCTTCGACGCCAGTGCCGAGGAGCGGCTGACGCGCGGGTTCATCTCGATGACGATCAGCCGGCCGTCCTTGGGATTGACTGCGAACTGTACGTTCGATCCGCCGGTCTCGACGCCGATCTCGCGCAGGCAGGCGATGCTGGCATTGCGCATCACCTGATATTCCTTGTCGGTCAGCGTCAGCGCGGGCGCGACGGTGATCGAATCGCCGGTGTGGACGCCCATCGGGTCGAGATTCTCGATCGAGCAGACGATGATGGCATTGTCGTTGCGATCGCGCACGACCTCCATCTCATATTCCTTCCAACCGAGCAGCGATTCCTCGATCAGCACTTCGGTGGTCGGCGACGCGTCGAGCCCGCCCGCGACGATGCGGACGAACTCTTCCTTGTTATAGGCCACGCCTCCGCCCGTGCCGCCCAGGGTGAAGCTGGGGCGGATGATCGCGGGCAGCCCGGTATGCTCGAGCGCCTCGAGCGCCTCCTCGACGCTGTGCGCCACCGCCGAGCGCGCGCTTTCGAGGCCGATCTTGTCCATCGCCTCGCGGAAGCGGCGGCGGTCCTCGGCCTTGTCGATCGCATCGGCGTCGGCGCCGATCATCGTCACGCCGAACCTGTCGAGCGTGCCGTCGCGGAACAGCGCCAGCGCGGTGTTGAGCGCGGTCTGCCCGCCCATCGTGGGGAGCACCGCGTCGGGCCGCTCCTTCTCGATGATCTTGGCGACCACCGCGGGCGTGATCGGCTCGACATAGGTCGCGTCGGCCAGCTCGGGATCGGTCATGATCGTCGCCGGGTTCGAATTGACCAGGACGATGCGATAGCCCTCTTCCTTGAGCGCCTTGATCGCCTGCGTGCCCGAATAATCGAACTCGCACGCCTGGCCGATCACGATGGGACCGGCGCCAATGACGAGGATGGAGGAGATGTCGGTGCGTTTGGGCATTAGTTCTGCGGAAGTCCTAAATAGGCGAAATAAGCGGATAACGAAGCGGCCATTGCAGCAATTAGACTTGCCAAAAGCGTTACGATCACAACTAGTTTCTTGCTCCCTCGGTTACTGATAAGAGCGAAATAGTCGACGGAGCGCCGATATCGCACCGCTCGGATACCGCGATCAGAAAAGATAAATTTGCGCTGCAGTTCGAAGCCGTCATCATGCTGCTCAGCGCGCCCCCAGCCCCATTTCTCCCAAAGTGAAAGCACTTGCTCTACGTAAAGACCTCGGGACGCTTCACATTGCAGGTGCGATATCGGAATGTCGCGAGTGCCGTAGAAGAGAGCGTGCTTTCCAGCGAACCGCAAAAGCTGAGACGAGGCCTTATTGACCGCCCGCTTCTGCAGCGGATTCACCACATCATCCCCACGAACCGCTCGAACAGATAGAAGCTGTCCTGCGGCCCCGGGCTCGCCTCGGGGTGGTACTGCACGCTGAACGCCGGCTTGTCGGTCAGTTCGATCCCCGCATTCGATCCGTCGAAGAGCGACACATGCGTTTCGCGCGCGTTCGCGGGCAGGCTGTCGCGCTCGACCGCGAAGCCGTGGTTCATGCTGGTGATCTCCACCGCGCCGTCCTCCAGCCGCTTGACCGGATGGTTGGCGCCGCGATGGCCCTGGAACATCTTGGTCGTCTGCGCGCCCACCGCCAGCCCGAGCAGCTGATGGCCGAGGCAGATGCCGAACAGCGGCTTGCCGGTTTCGAGCATCTTGCGGATCACCGGCACGGCATATTCGCCGGTCGCGGCGGGATCGCCGGGGCCGTTCGACAGGAAGAAGCCGTCGGGTTCGAGCGCCATCACTTCGTCGAAGCTCGCGGTGGCGGGCAGCACGGTGACGCGCGCGCCGGCGGCGACCAGGTTGCGGAAGATGTTGCGCTTCGAGCCATAGTCGATCGCGACGACATGGGGGCGCTCACTCCCCCCTCCCGCAAGCGGGAGGGGAGAAGCGCTGTCGTCATACCCCGCACCCAGCCGCCACATGCCGCCCTGCCAGCCGTAATGCGTCTCGCACGACACGGTCCTGGCGAGGTCCATCCCCTCCAGCCCCGGCCACTCGCGCGCCATCTGGAGCAGCATCGGAATGTCGAAAGTGCCGTCCGGCGCATGCGCGATCACGGCGTTGGGCGCCCCGCCCTCGCGGATGCGGCGCGTGAGCGCGCGCGTGTCGATCCCCGAAAGCCCGATGCGCGCATGGCGCTTCATCCAGTCGTCGAGCCGCTCGGCCGAGCGGAAGTTGCTCGGCTCGGTCACGTCCTCGCGCACGATGATGCCCAGCGCGTGGGGATCGTTCGCCTCGATATCCTCGGCATTGGTGCCGACATTGCCGATGTGCGGGAAAGTGAAGGTGATGATCTGCCCGGCATAGCTCGGGTCGGTCAGCACTTCCTGATAGCCGGTCATCGCGGTGTTGAAGCAGACTTCGCCGACCGCCTGGCCCTGCGCGCCGAAGCCTCTCCCCCAGATCACGTCGCCGCTTGCCAATACCAATACGCCCGTGGCTCCGGCGGGCGCGTGCGAGGGATTGGCGTCGGCCATTTTGGGCGGGCACTCCTATGGGGTCTGGCGATGTCGCTAAGATGCGGGCGCTAGACCCGCGCGCCGCGCCCGTCAACTGCTTCCCCCGCGCGCCGGCACCGACTATCGTCGCTCGCTTACCGTTCATCGAGAGAGACCATGATTCGCGACGACATCAAAGCCGCGCAGATCGCCGCCATGAAGGCCGGCGACAAGGAAAGCCGCGCCGCCATCAGCCTGATCCAGGCCGCCATCAAGAATCGCGACATCGAGGCGCGCACGCAAGGCCCCGTCGCCGACGACGACGCGCTGGTGGTCGAAGTGCTGCAGAAGATGGTGAAGCAGCGCCGCGAGTCGATCGAGATGTACCGCCAGGGCGGCCGCGAGGAACTTGCCGCCGCCGAGGAACGCGAAGTCGCGGTGATCGAGCGCTTCCTTCCCGCGCAGATGAGCGAGGAAGAGACAAAGGCCGCGATCGAGCGGATCAAGGCCGATCTCGACGCCCAGGGCATGAAGGACATGGGCCGCGTGATGGCCGAGCTGAAGGCGCGCCACGGCGCGTCGCTCGACATGAGCAAAGCAAGCGGGCTGGTGAAGGCGGCGCTGAGCTGAGTGCATTCTCGCTGGCGCGAAGCTAGTCTCCCCTCCCGCTTGCGGGAGGGGTCGGGGGAGGGCCTGTTGGACAAAGGCTATAAACGACCCACGGCCCGCTCCCGCGAATTGCGCACCAATGCCACGCTGGCGGAACGCGCGCTCTGGAACCGGCTGCGTGCGCGCCAATGCGCCGGCACGCGCTTCAACCGCCAATTCCCGATCGGCCCGTTCATCTGTGATTTCGTCTCGCGCTCTGCAAAGCTGGTGATCGAGGTCGATGGCGGCCAGCACGGCTGGCAAGCGGCCGCCGACGCGGCGCGCACCCGCTACATTGAGGCAAGAGGCTACCGCGTGATCCGCTTCTGGAACAACGACGTGCTGGAGCGGACGGAGGGAGTCGTGGGCGAAATCGAACGTGCGCTCCGTGAGGGAAACAGGCCCTCCCCTAGCCCCTCCCGCAAGCGGGAGGGGAACATCGTTCCGCAAAATCTCCCCTCCCGCTCGCGGGAGGGGTCGGGGGAGGGCCCTTCCCCAGGCGCACCGCCAGGGCCCCCGATCGCCCCCTCCCCACACGACTCGCTGCCATGACCCTCTCCCCCGCCTTCCTCGACGAGCTGCGCGCGCGCACCCAGCTTTCCACGCTCGTGGGGAAGTCGGTGAAGCTGCGCCGCGCCGGGCGCGAGTGGACCGCCTGCTGCCCGTTCCACAACGAGAAGACGCCGAGTTTCTACGTCAACGACGAGAAGGGCTTCTATCACTGCTTCGGCTGCGGCGCGCATGGCGACGCGATCCGCTGGATGACCGACCAGCGCGGCCTGCCCTTCATCGACGCGGTGAAGGAACTCGCCGCCGCCGCGGGGCTCGACATGCCCGAGCAGGACGCGCGCTCGGCCGAGCGCGAGCGCCGCGCCAAGGGGCTGCGCGAGGCGATGGAGGACGCCGCCGCCTGGTTTTCCGAGCGGCTGCACGGGATCGAGGGTGCCGAGGCGCGCGCCGCGCTCGAACGGCGCGGCATTTCGGCCGAGACCGCGCGCGCCTTTGGCCTGGGCTTCGCGCCCGATGCCCGCGGCAAGCTGCGCGCGGCGCTCGCCGACTATGGCGATGCGCTGCTGGTCGAGGCGGGGCTGCTGATCCAGGTCGACGGCAAGGAGCCCTATGACCGGTTTCGGGGGCGGCTGATGATCCCGATCCGCGACGCGCGCGGGCGGTGCATCGCCTTCGGCGGGCGCATCCTGAGCGAGGGCGAGCCCAAATATCTGAACTCGCCCGAGACGCCGCTCTTCGACAAGGGACGCACGCTCTACAATCTCGATCGCGCCCAGTCCGCCGCGCGCAAGGCGGGCCGGGTGATCGCGGTCGAGGGCTATATGGACGTGATCGCGCTCGCCCAGGCCGGCTTCGGCGAGGCCGTGGCGCCGCTCGGCACCGCGATGACCGAGCATCAGCTCGAGCGGCTGTGGCGGATGGTCGAGGTGCCGCTGCTGTGCTTCGACGGCGATGCCGCGGGGCAGAAAGCCGCGGTGCGCGCCGCGCATCGCGCGCTGCCCGGACTCCAGCCGGGCCGCAGCCTGGCATTCGTGACCTTGCCTGAGGGGCAGGATCCCGACGATCTGGTGCGCGCGCAGGGCTCCGCCGCCTTCGAGGCGCTGCTCGCGGCGCCCGAGCCGCTCGTCCAGCGGCTGTGGGCGCACGAGCTCGCCGCCGAGCCGATCGACACGCCCGAGGCGCGCGCGGGGCTGCGCCGGCGGCTCACCGAGCTGGCGCAGACGATCCAGGAGCCGACGGTGCGCTCGGAATATGTCGCCGAGTTTCGCCGGCGATTCGATGCTTTGTTCGCCGCGGCGCCGCGCGGCCAGGGTCAGCAGCGCCAGGCGCGCGGCTTTCGCGACCGGCACGGGAAATGGCAGCCTCCCGAGCGGCCGCTGTCGGCCGTTGCGCGGGGCGTTCATGCCGGGGGGATCGATCCGGTGCTCGCCAAGGCGATCCTTGCCGGGCTGATCCGCCATCCCGCCGAGATCGCCCGGCATATGGAAGTGCTCGGATCGCTGCGCCTGGCCGGCGGCGCGCTCGGACGGCTGTTCGAAGCCGTCGTCGATGTGGCGCTCGAGGACCGGCAGCTTGATAGCGACCGGCTACGCACCATATTGGCGAAGTCCGGTTTCGACCAGATGGCGGCCGACCTGCTGCGAGCCGACACGCTCCCCTTCTCGTTCACCCGCGCCAATGTGGCGGACGAGGCGCGGGCGCGCGCCGATCTCGACGAGGCGATCGCCGTGATGGTGGCACGGCCTGCGGTGGAAGCGGCGCTTGCCGAGGCAACGGCGGCGATGAACGAGCGTTTGGACGAAGAGACCTATGCTCGGCAGCAGATGCTGCGGGCCCAGCGCCACGAGCTGGACGCGCGGCTTGCAAATCTGCTGCAGGCGGACAAAGACGAGTATAATGGCGGCAGTGCCGACGGCTGAGGGCCGAGGCGCGGCGATAGCGAATTTCGAGGGTTATTGATGGCGAAGGCGAACATGGCGGACGTCGCCGACACGAACGAGGCAAGCGACGCGCCGCTGATCGACCTGAACGAAGGTTCGATCAAGAAGCTGATCGCGCGCGCCAAGAAGCGCGGCTACATCACGGTGGACCAGCTCAACGAGATGCTCCCGCAGGACCAGATGTCCTCCGAGCAGATCGAGGACGTGATGTCGACGCTCAACGACATGGGCATCAACGTCGTCGAGAATGAAGACGCCGGCGAGGATGAACAGCCCGAGGACGACACGCCCGACGAAGTCGACGGCGGCGACGGCCAGGAAGACGCCGCGCCCGCGTTCGAGGCGGCGAAGAAGAAGGAGACGGTCGATCGCACCGACGATCCCGTCCGCATGTATCTGCGCGAGATGGGCGCCGTCGAGCTGCTCAGCCGCGAGGGCGAGATCGCCATCGCCAAGCGGATCGAGGCCGGCCGCGATACGATGATCCTCGGCCTGTGCGAATCGCCGATCACGTTCAACGCGATCATCGGCTGGTCCGAGGCGCTGAACGAAGGATCGATGCAGCTGCGCGAGATCCTCGATCTCGATGCGATGCTCTCCAAGGATCCCGCACCCGAAAGCCTGTCCGACGACGAGGATTCGGACGACAACGAGATTTCTGAAAAGACCGCCGGCCCCTCCTTCAAGGAGGAAGAGGACGTCGAGGAGGAATCCGCGGACGACGACGAGGATTCGATGACCGAGCGCCGCGCGCGCCGGCCCTCCGACGAGGAGGAGGAAGACAACACCCTCAGCCTCGCCCAGATGGAAGAACAGCTCAAGCCGCAGGCGCTCGAGCGGTTCGCGAACATCACGGCGCTCTACAAGAAATTCTCCAAGGTCCAGCAGGCACGTATCGACGCTATGGCGGCGGGCGGCGAACTGACTCCGGCCGACGAACGCAAATATCAGAAGCTGCGCGAGGATCTCACCGCCGAGGTGGAGAGCGTGCAGTTCCACCAGGCCAAGATCGAATATCTCGTCGACCAGCTCTACAGCTTCAACCGGCGCCTTACAGCGCTGGGCGGCCAGATGCTGCGCCTTGCCGAGCGCCACAAGGTGAAGCGCAAGGATTTTCTCGATTCCTACATGGGCAGCGAGCTCGACGAGAGCTGGCTCGGCTCGGTCGCGGGAATCGACAAGAAGTGGAAGGCCTTCGCCGAGAACGAAGGTGCCGCCGTCGATCGCATCCGCACCGAGGTCGCCGAGATCGCCCAGGCCACCGGCATGAGCCTCGACGAATTCCGCCGCATCGTGAACATGGTGCAAAAGGGCGAGCGCGAGGCGCGGATCGCCAAGAAGGAGATGGTCGAGGCGAACCTGCGCCTCGTGATCTCGATCGCGAAGAAATACACCAACCGCGGGCTGCAGTTCCTGGATCTCATTCAGGAAGGCAACATCGGCCTGATGAAGGCGGTCGACAAGTTCGAGTACCGCCGCGGGTACAAGTTCAGCACCTATGCCACCTGGTGGATTCGCCAGGCGATCACCCGCTCGATCGCCGATCAGGCGCGCACGATCCGTATCCCGGTGCACATGATCGAGACGATCAACAAGCTGGTGCGTACCAGCCGCCAGTTCCTCCACGAGCAGGGCCGCGAGCCCACGCCGGAGGAAATGGCCGAGCGCCTTTCGATGCCGCTCGAAAAGGTGCGCAAGGTGATGAAGATCGCCAAGGAGCCGATCTCCCTCGAAACGCCGATCGGCGACGAGGAAGACAGCCATCTGGGCGACTTCATCGAGGACAAGAACGCGATCATTCCGGTCGATGCCGCGATCCAGGCGAACCTCAAGGAAACGGTCACCCGCGTCCTGGCCAGCCTCACCCCGCGCGAGGAGCGCGTGCTGCGCATGCGCTTCGGCATCGGCATGAACACCGACCACACGCTCGAGGAGGTCGGCCAGCAATTCTCGGTCACGCGCGAGCGCATCCGCCAGATCGAGGCGAAGGCGCTGCGCAAGCTCAAGCACCCGAGCCGCAGCCGGAAGATGCGCAGCTTTCTGGACCAGTGAGATACCTTTCCCTCCCCTTGCGGGAGGGGCCCGGCGGACAAGCAAAGGGCGGGATACTCCCGCCCTTTTTGCTGCGCCCATTTCTGCGGCGCACGTGCAGCGCCGCCCGTTTCCTCCCCGGGGGAGCGAAGCCTCGCTCGATGCTCGACGCACACCGCCCGACAGGACGGAGCGCGCCCGCGTCCCGCGCTGGGACACCGGGTTCGCGGGTGGTAAACGACCCGTAAACCAGCTATTTACGTGCTTCGGTATATCCCTGTGCTTCATGTGGAGAGCGCCCCGACAATTCGGCGGCGGCACTCTTTGAGTAAGGGGGCGTATGCCGTTCGATTCGGTCCAGATCGCGCGTCAGGGAGGCATTTGGGGAGCACTCGATGCCCTCGCCGCATCCGACGGCAGCGCCGGCCATCCTTATGTCGGGCGGCTGCGGCAGAACATGGAACCGCTGCGCGACCTTGCCGACGCGGCCCATTATCTTTGCCTGCTGCACGGCCGGCATCCCGGCGTGATCGATCATGCGCTCCCGCACGCTCGCGACTCGGTGGAGCGCGCCTGGCTGGAAGCGGCCGCGGAGGCCTTCGCCGCCGAGCGCGCCCTGCTCGTCCAGCTCGTCGCGGCCGCCGGCCCCCTGCCGAGCACGCCCGGACAGGCGGAGAGCGACAACGCCGCGCTGCACCAGCGTCATGCCGTCGAGATGCTGTCGCAATCCGATCGTGCCGGCTGCGCCACCGGAACGGCGCTTGCCCTTGTGCTCGATTGGACCGCGATCCGTGCAGTGCTCAATTCCGCGGCCGAACGGCTCGGTCTCGAGATGCCAGAGACCCGCCTGCCGCCGATTGAGGAGACCGCGAGCGTCGTCGCCGAACTGAGCGGCGAAACGATCATCGAGCGCGCCATCCTGTTCGGCGCGGAGCAGCTGTTCGCCCAGCATCGCGGGCTTTGGGAGTTGCTTGAAGCGCGGATGGAAGCCCGCGGCCGCGCCTAGCGGCGGCCATCGCCGCCATCTCTCCCGGGTTGCGCGCGGCGGCGCGCGCCCGTACCTGCGGTTCGAACATCCGAGAGGAACCGCATGCGCTTCGAAGGCACCCAGAGCTATGTCGCGACCGAGGATCTGAAGGTCGCGGTGAACGCCGCCGTCACGCTCCGCCGCCCGCTGCTCGTCAAAGGCGAGCCGGGAACGGGCAAGACCGTGCTGGCCCATGAGATCGCCAAGGCCGTCGACGCCCCGCTGATCGAGTGGAACGTCAAGTCGACAACCAAGGCGCATCAGGGCCTGTACGAATATGACGCGGTTGCGCGGCTGCGCGACGGACAGCTCGGCGACGAGCGTGTGCACGACATTTCCAACTATATCCGCAAGGGCAAGCTGTGGGAGGCGTTCACGTCGCCGCGCGTGCCGGTGCTGCTGATCGACGAGATCGACAAGGCCGACATCGAGTTTCCGAACGATTTGTTGCAGGAACTCGATCGGATGGAATTCCACGTCTATGAGACCGGCGAGACGGTCCGCGCGCACGAGCGCCCGATCGTGGTCATCACGTCCAACAACGAAAAGGAGCTGCCCGACGCGTTCCTGCGCCGCTGCTTCTTCCACTATATCCGCTTCCCCGATCGCGAGACGATGCAGGCGATCGTCGACGTCCATTTCCCGGGCATCCAGAAGCTGCTGGTGAAGAAGGCGATGGACGTCTTTTACGACATCCGCGACGTGCCGGGCCTGAAGAAGAAGCCCTCCACCAGCGAGCTGATCGACTGGCTGAAGCTGCTGCTGCACGAAGACATGCCGCTCGACGTGCTCCAGTCGCAGGATCCGTCCAAGGCGATCCCGCCGCTTCACGGCGCGCTGATCAAGAACGAGCAGGATCTGATGCTGTTCGAGCGGCTGGCCTTCATGAGCCGCCGTCAGCAGAACAAGGGCTGAGCGCGACGATCGGGCCGCTACGCTAAGCGCTTGGTCGACAGTCACCGACTGGAAACGCTTTCGATCTATTCCGGGCTCTGCTCGACGCCTGTGCGAGCCGAACCGAAGAGGCGGAAGCGAAGAGGCCGAAGCGAAGCATGAAGCTGCTGCCCCCTTTCGTCGCCCTCCTGGCGCTCGCCCTGGGCCTTGTGGGCTGTAACCAGTCGCGCAGAGGCGGGGAGTTGCGCCTGAAGCACAGCGTGACCGTGATGACGCCCGATGGCCCGCGCTCCTTCTTCAGCGTCGTCAGCCTGGATGGAATCCAAGCCTATAATCACGGGTTCGGCGGCTCCGGCTGGGGCGCGATCAGCTGCACGCTGACCGGCGAGGCCGTCCGCGTTCCGATCGGCGGAAGCGACTTCTACTTTCTGTTGGCGCGTCCCGGCGGGTACACGCCGGCCTGGACTCAGATCAAGCTGGTCAAGTCACATTTCGGTCTGCCCAATCACACCGACGACGCGCGTTGGGTGAAGCAGTGGCGCGCGCTTGCGCAAAGCGGCAGCGCCGTCGATCTGGCGCCGGAGGCGTTTCCGGCAATCGCGGTCATGCCCGCCGGGGGATGGATGAACGACGCCCGTCTGGTGTCGCCGGCCGAAGCCGAAACATTGGGGCTGCACGTGCTGCGCTATCGACTCGAAATCACGCGCGATCCGGTCGGAGCCTATCCAGGCGCGGCGGTGCGCTACCGCGAGCGCGACCGCACCGCGCCGAACACCGGGATCGGCAGGGAGCTGTTCACGGTCGTCGACGGAATCGCCTAGCGGCGGGTCGCGCCACGGCTTCGCCTGCCAGCAGCCCCCTTGCGGCACTTACGCCCCAGGCAGATCGAGATCGGCCGTGTCGGCGACATAGCCGAGCAGTGCGCCCGGCTCGCAGTCGAGCACCAGGCACATCTTGGCGAGCGTGGCGAAGCGGATGCCGCGCACCTTGCCCGAACGGAACAGCGAGAGCTGCGTCTCGCTGATCCCGATCCGTTCGGCGAGTTCCTTGCCGGTCATTCCCCGCGCGGCGAGCATCGCCTCCAGCGTCACCGTGACCGGCATCAGATGATCTCGTCGAGTTCGACGCGCATCTCCCCCGCCTGACGCAGCAGTTGCGCGACGAGAACGAGCGTTGCGCCGATCACACCGAGCGTCACTGCCGCGCCGTCGAATCCCAGGATCGTCATCTGGCGCAACAAAAGCCCCGTGAGCAGCGGCGTGCCGATCACATTGAACAGCGCTCCGAAGAACAGCGCCAGCCCCACGCGAAGCAGCAGCCGGGGCACCACCATGTCGAACAACGCGCCGCCCGCCAGCGCCTTGAGCGCCTGACGCACCATCCAGATCGCCCAGACATAAACGTACATCGGGAGATAGAGCAGCAGCAGGCTGGGCGCGAAGCTGGGCGCGCGCACCATTCCCCAGAGCTGTACCAGCGCGAGCAAGAGCAACAGCGCGAAGGGCGCCGTGACGAGCCACATCAGCATGCGCGCACGCTGACGGAGGGAGTGAACAGCCATCGAGACGCTCCAGCGAATTTAATCTTGACTTAAATTCGCACCCACAGCAGCTTTAAGCAAGAGTTAAATCATAGGAGCCGCGACCGATGGTGCCTGCGCTTGAGACCGACCGACTGAGCAAGCGTTTCCGCAAGACCTTGGCGGTGGACGCAGTGTCGATCACCGTGCCGCGCCGCGCGATCTACGGCTTTCTCGGCGCGAACGGCGCGGGGAAGACGACGACGCTCAAGCTGGTGCTTGGCCTGCTGCGTCCCGACGCGGGCAGCATTCGCCTGTTCGGCAACGATCCGGCGCAGGCGCGGCTGCGCATCGGCTCGTTGATCGAAACGCCCTCGCTGTACGACCATCTCACCGGGCGCGAGAATCTCGATCTCACGCGCCGTCTGCTCGGCCTTCCGACGCGCGAGATCGACCGGGTACTCGACATCGTCGACCTGCGCAGCGCGGCGCGGCGGCGCGCAGGGGGATATTCGCTCGGCATGCGCCAGCGGCTGGCGATCGCCCGCGCGCTGCTCGGCGATCCGCGTCTGCTCATCCTCGACGAGCCTTCGAACGGGCTCGATCCCGATGGCATCCGCGACATGCGCACGCTGCTCCGGCGCCTGCCGGAAATCGGCGACGTCACGCTGATCGTGTCGAGCCATCTGCTCGCGGAGATCGAACTGGTGGCGAGCCACGTCGGCATGCTCCACAAGGGAAAGCTGCTCGTCGAAGCGCCGCTCGGCGAACTGACCGCGGCGGGCGGCGCAGTCGAGGTGCGCACGGGCGATCTCGCCGCCGCCGAGCGGATCGTCGGCGAGGCCGGCTTCGCTTTCGAACGCGTGGACGGCGACGCCCCGCTGCTCGTGCGCGGCGCTCCACCGGAGGCGATCGCGGCGCTCCTCGTCAGCCGCGGCCAATCGCTCTCGCACCTCGCGGCACGACGCAACTCGCTCGAGCAAATCTATCATCGGCAAGCTGCCCAGGCAGCGTGAGGAGACCATGATGCTGCACCGCTATCTGATCGTCGAAATCCTCAAGCTGCGCCGTTCGCTCGCGCTGCTTCTCTGCCTGGCGGCGCCCAGCTGCGTCGCGATCCTGAACCTGCTGATCGGCCTCGACAGCGAAGCCCCTGAGATCGAACTCGCGCGGGTCGGCGCCAGCTGCGCGGCGATCTGGTCGTTCGCGATGCTGCCGCTCGCCGTGACGGCACTGAGCGTGCTGATGGCACAGATGGAGCACGGCCCGCGCAGCTGGAACCACCTTCTCACGCTGCCTGGCGCACGCCCCAACGCGTTCCTCGCCAAGGCGCTGGTGATGCTGGTGCTGATCGCCGCGATGTCAGCACTGCTCTGGCTGGAGGCGCTGGGCGCCACCTGGCTCCTCGGGCAGCTGAAGCCACAGGCGACGGGCAACGCAGAGCCCGCGGCGCTCGCACTCACGCTCGCCAAGATGGCGGTGGCATCGATGCTCGTGGCGATGCTGCAGCTTTGGGTTGCGCTCCGATTTCGCAGCTTCGTGCCGCCGCTCGTCTTCGGGATCGCGGGCACCTTCGTCGCGATCGGCGCCACGACGGCACGGCAGGGCGTCTATTTCCCCTGGTTGCTGGCAGTGAACATCCTTTCGCTGCCCGAGCGCCAGAGCATCGCGCTTTGGCTGGGCAGCCTCGGCGGCGCCGCGGCACTGCTCGCCATGCTGGTCCACCTCAGCCGCCGCGAAGCCTAGCCGAACGTGGAATGCAGAGCTATGCGGCGCCGATGGCGGCACTGCATACCCCGGCCGAACGGCGATTGTGGCTGGCGATCGGAGCATTCGCAGCGTTCGGGCTGGCGCTGCGGATCGCTGCCGGACAGGGCGCGCTCTGGCTCGATGAGGCCTGGTCCGCCTGGTATGCGGATGCGACCGGGACGCCGCTCGGCGTCTTCCTGAACATCAACCACGACAACAATCATCATTTGAACACGCTGTGGTTGCAGCTGGTCGGAGCCGATGCCCCGCCGCTCGTGCAGCGGGCGCTCTCGATCCTCACCGGTACCGCCGCCGTTTTCGTCGCCGCGATGATCGCCCGGCGCCAGGGCGCGTGGCCGGCGCTGCTGGCGGCGCTGCTGTTCGCCGTGTCGCCGATGCTGGTGACCTATGGCGCAGAGGCGCGCGGCTATGCGCCGATGCTGCTGGCGCTCCTGCTCGTCACGCTGGTCGTGCTGCAGTGGCTCGATGCGCCGAGCGAGCGCCCGCTGCATGCGGGCGGCGTCGCCATCGCCGTAGCGCTCGGCATGCTGGCACAGCTCACGATGATCTTCGGCCTCGCCGCGATCGCGGTTGCAGCGGGCGCGGGGCTCCTGCTGCGCATGCCGTGGCGCAGCGCATTGAAGCAGGGGCTTCCGCTGATGCTGGCCTTGTTCGCCCCTGCGCTCGGAGTGATCGCGCTGGTTCTCGGGATCGGCGCCGCGCAAGACGGCTTCCAGTTCGGCAACATCGACACATTCAGCCCCACGGCATGGGCCGAGGGACTGGCAATGCTGCTGCGCTATGCGGTCGGCGGCCCCGTGGCTCTTGCCGTCGCGATCGCGCTGGCCGTGTTCGCAGCGACTCGCTTGAAGTCGCTGACCAGCGACGTGATCCTCTTCGTCACGATGACGGTCGCGGTGCCGCTGGGCCTGCTCGTCCTTCAGTTCGGAAACGCGGGCATGCCGCGATACCATCTCGTCGGCGGCGTCGGCTTGCTGATGCTCGCGGCCGTGGGCGGCGGGACGTTGTTCGCCCGGCGCGGCGCCGCGCACTGGATCGCGGCCGCGTGCCTGGTGACGATCACGGCCGGGGCACTGATCGCCGACCGCTCGATCATCGAGAATCGCCGCGCCGATCCGAGCCTCGCCATCGAGGCGATGCAGCGCCGCGCTCCCGCCGGCACGGCGGTGGCAGTCGAGCGCGATCGCGCCTTCGCCGTGCTCGAGATCGCGGCGCTGCAGGCGAACTATCCGCTCGTCATCGAAGAGGCCCGCTGCCCGGCCGCGCGCTTCCTGTTCATCGACCGCGACGGCAACCAGCCCTTCCCCGCCCAGCCGCAACGCTGCGGTGTGCGCTTCGCCACGGTCGCCGAGAGCGAAGCCGAAGGGCTGTCGGGATCACATTGGCAGCTCTACCAGGCCATCCCATAGTTGCCCCGGGCCGCCCACAAGCGCACAAGGGGCCCCATGTTCTTTTCCTTCGTCGACGAACTGCGCGCCGCCGGCATCTCCGCCAGCATGAAGGAGCATCTGCTGCTTCTCGAAGCGCTCGACCGTGATGTGATCGAGGCGACGCCCGAAGCCTTTTATTACCTCGCGCGCGCCACGTTCGTGAAGGACGAGGGACTGCTCGACCGGTTCGACCAGGTGTTTGCGAAGGTGTTTCGCGGCATCGCCAGCGACTATGGCGTCGCGCCCGCCGAAATCCCCGAGGAATGGCTCAAGGCCATCGCGGAGAAATATCTCAGCCCGGAGGAGATGGAAGCGATCAAGTCGCTCGGCTCGTGGGACGAGATCATGGAGACGCTGAAGAAGCGCCTCGAGGAGCAACAGGGCCGGCATCAGGGCGGCAACAAATGGATCGGCACCGGCGGCACCTCGCCCTACGGCAATTCGGGCTATAATCCCGAAGGCGTGCGGATCGGCGGCGAAAGCCGGCACAAGCGCGCGGTGAAGGTGTGGGACCAGCGCGCCTTCAAGAACCTCGACAACACGCGCGAACTGGGCACGCGCAACATCAAGGTGGCGCTCCGCCGCCTGCGCCGCTTCGCGCGCGAGGGCGCCGCCGACGAGCTGGACCTGGACGCCACCGTCGCGGGAACCGCGCGGCAGGGCTGGCTCGACATCCAGATGCGTCCCGAGCGCCACAATGCGGTCAAGCTGCTGCTCTTCCTCGACGTGGGCGGATCGATGGACCCGTTCATCAAGGTCTGCGAGGAGCTGTTTTCGGCCGCGACCAGCGAATTCAAGAACCTCGAATTCTTCTACTTCCACAACTGCCCCTATGAGGGGGTGTGGAAGGACAATCGCCGCCGCTTCAGCGAGCGGACGCCAACGTGGGACGTGCTCCACAAATATGGCCACGACTATAAGCTGGTCTTCGTCGGCGACGCGTCGATGAGCCCCTATGAAATCACGCATCCGGGCGGATCGGTCGAACATTTCAACGAGGAAGCGGGCGCGGGGTGGTTGCAGCGGCTGACCAATACCTATCCGGCCGCGGTCTGGCTCAATCCGGTGCCCGAGCAGCATTGGGGCTATTCGCAGTCGGTTCGCCTGATCCGCGAGCTGATGACCGATCGCATGTACCCGCTGACGCTCGACGGGTTGGACGAGGCAATGCGGGAACTGAGCCGCAAGCGCTGACTCGGCTCAGAGCCGATCGACTGCCCTGCCCAGCTTGCGCAGCATTGCGGCATCGCCGGGCCGGCCCTCCGCCGCCTCGTTCGCCAGCGCGAGGAGGCGCACCGCGCCGAAGCTCGCGGCGAGCCCCTTGAGGCGAAGTGCCGCCGACTGCCACTCCACGGCGGTGTCCGCCGCCTTCATCGTCTGAATGCCGCGCTGTGCGCCTTCGAGAAACGCTTCGCGCAACTCTGCGATCAGCGCGGGCTCGTCGCCCACGGCCGCCGCGAGTGTCGCATCGATTGCACCAGGATCATACGCCATCGGAAAGCTTCTAACCGGCATCGGCTTAATGCTTCGTTTCGGCTGGTGTTGGTTGCCTGAAGAAACGTGGTAAATAGACGAGATGACAGGGGCATCGAACGCGGAAGCCGCAGTGACGGCAAGGCACGACGGCGACGAGCTGTTGCTTTCGGACACCGTAGAGGATGCGGCCTCCGCATCGCCGCCGGCCGAGCGGGACGACACGGCGTTCGGCGACGAAGGTCCGGCGGGACGCAGCTTCGGCTGGATGCTGCCGGCGCTCGCGATACTGGCCGTGCTTGCCTGGTTTGCCGGAATGCTGTGGCTTGCCGCTCCGGCACTGCGCACGCCCCTGGCGCCGATCGAGCTGGTGCAGTTCATCGGCGCGCTCTGTGTCCCGCCGGCCCTTGTGGGCATTCTCTATCTGCTCGGACTGCGCACCAGCAGGGCGGAGGCGCGTCGCTGGAGGAGCACCGCCCGCGCGATGCGCGCCGAAGCCGCGAGCCTGGAGCGCGTGCTCGGCACACTTTCGACCAAGCTCGATGCGAACCGCAGGGAACTCGCCGAGCAGACGACCTTGCTCATCACTGCCGGGGACGGCGCGGTCGAGCGATTGCAGGCAGTGGCGAACGGCATGGGGCACGAGGCGCGGTCGGTCGAGACGAGCGCCACAACGCTCAGTTCGGCGGCGCGCGATGCCACGAAGAGCATCGAGATCATTCTCTCGTCGGTACCCAAGGCGCACGAGCAGCTCCGCGACATGCGCGAGACGATCGATGCCGCCGGCCTGGGCGCGGGCGAGCGCGCCAGTGCGCTGGAGGCGCAATTCGTGGCGCTCGCCGAGCGCGGCCGGGAAGCCGATACGATCGCCGGCGGCGCCGCGCAGAAGCTTGCCGCGCACCTCCAGCGGATGGAAGCGACGAGCGAAACGACGCGCAACCGGCTCGAGGAAGTCACCGGGCACATGTCTGCCGCAGTGGAGGATATTCTCGCGCGAACGGCACAGGCGGTCGACGAGGCCCGGCGGGGGATCGACGCGCAGGGGGCGGCGATTCGGGCGATGCTCGACGCCAATCAGGCGGCGCTGGATCGGTCCGGCAAGGATGCCGCCGATGCGCTAGCCGAGCGCGTGTCGGCGGTCGAGGAGACGCTTTCGCGCGTGTCGCTGCGGCTGGGCGAGGAACAGGGGCGGAGCGATGCGCTCTTTGCGGGGCTTTCGGAAGGCATCGCTCAGGCCAATGCCGACTTCGCCGATCTCCATGCAAGCGGCACCGAGCGGGCACAGGCACTCGCGGCAACGATCAGTGCGCTTACCGGCTCGATCGGCGCGATGACCGAGGCGATGCGAACCGGCGACGACACGGCGCACAAGGTGATCGGCACCGCCGAGGAACTGCTGACCGCGCTGGATGCCTCCGCGCGCGAGATCGACGAGACATTGCCGCAGGCGTTGGAGCGGCTCGATGCACGGATCGGCGCGAGCCGCAAGGTCGTGGCCGATTCGAAGCCGGAACTGCTTGCCCTGGTGACCGCCGCCGAAAGCACGCACGATGCGATCGAGGCGATTGCGGACGTCGTCGCCAAGCAGCGCGAGACGCTGGACAAGACCTCGCAACAGCTGCTCGACACCCTCGACAGCGGGCGCGAGAAGGCACAGTCGCTCGAAACCATCGTCGACGAGGCAATCACCACGACGCAACGCTTTGCGGAGGATGCCGCCCCTGCCCTGGTCGAGGCTCTGGTGCGCGTTCGAGAGACCGCGGCAGCGGCTGCCAAGCAGGCGCGCGAGACGCTCGGAAGCGTGGTGCCCGAGGCGGAGCGCGCGCTGGAGGATGCCGGCGCCGGTGCGCTTCGCCGGGCCGTGGACGGCGCCGTGAAGCGTCAGCTTGCCGAGCTTGCCGAGACTACCGAGGCGGCGGTGGGCGCCGCGACACTGGCTTCGGAGCGCCTCGCGCAGCAGATGCTCGCTATTGCCGAGACCACTGCCTCCGTCGAGAGCCGCATCGAGGACGCACGCGCCGAGCGCGAGCGGGCCGACAGCGACAGCTTCGCGCGCCGCGTCTCGTTGCTGATCGAAGCGCTCAATTCAGCGTCGATCGATATCACCAAGAGCTTCTCGCAAGAGGTATCCGACAGCGCCTGGGCGGCCTATCTGAAGGGCGACCGGGGGGTTTTCACTCGGCGCGCGGTGCGGTTGCTCGATGCAGGCGAGGCACGGCAGATCGCAGCGCTTTACGATGCCGACGAGGGCTTCCGCGACAACGTCAATCGCTACATTCATGATTTCGAGGCGATGCTGCGCCAGATCCTGGCGCTGCGCGACGGTTCGCCGCTCGGCGTGACGCTTCTTTCTTCGGACATGGGCAAGCTGTATGTCGCGCTCGCCCAAGCGATCGAGCGGCTGCGAACCTGAAGATCAGCGCGCCCAGTCGAGCATGTCCGGCGTGATCCAGCCGTAGGTATAGTTCAGATAGAAGAGCGTGAAGAAGATCGTACCGACGATCGTCGTGCGAATCAGCATCCGCCCGAAACGGAAGCCGTGGGGCGCACTCTCGGCCTGACCCGGGACCAGCTCGGCACCCGCCTCCTCGTCGGTCCGGACGCCGAACGGGAGCACCAGGAAGACCGAGAACACCCAGAACAGGAAATAGATCGCAATCGCAGATTCGATCCCCATCGCGTCACACCTCCACGATCAGCACATCGACGACCGGCTTCTTGCCCGTCCAGCGTGTCGCCGCCCGCCGCACCGCGAGCCGCACCGCCTCGCGCAGCGCATCGATATCGCGCCCTTCATAGCCGCGAACGGCCTTCGCCGCAGCCTCCGCCGCTTCGGCGAGGAACGGCTCGCGATCCTCCTCGACCGGCACGCCCTGGAGGCGGATTTCCGGATTGCCGCGCAGCACCCGCCCCTGCCCGATCGCGACCGCGACCGAAATCTGGCCGTTGAGGCCCAGCTTGCGGCGCTCGTTGATCGTGCCGCCGTCCGCAGGAAGGATCACGTCGCCGTCCAGCACGAGTCGGCCGACGGGCGCCTGCCCAACGACCTCGGGCGTGCCGGGCGCCAGGCGGATCACCTCGCCGTTCACCTGAAACACCGCACCGGGGACCCCCTGCTGCACGCCGAACCGGGCCTGCTCGATCAGATGACGCACCTCGCCATGGACCGGCAGCAGGATCTGGGGCCGGATCCAGCGATACATCTCGGCCAGCTCGGGGCGACCCGGATGTCCCGAAACGTGAACGAATGCCTGGCGATCGGTGACGATCTCGACGCCCTTGTGGGCGATCGTGTTCATGATCCGGCCGATCGCCAGCTCGTTGCCGGGGATCTGCTTGGAGGAAAAGACGACCAGATCGCCCTTGTCGAGCTTGATCTGATGGGTGCCGTCCGCGATCCGCGCGAGCGCCGCGCGCGGCTCGCCCTGCCCCCCCGTGGCGACGATCATCACGCGCTCGCGCGGCAGCCGCATCGCGGTATCGAAGTCGATGGTGTCCGGAAAATCGCGGAGATAGCCGGACGCCTTGGCAACCCGCAGGATCCGGTCGAGCGAACGGCCGGCGACGCACAGCTCGCGGCCGGTGTCGCGCGCGACTTCGCCCAGTGTCTGCAACCGTGCGGCATTGGACGCGAAGGTGGTGACGAGGACGCGGCCCTTGGCGCCCGCGATCACTTCGTCGAGGCCCTTGCGCACCTCGGCTTCGGAACCGGACGCCTGGGCATTGAAGACGTTGGTGGAATCGCAGACGAGCGCCAGCACGCCCTCGTCGCCGATCGCGCTCAGCTCCGCGCCGGTCGAAGGCTCGCCGAGCAGCGGTGCCTCGTCGAGCTTCCAGTCGCCAGTATGGAAGACGCGGCCATGGGGCGTGTCGATCAGCACCGCATTGCCCTCGGGAATCGAATGGGCGAGCGGCACATAGCGGAAACCGAACGGCCCGAGCCGGAAGCTGCCCTCGCGCTCGATCACGTTCAGCTCGACGCGGTCGGCAATGCCCTCCTCCTCCAGCTTTCCGCGGATCAGGCCGGCGGTGAACGGAGTGGCGAAAAGCGGCACGCCGAGATCGCCCGCCAGATAAGGCAAGGCGCCGATATGATCCTCATGCCCATGGGTGAGGACGATGCCGAGCAGATCGTCGAGCCGCTCCTCGATGAACTGAAGATCGGGCAGGATCACGTCGATGCCGGGATAGCCCGCGTCACCGAAGGTGATGCCGCAATCCACCATCACCCATTTTCCCTGGGTGCCATAGAGATTGACGTTCATTCCGATCTCGCCCGATCCACCGAGCGCGACGAAGAGCAATTCGTTCCTGGGAGTCACTGATATCCTAACGTTTGGCGCCGAATGGGCCGTACCGGGATGAAAGCAGACAGATAGGAAGGGCCGGCCGGTTTTGCACGTGCACGCCCGCTCCTACCGGAGCCGCTCCCACAGCATCGCCAGCCCCTGGATCGTCAGGTCGGGCTCGATCGCGTCGAACACGTCCGTCTGCTCTTCGAACAAGACGGCCAGCCCGCCCGTGGCGATCACCTTGGCAGGCCGGCCGATCTCCGCCTTCATGCGTGCGACCAGCCCCTCGATCATCGCGACATAGCCCCAATAAATGCCGATGTGCATCTGATCGACCGTGTTGCGCCCGATGACGCTCGGCCCCTGTGGCGCCTCGATCGCGATCCGCGGCAGCTTAGCGGCGGCGCTCACCAGCGCATCGAGCGACAAATTGATTCCCGGGGCAATGATTCCGCCCTTATAGGCGCCGCTGAAATCGACAACGTCGAACGTAGTGGCGGTGCCGAAATCGATCAGGATCAGATCGCCGTCGTGCCGCGCATGGGCGGCCAGCACGTTGAGCGCGCGATCGGCGCCCAGGCTCTGCGGCTCCTCAACATCGAGCGCAAAAGTCCATTGCGCCTCGCCCTGCCCCGCGACCACCGGATCGGTGCCGAAATATTTGCGGCTCAGCACCTGAAGGTTATGGAGCGCCCGCGGCACAACTGTGCCGATGATCACGCCGGAAACGATCGAGCGGTCGAGATCTTCCAGCTGCAGGAGCTGGCTCAGCCAGACTGCATATTCGTCGGCGGTGCGCCGCGGATCGGTCGCGATCCGCCAGCGCGCGCGGATCGCCGTGCCGTCGACAAGCGCAAAGACGACGTTCGTATTGCCGGCATCGATCGCAAGCAGCATGGGACCTTGGGCTCTTTCTTCAGATCAGGAACACGTCGCCGGCGTGCATGACATGAGTGCTTCCGTCCGCCAAGCGCAGGATGAGCGCGCCGTCTCGATCAAGCCCCGCGAACAGGCCCTCGACGGTGCTTCCGTCGGACGTGCGTGCGGTGAGCGCCGTATCGCGCGGATGCGCGCGATCGATCCAGCGATCACGCACCGGCGCCAGCCCCTCGCTGCGCCAGCGGGCGAGCCACCGGGCGAAGGTTTCGGCCAGCGTCTCGACGAACAGCGACGGATCGGGAGCGGCGCCGTGCGCGGCGAGGCTGGTTACCGGACGGTCGAGCCCTTCGGGATGGTGCGACAGGTTGGCGCCAAAGCCGATCACCACGACGTCGCCCGCCCGCTCGAGCAGGATGCCGGCCAGTTTCGCGCCCGCCAGCATCAGGTCGTTCGGCCATTTCAGCGCGAGACCGGAGCGATCCCCGCGAAGCATGGCGACGGTCTCTTCCAGCGCAACGGCCGCCACCAGCGCGAGCGTGGCAGCGGGCGGATCGCTTCCGCGCAGCCGGACAAGTGTGCTCGCATAGCAGTTGCCGGGCGGGGACACCCACGACCGCCCTTGGCGGCCCCGCCCCGCCGTCTGGCGTTCGGCGCGCAGCCAAACCCCTTCGGCCGCACCCGCGCCTGCAAGCGCCAGCAGATCGGCATTGGTCGATCCCGTCTCGCCGACGGTGCGGATCATCCCCGTCAGAAGAGCGCCCGCGCCGCGTTCATCGTCCAGAAGCCGAGCACCGGGATCAGGAGATAGCCGAGCGGCGATATGAACGCCGCCGTCAGCACGATCAGCCCGCCTTCGACCGGACCCGTACCGCGCGCGAAGGCGGGAGCGGGCGCATCGAAGTACATCGTCTTGACGATCTTGAGATAATAGAAGGCGCCGATCACCGAGGCGACGATACCGATCACCGCCAGCGGGAACAGGCCGGCCCGAACCGCCGCCTCGAACACTTCGAATTTCGCCCAGAAGCCGAATAGCGGCGGAATACCCGCGAGGCTGAACATGAACATCGCCAAAGCCAGCGCCAGCGCAGGCCGTGTGCGCGACATGCCGGAGAGGCTGGCGATCGTCTCGATCGTCTGGCCATCGTCCCCGCGCATCTGGAGCACCACCAGGAAGCTGCCGAGCGTCATCACGACATAGATGGTCATGTAGAAAAGGACGCTGGCGACCCCCTCCTGCGTACCGGCGGCAAGGCCGATCAGCGCAAATCCGACGTTGTTGATCGACGAATAGGCAAGCAGCCGCTTGATGTTGGTCTGGCCGATCGCGGCAACCGCGCCAAGGATGATCGAGGCGAGGCTGGCGAACACGACGATCTGCCGCCAGTCGCCGACCGCAGGCGCCATCGCTTCCATCGCGACGCGCACCGCGAGCGCGACTGCCGCGACCTTCGGCGCCGAAGCGAAGAAGGCAGTGACCGGCGTAGGTGCGCCTTCGTACACGTCGGGCGTCCACATATGGAACGGCACGGCCGAGATCTTGAACGCCAGCCCGGCGAAAACGAACACCAGTCCGAACAACAGCCCGATCGAGCGCTCCTCACCGGTGACGGCATAGGCCAGCGCGATCCCGTCGAACAGGGTGGTGCCCGAGAAGCCATAGACCAGCGAAATGCCGTAGAGCAGGATTCCGCTCGCCAGCGCGCCCAGCACGAAATATTTCAGCCCCGCCTCGGCCGAGCGCGCATCGCGGCGCATGAAGCTGGCCAGGACATAAGCCGCGAGGCTCTGAAGCTCGAGCCCGACATAGAGCGTGATGAGATCCCCGGCGGAGACCATCATGCCCATGCCCGCGGCTGAGAAGAGAATCAGCACCGGATATTCGGGCCGGAGATCATCGCCGCTAGTGCGTGCGAAGAACTTCGGCGCGATCACCACGGCGACCGCCGCCGCACCGAAGATCAGCACCTTGGCGAAGGCTGCGAAACTGTCGGCGCGATAAAGGCCGTAGAATGCCTCGCCGCCCGCCGAGGCCGGACCGGCGAGCGCGATCCCCGCACCCGCGAGAACCGCCACCGCGGCGATACTGACGGCGCGGGTCGCGCTCTGGCCGCCCCAGGCGGCGACGAGCATGAGGACAATGCCGCCGACCGCGAGCACCAGCTCGGGAAGCGCCATCATCAGCTGAGTCGAATAGTCCATCAGTGCGCCTCCCCGTGCGCCGGGGCCGTTTCGCCATGCCCGCCTTCGAGACCGTGCCCGGCCGCGGCCGGATTGCCCGGCGTGGGCCGTGAATCGCCGATCGGGCGGGCGCGGTCGACCCGCTCGACCAGCCGGGCGACGTCGGCGCGCATCGGGGCGAGGAACGGTTCGGGATAGACGCCCATCCACAGCACCACCGCCGCGATCGGCGCCAGCAGCGAGATTTCGCGCATGCTGAGATCAGGCATGGCGGCGGCATCGGCATTCCGCTGCACGCCGAACACGACCCGGCGATAGAGCCAAAGCATGTAGCCCGCAGCCAGGATGATGCCGGTGGTGCACAGGAGCGCCGCCCAGGTGGAGACCTGATAGGTCCCGGCAAGGCTCAGGAACTCGCCGACGAAACCGCTGGTCCCCGGCAGGCCGATCGATCCCATGGTGAAGAGCAGGAACAGCACTGCATAGCGCGGCATGTTGACGGCCAAGCCGCCGTAGCGGTCGATCTCGCGGGTATGCAGCCGGTCGTAGATCACGCCGACGCACAGGAAGAGCGCGCCCGAAACCAGCCCGTGGCTGAGCATCACCACCATCGCGCCTTCGATGCCCTGGGCATTGAACGCGAACAGGCCGATGGTGACGATCGCCATATGCGCGACCGAGGAATAGGCGATCAGCTTCTTCATGTCCTGCTGCACCAGCGCGACGAGGCTGGTGTAGATCACCGCGATCGCCGACAGGCCGAAGACCAGCCAGACGAGCTGCGCCGAAGCTTCGGGAAACATCGGCAGGCTGAACCGCAGGAAGCCGTATCCGCCCAGCTTCAGCAGCACGCCCGCCAGGATCACCGACCCGGCGGTCGGCGCCTGGACATGCGCGTCGGGCAGCCAGGTGTGCACCGGCCACATCGGCATCTTGACCGCGAACGACGCGAAGAAGGCGAGCCACAGCCAGATCTGGACGTCCGGCGGGAAATCATAGGCCATCAGCGTCGGGATGTCGGTCGTGCCGGCGGTCACCGACATGTAGAGCATCGCGATCAGCATCACGAGCGAGCCGAGCAGCGTGTACAGGAAGAATTTGTACGAGGCGTAGATGCGGTTCGCGCCGCCCCAGATGCCGATGATGAGATACATCGGAATGAGACCGGCTTCGAAGAACATGTAGAACAGGAAGATGTCCTGCGCGGCGAAGGTGCCGATCATCAGCACTTCGGTGAGCAGGAACAGCGCCATATATTCGGGCACGCGCTCGGTGATCGCGCGCCAGCTCGCGCCGATGCAAATCGGCATCAGGAAGACGCTGAGCATGATCAGCATCAGCGCGAAACCGTCGATGCCGAGCGCCCAGCCGAAACGGCCGAACAGCGGCAGATACTCGACGAACTGCCATTGCGCGCCGCCGACGTCGAAATTCGCCCAGACGATGCAGCCGAGTACGAAGTCGATCAGCGTGGCGACCAGCGCGATCGTGCGCGCAGCGCCAGCGCTCGCGAAGAGGCACAGCACCGCCGCCACTGCGGGAACGGCAAGCATGATCGAGAGCATGGGGAGATTTTCCATCACTCCGCCCTCACCGCGTCACGACCCAGGTGACCGCGGCCGTGAGCCCGATCAGCATGATGAAGGCATAGGTATAGACATATCCCGATTGGAGCCGCCCGCTGGCGACGCTGCCCCATTGCACCACCCGCGCCAGGCCGTTGGGGCCGAAGCGGTCGATCGTGCCTTCGTCACCTGCCTTCCAGAAGAAGCGGCCGATTGCCAGCGCCGGGCGCACGAAGACGATGTTGTAGAGTTCGTCGAAATACCATTTCCGCAGCAGGAAGGCATAGACGACGCGGAACGTATCCGCGGCGCGCGCCGGGAAACCGGGAGAGACGATATAGGCGAGCCAGGCGGTGACGAGCCCTGCCAGCATCGCCACGGTCGCCGAAATCTTCACCCACAGCGGCACTTCGTGCATCGCGTGCGCAAGATGCGCGTCATGGAAGAGGCTGCCGCGCCAGAATTGCTCGCCGGCCTCGACCTCGATGAAGAAATGGTGGAACACGAAGCCCGCCAGCACCGCACCCAGCGTGAGCACCAGCAGCGGGACCAGCATCACCCAAGGGCTCTCGTGCGGATGATAACCGCCGGTGCCCTCGGGCGCATACTGCTCCGCCGCTTCGGGCGCAGGCGCATGGCCGGCATCCTCGGCCGCGGGGTTGTCGATCACGTCATGGCCGTGCGCACGCCCGTCCTCGGCGCCATGGCCATCGCCATGATGGTGCGCGTCGTGCACCGCATGCTGGATATGCTCGGAAGCGATCCAGCGCGGCTGCTGCCAGAAGGTGAGGAACATCAGCCGCCACGAGTAGAAGCTCGTCAGCAGCGCGACGATCACGCCCACCCAGAATGCGGGCGCCGCGCCTGCCGCCCAAGCGGCTTCGATGATCGCATCCTTCGAATGGAAGCCGGCGAAACCGATCGGCGCGTTGCCGAAGATCCCGGGAATCCCGACGCCGGTGATCGCCAGCGTTCCCGCCATCATCGCCCAGAAGGTGATCGGGATCGCCTTCCGCAGCCCACCGTAGAAGCGCATGTCCTGCTCGTGGTGCATCGCGTGGATCACGCTCCCCGCGCCGAGGAACAGCAGCGCCTTGAAGAAGGCGTGGGTGAACAGGTGGAACATCGCCGCGCCGTACATGCCGACGCCGGCGGCGAAGAACATGTAGCCGAGCTGCGAACAGGTCGAATAGGCGATCACGCGCTTGATATCGGTCTGCACCAGCGCGACGGAGGCCGCGAACAGGCAGGTGGCGGCGCCGATGAAGGTGACGAAGCCGAGCGCGATCGGCGCGGCCTCGAACATCGGCGAGAGGCGGCACACCATGAACACGCCCGCCGTGACCATCGTCGCGGCGTGGATCAGCGCGGACACCGGCGTCGGGCCTTCCATCGCGTCGGGAAGCCAGGTGTGCAGCCCGAGCTGGGCCGACTTGCCCATCGCTCCGATGAACAGCAGCAGGCAGAGCAGCGTCATCGTATCGACGCGATAGCCAAGGAAGCCGATCGTGGAGCCGGCCATTGCTGGAGCGGCCTCGAGGATCGCGGGGATCGAGATCGTGCCGAACACCAGAAACGTGCCGAAGATGCCGAGCATGAAGCCCAGATCGCCGACGCGGTTGACGACGAAGGCCTTGATCGCAGCGGCGTTGGCGCTCGGCTTGCGGAACCAGAATCCGATCAGCAGGTAGGAAGCGAGGCCGACGCCTTCCCAGCCGAAGAACATCTGGACCAGATTGTCCGCCGTCACGAGCATCAGCATCGCGAAGGTAAACAGCGACAGATAGGCGAAGAACCGCGGCTGATCCGGGTCCTCGGCCATATAGCCCCAGCTGTAGAGATGGACGAGCGCCGAGACGCTGGTGATCACGACCAGCATCACCGCGGTCAGCGCATCGACGCGCAGCGCCCAATCGACCGACATGTCGCCCGAGACGAACCAGGTGAAGACGGGCGCGACGCCGGCCTCAAGCGTTCCCGACAGGAAGCCGAGGAAGATCGGCCAGCTGAGCCCGCACGCAATGAACAGCGCGCCCGTCGTCACGAGCTTGGGAAACGCAGTCCCGAACGCACGGTTCGAAAGGCCGGCGACGATCGCCGCCAGCAGCGGAAGCCCGACGATGAAGTGAATTGCCTGCACCGGACGTTTACCCCTTCATCCGGTTGACGTCGTCGACCGCGATCGAACCGCGGCCGCGGAAGTAGATGACGAGAATGGCGAGGCCGATCGCCGCCTCGCCCGCCGCGACCGTCAGCACGAACATCGCGAAGACCTGTCCGACCAGATCGCCCAGCGCCGCCGAGAAAGCGACGAGATTGAGGTTCACCGAGAGCAGGATCAGCTCGATCGCCATCAGGATGACGATCAGATTCTTGCGGTTGAGGAAGATCCCCAGCACGCCGAGCGTGAACAGGACGGCCCCCACGACCAGATAATGCGTGACTCCGATCACAGATCGACTCCCTTGCCGACCGGCGGCTTGGCCATGCGGATCGCGTCCTTCGAACGGCGGTTGATCTGGCGCGAGACGTTCTGGCGCGTCACGCCACCGCGATGGCGATACGTGAGCACGATGGCACCGATCATCGCGACCAGCAGGATCAGCCCGGCTGCCTCGAACGCGAACAGATAGCGCGAATAGAGCAGCCGCCCGACCGCCTCGATGTTCGGCACGCCGGCCTCGATCGGGCTGATCCGGCGGCTAAGCTCGATCCCGCCCACGCTCCACGCGCCCACCGCGATGAAGATCTCGGCGACCAGCGCCACGGCGAGCGCGAGGCCCACCGCCGCATAGCGCACGAATCCGGCGCGCAGCTCCGCGAAATCGATGTTGAGCATCATCACGACGAAGAGGAACAGCACCGCGACCGCGCCGACATAGACGATGACCAGCAGCATCGCGATGAACTCCGCGCCGACGAGCAGCATCAGACCGGCGGCGTTGAAGAACGCCATGATCAGCCAGAGCACCGAATGCACGGGATTGCGCGAGAAGATCACCATCACTGCGGAGGCGATCACCACGACGGCGAAGAGATAAAAGGCGATAGCCTGGATCACGAGAGTTGCTTGCCCCCAAGGCGCCGGTCGGTCCGGGCAGACGGGTTAGAATCGATTGGCACGCCGCTTACCGATAGGGTGCGTCGGCGGCAAGGTTCGCCGCGAGGACGCTTTCCCAGCGGTCGCCGTTCGCGAGCAGCTTTTCCTTATGGTAGATCAGCTCCTCGCGGGTTTCCGTCGCAAATTCGAAGTTCGGCCCTTCGACGATCGCATCCACCGGACATGCTTCCTGGCACAGACCGCAATAGATGCACTTCACCATATCGATGTCGTAGCGCGTGGTTCGGCGGCTGCCGTCGGCGCGCGGCTCGCTTTCGATGGTGATCGCAAGCGCGGGACAGACCGCCTCGCACAGTTTGCACGCGATGCACCGTTCCTCGCCATTGGGATAGCGACGCAACGCATGCTCGCCCCGGAACCGCGGCGAGACCGGGTTCTTCTCGTACGGATAATTGATCGTCGCCTTGCGCTTGAAGAAGTACTTCAAGGTCAGCGCATGCGCCTTGAGGAACTCCCACAGCGTGAAGGATCGGATGGTCTGGGCGAAACTCATTGGGTCACTATCCCGGGTTCGATCGTGGAACGGCAGATGCCGTCGGTGGGATATTGCGGCCGGTCGGCCGCGTAGGTCGTACCATGCACGGTCACGCGCTCGAGGTAGACGCGTTCGCTGGGCGCACATTCGGTGCCCACGCGCGTCAGCATCAGAAAGCCCGAGATGAGGAACACGAAGAACAGCGACAGCGGCAGGAAAACCTTCCAGCCCAGCCGCATCAGCTGGTCGTAGCGATAGCGCGGCACCGTCGCCTTCACCCAGCTGAACAGGAAGAAGAAGAACAGGATCTTGGCGAACAGCCAGATGATCCCGGGCACCCAATAGAGCGGCTCCCAGTCGAACGGCGGGAGGTACCCACCCCAGAACAGGATCGCATTGAGCGCGCACATCAGGAGGACGTTCGCGTATTCGCCGAGCCAGAACAGCGCGAAGCTCATCGAGCTGTATTCGGTCTGATAGCCCGCGACGAGCTCGGATTCCGCTTCGGTGAGGTCGAACGGCGCGCGGGCGGTTTCCGCGAGCGCCGAAATGAAGAACACCACCGCCATCGGGAAGATCAGCGGATTGAAGCCATGGCCGTTGATGAAGCCGTAATAGCCGCGCTGCGTCTCGACGATGCCGGTGAGGTTGAAGGTTCCCGACCAGAGCACGACCGAGATGAGGACAAAGCCGATCGCGACTTCATAGCTGACCATCTGGGCCGCCGCGCGCAGCGCCGAATAGAAGGGGTATTTCGAGTTGGACGACCAGCCCGCGATGATCACGCCATAGACCCCCAGCGAGGAGGCGGCGAGCACGTAGAGCAGCCCGACGTTGATGTTGGCCAGCACGACGCCGGCCTGGAACGGGATTACCGCCCAGACGATCAGCGCCACCGTGAAGGTGATGATCGGCGCGAGGAGGAACAGGCCCTTGTTCGCGCTCGTCGGGATGATCGTTTCCTGGAGGAAGACCTTCAGACCATCGGCAAAGGATTGCAGTAGCCCTAGCGGGCCGACGACGTTCGGCCCCTTGCGCAGCGCAATGGCGGCCCAGATCTTGCGATCGGCATAGATGACCATCGCCACCGCCAGCATCAGCGGCAGCGCGATCACGAGGATGCCCACGATGGTCGCGACGAACCACGCCCATTCGTAGTTCATGCCCCAGGATTCGAAGAAGCTGGTCACTCTGCGGCCTCCGCGAAATCCTGCCCATGGATCAGTTCTGCGGAGCAGCGCTGCATCGTCGGGCTCGCGCGGCAGATCGCATTGGTCAGGTAGAAGTCGGCGATCGGATAGGTCACTGCCCCTTCCGCCTCGGAAGCGAGCGCCGGCGGGCTCCAGTCGAACCGCACCAGCCCCTCCTGCGCCAGCGCGGGAACCTCGGCGCTCATCTGCGCGCGCAGTTCGCCATAGCTGTCGAACGGAAGCACCTTTCCGAGCCGCTCGGAAAGCGCGCGCAGGATCGTCCAGTCCTCACGCGCGTCGCCCGGAGCCTGCGCGGCACGTTCGCTGCGCTGAACGCGCCCTTCGAGATTCACGAAGGTGCCGTGCTTCTCGGCATAGGCGGCCCCCGGCAGGATCACATCGGCATGATGTGCGCCGACATCGCCATGATGGCCGAGGAAAACCTTGAAGCTGCCCGCGAAGGCGGAGAAATCGACTTCATCGGCGCCCAGGAAGAAGGCCAGCTTCGGCTTGGCGCCGACGATGTCGGCCAGGCCGCCCTTCTGCGCATAGCCGAGCAGGAGCGCGCCCATCCGCGCCGCGGCGGTATGGATCACGCCATAGCCGTTCCAGGGCGTGCCGTCCTCGAGCGTGCGAACCAGCTTCAGCCGGTCGACCAGCGCGAGCGAGCCTCCCTGCCCCTTTGCGAGGGCGCCGGGGCCGACGATCACCAGCGGGCGCGCCGCCTTGTCGAATACGTCGGTGAGTGCGGACGGCAACCGGCCGAGAATCGCGAGATCGTCGCCCAGCCATTCGGCCTTGTAGGTGAGATCGATTTCGGGACCGATCGCGAACACCTTGGCTCCCCGCTTGATCGCCTTGCGCACGCGTGTGTTGATCAGCGGGGCTTCCCAGCGGAGATTGGTGCCGAGAAGCAGGATCGCGTCCGCGTCCTCGACGCCTGCGATCGTCGGATTGAACGCAACCGCGCCCAGGCTCGACACATCATAGGCAAGCCCGGTCTGGCGGCTCTCGAGCAGGTCCGAGCCCAGCGCCTTCACCAGCGCCTTGGCCGCGAACATCGTCTCGCAATCGACCAGATCACCCGCAATCGCTGCGACGCTGGAACCTGCGGTCTGCGCCGCGGCAGCGATCGCATCGAACGCCTCTTCCCAGCTCGCCGCCTGGAGCTTGCCGTCACGACGGACGAATGGCCGGTCGAGCCGGCGATAGCCGAGGCCGTCGACATGGTAGCGGGTCTTGTCGTGCGCCCACTCCTCGTTCACGTCCTCGTTGATGCGCGGCAATGCGCGCAGCACCGCGCGGCCGCGCCGATCGATGCGGATGTTGGTGCCGACCGCATCCATCACGTCGATCGCCATCGTCTTAGTGAGTTCCCAGGGACGGTATTCGAACGCGTAGGGCTTGTGCGTGAGCGCGCCGACCGGGCACAGATCGTTGACGTTGCCCGACAATTCGCTGGTCACTGCCTTTTCGAGATAGGAGGTGATCTGCATGTCCTCGCCGCGATAGATCGCGCCGATCTCCTCCACGCCGGCGATTTCCTCGGCGAAGCGGATGCAGCGGGTGCAGTGGATGCACCGGGTCATGATCGTCTTGACGATCGGACCCATATATTTCTCGGTCACCGCGCGCTTGTTCTCGTCGTACCGCGACCAGCCCTTGCCATAGGCCATGGTCTCGTCCTGCAGATCGCACTCACCGCCCTGATCGCAGATCGGACAATCGAGCGGATGATTGATCAGCAGAAACTCGAGCACGCCTTCGCGCGCCGCCTTCACCATCGCGGAATCGGTGCGGATCTCCTGATTGTCCGCGGCGGGGAGCGCGCAGCTTGCCTGCGGCTTGGGCGGCCCGGGCTTCACTTCGACCAGGCACATCCGGCAATTGCCGGCGATCGACAGCCGCTCATGGTAGCAGAAGCGCGGGATTTCCTTCCCCGCGGCCTCGCAGGCCTGGAGCACGGTTGCGCCCTGCGGCACTTCCACTTCGATTCCGTCGACGGTCAGTTTCGGCATATCAATTCTCTGGCTGGCCCGGCTCGGAAGCGGCAATAGCGAGACGCGCATAGCCGAGCGCTACCGATCCCCGGATCGCAAGCGGCGTCAGCCCCAGGCTAACGCCATCGGGAAGGCAGGCCTCGAGCGCGGGCATCATTTCGCCGATGACGGCACGCTCCTCGGCGAGCTCCGCCATGATCAGCCGACGGCTGTTCGGCGTGTCGAACCGGGCGACGCATTCCCCGAAGCGGGAAAGCAGAGCCGAATCGCGGTCCGCCGCAGAATCCCCGCTCACCCCCGGCGATACGGATCTGGCGCCCTCCGCTCCCTGCTGCAGCGCTACGGCAGGGTGCTCGAGCAAGGCCACATCCGAAAAATCCGTCACGGTGGCGGGCACTTGCTGCCGCACATAGGCCTCGGCAAGCGCATACCACAGGAGATGCCCCCGCATTCGGAGCGACACCTGGCCCCGCTGCAGGCAATAGCTGTCGACAAGGCCGCGATGCGCGTCGTCAAGCTGGCCTCGATCGTTCGGCGAAGGAAGTCCGCCGGGAAAACCGGAAAGCAATGCCCGCACGCGCTCGGGGCGCCGCTCCACCACACACGTGGCGAAGTTGCGGAGAACCGTTGCGCTCGGCGTACTCTGAAGGGTCGCGTCCTCCGGCTGCTGCGCCGGTGCGCCGAAGACAGGCGCCGCAACGAACATCGCCAGTGAAGCCACTGTGGCGAACATCATTCCGCCGCCTCCATCATCGGCGCGCCGCCGCCGTTGCGTTCCGCGATGCGCCGCTCCAGCTCGGGCCGGAAATGGCGGATCAATCCCTGGATCGGCCACGCCGCCGCATCGCCCAGCGCGCAGATGGTGTGGCCTTCAACCTGCTTGGTCACTTCGTAGAGGGTGTCGATCTCGCGCACATCGGCGTTGCCGGTGCGCAGCCGCTCCATCACGCGCCACATCCAGCCGGTGCCCTCGCGGCAGGGCGTGCACTGGCCGCAGCTCTCATGCTTGTAGAAATAGCTGATCCGGCTGATCGCCTTCACGATGTCGGTCGACTTGTCCATCACGATGATGGCCGCCGTGCCGAGGCCCGATCCCAGCGCCTTCAGCCCATCGAAATCCATCGGCGCATCCATGATCTCGGCGGCCGGCACGAGCGGCACCGACGAGCCGCCCGGGATCACCGCGAGCAGATTGTCCCATCCGCCGCGAATGCCGCCGCAGTGGCGATCGATCAGCTCGCGGAACGGGATCGACATCGCTTCTTCGACCACGCACGGCCGGTTCACATGGCCGCTGATCTGGAAGAGCTTGGTGCCCTTGTTGTTCTCGCGCCCGAAGCTGGCGAACCACTCGGCCCCCCGGCGCAGGATCGTCGGCACCACTGCGATCGATTCGACGTTGTTCACCGTCGTCGGACAACCGTAGAGACCCGCGCCCGCCGGGAATGGCGGCTTCAGCCGCGGCTGGCCCTTCTTCCCCTCGAGGCTCTCGAGCATCGCGGTTTCTTCGCCGCAAATATAGGCGCCGGCACCGCGATGCGCGAAAACATCGAAGTCATAGCCCGAGCCGCAGGCATTCTTGCCGAGCAGGCCCTTGTCGTACGCCTCGGCGATCGCCGCGAACAGCGTTTCGGCCTCGCGGATATATTCGCCGCGGATGTAGATGTACGCCGCCCGCGCGCGCATCGCGAAGCCGGCGACCAGCGCGCCTTCGATCAGCTTGTGCGGATCGTGGCGGATGATCTCGCGGTCCTTGCAGCTGCCCGGCTCGGACTCGTCGGCGTTGATGACGAGGAAGTTCGGCCGATCGGGCTTGGGCTCCTTGGGCATGAAGCCCCACTTCACCCCCGTGGGAAAGCCCGCGCCGCCGCGGCCGCGCAGGCCGGACGCCTTCACGCGGTCGATGATCGTGTCCTGCCCGATCTCGAGCAGCGCCTTGGTATTGTCCCAGTCGCCACGACGCATCGCGGCTTCGAGCCCCCAGGGCTGGAAACCGTAGACGTTCGTGAAGATGCGGTCCTTGTCCGCGAGGGGCGTGAATTCGGTCATCGCGGTCCCGACTTGCCCTTGAAGAATACGAAATAGACGAGCACCGCCAGGCCGATCAGCAGCAACGGCCCGAGCAGGCTGAACGTCGCCTTGAGAAGCCAGCCGATGACGACGATCGCGCCAATGATGGCCAGGATCGTGACGACGAGATTCTTGTCCTTCGCGCTCATGCCCATTCTCCCCGATAATCGTGGTTTTCATCAACCATGGCGGTCAGCGTGGTCGGCCCGCCCTCGGGCTCGCTCGTATGGCGCTGCGGGTTCTGTGAGCCGGGCTTCGGCCGCTCCCCCTTCGCGAGCGCATCAAGGATCGCGACGGTGCTGTCGTAATCGAGATCCTCGTAATTATCGTCGTTGATCTGGACCATCGGCGCGTTGGCGCAATTGCCCATGCACTCGACTTCGGTAAGCGTGAACAGCCCGTCCGGCGTGGTTCCGCCCTTGACCATGCCCTTCGACTTGCACGCCGCGAAGACTTCGTCCGAACCGCGGAGCCAGCACGGCGTCGTTCCGCACACCTGCACATGGTGGCGGCCGACCGGCACGAGATTGAACATGGTGTAGAAGGTCGCGACCTCGAGCACCCGCACATAGGGCAGGTCCAGCTCGCGCGCGACGAATTCCATCACCGGGACCGGCAGCCAGCCCTGGGTGTTCGTCTCCGCCCCGACCTGCCGCTGCGCCAGATCAAGATAGGGAATAGTGCAGCTCTGCTGGCGCCCCTCGGGATAGCGCGCGCGGATTTCCTTCGCCTTGGCGGCGTTCGCCTCGGTCCAGGCGAACCTTCCCCACCGCGCCCGGATCTCCGGAGTATCGGGAATGATCTTCGCATCCGCCATCAGTTCGGCTCGCTCGTCTGGGCCTGCGTCGCACGAACGGGCATGACCGCGGGGCCGGTACGCACCCCGGCCAGCTTTCCGTCGGCGAATTGCAGGAAAGAGATGTAGGTCACTCGGCCGTCGGCGATCCATTCGACGCGGACGACGTCGTTGGGCAAGGCATAGGGCGTGTTCGCGCGCACCTCGCCCGGAATGTCGAAGCCCGCGAACGGCACGCCCGAGCGGCAGTCGGACACGTCCTCGGCGGGGCAGAAGGTCATCGTCGCGCCCGTGCGGACGACTGCGGCAGCATCGCCGAGCGCACCCTCCTCCTCGGCCGCGATCAGCCGATCGACGGCCGCCGCGGTCGCCGGTGCGGGAGGCGAGGCCCCGGCCGCCGAGGGAAGCAGCGAGACGAGCCGCTGGTCGCCGTTCGAGGCGATCACCGGGCCCGACCACATGCCGACGAGCGGACCCGACCGGATCGCGCCTGCGTCCTGCGGCGTCGAAGCCGCCGCCACCGCCAAGAGGAGCATCGGAGCGATCACCGGTCGCACTCGCCGAACACGATATCCATCGCGCCGAGGATCGCCGTGGTGTCGGCCAGCATGTGGCCGCGGCTCATGAAGTCCATCGCCTGAAGATGGCTGAACGCGGTCGGGCGGATCTTGCAGCGGTACGGCTTGTTGGTGCCGTCGGCCACCATGTAGATGCCGAACTCGCCCTTCGGGCTCTCGGTCGCGACATACACGTCGCCGGCAGGCACGTGATAGCCCTCTGTATAGAGCTTGAAGTGGTGGATGAGCGCCTCCATCGAGTGCTTCATCTCACCGCGCTTGGGCGGCCCGACCTTGCGGTCCAGCGTCATCACCGGCCCCTCGGGCATCTCGGCGAGGCACTGTTTCATGATCCGCGCGGACTGGCGCACTTCCTCGACCCGGACCATGAACCGGTCGTAGCAGTCGCCGCGCGTGCCGACGGGGATGTCGAACTCCATCCGGTCGTACACGTCGTAGGGCTGCGACTTGCGGATGTCCCACGGAATGCCGGCGGCACGGATCATCGGCCCGGAAAAGCCCCAGCGGATCGCATCGTCGCGGCTGACCACGGCGATATCGACGTTGCGCTGCTTGAAGATCCGGTTTTCAGCGACCAGGCTGATCGCATCCTCGAACAGCCGGGGCAGCCGCGTGTCGAGCCACTCGCCGATGTCGGCCAGCAGCTTGAGCGGAGCATCCTGATGCACGCCGCCGACACGGAAATAGTTGGAGTGCATCCGCGCGCCCGAAACGCGCTCGAAGAAGTTGAGGCAATCCTCGCGCAGCTCGAACATCCACAGGTTTGGCGTCATCGCGCCGACGTCCATGACGTGCGAACCGAGGTTCAGCATGTGGTTCGAGATGCGCGTCAGCTCGGCGAAGAACACACGCAGATACTGCGCGCGCAGCGGCACCTCGAGGTCGAGCAGCTTTTCCACCGCGAGCACGAAGCTGTGCTCCATGCACATCGGCGAGCAATAATCGAGGCGGTCCATATAGGGGAGCGCCTGAGTGTAGGTCTTGTACTCGATCAGCTTTTCGGTGCCGCGATGCAGCAGTCCGACATGCGGATCGACACGCTCGACGATCTCGCCGTCCAGCTCGAGCACCAGCCGCAGCACGCCGTGCGCGGCCGGATGCTGCGGGCCGAAGTTGATCGTGTAGTTGGCGATTGCGACGTCGCCGGTCGCCGAGTCCTTCTCCGGCGCGCGCTCCATCATCTTGTCGACGGTGTCGGTCATTCGTTCTGCCCGCCTTCCTTGGTGGGCACCACATCAGGGTCCTTGGGCTTGTCCTGCGGCTGGTTGCCCGGATTGGGCTCGCCTGCGCCGGTCTGCGCCGTGCTCTCGGTGGTCTTCACTTCCCTGGCCTGTGGCTTGACGTCCCTGTCGGCCGCCTCGTCGGCCTTCACGATCGTCTCGGCCTTGAGCGGCGTCGGCGCACCCTTTGCCTCGGGAACGGCACCTTCGCTCTTCTCGTCGCCCGGCAGCACATATTGCGCGCCTTCCCACGGGCTCATGAAGTCGAAGTTGCGGAAATCCTGCGCCAGCTCGACCGGCTGATAGACGACGCGCTTGGCCTCTTCCGAATAGCGCAGCTCGACATAGCCGGTGAGCGGGAAGTCCTTGCGCTGCGGATGGCCGACGAAGCCATAATCGGTGAGGATACGCCGCAGATCGGTGTTCCCCTCGAACAGCACGCCGTACATGTCATAGACTTCGCGCTCGAGCCAGCCGGCGACGGGCCAGATGCCGGTCACGCTGGGCACGGGCTGCACCTCGTCGGTGGCGACCTTCACCTTGATGCGGTGATTGCGCGTGAGGCTGAGCAGACAATAGACCAGCTCGAACCGCTCGGGGCGATCCGGATAGTCCACCCCCGCGATTTCCATCAGTTGCTGATAGCCATGCTCCTCGCGCAGCGCTTCCATCGCAGGGATCAGCTTGTCGCGGTCGACGTGGAACGACAGCTCGCCCACCGCCGCACGGACCTCACGAACGAGACCCGCCTCGATCAGCGAGTCGAACGAAGCCACCTCGACGGCGGGATAGCGGGGTGCGGAGGCCCTCACCGTTCGATCGTCCCGACGCGGCGGATCTTCCGTTGCAGCTGCATCACGCCATAGAGCAACGCCTCGGCGGTCGGCGGGCAGCCGGGAACATAGATGTCCACCGGTACGATCCGATCGCACCCGCGCACGACGCTGTAGCTATAGTGATAATAGCCGCCGCCGTTCGCGCAGCTGCCCATCGAGATCACATAGCGCGGTGCCGACATCTGATCGTACACGCGACGCAACGCGGGCGCCATTTTGTTGCAGAGCGTCCCCGCCACGATCATCACGTCCGACTGGCGCGGAGACGCACGCGGCGCCGCGCCGAACCGCTCCATGTCGTAGCGTGGCATGTTGACGTGGATCATCTCGACCGCGCAGCAGGCCAGGCCGAAGGTCATCCACCACAGCGAGCCGGTACGCGCCCACTGGAACAGCTCTTCGGTCGAAGTGACAAGGAATCCCTTGTCGCCCAGCTCGGCGTTCAGATCATTGTAGAATTGCGGGTCGGGCGCCGTTCCCGGCGGCGGAGCCGCAGTGAGATCTACTCCCAATCCAGCGCTCCCTTCTTCCATGCATAGACGAGGCCGAGCGCGAGCTCGGCGATGAAGATCATCATCGAGATCCAGGCCACCCAGCCGAGATCGAAAACCGAGACGGCCCAGGGAAACAGGAACGCCGCCTCGAGATCGAAGACGATGAACAGGATCGCGACGAGATAGAAGCGCACGTCGAACTGGCTGCGCGAATCCTCGAACGCGGGAAAACCGCACTCATATTCGGCAAGCTTCTCGGGATAGGGCTGATGCGCCCCGGTCAGCCGCGCGACGAGCATCGGCAGAAACACGAATGCTGCCGACAGGACGAGCGCCACCCCCAGGAACAGGAGAATCGGCAGATATTGGATCAGATCGACCAAAGGGTATTCTCGCGGTTGCGGAATTTGAGTGGGCTTCTAGGCCGATGGCCGAGGGCTCGCAAGGGTTGGAACCCCTGAGAATCACTCGCAACACCCCCTCGGCAGGGCACGTCCGCGCGAACGGCAACGCTCCGAACGCGATCGCACTCAGGCGGTGCGCAGGGCTCCGGCGACCAGCTTGTGCAGCTTGGAATGAAGCGCGTCGTTCGCGGCGAGATACTGGTTGCGCTGGAGCGCCAGGTCCTGCCCGCGATAGTCAGTGACGAAGCCGCCTGCTTCCTTGACCAGCAGCATGCCCGCCTGCACGTCCCAAGGCTTCAGATCGCTTTCCCAGAAGCCGTCGAACCGGCCCGCAGCCACCCAGGCGAGATCGAGCGCCGCCGATCCGAACCGCCGGATGCCGGCGACCTCGGGCGCGACCGCGCCGAAGATCCGGCTCCACTCGGCGAAATTGCCATGGCCAAGGAACGGAATGCCGGTTGCGATCAGTGCCTCGTCGAGGTGGCGCCGAGCGGAAACGCGGAGCCGCTGGTCCTGAAGCCAAGCTCCCCGGCCTTTCTCGGCCCAGAAGCTCTCGTCGGTGATCGGCTGATAGATATAGCCGTGCGTCACCTCGGGCTTGCCCTGCGAACCGCGCGGATCTTCCACTGCGATCGACATGCAGAAGTGCGGGATGCCGTGGAGGAAGTTCGAAGTGCCGTCGAGCGGATCGATGATCCAGCGCGGCTTGTCCGGATCGCCTTCGATCTCGCCGCGCTCCTCGACGAGGAAGCCCCAATCGGGCCGCGCTTTGCGCAGTTCCTCGATCAGCGTGTCCTCTGCCCGGCGATCCGCCATCGACACGAAATCCGCAGGGCCCTTGCGGCTCACCTGGAGATGCTGGACTTCGTTGAAGTCGCGCCGCAGCCGCGGCCCCGCCTTGCGCGCAGCGCGCTCGATGACGGTGATGAGGCCGGAGTGACTTACCAAAACTGCTTCTCCCCTCCCGCGCGCGGGAATGCCCGGAGACATCGGGCCACCCGCTGACGGTGGTGTTCAGGGCGAGCGCCGGCTCGCCCGCGTTCTCCTCCCGCGCACGGGAGGAGGAATCGATCAATCCGCCCGGCGGACGTAGGTTTGCTCGTACACGTCGACGACGATGCGGGTTCCCGAGGCGATATGTGGCGGAACCATCACGCGCACGCCATTGTCGAGCACGGCCGGCTTGTAGGACGAAGACGCCGTCTGGCCCTTCACTACCGCATCGGCCTCGACCACTTCGGCTTCGATCTGGTCGGGCAGCTGCACGCTGATCGGCTTTTCGTCGTACAGCTCCATCACCACGTCCATGCCGTCCTGCAGGAAAGCGGCGGCGTCGCCCAAAAGGTCGCGCGGCAGGCTGATCTGCTCGTACGTTTCCTTGTCCATGAACGTCAGCATGTCGCCTTCGGCGAACAGGAACTGGAAATCCTTGGTGTCGAGGCGGACGCGCTCGACCGTTTCGGCCGAACGGAACCGGACGTTGTTCTTGCGGCCGTCGATGAGGTTCTTCATCTCGACCTGCATATAGGCACCGCCCTTGCCGGGCTGGGTATGCTGGATCTTCACCGCGCGCCAGATGCCGCCTTCATATTCGATGATGTTGCCGGGACGGATGTCCACGCCGCTGATCTTCATGGGTCTTGCCTGTGAGCTGGAAAGAGCGAGCGCGCGCTTTAGCCGCCGGCCGGGATGGCCGCAAGCAGAGGATAGGGATCGACCGGTGTGCCCTGATGCCAGCGCTCGCCGGGCTGCATGTGGGAAACGCCGAAGTGCAGGTGATGATTGCCCGGCGCCGCATTGCCGGTGTCTCCGACGAAGCCGAGCGGTTCGCCCGCGCGGACCCGCTGCCCCTCGGCAATCCCCGGGGCATAGCCGCCCAGATGCGCGTAGTAGAGCAGCCAGTTCCGGTCCGCGGAGCGGAGATAGAGCGTGATCCCGCCACCGCCTTCGCTCAGAAAGAGCTTCTCGATAATGCCGTCCGTCGCGGCGACCACCGGCGTTCCGCTCGGCGCCATGATGTCGAGCCCGGTATGCAGCCGCTCGCCGCCGTCGCGTGCGTCGCCCCAGTTGCTGCGCAGATCGCCGACGTCGATGCCGGCCACCGGGACCTGCAGCGGCGGCGGGGGGCCGGCGAGCAGCGGCGCCCTCTCCCCGACAATCTGACCGAGCGGCATGTCGGGAAGCGGCTCGAGCCGGCGCGACGCAGTCTCCACGATCTCCGGCTCCGTCTCCAGCAGCGGCGTCACCTGTGGCACCTGAGGCGATTTCTCCCGCGCCGATGGAGTCGTTTCGAAGCGTATCATCGAAACAAACCCCAGGCCGATGACGGCCGCGATCAGCAGAAGGGCCCAGCCGAACCTTTTCATCGAATCACTCCTGGAACACCGCCGGCGTGCCGGGAGCGACCATCAGCGCGAGACGCGCTGCATCCCAGTTGGTGAGCCGGATACAGCCGTGGCTCTGGGCGCGGCCGATCGTGGTGGGCTCGGCGGTGCCGTGGATGCCGTAATGCTCCTTGGAGAGATCGATCCACACCACACCGACGGGACCGTTCGGCCCGGGCGGCAGAGTGACTTCCGCCTCGCTGTCGCTCACGTCCCAGAACAGTTCGGGATTATAGTTGAAGGGCGGATTATAGGCTTCGCCCACGATCTCCCAACGGCCGATCGGCAAGGGATCATGCTCGCTGCCCATCGTCGCGGTGAACTGTGCGACCAGGCGGTCGCTCTCGTCGAAGACGCGCAGCACGCCATCCGATTTGTCGACGACGATCCGCGCCGCTTCGGGTTGACTGGCATCGACGTTCAGGTCGCTCAGCGTGTCGCGCCACTCCTGAGGAAGATTCGAGGGATAGTCGCGCGAGGTCGGAAGTGCGTTGGGGAACAGCACCGGCTCACCGGGCGCGAGCCGCGTGTCGGGCGAGTTGAGCTCGAGCAGCACGCGCGGCGTGGTGTGGAACATCTCGGCCAGCTTCTCCATCGGCGAGCGATAGCCCAGCCGGTCGAGCCGCGCCTGTTCCTCGGGCGATTCGGGCATGTTCGCGACATAGGGGCCGCTCAGCGCGCCCTCGGTAAGCGTCAGCCGCTTCACCGGCCGCACCGCGCGGAACGGCCGCAGCGCCCGGATCGTCGCACGATCGAGTTCGCCCGTTACTTCGATGCCCCGCGATTCCTGAAATCCCTCGAGCGCATTCACGAACGACATCCCCCGGCGCCCGTCGAGCACACCGGGGGAGTAGCCGAGGTGATCGAGGATCACCTGCGCATGGAGGACGTCGAAATCGATCCGATCCGTGCGTTGGCGGAGCGTTTGCGCAGTGGGGGCGGTGTTTTGCGTGGCGCCAGGAACGGCCACGGCAAGAGTGCTCAGCGCAGCAAGGATCGCGATCGTCCGCACGGGTGGGAAGCTCCTCTGGCTCGTTCTCGAATGAAGAACGAGGCAGTGCGGCGCTGGTTTCCTGCGCGGAACGAACCGCTCAGCTCTCCATCAGCTTGGTGAAGGCGCGCACCGCAGCCGCCTCGTCGCCGCTCCACACGCCGCCACACACCGCCAGAAAATCGGCACCGGCAGCGATCAGCGGCGGAGCGTTCTCCGGAGTGATCCCGCCGATCGCCACGCACGGCAGCTCGAACAGCGCGGACCACCAGTTGAGGATCGACGGATCGGGCCGGTGCCGGACCTCCTTGGTAGTCGTCGGGAAGAAGCTCCCGAAGGCGACATAATCGGCGCCCGCCTCGCCCGCTTCCATCGCGAGGTGGCGGCTGTCGTGACAGGTCACGCCGATCTGCGCCGCCGGGCCGAGGATCGACCGCGCCTCGCGCGGGTCGCCATCCCCCTGCCCCAGATGCACGCCGTCGGCGCCCAAGCGCTTGGCGAGGCTCACGCTGTCGTTGACGATGAAGGCCACTTCCCTCTCGGCGCAGATCGCCTGCAGCGGCTCGGCGAGCCGCGCCGCCTGGTGCTGGTCGATTCCCTTCACGCGAAACTGGAACGCCGCCACCGGGCCGGCATCGAGCGCGCGCGCGAGGCGCTCGGGAAAGCTGCCGCCGACCTCGAGCGGCGAGATCAGATAGAGCTGACACGGCGCGCGCCCGTCATCGCGCTGAAAATGGTCCGCGAACCCCTCCAGTGCGTTCGGATCGAACAGCGTGTCATCGTCTGCGGGATCAACCGTCATGCAAAACTCCGTGTGCAGCGCCGTCCGCGTCGGCTGCTCGGGCTGGATGTATCGTCACTGGCGCGGCGCCTTCTACCCCGAGGAGCTGCCGGTCAAGCGATGGTTCGACTTCTATGCCGAGCAGTTCGATACGGTCGAGATCAACAACAGCTTCTATCGCCTGCCCCGGCCGGAGGTGTTCGCCCAGTGGCGTGCGCAGGCGCCGCCCGGCTTCCGCTTCGCGGTCAAGGCGAACCGCTATCTCACCCAGGCCAAGAGGCTGAAGGATCCCGAGGAGCCGATCGCGCGGATGACCACCGCGGTGGCGCCGCTCGCCGATACGCTCGGACCGATTCTCTACCAGCTGCCGCCGCACATGTCGGTGGACCTGCCCCGGCTCGAGCAGTTTCTGAGGCAGTTGCCCGAAAACACCGCGCATGTGCTCGAATTCCGGCACAAGAGCTGGTTCACCGACTCGGCGCTGGCGCTGCTCGAGCGTTTCGGCGCTTCGTTCTGCGCGCACGACATGCCGCAATCGGAAAGTCCCCGCTGGGCTGCGGGGCCGGTCGCCTATGTCCGCTTCCACGGCGGCACGGGCAAATACAGCGGTCGGTATCCGGACGAACGGCTGCTCGACTGGGCCGACTGGATGGCGACCCAGCGCCGCGCCGGGCGCAGCGTCTGGGCCTACTTCAACAATGATGCCGAAGCAGATGCCGTGCAGGATGCGCTCACCCTGAAGGCGATGCTCCGGCAGGCATCGGCCTGACCATCAGACCTTTTGGGTCGACGCGGTGTAGATCTCGTCGATCGCCTCGCCGAGCGCCTTGTCGAACTCGGCATCGCTCATCTGCGCGCGAAGCTCCTCGAGCAGAGCGCGGCTGAAGCTCGCGATCATGCCGCGATTCTTCGCCAGTTCGGCGCATGCCTCGGACCGGCTGTAGCCGCCCGACAACGCCACCACGCGCAGCACGCGCGGATGATCGACGAGCGGATCATACAGACCCGCGTTCGCGGGCAGCGACAGCTTGAGCATCACCTGATCGTCGCCCGGCATCGAATCGAGATTCTTCATAATCTCGTCGCGCAGAATTGCGTCGGCCTCGGCGCGTTCGGGGCTCTTGATGCTCACTTCGGGCTCCAGGATCGGCATCAGACCGGCGGCGAGCACCCGACGGCCCACTTCGAACTGCTGCTTCACGATCGCGGCGATCCCCTCGGCATTGGCGAGGTTGACCACCGACCGCTCCTTGGTGCCGAACACGCCCAGCCCCTTGGCGCGGGCGAGCAACGCATCCAGCTCCGGCATCGGCTTCATCATCTGGACGCCGTTGGCTTCGGTTTCGAGGCCCTTGTCGATCTTGATGAAGGGAACGATGCCCTTGTCGATCAGCGCGGACGGCGTCGGCTTGCCCTCGACGCTTCCGTCCATCGTCTTCTCGAACAGAATCGCACCGATCACCTTGTCACCGGTAAAGGCGGGCGAGCTGATGATGCGGCTGCGCATCTTGTGGATCAACGCGAACATCTCGTCGTCGCCGGAATATTCGCTTTCCTCGATCCCATAGCCGCGCAGCGCCTTCGGGGTCGACCCGCCGCTCTGGTCGAGCGCCGCGATAAAGCCGTCGCCCTTTGCGATCTTCTGTTTCATTGCGTCGTAGTTCATCGGTTCCTCGCCTGTTCCGTATTGAATGCTGCGCTTCAGCGCGTGAGCGCCGCGACGCCGGGCAGCTCCTTGCCTTCCATCCATTCGAGGAAGGCGCCGCCGGCAGTCGAGACGAAGCTGAAATCGTCCGCCACGCCGGCCTGGTTGAGCGCCGCCACCGTGTCGCCCCCGCCGGCCACCGAAACAAGCGTCCCTTCCTTGGTCAGTGCCGCTGCGGTCTTGGCCAGAGCGATGGTCGCCGCGTCGAACGGCGGCGTCTCGAATGCGCCCAGTGGTCCGTTCCACACGAGCGTGCGGCACGTCTTGAGCACGTCCGCCAGCGCCTCGGTCGCGGCCGGGCCGACGTCGAGGATCATCTCGTCCGCGGCCACCTCGTGCACGTTGCAGGTGCGCAGCGATTGGGGGTTGGCGGCGAATTCCTTCGCGACCACCACATCATAGGGCAGGTGCACCGTGCATCCTGCCTTGTCGGCGGCATCGAGGATCGCTTCGGCGGTCCCGGTCAGGTCATGTTCGCACAGCGATTTGCCGACATCCACGCCGCGCGCGGCGAGGAAGGTATTCGCCATCCCGCCGCCGATGATGAGGTGATCGACCTTGACGACGAGATGCTCGAGCACGTCCAGCTTGGTCGAGACCTTGGCCCCGCCGACCACGGCCGCGACCGGATGCTCGGGATTGCCGAGCGCCTTGTCGAGCGCATCCAGCTCGGCTTCCATCTGCCGTCCGGCGAAGGCGGGCAGCACATGCGCCAGCCCCTCGGTCGACGCATGGGCGCGATGCGCAGCCGAAAAGGCGTCGTTGACATACAGGTCCCCGAGCGCGGCGAGCCGCTCGACCGTCTCGGTCGCATTCTTCTCCTCGCCCGGATCGAAGCGCGTATTCTCGAGTATGCCGATCTGCCCCGGTTCCATCGTTGCGATCACGTCCGCCGCGCCCTGATCGTCGATGAACCGAACCTCTCGGCCGAGCAGCACCGTATAGGGCCGCGTGAGCAGCGCGAGCGACAGTTCCGGCTGCCGCACGCCCTTCGGCCGACCGAAATGCGCGAGCAGAACGACAATCGCACCGCGATCGGCCAGTTCGGTCACGGTGGGAACCGTGGCGCGCAGGCGCGTGTCGTCGGTGACCTCGCCGTCCGCCATCGGGACGTTCAGATCCTCGCGCACCAGCACGCGCTTGCCCGCGATATCTCCCATGTCGTCGAGTGTTTTGAAACTGCGGGTCATTCTTCGATCCTGATTGAGTCGCCGATGCGGATCGTGCCGCCGACGATCACCTTCGCTAGCGCGCCGCCGCGCCAGTCGGGGGTCAGCGCCGCCTGCAGCCCGGGGACGATTTCCTCCATCCGGCTGCAAGGATCGCATTCCTGGGTGACTTCGAGCACGACGTCCGCGCCGATGCGCAGACGCGTGCCTTCGGCCTGCGGCAAATCGAAATCCGCAACCAGCAGATTGGCGCGGCGATGCCACCACGGCAGCGAATGGCCGGTTTCCGCCATGGCCTTGTCCCAGTCGCCGGCCTCGATCAGCGAGACTTGGCGTCGCCCCTTGCCGCCGGGGCGAACGACTCCGCGGAAATCGCCATCAAGCCCGCCGTCGACCGTCACCTCGACCGACTCGATCAGTTCGATCGGGCCGCGGGGACGATCGTGGCGGGCGATGCCGGCGAGCTGGGACACGCTGCGGCCTTCCGTCAGCCCAGCTTGGCCATCGCGGCGGCGGTGTCGACCATTCGGTTCGAGAAGCCCCATTCATTGTCGTACCAGCTGACGACGCGAACGAGCTTGCCGTCGATCACTGCGGTTTCGAGGCTGTCGACCGTCGAGCTGTACGGCGTGTGGACGATATCGATCGAGACGAGCGGCTCGTCGGTATAGTGCAGCACGCCCTTCAGAGGCCCGCTCTCCGCCGCTTCCTTCAGCAGCTTGTTGACTTCTTCCTTGGTCGTGTCGCGCTTCGGCGTGAACGTGAGGTCGACCAGGCTGCCATCGGGAACGGGCACGCGAACGGCCGATCCGTCGAGCTTGCCCTTCAGCTCGGGCAGAACCTCGCCCACCGCGCGCGCCGCGCCGGTGGTGGTCGGGATCATCGACATCGCGGCGGCACGTGCGCGGCGCAGGTCGTCGTGGATCTGATCGAGGATCTTCTGATCGTTCGTATAGGCGTGGATCGTCGTCATCAGGCCGCGCTCGATGCCGATCGCATCGTTCAGCACCTTGGCGACGGGCGCCAGGCAGTTGGTGGTGCACGATGCGTTCGAAACGATCTTATGCTCCGCGGTCAGCTTGTCGTGATTGACGCCATAGACGACGGTGAGATCGACTTCCTTGCCCGGCGCCGAGATCAGGACCTTCTTCGCACCGGCGTCGATATGCTTCTGCGCATCAGCACGCTTGGTGAAGAAGCCGGTGCATTCGAGCACCAGATCGACGCCGTTCTTGCCGTGCGGCAGATTCGCGGGATCGCGCTCGGCGGTCACCGTGATGCGCTTGCCGTCGATCACGAGGTCGTTGCCTTCGGCACTCACCTCGCCCGGATATTTCCCGTGAACGCTGTCGCGCGAGAACAGCCATGCATTGGACTTGGCATCGGCGAGATCGTTGATCGTGACGAGCTCCAGCCCGCAATCGGGGCGCTCCAGGATCGCACGCGCCACCAGGCGTCCGATCCGCCCGAACCCGTTGATTGCAACCTTCGTCATCGTCCCTGTCTCCTAGGCTTTGAGTCGTTCGAGGATCTGCGGCACGATCGCCGCGGCCGTGAGGCCGAAATGTTCGAAGAGCCGCAGTGCCGGCCCCGAGGCGCCGAAGCGGTCGAGCCCGAACCGCAGCCCCTCGCTCCCGGTGTAGCGCTCCCAACCCATTGTCGTTCCCGCTTCGATCGAAACCCGCAGGACGCCGGGCGGCAGGATATCGTCGCGGTAGCTCTGCGGTTGCGCGTCGAATCGCTCCCAGCAGGGCATCGAGACGACGTCGGCACCGATGCCTTGGGCTTCGAGCAAATCGCGCGCCTGCACCGCCGTTTCGACCTCGGAACCCGAGGCGATCAGCACCACCTGTCGCCCGGTTTCAGCCGAGCGCAGCCGATAGGCGCCCCGGGCGCAGCGGTTCTCCGCCGCTTCGGTGCGAAGCTGCGGCAGGTTCTGCCGCGACAGCGCGAGCAGCGAAGGCCCGTCCTTGCGCTCGAGCGCCAGCGCCCAGCACTCGGCGGTCTCCACCGTGTCGCACGGACGGTAGACGTCGAGATTGGGGATGAGGCGCAGGCTCATCAGATGTTCGATCGGCTGGTGCGTCGGCCCATCTTCGCCGAGCCCGATCGAGTCATGCGTCATCACATAGGCGACACGCGCATGCTGGAGCGCCGAAAGCCGAATCGCGGGCCGCGCATAATCGGAGAAGACAAGGAACGTGCCGCCATAGGGAATGACGCCGCCGTGCAGCGCCATGCCGTTCATCGCGGCGGCCATGCCGAACTCGCGGATGCCATAATAGAGATAGCGGCCGGAATAATCCTCGGCGGTCAGTGGCTGCAGCGCCTTGGTCTTGGTGTTGTTCGATCCGGTGAGGTCCGCAGAACCGCCGATCGTCTCGGGCACTCCGGCGTTAACCGCTTCGAGCGCCATTTCGGAAGCCTTGCGTGTGGCGACCTTCTTCGGATCGGCGAGCAGCCCGGCGACATAATCGTCCAGGCTGAAATCGGCCGGCAGGTCGCCTGCCATCCGGCGCGCGAATTCGGCACGATCCGAATGAGACGCGAGCCGCTCCTTCCACCCGGCATGCGGTTCGGCAGCGCGCTGGCCTGTTGCCAGCCAGGCCTCGCGAACCCGATCGGGGATCTCGAACGCGGGATAGGGCCACCCCAGAGCCTCGCGGGCCCCGGCGATTTCCTCGGCGCCGAGCGGTGAACCATGCGAGCCCGACGTGCCCGCCTTGGTCGGCGCGCCCTTGCCGATCACCGTACGGCAGCGAACGAGCGACGGCCGATCGTCGTCGCGTGCGGCTTCGAGTGCGCTGGCGACGCTCGCTTCGTCATGCCCATCGCATTCGACGACATGCCAGCCGGTGGCGGCATAGCGGGCGGGAATGTCCTCGCTGGTCGACAGGTGCGTTGGCCCGTCGATCGTGATGTTGTTGTCGTCCCACAGCACGATCAGCCGACCGAGCTTCAAATGGCCGGCCAGCCCGATCGCCTCATGGTTGATGCCTTCCATCAGGCAGCCGTCGCCGGCGATCACCCAAGTGCGGTGATCGACGAGCGCTTCGCCGAACGCTGCGTTCAGATGCCGCTCGGCGATCGCCATGCCGACGGCCATGGCAACGCCCTGCCCCAGCGGCCCCGTCGTGCACTCGACACCGGGAAGCTCGAAATTTTCCGGATGCCCGGCGCAGGGGCTGCCGACCTGACGGAAGTTGCGAATGTCGTCGAGAGTCGGCCGCGCGTAGCCGGAGAGATTCAGCAACGCGTAGAGCAGCATCGAGCCATGCCCCGCCGACAGGACGAACCGGTCGCGATCGGCCCAATGGGGGTCTGCGGGATCGAATTTCAGGAACCGCTCGAAAAGGACCGTGGCGACGTCCGCCATGCCCATCGGCATACCGGGGTGCCCCGAGTTCGCTGCCTCGACGGCGTCCATCGCAAGCGCGCGAATCGCGTTGGCTCGGTCGGCGAAGGAAACGGTCATCGAACTCCCTTGAAGCGGTCTGGCACCCACCGGAGGCCTCCGGGCGACTGCCGTTTAACGGATCGGAACAGGCCTTTGGAACCCGCGCGCGCGCCCGTCAACCGGCGGGGAGGTCCATTGGACGCGAGGGGGCTTGCCGCGCGCTATCGCCATGCTATCGCGACCCGATGGCGGAACCGCCCTCTCCCTCCCAAGTCTCCCCCGCGGTCGATCGCATCGAGCGCGCGGTCGCGCGGATCGAAGCCGCCGCGGCGAGCCGCGCCTTCGCAGCGGAGCGGCTGGCGCGACGCCACGACGCGCTCCGCAGCCGGATCGAGGAAGCGATCGCGTCGCTCGACGCGTTGATCGCGCGCGAGAACGGCACCAGCGGCGGCGAAGCCGACTGATGGCCGAAGTCCAGGTCAGCATCGCCGGTCGCAGCTACACCGTCTCCTGCCGGGACGGCGAGGAACCCCATCTGCGACAGCTGGAGGAAGTGCTCGCCCGCCACGCGCCGACCGCGCAGCGCGCCTCCGGAGGACTCAGCGGCGAACGGACCCTGCTCTATCTCGCGCTCATTCTCGCCGACCTGATCGACGAGGCCGAGCGCAATCCGCCCGGGGGCGTTTCGCCGGTGCTGCTCGATCGCGTCGCCGATCGGCTCGAAGCCGTTGCCGCGGCACTTGAGGAGGACGCCCCGGCATCCTAGATTGGGTGCGGCGGGTACTGCCCGGTGCGAGCTTTAGCGATTATCCCTGAGGCGATAGAACCATCCATGGGAGCTGTCCCTGCCCGGATCCTGGTCCGACGTACACGGCGCCCACCTGACGTTACTGGCGTCAGAGGATATTCAAGCAACCGGCCAGGGTGGTCCCGCCACCCGTGACACCACGCGACGCCAAACACGCGATGCGCAAGCGACTGCGCGCGCTGCGACGCGATTTCGTGCTTGCGGGCGGAGTGCCGCCGATCGAATTTCCCGAGCTGCTCGAACGGCACATCGCTCCGGGCACGATCGTAGCGAGCTACCTGCCGACCCGCTTCGAAGCCGAGCCACGGAAGATCGCGGAGCATGCCCGCGCGCTCGGTGCCAGCCTGGCCCTTCCCCATGTCGACTCATTAGCCGAGCCGATGCGGTTTCTCGCCTGGGCGCCGGGCGATCCGCTCGAGCCCAATGCGTTCGGAATCGAGCAACCGGCGAGTACGGCCGAGGAACGCGCTCCGGACATCATCCTTGCGCCACTCCTCGGTTTCGACGATGCGCTGCACCGGCTGGGACAGGGCGGCGGCTTCTACGACCGCGCCTTCGCCCGGTTCGACCGCGCGCTGCGCATCGGAATCGCCTGGTCGGTCCAGCAACTACCCGACGTCCCGCGAGAAGCGTGGGACATGCCGCTCCATGCGGTCATCACCGAGCGGGGTCTCATCGGCAGGAATTCGATAGCATGAGCACGGAAGTCGAACCGAACTGGCGCAAACCCGTGGGAATGCTCGCAGTGCTGCTGCTCATCTTCGCATGGGTCGTGATCGTGGCGAGCTTCTCGGCGGAAATCGGCGCGCTGCCGTGGCCGCTGCAGATGCTGATCTATGTGGTGCTGGGGATCGCCTGGATCTTCCCGGCGGCGCCTGTCCTGCGCTGGATGGAGACCGGCCGCTTCCGGCGGTGAAGCGCGGGCCGGAGGCGCATGCCTCCGGCCACAGGCGCCTTACAGATTACAGATAGGTATAGCCGTAATAGGTGTAGACGCGCTCGCCATAGTCGCGATCGTAGTTCGGCTCGTCGCCGCCGCGCTCGTAGTTCGGGGCGCCTTCAAGCTGCTCCTTGGTGACGTTCACGACATAGCCGTTCTTGTCGATGTCATAGGTGAGCGCCTGCCACGGCAACGGGTAATGCCGGTCGCCGATTCCGAACAGGCCGCCGAACGACATCACGGCATATTCCGCCTGTCCCGATTTCTTGTCGACCATGAAGCGCTCGACCGTGCCGAGCCGGTCGCCTTCGGGATTGTAGACGGCGGTGCCCTCTACCTTGTCGGACGCGATGATGCGGTTGGTTTCGCGGGTGTCCACATCCATGGAAAACCTCCTACTCCGATACACGGCGCCGCGAGAATCGCGACGCTGCGACCAGAACGCGCGAGCACGCGACAGGTCCTGCGAGAACAGCAAAAAATAGGAGGGAACATTCGCCGAAAATGGCGCGAGTGACGGGGCTCGAACCCGCGACCTCCGGCGTGACAGGCCGGCGCTCTAACCAACTGAGCTACACCCGCGTTCTTGCGAGAGCGCGGCTGTTAGGGGACGTCCGGAGGGCTGTCAACCCGATTGGTCGTCGCCTCCCGGCGGCCGGCTGCGCGCTGCCTTCCGATCCGCCACCAGCGTGCCGTGTTCGAACAGGAAACCGGCGATATCCGGCTTCCCCGAGGCATCGAGCACGGTCTGGATGATGATGAGGAGCGGCACCGCGAGAAGCGCGCCGGGCGTTCCCCACACCCAGCCCCAGAAGCTGAGCGAGATGAGAATCATGATCGGACTGATCGTGAGACGATGCCCCACCACGAGCGGAGTGATGAGATTCGCCTCGATCAGATGCGCGCCGATCACGATCACAGCCGGCAGCAGCGCAAGCCACATGTCGGAAAAGGTCATCAGCCCGCCCACGGCGAGCAGCAGCGCCGCCAGCACGGGACCGAAATAGGGAATATAGTTGAGCAGCGCCGTGATGCCGCCCCACATCAGCGGCGTGGGCATTCCGATCAGCGCCAGCGCGCCCGCCACGACCAGCCCCAGCGTCAGATTAATGAGCGTGATCGTGCCCAGATAGGCCGAGGTGTCGTCGACGACGTCCTGAATCACCCGCGCCGTCGCCATCGCGCCGCCGAAGCTCGTCCGGCTGGTGATCGCGCGGCGCCGCAGCCGGGTCCAGCCGGAGAGAAAGAAATAGATCAGCAGCACGGCGAAGAACATCTGCACCAGCGCATGCGGAGCCGATGTGGTGAACAGATCGAGCAACGACCGCGGCGGAGGCCCCGCGACAGCCTCCGGCTGCTGAACGATCGGGCCGGAGGCGAACTTGCGCAGCGTCTCGTCGACGAATCGCTGCAGCGTCGAATAGAGTTCGATCACCGGCGCGAGATTCGCCTGGATCTGCCCCACCCGATCGGGAAGCAGGCGGAGCCACTGCCACGCCGGCACCACGATCAGCGCCAGCGCGACATTGGCGGCGATCAGAAACATCAGCACGCACATCAGCGCCGCCAGCGGCCCGGGAATCCTATGATGCTCGAGCCATTCGAGCAGTGGGACGAGTGCGATCGCCACGACCAGCGCCGCCGTGAGCGGAAGGAAGAATTCGGCGCCGGCACGCAACGCGAAGGGTGTGGCGAGCAGCAGGCCGATGCCGGCCATCAGCGTGAGCCCCGCGAGCAGCCGATCACGGCGAAGTTCGATGCTGCCCTCGGCAGGCGCTGCGGGCGCGGGAAGCGGATCCGGCGGGCGCGAAGCGGGCGGCGGAGCCGACGGTCCCTCGCCAATCATTTCTTCCGCTTTCTGGTCGAGATCCCCGTGCACGCGCGTCCCCTGTTCGTTCCATCCTCTAGCGCGGTTTGCAGCGGTTGTAATCCCGGCTAGCGTCGCCGCCATGGGCGAATTGCTGCTGGTCATCGACGAAGGCACCACCTCGACGCGCGCGATGCTGTTCGCGCCCGACGGAAGCTGTCGCGGCAGTCACTCGGCCGCGCTGACACAGCAGTATCCCGGGCCCGGCCTCGTCGAGCATGATGCGAACGAGATCTGGCGGCATTCGCTCGAATGCGCACAAGCGATGGTCGAAGCTGCGGGCGGCGCCACTCGAATCGCGGCGATCGGCATCGCCAATCAGCGCGAGACAGTGGTGTTCTGGGATCGTGCCACCGGCGAGCCGCTGGCGCCCGCGATCGTCTGGCAGGACCGGCGCACGGCGGCAATGTGCCGCGCGCTCAAGGAGCGCGGGGAGGAAGGCGCGGTGCAGGCGCGCACCGGACTGCTGCTCGATCCCTATTTCTCCGGCACCAAGATCGGCTGGGCGCTCGAGCATTGGCCGCAACTCGCCGAAGCCGGCGACCGGCTGGCGATCGGAACGGTCGAAAGCTGGCTGGTGTGGAAGCTGACCGGCGGGCTCCACATTACCGACGCGACCAATGCATCGCGCACCTTGTTGATGGGGCTTGGCTCGGGGAGCTGGGACGACGGGCTGATCGACCTGTTCGGCGCGCCGCGCGGCAGCCTCCCCGAGATCGTCGACTCGGCCGGGCGCTTCGGCGTGACGCGGCTGTTCGGCGGCGAAATCCCGATCTGCGGCATGGCCGGCGACCAACAGGCGGCCAGCATCGGCCAATGCTGCTTCGCACGGGGTGAGGCCAAGGGCACCTTTGGCACCGGCGCATTCATCCTGGCCAACGCGGGCACCACGCCGCCGGCATCTAAAAACCGGCTGCTGGCGACGGTGCTGTGGCAGCTCGGCGGGCGGCGCGTCTATGCGCTGGAGGGCGCTGTGTTCGTCGCCGGGAGCCTGGTGCAGTGGCTGCGCGACTCGCTGGGACTGATCGAAAACGCGGAGGAGACCGAGGCGCTCGCGGGCTCGGTCGACGACAATGGCGGCACCTATCTCGTCCCCGCGCTTTCAGGTCTGGGCGCACCTTGGTGGGAGCCGGAGGCGCGTGCGGCGATCTCGGGCCTGAGCTTCGCCACTTCGCGGGCGCACATCGTGCGTGCGGCGCTCGAGGCGCAGGCGCTGCAGACGCAGGATCTCAAGACCGCATTCGCCGCCGATGGTGCGGATTGGGAGCGGCTGCGCATCGACGGCGGAATGGTGACGAACGACTGGATCGCGCAGGACATGGCCGATGTCCTCGACATTCCGGTCGAGCGGCCGCGCTTCGCGGAGACGACTGCATTGGGCGCCGCGATGCTGGCGGGGCTCGGCAGCGGCATGTTCGCCGATCTGGCGGACGCGCGCGCGATGCGCGGCAGCGTCGAGCATTTCGAACCGAGGCTGACATCCGACGATCGCGAGGCGCGCCTCGCCGGCTGGCGCCGCGCCGTAGCAGCCATCGTTGACGCCCAGCCATGACCTCTCCGCTCGACGAGGCGCGGGCAAGCAACAGCTGCAGCGGGCTCGACTCGGCCGAACTCGAGGAACTGGATGCAGTCGCTCGGCTCTATCTGAGTGCGAACGACGGCTTCATGCGGCTCGTCAATCGACTCGGCGAAAGTGTCGGCAGCGCGATTGATCGTCTGCCGCAGGACTGGCGCGCGCGAATCGATGGAGCGGCAGAGACGGCGCTGCAAATCGCATGGGAGGGTGCCGCCGCGACCCAGCCGCGGCGGGACGCCAGGCTTCGAGGCACGGCTCCGCTGCGCTGGACCACGGGCGAGCGCTGGCACCGCTATGCGACTGCCGCCACCGGCGCTCTGGGCGGTCTCGGCGGCCTGCCGACGACGCTCGCCGACCTGCCGGTCACGATCACGCTGATCCTGCGGTCGATCCAGCAGATCGCGGCCGAATATGGCGAAGATCCCGCCGCCGACGATGTGCGCAGGCAATGTGTCGCCGTGTTCGCGCTGGGAGGACCTTTGCCCGAGGACGACGAACAGGATGCGAGTTTGCTAGCGGTACGGCTTGCGCTCACCGGCAAGGCGGCCGTCGACATCATTCGGATCGTCGCGCCACGGCTGGGCATCGTCGTTTCGGAGAAACTGCTCGCGCAAGCCACGCCGCTGCTCGGTGCAGCGGCCGGCGCGGCGATCAATCCCGCCTTTACGCGCTATTATCAGCGCATGGCGCATGTTCATTTCCGGTTGCGCGCCATCGAGCAACGGCACGCACCGGAGCAGGTCCGGGCCTGTTTCGACCGGATCGTGCGCGCGAAACGCGGCCGCGCATCACCGGGCCATCCGCCGGCGGCGCCAGCCGACTGACGCCGCCGCGTTGCTTCAGCACCGGAGGTCTCCGCTGTCCGCTCCGGCAGGCGGAGCGGCGCTCGGCATCAGGCAGCCGCTTCTTCCGAAAAAAGCAGCTTCAGGTCCTTCTTCAGGATCTTGCCGTTGGCATTGCGCGGCAGCACGTCCTTGACGAAGCGGATCGCCACCGGCGTCTTGAACGCCGCAAGGCGATCGCGAACCCATTGCTGAAGCTCCGCCTCGGTCGCCTGCATCCCCGGCGCGAGATGCACCACCGCAGCCGGCTCCTCCCCCAGCGTCTTGTGGGGAATGCCGATCAGCGCGCAATCGGTTACCGCCGGGTGCGCATAGAGCACATCCTCGACTTCGGACGAGTAGATGTTCTCGCCTCCCCGGATGATGATGTCCTTGGCGCGATCGACGATGAAGCAGAAGCCTTCTTCGTCGAGCCGCGCGAGGTCGCCGGTCCGGACCCAGCCGTCGACGAACGTCTCGGCAGTCGCTTCGGGCTTGTTCCAATAGCCCTTCACGACCATCGGCCCCTTCGCCCAGAGCTCACCGACTTCGCCGACGGGAAGCTCGCGACTGCCGTCGGGCGCCATGATCTTCAGGTCGGCGACCGCGACCGCCGGGCCGCAGCTGTTCGGGCGGGTGAGATAATCCTCGGCCGAGTGCTGCGTGACCGTGGCCATGGTCTCGGTCATCCCCCAGCCATTGCCCGGGAGCGCGCCGAATTCCTGATAGATCCGCTTCACCAGTTCGGGGGCCGACGGCGCGCCGCCATAGGAGATGGTGTCGAGCGAGGAGAGATCGTAGTTGGCGCGCTCGGGATGTTCGAGCAGCTGCCAGGCGATCGTCGGGACGCCGCCGGTGAACTGCACCTTCTCGCGCTGGATGATCTCCATCGCGCTCACCGGATCCCATTTGCGCATGAAGATGACCGTAGAACCGGAGACGATTCCGGCCATCAGCGCCGCGCTGCACGCGGTGACGTGGAACAGCGGGATGACCAGCAGCGATACCTTGGGCTCGGGTGCGGCCGGCGGCACCTCACCGCGCCGGAGCATCGCGCGCGCGGCGGTATAGCCGCTCGACAGGATGTTGGTGCAGATGTTGCGGTGGGTGCCCAGCGCACCCTTGGGATTGCCGGTCGTGCCGCTGGTGTAGAAAATGGTCGCATCGTCGTCCGGATGAACCTCGACGTCGGGCAGCGGCACGTCGGGCAGCTTCGCCCAGTCGGAACGCGTGCCGATCAGCACTTCGAGCCGGCTTACCCGGGAGTCCTCGATGGGATCGCGGCCGCGCGTGACGACGACTCGTTCGAGCGCCGGCAGATCGCCGAAGTGCGGCAGCAGCCGCTCGTACCGCTGACCGTCGAGGAAGGCGATCTTCGCACCGGAATCGGCGAGACCATATTCCAGCTCGCCGCCGGTCCACCACGCGTTGAGCGGCACGACCACCGCCCCGATGCTGACCACGGCGAAGAAGATTGCCGGCCATTCGGGAAGGTTGCGCATCGCGAGCGCGACCCGGTCTCCCTTGCGGACGCCCTGATCGTGCAGCCAGTTCGCCAGATTGGCTACGGCGCGCCAATTCGCCTCATAGGTGACGCGCTCGTCCTCATAGACGGTGAACACCCGATCGCCGTGGCCCCGCACGAGCTGGGCCAGGATCCGCAGCGAGGGCGGCGCGTTCTTCCAGACACGCGTGGGGACGCCACGGATGTCGATGGTCTCCATCTCGAAGCGTTGGCCCGGCGCGGTCAGCGCGGCCTGGACCTCGCCGAGCGACATGCGGGGCCAGTCGGCATCGATTGGGACGATCGGTTCGGGTGCCACTGCGCTCTCTCTCCTATCCGGCTCGAGCCGGTGTTGAATTTCGGGTTTGGCGCCAGCGGCGCTCCAAAACGAGGTTAGTGTTGATTCGAAACGCACTCAAGGCAATAGGGGTTGTGCGTTCGCAAGCCGGCACCAACTGGAACGTTCGAATTCAGGGTATGGAGAAGGCATGACGGGGGGAAGAGGCATGGAAGACCGGTTCGACCAGGAGCGGCTGGGGCGGATCGATGCCTTCGTCCGCGAGCGCTATCTCGATTCAGGGCGCCTGCCGAACGCTCAGCTGCTGATCGCGCATCGCGGCCAGATCGTCCATTTCTCGCATCAGGGCGCTGCCCGCGAAGGCGGCGACACGATCGACGAGCGTTCGATCTTCCGTATCGCCTCGATGACCAAGCCGATCACGTCGCTCGCCTTCATGATGCTGGTCGAGGAAGGGCGAGTCGCGCTCGACACGCCGGTGCACCACGTCCTGCCCGAATTCCGCGGCCTCGGCGTCTATGACGGCGGCGGGGCCGGCGTGCCCTTCATCACCCGCCCGACCGCAGAGCCGATGCGGATGGTCGACCTGCTGCGCCACACGTCCGGCCTGACCTATGGCTTCCAGAATCGCGGCAACATCGACGCGGCCTATCGCGAAGGAAGGATCGAGAGCTGGCACGGCAATCTCGACCTCGACGGATTCGTCGCGGCGCTCGGCAAGCTCCCGCTGGAGTTTTCGCCGGGCAGTGCCTGGAATTACTCGGTCTCCACCGACGTGCTCGGCGCGGTGATCGAGCGGGTTTCAGGTCAGCCCCTCGACCGGCTCTTCGAGGAGCGCATCTTCGCGCCGCTGGGAATGGCCGACACCGGCTTCCATGTGCCGCCCGAAAAGGCCGAGCGGTTGACCGACTGCTACACGCTTCAGCCCGGCGAAGGCCGAGTGATGTATGATCGCGGCGCATCTTCGGCATGGGCGCAGCCGCCGAAGCTCCGGTCGGGCGGCGGCGGCCTGGTTTCCACCGCGCTCGACTATCATCGCTTCTGCCGGATGTGCGAGAACGGCGGCACGCTCGACGGGGTGCGGATCATCGGCCGCAAGACGCTCGAGCTGATGACGATGAACCACCTGCCGGGCCAATCCGATCTGGCCAGCATGTCGCGCTCGCTGTTCAGCGAATCGACGAACGGGGGCGCCGGTTTCGGCCTCGGCTTCGCCGTGACCACCGACGTGGCGCGATCGATGATGCCCGGATCGGCCGGCGAATATTATTGGGGCGGCATGTTCTCGACCGCTTTCTTTGTCGATCCGGTCGAGCACATCCATATGGTGTTCATGACCCAGCTGAGCCCCTCGATGGCCTATCCCATCCGGCGCGAGCTCAAGACGATGATCTACGCGGCGCTCAACTGAGCGGCCGCGCCAGCAGACGAACAGGAGACGATCGAATGTCCATAGTCACCACCGAACGCCAGGGCGACGTCCTCGTCATCATTTCGAACAACCCCCCGGTCAATGCACTGGGCGCGGCCGTTCGCCAGGGGCTGCAGGCGGGCCTCGAGGAAGCGAAGGGCGACGACGGCATCAAGGCGGTCGTGATCCGCTGCGAGGGGCGCACCTTCTTCGCGGGCGCCGACATCACCGAATTCACCAAGCCACCGGTCGAACCGCTGCTGCCCGCCCTCGTCGACATGATCGAGGCGTCGGACAAGCCGGTCGTGGCGGCGATCCACGGAACTGCGCTGGGTGGCGGCTGCGAAGTGGCGCTGGCCTGCCATTATCGTGTCGCGGTACCGTCCGCCAAGATCGGCCTGCCCGAAGTGAAGCTGGGCCTGCTGCCCGGTGCCGGCGGCACGCAGCGGCTGCCGCGCGTGGCCGGTGTCGAGCTGGCGCTGGAGATGACCGCCAAGGGCGACCCGATCTCTGCCGGCAAGGCCAAGGAGGCCGACCTGGTCGATGCGCTGGCCGGCGAGGACAACCTGGTCGCCGACGCGGTCGCCTTCGCGCGCGACGTGGCCGACAAGCGCCCGCTGCCCCGCGCGAGCGAGAAGAGCGTCGCCGCCGACCCGGGCGTCTTCCAGGCGTTCCGCGAAAAGAATGCGAAGCGCTTCCGCGGCTTCGATGCCCCCGCCGAGATCATCGACGTGATCGAAGAGACGATCTCCAAGCCCTATTCCGAAGGCGTGCAGCGCGAGCGCAACGGCTTCATGAAGCTGATGATGGGTACCCAGTCGGCGGCGCAGCGGCACATCTTCTTTGCCGAGCGCAAGGCGTCGAAGATCGACGACGTGCCCGATGACATCCAGCTGCGCGACGTGAAGAAGGTCGGCGTGATCGGCGCCGGCACGATGGGTGGCGGCATCAGCATGAACTTCCTGTCGGCCGGTATCCCCGTGACGATCGTCGAGATGCAGCAGGATGCGCTCGACCGCGGCGTCGCGACGATGCGCAAGAATTACGAGAATACCGCCAAGAAGGGCCGCATCACCCAGGATCAGGTCGAGCAGGCGATGGGGCTGCTGACCTCCACGCTGTCGATGGATGACCTTGGCGACTGCGACCTCATCATCGAAGCGGTGTATGAGTCGATGGACGTCAAGAAGGACGTGTTCGGCAAGCTCGACAAGATCGCCAAGCCGGGCGCTATCCTCGCGTCGAACACCAGCTATCTCGACATCAACGAGATCGCGGCGTCGACCAGCCGGCCGGGCGACGTGGTCGGCATGCACTTCTTCTCGCCCGCGAACGTCATGAAACTGCTCGAGGTCGTGCGCGGCGACAAGACCGACAAGGACGTGCTGGCGACCGTCATGGCGCTATCGAAGAAGATTCGGAAAGTCGCGGTCGTCGCGGGCGTCTGCTACGGCTTCATCGGCAATCGCATGCTGATCCCGCGCCAGCTGGAGGCGCAGAAATTGCTGATGGAAGGCGCCACGCCGAGCCAGGTCGACAAGGTGCATGTCGAGTTCGGCATGCCGATGGGCCCGTTCCAGATGAGCGACCTCGCCGGCGTCGACATCGGCTGGCACCGCGACCCGAGCCGGATCGAAAGCATCCGCGACGCGCTTTGCGCCGAGGACCGCTGGGGCCAGAAGAAGGGCGCGGGCTTCTACGACTATGACGAGAAGCGCCAGCCCTCGCCTTCCCCGCGCGTCGCCGAGATCATCGAGGATTTCCGCAAGAAGTCGGGCGCCGAGCAGCACGAGATCACCGATCAGGAGATCATCGAACGCACGCTCTACACCATGGTGAACGAAGGCGCGAAGATCCTTGCCGAGGGCAAGGCGCAGCGCGCGTCCGACATCGATGTTGTGTGGATCTATGGCTATGGCTGGCCGGTCTATCGCGGCGGCCCGATGTTCTGGGCGGACACCGTGGGCCTCAAGACGATCGTCGAGGGTCTCGAAAAGCACGGCTTCGACGTCGCGCCGCTGCTGAAGGAAAAGGCCGAAAAGGGCGAGCGGTTCAACTGAACCTGAGAGGAAGCGGCCGCTCCCGCTACTGCTGAGCGGCCGCCCACAACGGTTCGTGTCGAGCGAAGTCGAGACCCCTGATGCGCCGCCTGCGGCACGTCCCTCGACTTCGCTCGGGACAAACGGGCGCTTTTGGAGAGGATGAAGCGATGACCGAAGACCTCGACACCTTCCGCGCGGAAACCCGCGCCTGGCTGGAGGCGAACTGCCCGCCCGAGATGCGCGAGCCGGTGCGTTCGGACAAGGACATCAACTGGGGCGGACGCAATCCCGAGTATAAGCCGGGCCAAAAGGAATGGATGGACGCGATGGCGTCGCGCGGCTGGACCGTGCCCGACTGGCCGACCGAATATGGCGGCGGCGGGCTTTCCCCGGCACAGACCAAGATCCTGAAGGAAGAGATGGCGCGGCTGGGCTGCCGCAATCCGCTCAACAGCTTCGGCATTTCGATGCTCGGCCCGGCGCTGCTGAAGTACGGCACCGAAGAGCAGAAGAAGGAGCATCTGCCGAAGATCGCGCGCGGCGAGATCCGCTGGTGCCAGGGCTATTCGGAGCCCAATGCCGGCTCCGACCTCGCCGGGCTCCAGACCTGGGCAGAGGACGATGGCGACCATTATATCGTCAACGGCCAGAAGGTGTGGACCAGCTATGCCGACAAGGCGGACTGGATGTTCTGCCTCGTCCGCACGTCGAAGGAGTCCAAGCAGGGCGGGATCAGCTTCGTCCTGTTTGACATGGAGACGCCCGGCGTCTCGACCAAGCCGATCCTGCTGATCTCGGGCTATTCGCCGTTCTGCGAAACCTTCCTCGACAATGTGCGCGTCCCCAAGACCAATCGCATCTACGAGGAGAACAAGGGCTGGGACGTCGCCAAATATCTGCTCGGGCACGAGCGCGAGATGATCTCGGGCATGGGCCTCGGCGGAGCGGGCGGTAATCCGCTGCTGGACATGGCGATCGCCACCGTCGGACTCGACGCCGACGGTCGCCTCGCCGATCCGCTGCTGCGTGCGCAGATCGCGACTTTCGACGTGCGTGCCCGTGCCTTCGCGGCGATGTCCGAGCGGTTCATCGACGAACTCAAGGCCGGCCGCGCGCATCCCGCCCAGCCCAGCATGATGAAATATTACGGGACCGAGCTGAACAAGGCGCGCAACGAGCTGATTGTCGCCGCCGGCGGATCGGACGCGCTGGAATGGGAAAGCGAACGATCGAACAACGGTGCGGCGGCGCGCGCCTGGCTGCGCTCCAAGGGCAACTCGATCGAGGGCGGGACGAGCGAGATCCAGCTCAACATCATCGCCAAGCGCATCCTCGACCTGCCGAGCGCCTGACGCATCCGTGGCCTCGGCCGGCGCCGGGGCCTTTCGTGCACATCCCGGCCGATGCCGGATGACGAGAGAACCGACATGCCCCTCTATCTCACCGATGAACAGACGATGCTCCGCGACACCGCGCACGACTATGTCGCCGAGCAGATGCCGGTCAGCCATCTGCGCGCGCTGCGCGACGCGAAGGACGCGACCGGCTTTTCGCGCGACCATTGGAAGGCTTTCGCCGAAATGGGCTTCACCGGCATGCTGATCCCGGAAGCCGACGGCGGCCTCGGGCTCGGCCATGTCGAGGCGGGCGTGGTGCTCGAGGAGATCGGCCGCAATCTTTCGCCTTCGCCGTTCCTGGCCACCTCGGTCGCAGCGGTTTCGGCACTGAAGGGCACGGCGGCCGCGGCCCAGTGGTTTCCCGGCATCGCCGCGGGGGACACGGTGGCCGCCCTCGCGATTGACGAAACCGCCAAGCACAATGGCCGCATCGCCCTGACCGCGGAGCGCTCGGGCAACGGTTTCAGGCTGAGCGGCGCCAAGCAGTTCGTCGCGCACGGCCATGTCGCGGATCTGATCCTCGTCGCCGCCCGCACTGCGGGGGCCCCGGACGAGGCGCAGGGAATCACGCTGTTCGCGGTTCCGAAGGATGCTGCGGGACTGTCGGCCGAAGCCGAGCGGCTGGCCGACACCAGCCTCGCCGCGCGCATGCGGTTTGAGGGAGTCGAGGTCGACGCCGACGCAGTGATCGGCGAAGTCGATCAGGGCGCGGGCCCGCTCACGGCGCTGCTGAACGCGGGCCGCACCGGCGCCTCGGCCGAGCTGCTCGGCGTCGGCGGCGGCGCGATGGACAGCACCGTCGCCTATCTCAAGGAACGCAAGCAGTTCGGAGTCACCATCGGCAGCTTCCAGGCGCTGCAGCATCGCGCCGCCCATCTCTATTCCGAGATGGAAGTCGCGCGGGCCGCGGTGCTGAAGGCCCAGCAGCTGCTCGACGCAGGCGATCCGCGCGCCGCCGAGGCCGTGCATGTCGCCAAGGCGATGACCGGCCTTGCCACGACCCTGGCGGTACAGGAGGGCGTACAGCTCCACGGCGGCATCGGCATGACCGACGAATATGACATCGGCTTCTTCATGAAACGTGCGCGCGTGCTCGCGGAAATGTTTGGCGATGCGAATTTCCATGCCAATGCACTGGCGACAGCGGCGGGATATTGACCGACCGCTCCTTCGCTCACGCCAACGGAATCGCTGAATGACCGAACGCGGATCAACGCCAGACGAACTCGTCGAGCAGCTCGTCACGCTGCTCGACGTCGAGACGATCGATACCGACCTGTATCGAGGCAGCCGCCAGCCCGGCGGGGTCGGGCGCGTGTTCGGCGGCCAGGTGATCGGCCAAGCGCTGCAGGCCGCGCAGCGTTCGGTGGACGGCAAGGTCGCCCATTCGCTGCACGCCTATTTCATGCGGCCAGGCAGCGAGGATCTTCCGATCGTCTATCGCGTCGTTCGGGACTTCGACGGCGGCAGCTTCGCCAATCGCCGCGTGATCGCGCAGCAGGGCGGCGTGCCGATCCTCAACATGACCGCCTCGTTCCAGCGCGCCGAGGAGGGTTTGCACCACCAGGACGAGATGCCCGACGTCCCGCCACCCGAGGAACTCCGCTCGGAGGACGCGCTTCGCCGCGAATTCGTCGACGAGATACCAGAGAAGTTTCGCGCTTTCTTCCTCCGCCCGCGCCCGATCGAGTTGCGCCCCTGCAGTCCGCGCAACTGGCTGAGGCCGGAAAAGCAGCCGCCCGAACAGCATTGCTGGTTCCGCACGGTCGCACCGCTCCCCGATGATCCGGCGGTGCATCGCGCAGCGCTCGCCTATGCGACCGACATGACGCTGCTCGGCACTGCGACGCTGCCGCACGGCGTCACCTGGATGACGAACAAGCTCCAATCGGCAAGCCTCGACCATGCCGTGTGGCTGCACGAGCCGTTCCGCTTCGACGAATGGTTGCTCTATTCGTGCGACAGTCCGTGGGCCGGCCATGCCCGCGGCTTCAACCGCGGCCGCATCTTCGATCGCGGCGGTCGGCTCGTCGCGAGCGCCAGCCAGGAAGGGCTGATGCGGCTCAAGAGCTGAGGGCTTTAGTCCTCGTCGGCGAGCGCCTGCGCGTGGGAGTCCGGCATGACGAAGCGCACAAAATCGAGACAGCCCCTTTTCGATTCCTCTTGGGGCGCCTGCCGCGCCTGCCGGACGATCCGAACTGCCTGCTCGCCGAATGCCGCCGCCGGCTCGCTGCGGACCACTTCGATGTTGGTTGGCACCCCCTCGGGCGTCACATCGAAGCGCATCAACGCCCAACCCTCGATCTTCCGCCGCTGGAACCCACGGGGAAAGGTGAGTTGCCCCAGGTGGGCCCATTCGGTCCCGCCTTCGCAACGCGCCTCGGGTGCTTCGAAGGCGGCAAGCTCCGGCCGCGGCGGGGCTTGCAGGACCTCGCCGAGCAGATAATAGGGATAGGTGCAGCCCGTCGCCGCGCGCGGCGCGAAACGGGAGCGTGCGACCGCATCGCGCGACGCCGCCTGCATCTCGGGGCTCGCATCGGACGCAATCACGGTGACGTCATAGGGGTGGCCCGAGTCGTCGATGCTGAACCGAGTCGTCGCATAGGACCAGCCGCCGGGGCTTTCGTTCAGCTCGCTGAACGGCGGATAGGCGCGCGTGCGGGGCTCGGCACCGACGGCCAGGCAGGTCGCTTCCTCGCCGTGCAGCCGCTGGAACAACCGGCGATCCTCGGGAAGCGCGCGATGCGGCACGACGAGGTAGCGCGCGATCAGCCCCGGCGGCGCGGCGTCATAGGGGACCAGCACCGGCTCGAACCGGATGCGGCAGGAAGTGTGCGGCTGGGCGCTGGTGAACTGCCAGGCGGCGAAGGATGGCACTACGTCGTCGGCCGGCACGACGACATGGCCGGCCCGCGGCGCCTCAGGCTCGACGACCCGGATGTCCACCGGCCTGCCGTTCGCGGCGATTCCGAAGCGCAGCTCGATCGGCCTCGCCTGCGCGTCCGACGGCGCCAGCGTGGAGGTTTCGAACGGCTGCTCGATGTTCGCAGTGGCGAAATCGCCGTCCTCGCACGTCGGAACGCCCGGCTGAAAGGTGACGAGGTGCCGGACGGGCGTGCGCACCTCCGGAACGCTGATCACCGCCACCGGGCGCGTTTCCTGCGCCTGAGCGGGGAGCGCCAGAGCGAGCAGCGTGGCAACGGGAGCGAATCGGCGGATCAACATGGAAGCTGACTAACCCGATATCGTGACAGATCGAATTCGAGCGGTTCAGACCGCCGGTTTGCCATATTCCTGCCGCGTCACCGGATGGCTCGAGGAAAGCCCGCCATCGACCGCGAGCGCTTGGCCGTTCACATAGCTGGCCGCGTCCGAAGCGAGGAAAAGCGCGACCTGCGCGATCTCCTCGGGGCGGCCGCCGCGCCGCATCGGGTTGAGCCGGCCGATCTTGTCCTCGACTCCCTTCTCGCGCGCATAGTCGTAGACGCGCTGAGTCATCCCGGTCTCGATCAACCCCGGACAGATCGCGTTCACGCGGACATTCGATCCCGACAGCTGCTGCGCCGCCGACTGCACCAGATTGATGACGCCTGCCTTGGACGCCGAATAGGGCGCCCCGCCCGCCCCGGAGCGAAGCCCCGCGACACTGGCGGTGCACAGGATCGCGCCGCCGCCGCGCTCGACGATGCGTGGCGCGGCATGCTTGATCGCCAGCGCCGGCCCGATCAGGTTGACGCGCAGCACGTCGGTCCACAGCTCGACGCTGGCGTCGAGCACGCTGCTCGCGCCGCCGGAGATGCCGGCATTGGCATAGAAGACGTCGATTCCGCCGAAGTGCGTGCACGCGACTTCGACGAGGCGAACAACATCGTCTTCGTTGCCCGCATCCATCTCGACGCCAAGCGCGGTTCCGCCCGCAGCCGTAATCGCCTCTACCGTTGCGTGAACGGCGTCGCTTCGATCGGCGGCAACCACCTGACCGCCCTCGGCGGCGAAGGCGCTGGCGGTGGCGCGGCCGATTCCCGAACCCGCACCGGTGATGACGATGGACTTGCCCTGAAATCGCATCGAGTCGTCGCCCTTTCTATGCACGCGTGCTCAGGAAGCTCCCGCCGCCTGTGCGAAGCCCCAGCTGGCCGCAACCAGCCCGGGCAGCGCCGCGACGGTTTCGGCGGCCTTCGCGCTGGACGCATTGCCGTCGATCATTCGCTTCTTGATGCCCTGAACGATCCCAGCGAGGCGGAAGAGATTGTAGGAGAAGTACCAGTTCAGGTCGGGCACGCCGTCGCGGCCGGTGGCGGCGCAATAGCGGGCCACGGCCTCCTCGAGCGTCGGTATGCCGGTCTCCGGGCCGGTGAGCCCCTTGATCCCCGATCGGCGGCCGCTCGGCACGGTTTCCCAGTTCATCAGGAAATAGGAGAAATCCGCCAGCGGATCGCCGAGCGTCGACAGCTCCCAGTCGAGCACCGCGAGAATAGCCGGGCCCTCGGGAGCGAAGATCATATTGTCGACGCGATAGTCGCCATGGACGATCGAGGTGCGCGTCTGCGCCGGCACGGTCGCGGGAAGAAACGCGATCAGCTTTTCCATCTCGGGAATGTGATCGGTCTCGCTCGCGCGATACTGTTTCGACCAGCGCGCGACCTGCCGCTCGAAATAGTTGCCCGGCTTGCCATAGTCGCCAAGCCCGACCGCTTCATAATCGACCGCGTGGAGCGCCGCCAGCGTGTCAATCATCGCATGATAGTGCGCCGTCCGCTCGGCGGGGGAGAGGTCGGGCATCCCGCCGTCCCAGATCGTGCGGCCCTCGACCATCTCCATCACGTAGAAGGCCGAGCCGATCACCGAATCGTCCTCGCACAGGCCATAGGGTCGCGCGACCGGAAAGCCCGTGGGGTGCAGCGCGGCGATCAGCCGGTATTCGCGATCGACAGCATGCGCCGAAGGCAGCAGCGGACCGAAGGGCTTGCGCCGAAGCACATAGGCGCCGCTCGGCGAATCGATACGGTAGGTCGGATTGCTCTGGCCGCCGGCGAATTTCGCATAGCGAAGCGGCCCCTCGAACCCGGCGACGTTCGCCGCCATCCACTCGGAGAGGCGGGCGACGTCGAGATCGTCGGCGGGAGCCATTTCCGCGCTCATGCGAACTCGATCACCGAACGGACGCTGTCGCCCTGGCGCAGCTTGTCGAGCGCATCGTTGACATCCTCGAGCCGGATCCGCTCGGCGACCATCGTGTCGAGATCGAGCTTGCCATCGAGATAGAGCTGGACGAGCCGCGGCATGTCGATCGGAAAGCGCGTGGAGCCGAGCAGCGATCCCTGGATCTTCTTGCCGGTGAGGAAGGTCGGTCCGGGCAGGCTGACGCTGTTGCCGGGCGCGATCATCCCCAGCACCGTCGCGGTGCCGCCGCGGCGCAGGATCGTCCAGGCGAGCTCTGCGGTGTTCGGACGGCCGACCGCCTCGATCGCATAATGGACGCCGCCGTTCGTCATCTTGAGAACCGACTTGGCGAGACCCTCGTCCGCCGCGTCCAGCGCGTGGCTGGCACCCATCTTCAGCGCCAGCTCGCGCTTCGACGCCACCGGATCGATCGCGAGGATCATGCCCGCTCCCGCGATCTTCGCGGCGTTGATCGCGGCGAGACCGATGCCGCCCGCGCCGATCACCGCGACGCTCTCGCCGGGGCGCAGCTGGCAGTCGTTGAAGATCGATCCGGCGCCGGTGATCACCGCACAGCCGAGCAGCGCGGCGCGATCGAACGGCATCTCCTTCGACACCGCGACGCAGGCATTCTCGTGCACCAGCATCATCTCGGCGAACGCCGACAGATTGAGGAACGGCGCGAGCGGCGTTCCGTCCGCGAGGCTGAGCCGGGCCTCCTGATCGGGCGCCCGCCGCGTCGACGGATCGATGCACAGCGAAACCCGGCCGGTGACGCACATCTCGCACGAACCGCAGAAGACGGTGAAGAAGGTGATGACGTGATCGCCCGGCTTCAAATGCGCGACATCGCTGCCGACCGCCTCGACCACGCCCGCTGCCTCATGCCCCGGCACCGTCGGCACCGGGTGCGGAAAGGCGCCGTCGACGAAATGGAGGTCGGAACGACAGACGCCGACCGCGCGTGTGCGGATCAGCACTTCGCGCGGACCGGGCCTGGATACCTGGACCTCTTCGATCTGAAGCGGCTGCTTCGCCTCGTGGAGTACGGCTGCTTTCACTCTCATCCTCTCGTTCTCGCGGCGCTCAGCGCGTTGCTCCGACGTCTCCGCTGGACGGGCGATCGGCCTTGAACTCTGCATGTTTGCCGAATTCGTGCCGGGCGATGGTGCGGTTGTGGACTTCGTCGGGCCCGTCGGCCAGGCGCAACGTGCGTATGTTTCCCCAGGCGCTGGCGAGCGCGAAATCGCCCGAAACGCCGGCGCCGCCATGCGCCTGGATCGCGTCGTCGATGATCGAGAGCGCCATCTGGGGCGCCTGAACCTTGATCATCGAGATTTCCAGATGCGCGGCCTTGTTGCCGGCCTTGTCCATCATGTCGGCCGCCTTCAGGCACAGCAGCCGAGTCATTTCGATGTCGATCCGCGCGCGCGCGATCCGCTGTTCCCAGACCGACTGGTCCGACAGCCGCTTGCCGAAGGCCACGCGGCTGACGAGACGGCGGCCCATCGCCGCGATCGCCTCCTCGGCGACGCCGATGGTGCGCATGCAATGGTGGATGCGGCCCGGCCCGAGGCGCCCCTGCGCGATCTCGAACCCCCTGCCCTCGCCAAGCAGCATGTTTTCGGCCGGTACACGGACGTTCTCGAGCACGATCTCGGCATGGCCGTGCGGCGCATGGTCATATCCGAAGACCGTCAGCATCCGCTCGATCTTCACGCCGGGAGCATCGAGGGGAACCAGGATCATGCTCTGTTGCGCATGGCGCGAAGCGTTCGGATCGGTCTTACCCATCACGATCGCGATCTTGCAGCGCGGATCGCCCGCGCCCGAAGACCACCATTTGCGACCATTGATGACATAATGGTCGCCATCGCGCTCGATCCGCGTTTCGATGTTGGTCGCGTCGGACGAGGCGACGGCCGGCTCGGTCATCAGAAACGCGGAGCGGATTTCGCCGTTCATCAGCGGACGGAGCCACTGCTCCTTCTGCTCGCGGGTTCCGTAGCGGTGGAATACTTCCATGTTGCCGGTATCCGGCGCGGAGCAGTTGAAGACCTCGGAAGCCCAACCCAGCCGGCCCATCTCCTCGGCGCACAGGGCATATTCGAGGTTGGTCAGCTGCGTGCCTTCGAATTCGAAGCTCTCGTCGACGTGCTTCTGGCCCGAATGCGGGGGCATGAAGAAGTTCCAAAGGCCCTCGGCCTTGGCCTTCTTCTTCATCTCCTCGATGACCGGGACCACCTTCCAGCGGTCCCCTTCCGAGACCTGCGCGCGATAATCGGCGTCGCGCGGTCGGATATTCTCGTCGATGAAGGCGCGGACGCGGTCGCGGAAGTAGGTCTCGCGCTCGCTGAGCGTGAAATCCATGGCACTCTCCTCTCCGGGCGGCTCGCGCCCCTCTCTCTTCCCTGTCGGCTTAGACCGTACCCGATATTCGGTAAAGGGGACCGATCCGGATCAATGCGGGAAATTATACCCGCCTCCGCCCGTCCCGAACCTCCAAAAAACATCTTTGGCTTCGGAGCAAATGCAGTAAGCTGACGCGATGAATGCGCCGGAAGCAATCCGCGGGGGAGCGGAACAGGGCACGAAGCGGTTTCAGGCAAAGCGGGATGCCATTCTCGCCGCCGCCGCCGAAGCCATCAACCAGCAAAGTGCGAAGGGCATGACCTTCGCCGATGTCGCGCGACGAGTGGGTCTCAACACCACCAGCGTGACCTATTACTTCAGGCGCAAGGAAGATCTCGCCGCCGCCTGTTTCGAGCAGACGCTCGAACGGCTGGAAGCGATGCTCGATGCGGCGCACGAGGAGACCACGCCCGAAGCGCGCGTCGCCCGCTATCTCGCGAGCAACATGGAGCGCCTCGCGCGCATCCGCCGGGGAGAGGAACAAGACTTCGCGATTCTGTCGGACCTGCGCGCGATGGAAGGCCCGGTGAAGCACGAGCTGCTTGCCGGCTGGCGCAACGTGTTCCGAAAGACGCGGGCGCTCTGGGGACCCGCCGAAAACCGCGCCGAGACCGACCTGCACGGCGCCCGCGCGCATGTGCTGCTGGAGAACACCTTCTGGCTGCCCGCTTGGCTGGTGCGGTACGAAATCGACGAATACCCGCGGCTCGAGGCGCGGATGATGGAGGTGCTCCGCCACGGCATCGCCGCTCCGGACCAGGAGTGGCAACCCGAACTTCTCGATCTGGAATCCGCCGAGCCCGAGCCGGGGCGCGAGGCGTTCCTGCTGGCGGCGACGCGGCTGATCAACGAACTGGGGTACCGCGGCGCATCGGTTCAGAAGATCGCTTCCGAGCTGAATGTCACCAAGGGCAGCTTCTATCACCACCTTGATGCCAAGGACGATCTGGTGATCGCCTGCTACAAGCGCAGCTTCGACATTCTCGCCGACGCGCAGCGGCTGGCCGAGCTGGCGGCCGGCAGCCAGTGGCATCGGCTTGCCAGCGTCATTGCGACGCTGCTCGACGTGCAGTTCTCCGAACGCGGTCCGTTGCTTCGAACGACGGCCCTGTCGGGCCTGCCGCCGCACGTCCGGTCGACGATGATCGACCGTTCGAACCGGATCGCGCGGCGCTTTGCCGGCATGATCTCCGACGGCATCGCCGAAGGATCAATTCGGCCGATCGACCCGCTCGTCGCGAGCCAGGGGCTGATGGCCCTGCAGAACGCCGCATTCGACATGCGCAAATGGGCAAGCACCATGCCCCGCGAACGCGCGGTCGCCTTTTACGCATCGACGCTCGCGTTCGGATTGTTCGATGATCGAGTGCTGACGGAGAGCGCAGTCAGCACATAGCGGCACGCAGCGGGATCATAGAACGCCTTGTTCCTTACCCCCTCGATCCGCCGTGCGGGACACGCGGCTCGCGGAGGGGTCAGGCTGCGCGCTTGAGCAGAACGCCGGCGCGCCAATAGTGGAAGATCGCCCAGGGCGTGATCGCGCCGAACACGAACATCGCCCAGCGCAGTGCCTCCGCCTCGCCGAGCGACGGCCGGAGCGAATCGCTGATCACGCCGATCAGCGTGGGCCCGAGACCCAGTCCGATCAGGTTGATGACGAGCAATGTGATCGCCGCCCACAAGGCGCGCAGCCGAACCGGCGCGAGCCCCTGAATGAGCGCGAAGGTGGGGCCGAGATAGCTGTTCTGGAACAGCACGGCGACGAAATAGAGGCCGATCGCTACCGCCGGGATCGGCACGAGATAAAAAGCGAGCGCGAACGGCAGCGCGACGATCTTCAGCACCGCGACCATCCAGCTCTGGGCGTGGAGTCCGTGCCGTCCGGCCAACCGGTCGGCGAGCTTGCCGCCGCCCACTGCCGAGATCGTGCCGCAAATGCCGCCGATCGGCGCGACGATGAGCGAAATCGTGAGAATGTCCACTCCGAGCGTGCGGATCATGAAGCTCGGCCCCCAATGAGTGAGCCCATAGCCGATCATCGACGTCAGCGTGACTGCCGCCACCAGATGCCGCGCGGCCGGATTGCGCCACAGCGAAGCGAAGCCCACCCCCAGCGGTGGAATCGCGTCGTGCTGCTCGGCCGCACGGGCAGCGTCCGACAAGCCCCGGCGCGGCTCGACCACGAACAGCCAGACGAGAACCGCCAGCACCAGTCCCGGCAAGCCGACCGCGAACATCGCCGCGCGCCAGCCGAAATAATTCGCCACGGTTCCGCCGATGATCGTCCCGAAGGCGGCGCCCAGCACCACGCCCAGGGAATAGACCGCCATCGCCCCGGCGCGTTTTTCGGGCGGATAGAGATCGGCGATCATCGAATGGCTAGGCGGCGAGGATCCCGCCTCGCCGATCCCGACGCCGATACGGGCAAGCAGCAGTTGCAGGAAGTTCTGCGCGAGACCGGCCATCGCCGTCATCGCGCTCCACAGCGCGAGCGCGATCGCGACGAGCCGCTTGCGATTGCCGCGGTCGGCGAGCCGGGCGGCGGGAATTCCCAGTGTCGCGTAGAAAACAGCGAAGGCGAATCCGCCGAGCAGGCCCAGCTGGGTGTCGCTGAGTTGCAGGTCCGCCTTGATCAGCTCCTGGAGGATCGCCAGGATCTGGCGATCCATATAGCTGAAGAAATAGGTGAGCGTGAGCAGCGTGAGCGTGAGCGTCCGCCGCTTGAGCGCAAGTGCGTCGGCGGCACTGTGAACCGCGGCAGCGGCAGCGGAGTCGGCCATGGGCGGATGCGCTCGCTATTTGAGAAAAAACAGGGGCGGACCACCGGCCCGCCCCATTCAGATCAGAAGTTGCCGCGCAGCGTGATGCCGTATGTCCGCGGTTCGGCGAGATAGGCCGAATAGATTTGCGCCGGCGCCTGGAAAGGCGAGCTGAACCCGACCTGCGTATAGCCGACGTCGAACAGGTTCTGACCCCAGACCTCGAGCGACCAATTATCGGCGCGCACGCCGATGCGGCCGTTCACCACCGCGAAGCTGTCCTGCTCCTTCTGCGGAACCAGGTCCGAACCGGTGTTGTAGTCGTCGGCGAGGCGCGCATCGATGTAGAACAACCCGCTCAAGCCGGAATTGCCGAGCTCCGGCGTATAGGCGAACGAGCTGGTGACGACGATCTCCGGCGCATTCGAGAGATTGTCACCCGGAAGCAGCGCGAGCGCCGGATCGAGCGGATCGCCCTCGTCCGAACCGACCAGCCGGTCCGCATAGCGCGTGTCGGCGTAGGTCGCGCCCAGGCTGAACCGCACATCGCGGATCGGCACCAGCGTCGCCTCCAGCTCGACGCCCTGCGAGATGACACCGGGGGTGATATCGTCCGGATCGCAGGTGCCGCCGGTGCCCAGATTGCTGCCGCAGCCGTTGATGTTCTGGACCAGATAGACGGTGCCGTTGAAGGTGTTCAGCTGGAAGTTGCTGAACTCCTGGCGGAACGCGGCAAGATTCAGGCTGAACGGACCGGTGCTGTACTTGGCGCCGATCTCATAGGCGTCGACCGTCTCCTCATCGAACTGCAGATTGCTCACCAGCGAGGCGCCACCCGCCAGCGAGAACGGCAGGATCGGCGATTTCAGCGCCGAACGATCGAGGTTGAAACCGCCCGCCTTATAGCCGCGCGAATAGCTCGCATAGACCAGCAAATCGTCGGTCGGCTTGTACGAGAGCACGGCCGTACCGGTGATCTTGTCCTCGTTGCGCTCGTCCTCGAGCGTGAGCCCGTTGAGCTCGGCAGTCGAATTGCCCTGGCAGGCGAGCGAGATCGCTCCGCCGGTGAGCGACGTCGGAACGGTCGTCGATGCACCCCCCGTGAGATAGGGAAGCAGCAGCGCCTGCATTTGCGGACAGATGGTATTGGTATTGTTGAAGTTGGCGTCCATCCGCTTGGTTTCGTTCGTGTAACGAAGTCCCAGCGTCAGATCGAGCCGATCGGTCAGATGGATGATATTGTGCGTGAAGAACGCGAAATTCTCGCTGTTCTGGTTGAAGTTAGCCGTATCGTCGCCGACGCCGTTGACCGTGCTGAGCAGACGGAGCGCCTCGACGAAGGGTGCGGCGCCCACCGTTGGGCCCGGAATGTCGGGGAAGATCCCTGCAAGCGCGCCGGCGGTGATCGCGCCGCCGGGTCCGGCGAGGCAGCCTGCCTGATCGGGGTTGCGCGGCAGTGCCGGGCTGATCGAGGCGAGCAGGCGGCACGAGGCGAAGGCGCCATAATCGTTGCCGAACTGCAGCTCGCTGCGCGTTTCGAGATCCTCGTTCGCGTAATAGCCGCCGACGAGCCAGTCGAGCACGCCGTCGAACGCCGTCCCCTGGAAGCGCAGCTCCTGCGAGAAAGTCCGGAACTCACGACCGCTGTCCGGGCCGAAGAACAGGATGTCGGCGAGACCATAATCGGCGTCCGCCGCCTGATAGTTGGTATAGCCGCGGTAGGCAGTGATCGACGTCAGGTCGACGCCGCCCAGATTCCAGTCGACCTGAACCGAGCCGCCGTAATCCTCGGTCTCGCCATCGTAGCTGCGGTTCGGCGAGACTGCGATACGGCGACTGTAGGGATCGCCGAACGCCGGGAAATAGCCGTCGAAGGTCGTATCGCCGACACCGATCAGTACCGGGATGATGGGGTTCGACGGATCGATCAGCCCCCGGTTGGCCGGTGCGATCTCGGGCGTCGCATAGACGGCGGCGCAGCACGCCTCCTCGCGGCGGCTGTAATCGCCGATCACGCGGACCGAGAGATCGACCGTCGGCTCGTACAGCGCCTGCGCCCGCAGGAGATAGCGGTCGCGGTCATTGACCTGATAGCCGGTGTTCACGTCTTCGAAGAAACCGTCGCGCTGCACATAGATGCCGTCGAGGCGCAGCGCGAGGCTGTCGGCGACCGGCCCGGTCACCGAGGCGCCGAGGCGCCAATAATCATAGTTGCCGTAGGTGATTTCAGCGGTGCCGCCGAAATCGAATTCGGGTCCCTTGGTCACGATGTTCAGCAGGCCCGCGGACGCGTTGCGGCCGAACAGCGTGCCCTGCGGACCGCGCAACACCTCGATCCGCTCGATCTCGCCGAGTTCGTTGAGACCCACGCCGGTGCGCGAACGATAGACGCCGTCGATGAAGGTTGCGACCGAGCTCTCGAGACCGGGATTGTCCCCCACCGTGCCGACGCCGCGAATGCGAGCCGAGCTGTTCGCCTCGCTGCCGGTGTTCGACACCAGCAGCGACGGCGCGACCTGATTGAGCTGGCGGATGTCGTTGGCGCCGGTCAGTTCGAGCGCCTCCCCGGAGACGGCCGAGATCGCAAGCGGCACGTCGGCAAGCACCTGGGCGCGGCCCTGTGCGGTGACGACGATGTCACCATCCTGAATCACGGGCGCGCGCTGCGGCGCATCCGCAGTATCCTGATCGACAGCCGCCTGCGCGATGGCAGTCGGGTCGTCATTTGCCGCGGACTGCGCGGAGGCCGGAGCCGCCAGCGCGACCGTCAGCGCCGGAACGGCGCACGCCGCCATGAGACGAAAACGCATCATCTATCCTCTCCCACTTGGCCGGAGCACTTGGCGGCTCCATACCCTATCCTCGAAACTACACTCGCTTATGCCCTGCGCGTCAAGCGGAACAACCGTTGCATACCGCTACGGATACGTCGGTGTTGCTCAAATGCCATAGTCGCGGCAGGGGCAACGATTTCCCGAACGATTGTTCGAAACGTCCCGCCCCGTCGCGGGCCGCGCATGGCGACGCGCAGCCGCACTCAATAGCCGTTGAGGCGTGCGAACCGCTCGCGGTGCCAGGCGGCATTGCCCCATTGCGCCTCGAGCACACGGGCGCGCTTGAGATAGAAGCCGGCGTCATGCTCGTCGGTCATTCCGATCCCGCCGTGGAGCTGGACCGTTTCGCGACTGATGAGGTGAAGCGTCTCGCCCGCGACTGCCTTGGCGAGACTCACTGCCTGCGGCACGTCGGGCCGATCCGCCTCGATCGCCTCGAGTGCCGCCTCGACCACTGAGCGCGTCAGTTCGAGCTCGGTGAACTGCTTCGCCATGCGATGCTGCAACGCCTGGAAGGTCGACAGCGGCTGGCCGAACTGGACGCGGGTCTTGAGATACTCGTTGGTCTTTTCGAAAGCGGCCTCGGCCATGCCGAGCATTTCGGCACAGGTCGCCGCCGCTGCGCGATCGGTAACCCGCGTCGGCAACTCATCGGAACCGGCAAGCCGCTCGCCCGCCGCGCCATCGAATCGAACCTGCGCATGGCTGCGCGAGTCCACCATTTGCCGAGCGGAACGCGTGACGCCTTCGCCCTCAGGCACAAGCCAGAGCCCGTCGGTGGTCGCAACCACGAACAGCGCGGCGCCGTCGCCCTCGGCAACGAACTCCTTGGTGCCGGTCACACGCCCGCCGGCGGCTTCGGTGGTGATGCGATCCGGCGCGAAACGCGGCTCTTCGTCGATTGCGAGCGTCGCCACCACCTCTCCTGCAGCGATCCGCGGCAGCCACTCCGTTTGCTGCGCCTCCGATCCGCCGATCAGGATCGCGCTCGTGGCAGCAGCGGTCGCCGCCAGTGGCGATGCCGTCAGATTTCGGCCCAGTTGTTCGAGCACCAGTCCGAGCGAGACATAGCCCATTCCCACGCCGCCCAGCGCCTCGGGAACGAGGATTCCGGGCCAGCCCATCTCGGCCTGTGCGCGCCAGGCGCCGCTATCGTAGCGTTCGGCAGGCGCCGCATCACGCATTCGGCGAAAGGCCGTGACCGGCGCTTCATTGTCCACCCACTCGCGCGCCATATCGCGGAGCATCGTCTGTTCTTCGGTGAGTACCGCCATTTCCTCTTCCCCGTCGCTCCATCGCAATGCAGAGCCTGTGGCGTCGATGCCGCGAAGCGGAAGGGGCCCCTTCCGCAGCGGCACACGCATTATTGATGATCGAGCATGCCAAGGATGCGCTTCGCGATCACATTGTTCTGGATCTCGGTCGAACCGCCGTAGATCGAGACTGCCTTGCCGAAGAGCCAGCCGCGGGTCTGCGCCAGTTCCTCCGGCGTGAAGCCCTCGCCTTCCCAGCCGAGCCCCGCCATGCCCATGATCTCGAGCGCCAGTTCGGCACGCTCCTGCGTGATTCGCGCGCCGACATTCTTCATGATCGAAGAGGTGGCGGACGGGCCCTGACCCGCCTTCGCCTCCATCGCGGCGCGGCGCAGAGTCGCCATGAATGCCCGCAGATCCATTTCGTGGCGCACAATCCGCATCCGCAGATCCGCATCTGCGATACGCCCGCCCTCGTCGGTGCCGACATAGTGCTTTGCCAGCTCCGACAGCGGCGTGCCCGCGAAGAAGCGCCCCGCGCTGGAACCGCCGCCGGACAGGCTGGTCCGCTCATGCTGGAGCAGCCGCTTGCCGATCGTCCAGCCCTGGCCCTCCTCGCCGACCCGGTTCGCCTTCGGCACCTTCACGTCGGTGAAGAAAGTCTCGCAGAAGGGCGAGCTGCCGGAGATCAGCCGGATCGGCTTCACTTCGACTCCGGGCGCATCCATATCGACCAGCAGGAAAGTGATACCTTCATGCTTCTTCGTCTTGTCGGTGCGAACGAGCATGAAGCACTTGTCGGCCCATTGGCCGCCGCTGGTCCATGTCTTCTGGCCGTTTACGACATAATGGTCGCCGGCGTCTTCGGCGAAGGTCTGGAGCGAAGCGAGGTCCGAACCCGCTCCCGGCTCGGAATAGCCCTGGCACCAGCGGATCTCGCCGCGGGCGATCGGCGGGATATGCTCGCGCTTCTGCTCCTCGGTGCCATATTCGAGCAGCGTCGGACCGAACATCATCACGCCCATGCCGCCGATCGGATTCCACGCACCGATGCGAGCCATTTCCTCGTGGAGCACACGCACCTCGGCACGACTCAGGCCGCCGCCGCCATATTCCTTCGGCCAGGCGGGAACGCCCCACCCCTTCTCGCCCATCGCATGTTTCCAGGCCGCCTCCTCGTCGCTGAGCTCGGTCGGCCCCTCGACCGCGGACATCGCATTGTCCTTGCCCCGCAGCGACGGGGGGAAGTTCGCCGCGAGCCATTCGCGCGCATGGACGCGAAACGCCTCCAGCGGGTCGGCAAGCGCCTCAACATCGGGTGCGGTGGCCATCCTCTCTCTCCGGTATGTCTTTCGTTGATTCGAAATTGCGGTATGGACCGAGCCGCGTCAAGTCGATGCTGTACGGAGTGGTGGTTGCGCCCTAGTGGAGCGCCAAAGAAGCTGGAAGAGAGAGGAACCGATGCCGACCGCCGAGGCGTTGCTGAGCAGCGGGTTCGCGACACTGTCCGAGTTGATTCGTGCCCATGCCGGCGAGCGTCCCGAAAAGACGGCGCTGGCGATGGACGGGCGGACGCTCGGCTATGCTGCGCTCGATGCGCGGATGGACCGCGTAGCAGCGGCGCTGCAACGCGACGGCGTGGCACAAGGAACCGCAGTCGCGCTGTTGGCGGCGCCTTCGATCGCCTATGCGGAAGTCTTTCTGGGAGCGGTGCGCGCGGGCTGTGTCGCAGCGCCGCTCGCCCCCTCCGCGACGCCGGCGCAAATCGCGGCGATGGTGCGGGACAGCGGCGCGCCGCTGCTCTTCCTCGACGAAGAAGCGGCGGAAATGCTGGGCACGATCGATCTGCCGGCGAAGCGAGTCGCGCTCGACGGAAGCGGCGCGGGAGTAGCGTTCGAGACCTGGCTCGCGCCCGCATCAACGATTCCGGCTCCCGTGCGGATCGCGCCCGACGATCCGTTCAATCTTATCTATTCGTCTGGGACCACCGGGACACCCAAGGGAATCGTCCAGCCGCACGCGATGCGCTGGTCGCACATCGCCCGAAATACGGCCGCGGGTTTCGGCGACGCAGTGACGATGGTCGCCACTCCACTCTATTCGAATACCACGCTGGTGAGCTTCCTGCCCACGCTCGGCTGGGGCGGCACAGCCGTGCTGCTGCGCAAGTTCGACGCACATGCATTTCTGGAAGCTGCGCAGAAACATTGCGCTACCCATGCGATGCTGGTGCCGGTGCAGTATCGCCGCATCATGGCGCTGCCCGACTTCGGCCGGTTCGACCTTTCAAGCTTCCGCTTCAAGACCTGCACCAGCGCGCCTTTCTCGGCCGAGCTGAAGGCGGATGTGCTCGCACGCTGGCCGGGGCTGCTACTCGAGATCTATGGCATGACCGAGGGCGGCGGGACGTGCATCCTGATCGCCAACATGCATCCCGACAAGCTGCACACCGTCGGACGGCCGATCGAAGGTTGCGACATCCGGTTGATCGACGAGCGCGGGAAGGAAGTGGCGCCCGGAGAAACCGGCGAAGTCGTCGGACGGTCCGGCGGGATGATGACAGGCTATCACGGCCGGCCCGAAGCCACCCGCGAGACCGAATGGTTCGATGCCGAGGGCCGGCGCTACATCCGACACGGCGATCTCGGCCGGTTCGACGAGGACGGCTTTCTGATCCTGATGGATCGGAAGAAGGACGTCATCATCTCCGGAGGGTTCAACATCTATCCCTCCGATCTCGAAGCGGTGCTGGCGGAGCATCCCGATGTTGCCGACTGCGCGGTAGTGGGGATTCCGTCGGAAGCATGGGGCGAGACGCCGGTCGGCTTCTATGTCGCGCGCGACGCCGTGACTGACACGGCAACGATTCTGACGTGGTTCAACGATCGGGTCGGCAAGACACAGCGCTTGAGCGCACTCGAATGCGTGGCCGAACTGCCGCGCAGCAGCATCGGGAAGATACTCAAGCGCGCGCTCCGCGACCGATATCTGGAGAATGCAAAGTGACCCCCATCGCCGATATTTTGTCGCAGGCGGACCGCGTCGAGGACGGCTTTCGAACTACGGTGCCCGCGGACTGGATGCAGGGCCGTACCGCCTATGGCGGGCTGACGACCGCACTGGCGCTGCATGCCGCGCAACGGAGCGAAGCGGATCTGCCGCCGCTGCGTTCGGCGCAAGTCGCTTTCGTGGGGCCGCTCGCCGGCGCGGTCGCGATCACGGCCCAACGCCTGCGGCGCGGACGCAACGCAACCTACATCGACACCGAAGTCCGCTCGGAAGCGGGACTGGGGCTGCGCGCGACCTTTCTCTTCATGGCACCGCTGCCTTCCGCGGTCACGCACGACGCTATGTCCCGGGCAGAGCGGCACCCGCCCGAGCCCGATGCCAAGACCTACATCGGCCCGGACGAGTTCTTCACTGGCAATTTCGAGTTTCACGACGTGAAAGTGCCCGGTGCAGCGGAATGGCTGCGCTGGGCGCGGCTGCGCGGACGCGACGGTCTCGATCCAGCGGTCGAGCTGCTCGCGATCGCCGACGGACTGCCCCCCGCCGCCTTCAAGCTGTTTGACAAGCAGGTGCCGCTCAGTTCGCTGACCTGGCACGTCAATCTGCTGACGACCGATCTTTCGACGCAGGACGGCTGGTGGCTGCTCCAGGCGGCGACGGACCGGGCGGTCGATGGCTTCAGCAGCCAGCGCATGCGCATCTGGAATGCCGCCGGCGCGCCGGTGGTTGATGCGATGCAGAGTGTCGCGATCTTCGCCTAACGCGACATTTTGCGACACTTCGCCCCGGCGCTGACACACCCCTGCGACAGCGATCCGACAAAAGGCGCTCCTGCGGCGCGGCCCCTGCGCGCCGCGCTGAACTGGAGCACGCTCATGAAGACCAGACTGATCGCGGCCGCCGCACTCGGTGCTATGACCCTGACGGGCACGGTCGCCCTCGCGCAGAACGCGCCCCCCGCCCCGGCGCCTTCGCCCGGCCATTCCACGATTCGCGCCGACGCTGACCGCAACGGCGTGGTTACACGCGCCGAGCTGCTCGCCCAGGTCGAGCAGCGGTTCGCACAGCGTGATGCGAACAGCGACGGGCAACTGACGGAGGGCGAGAGCTTCCACAACCGCCGCGGCGGGCGGCTTCGCGAACGTATCCTGAGTCGCATCGACGCCGACGGGAACGGCGCGATCACGCTCGCGGAGCAAAAGGCGCAGGCCGAGCGCCGCTTCGCCCGGCTCGATGCAAATGGCGACGGCGCGATCGACCCGGCCGAGCGCGAGGCCGCGCGCGAGCGGATGCGGCAGATGCGCGAACGGCGCGGCGATCCAATCGCGCGCGCCGACACGGATCGCGACGGCATCCTTACCCGCGCCGAGATGCTCGCCCAGGTCGAGCAGCGGTTCGCACAACGCGATGCGAACAGCGACGGGCAACTGACCGGTGACGAGCGCTTGCACAATCGCCGCGGGGCGCACCACGGCCGCCGCATGGGCGAGCACGAGCGTGGCGGCGAGCGCAGCGCCCGCTTCCGGGAGCGCAGGATGAATCGTATCGACGCCGACGGGAATGGCGCGATCAGTCTCGCGGAGCAAAAGGCGCAGGCCGAACGCCGCTTCGCCCGGCTGGATAGCAACGGCGACGGCGCGATCGACCAGGCCGAGCGCGACGCCGTGCGCGAACGGATGGAGCAGATGCGGGAGCGTCGCGGCGACCGCCAAACTGGCGCCGTTCCGCCCGCCGAGTAACAGCTGCACCTTCGGACGGCGCGCTCCCCTTCGCGCCGTCCGCCCTTTCCGCCGCCTTCGGATGTGCTACCGCGATGATGATGTCAGAAATGCCGCACCTGCTGCTCGTCGACGACGAGCGTTCGATCCGTGAGCCGCTCGCACAGTACCTGACGAAGCAGGGCTTCCGAGTGACTCAGGCCGGCGACGCAGAAGGTGCGCGGGCGCGGATGACCGCCTATTCGATCGATCTCGTCATCCTCGACATAATGATGCCGGGCGAAGACGGGCTCAGCCTGTGCCGCCATATTCGCGAGACGAGCGATACCCCGGTGATCCTGCTCACCGCACGCGCGGAGGAAACCGACCGGATCGTCGGCTTGGAGATGGGCGCCGACGACTATGTGGTGAAGCCCTTTTCGCCGCGCGAGCTCGCCGCACGGGTGAAGGTCGTGCTGCGCCGGCTGGCCGCCGGGGGCACGCGCCAGCATGGCCCGGAAGCGGGCAGCTTCGCATTCGCCGGCTGGGTGCTGAAGACCGGAGAACGCACGCTGGTCGACCGGGAAGGCGTTTCGGTGCCGCTGTCGACCGGCGAGTATAATCTGCTCAACGCACTGGTGACGCGCCCCCGCCAGGTACTCACTCGGGATCAACTGCTCGACCTTACCCAAGGCCGCGAGGCGGCCGCTTTCGATCGCGCGATCGACAATCAGGTGAGCCGATTACGCAAGAAGATCGAGCCCGACCCCAGGAATCCGACCGTCATCAAGACCGTGTGGGGCGGCGGCTACACACTCGCGGCCGAAGTGACGCGGCTGTGAACGCGCGCTTCCTGCCGCGCAGCCTGGCGGGGCAAATGGCCTTGCTCCTCGCGGCGGCTCTGTTCGTTGCGCAGGCGGTCAACTTCGCTCTCGCGTTACGCAGCAGCGCGAACTTCCGTCTTGCGCAGGCGGCGCGGCCTGCCGCCACCCGCATCGCCGATGCGCTCGAACGCGAGGCCGCGGGGCGCGGCCCGATTCTCGGCGACCGCGGCCGGGTTCGTGTCGACGACGCGAACCCGATCCCGGCGTGGCGGGAGCGCCGCCCCGAAGTCGCCTCCGAAGTGCGTCGCCAGCTGGAAGAGCTCGGCGTGCCTGTCGCGCGCGTCGATACCGGCCTGCGCCCGCTCCGGCGCGATACGCGTGCGCTGCGCGAGCGGAGAAGCGAGGGCGCAATGCTGGTGATCGCCGCGGAAGTGCCGGGCCGAGGCTGGCTCAGAGTGATTGCGCCCTGGCCGCGCACCGATCGCCGTATCCTGCTCATCCTGATCGTCCAGACACTGATCCTCTATGCGATCATCCTGCTGCCGGTGCTGTGGATCACGCGGCGGATATCGCGACCGCTGAACGCGCTTGCGGAAGCCGCCCGCCGCTTCGATCCGAACGCCACTGCGGTACCGCTGCCGATGGACGGCCCGAGCGACGTTCAGTCGGTGACCGCAGCCTATAACGCGCTCAGCCGCCGCGTGAATGCGATGCTCGACGAGAAGGATAGGATGCTCGGCGCAATCGGCCACGATCTGCGGACGCCGCTGGCGGCGCTGCGGGTCCGGATCGAATCGGTCGAGGACGACGAGGATCGTGCCAAAATGGCCGACACGATCGACGAAATGAACCGCACGCTCGACGACATTCTCTCGCTGGCCCGGCTAGGCCGGCCGAGCGAGCCGCCGACCGATGTGGATCTCGCCGCGCTGATCGATGCGGTCGTGGAGGACTTCCGCGATCTCGGCGCAGACGTCACGACTGAGGAATCGCCGCGCCTGCCGATCCGGCTCCGACCTTCGCTGATGCGCCGCGCGCTGCGTAACCTGATCGAGAATGCGATAAAATACGCCGGCGGGGCCGAAGTGCGCCTGGTGCCCCGAACGGCAGATGTCGCGATCGAAGTCGCGGACCGCGGGCCGGGGATTCCGGCAGACAAGCTCGCGAAGGTCTTCGACCCGTTTACTCGGCTCGAAAGCTCGCGCAACCGCGACACCGGCGGCATCGGCCTGGGACTTGCCCTGGCCCGCGCTATCGCCCGCGAGGCGGGCGGCGACGTGTCGCTCGCCAATCGCGACGGCGGTGGCCTGGTGGCCACCATCACTCTGCCGCGACGGTGATCCCTCCCCCGCCGGGGGAGGGGCCGTATCGTCAGCCGACGATTTCTTCGGGCTTGAAGAAATAAGCGATCTCGATCGCGGCATTCTCTTCCGAATCGGAGCCATGCACGGTGTTCGCTTCGATCGATTCCGCGTGAACCTTGCGGATCGTCCCCTCGTCGGCGTTCTCCGGATTGGTCGCGCCCATCACTTCACGATTGCGCGCGACGGCGTTCTCGCCCTCGAGCACCTGCACCACGACCGGACCCGAGATCATGAACTCGACCAGATCGTTGAAGAAGGGCCGCTCCTTGTGGACGGCGTAAAAGCCTTCCGCCTGCTCGCGAGTCATCTGGATGCGCTTGGAAGCGACAACGCGCAGGCCGGCCTCCTCCAGCATCTTTGTGACCGCACCGGTGATGTTGCGGCGAGTGGCATCGGGCTTGATGATCGAAAAGGTCCGGGTCGCGGCCATGGCCGTGCGGCTCCTGTTGCTTGCGGGTTGCGGAAAAGTCGCGCTCCCCTAATCGCCGCCCGGTGCGGATGCAAGCCGAACGCGCGCGACCATCGGCTCGGCGAACTCAGGCGATCTGTTCCCAGCGCCCTGCTTCGTTCTGCTTCCAATAGCGGCGTTCCACGCCGTCGCGAGTCACCAGTTCCTTCCATGCGGCGCGCGCCTCGGTGATGCTGTCGCCATCGAAGAAAAGGACGGCGCGGTCAAATGCCAGCGCCGCATCACGCCAGATTCCGTCCGCCAGCACGATGTTGCGGGCGCCGTTGGCGGCTTGCGTCGAATCCGCGATCAGAATCGGCTGTGCCGCATCCTCTCCTGTCCCGGCAGCGGCATGAGGCAGGAAACTCTCGGGCGCATAGCTCCAGAGCAGCGCGTCCAGCTTGGCGCGCAGCGCTTCGCCTTCCGCGACGATCAACAGCCGCCCACCGCGTTCAACAACCCGCTCGGCGACTTGCGGAAGCGCGCGCTCGAGCGGCATCTGCGTCAAATGGAAGAAATCGACCTGCATGCGATCTTCTACCCTGCCGCGATCGCCGCGGCCAAGGCGTTGCGGTACGCGCGCAGCGGTGCGATAGGGCAAGCGGAGCGTGCGGGCGCGCGCATGAGTGTATGAGGTTCGGTTCCCCGTGACGCGCAAGGCACTGCTGCTCTCCGGCGCGCTTCCCATGGCGCTGTGCGTTGCGGCGCAGGCTCAGGCCCAGGATACGGCGCCGAGGCCGGTTCAGCCCGAGGAGACGCTGGAGCCACCCCTCGCGACCGATGAACTGGAGACGGCGCAACCCGATCTGCAGGATCGCAACGTCGAACCGGCCCCGCCCGCCGCGGATGTACCGGACGACCCCGACCAGATCCGGTTCGAAGCGGCGGAGATCGAATATGACACCGAGCGCGACATCGTCGTCGCTAGCGGCGACGTTCGGCTTTACCGCCGCAGCGACAGGCTCCGCGCCGATCGCGTGATCTGGAACCGCGCGACGGGGGAAGTCGTGGCGGAAGGCAACATCGTCGCGACCAGCGCCGCGGGCGACACTGCCTATGGTGACCGCATCGAACTGACCGACACGCTCCGCGACGGCGTGATCGAGAACATGCTGGTCGTGCTGGAGGACGGCGGGCGCATCGCCGCGCGCCGGGGCACGCGCGAGGACGGCGTCATCATCGTCGCCGATGCCGCCTATTCGCCGTGCGCCGTCGTCGATTCCGAGGGCTGCCCCAAGAAGCCATCGTGGAAGATCACCGCCGACCGCGTCGTCTACAATCCCGACACCGGCCGGATCCGCTATTCGGGAGCCCGGATCGCAGTCTTCGGTATCGCGTCCGTGCCGCTTCCCGTCTTCTCGCATCCGGCGGGCGGGCGCAGCGACGACGGCTTTCTCGAGCCCGACATCCGCTACAGCCGCACCAACGGCTTTCAGGTCTCGCTCCCCTATTATTTCGCACTCGCCCCTGATCGTGACCTGACGCTCACCCCCAGCGTGTACAGCGAAGTGCTCCCGATGCTGCGCGTCGATTTCCGCGAGCTCACGCCGCTCGGCGCCTATCGCGTCAGCGCCTATGGCACGTACAGCCGGCGCAGCGACGATCTGACGGGGCCGGTCACTTCAGCCACTTCGAAGAACGATTTCCGCGGCTATCTCGACAGCGTAGGCACGTTCCAGCTCGATCCGCACTGGAGCATCAGCGAGTCGATCCGAGTCACTTCGGACCGCACCTTCCTGCGCCGCTACGACATTTCGCGCGACGACCGGCTGCGCAACAACATCCGCGTCGAACGGATCGGCAGCGACAGCTATTTCTCGGTCAACGCCTGGGCGGTGCAGACGCTGCGTGTCGGCGAGCGTCAGGAGCTCCAGCCGCTGGCGCTGCCCGAAATCGACTATCGCCGCCGTATCGATGACGTTCTCGAAGGCCGGGTCGAGCTTCAGCTCAACACGCTGGCGATCAGCCGCCCCGACGGCCAGGACACGCAGCGCGGCTTCGCCTCGGCGCGCTGGGATCTGCGGCGCCTCACCCCCTGGGGCCAGGAAGTCGTGCTGACCGCCTATGGCCGCGGCGACGTCTACAATGCCGACGACATCTTCCAGACGACCGTGCCCAGCTATCGCGGCACCGAAGGCTTCGAAGCCCGCGCGATCGGGGCGCTCGCGGTCGATATTCGCTGGCCGCTGATCGGCCCGGCGTTCGGCGGCACGCAGCGGATCACGCCCCGCTTCCAGGTCGTCGCCGTGCCCGAGATCGAGAATCTGGACATCCCCAACGAAGACGCCCGCGCGGTGGACCTTGAGGATTCCAATCTCTTCGCGCTCAATCGCTTCCCCGGCTACGACCGTTTCGAGGATTCGACACGCTTCACCTGGGGGCTGGACTATGCCCTCTATCTTCCCGGCTTCTCGATCGACGCGAACGTGGGGCAGAGCTACCGACTGACGTCGCGGCCCACGCTGTTCCCGGACGGAACCGGACTGACCGATCGGGTTTCCGACGTCGTCGGGCGCACGGTCGTGCGCTGGGGCGATTTCGTGTCGTTCACCCATCGCTACCGGCTCGACAAGGACAATCTGGCGATCCGTCGCAACGAAGTGGATACCACGATCGGCTCGCGTGCGACCTATATCGAGCTCGGCTATCTGCGGCTGAACCGGAACATCGGGGAGGAACTGGAGGATTTGCAGGATCGCGAGGAAGCTCGGATCGGCGCACGGATCCAGGTTGCGCGCTTCTGGTCGCTGTCCGGCTCGGCGCTGCTCGACCTCACCGACCGCAACGAGGACGTGCTGTCGAGCGCTGACGGGTTCGAACCGGTGCGGCATCGCCTTGGCATCATGTATGAAGACGATTGTCTGCGCCTGGGGCTCACCTGGAAGCGCGACTATGAGGACACCGGCGACGCGCGGCGCGGCAACAGCTATCTGCTCACATTCGCTTTCAAGAACCTGGGCCGCTAAGCCTTGGTTCAGGCACAATTGCCGAGTAAAGGCGCGAAAATTCCGGACAGGATGAGGCTTTTGGTTACTGTGAACATCGTTGCGAAGGCGGCCCGCCTGGGTCGCAGATCCGCTCTTGCCCTGTGCATGATGACGCTGGCCTCGGCGGCGACGGCCCAGACCGTTCCCGATGCCCAAGTGCCCGCAACGGGGCTCGATCTGCCGTCCAATCTTCAGATCTTCGGCACCAGCGATCCAAATATTCGCAAGCCCACGGCGATCGTAAATGATGTTGTCATCACCGGAACGGACATCGACCATCGGGTCGCCGTCGTCAGCGCGCTCAACAATCTTCAACTGAACGACGAGGAACGGGCACAGCTTCGCTTGCAGATCCTGCGTCAGCTTATCGACGAAACGCTCCAGATCCAGGAGGCGAAGGCCAACGAGATCGAGATCTCGCAGCCGGAGATCGACCAGAGCTTCGTTCGCGTGGCGCGGAACTTCAACCGCACCCCTGAGGAGATGTCGCGCTGGCTTCGCGAGATCGGTTCGTCCGACCGTACGATCAGGCGCCAGATCGAAGGCGAACTGGCATGGAGCCGCCTGTTGCGCCGCCGCGTCGTGCCGATGATCAACGTCGGCGACGAGGAAGTGAACGCGATCATCCAGCGGCTCGAAGAGGCCCGCGGGACCGAAGAGTATCATCTCCGCGAAATCTATCTGAACGCCACCCCCGATCGGGCCCGCGAGGTGTATGCGGGCATGCAGCAGATGCTGGCGCAGATGCGCGAGGGTGCTCCGTTCGAGTATTTCGCGCGCAACTTCTCGGATGCGACCACTGCCGCCACGGGCGGCGATCTGGGCTGGGTCCGGCCTGCGATGCTTCCGGACGCGCTTGCCGAGGCCGCGCGGAGCATGCAGGTGGGCCAGGTGGTCGGTCCGATCGAAGTGCCGGGCGGCTTTTCCGTGCTGCTCCTGCAGGACAAGCGGCAGGTCCTCACGGCGGACCCGCGCGACGCGCAGCTCAGTCTGCGTCAGATGAGCATTCGCTTCCCCGCAGGTACTACCGAGGCCGAGGCGGCAAGCCGCACGGCCGCCTTCGCCACCACTACGCAGGCGATGCAGGGCTGCGGCGCCGTGAACGACACCGCGCGCGAGATCGGCGCCGATGTCGTCGACAACGACGCGGTGGTTCTTCGCCAGCTACCTCCGCAGCTTCAGGAACTCCTCATCAACATGCAGATCGGCGAGGCCACTCCGCCGTTCGGATCGGTCGAGGACGGGGTGCGCGTGCTGGTGCTGTGCGGGCGTGACGATCCGCCGAGCAACTTCCTGCCTTCCGCCGATCAGATTCGCGAGCGCGAGGAAGAGGAGCGTGTGAACCGGCGCGCCGAGCGTATGCTGCGCGATTTGCGCCGGGATGCGCTGGTCGAATATCGCTGACGCGGACGGGGAGCGGATGATGATCCCGCCGCTCGCGATCTCGATGGGAGACCCTGCCGGGATCGGGCCGGAGATCGTCGCCAAGGCATGGAAGGCTCGTGAGCTTCACTCGCTTGCGCCCTTCTTTGCAGTCGGAAGCATGAAGGCCGTCGAACTGGTCTGGGGAGGACCGATCCAGCGGATCGAAGACCCCGCCGAGGCCGGAGACGTGTTCGACCATGCCCTGCCCGTCCTGGCGATTGCCGACGGCGGCGAGATCGTTCCCGGCGCGCCCGATCTGGAAGGAGCGCGCTGTTCGCTTCAGACCCTGGAAACAGCGTCGGGTCTTGCCCGCTCGGGCGCGGCCGGCGCACTGGTGACCGGGCCGGTTTCCAAGGCACAGCTGTATCAGGTCGGATTTGCCCATCCGGGACAGACCGAGTTCGTTGCCGAGCGTTGCGGCGTTTCGGTGGAGAATGCGGTGATGATGCTGGCGGGACCGACACTGCGCGTAGTGCCGATGACCGTGCATGTTCCACTGGCGGATGTTCCGGGCTTGCTGTCGCTCGAACTCGTGCTCAACAAGGCGCGAGTGACGGCGCGCGGACTGCTCCGCAATTTCGGCATCGAGCGCCCTCGCCTGGCCTTCGCAGGGGTCAACCCCCACGCCGGCGAGAGCGGCGCGATCGGACGCGAAGAAATCGAGATCCTGAAGCCGGCGATCGAGCAGCTGCGCGAGGAAGGTATCGACGCGATCGGTCCTTTCGCAGCCGATACGATGTTCCATCCGCGGGCCCGCGCGAGGTTCGATGCTGCGCTCTGCCCCTATCACGATCAGGCGCTGGTGCCGATTAAGACGCTGCACTTCGACGAAGGGGTGAACATCACGCTCGGCCTGCCGATCGTTCGCACGTCGCCGGATCATGGGACGGCGTTCGGCATCGCGGGTAGCGATCAGGCCGAGCCCGGTGCGATGATCGCGGCGATCCGCATGGCGGCAAGCGCCGCGCAGCGGCGCGCCGAGCTGGCGGCGCAGGGAGCGGCGTGATCGATCTTCCGCCGTTGCGCGAGGTGATCCGCAGGCACGGGCTGAGCGCCAGCAAGGCGCTGGGCCAGAATTTCCTGTTCGACCAGCAGCTCCTCCGCCGCATCGCTGCCGTCCCCGGCGATCTTGTCGATGCCGAAGTGTTCGAAGTCGGTCCCGGGCCCGGCGGCCTGACCCGGGCGCTGCTGGCGGCGGGCGCTAAAGTGACAGCAGTGGAACGGGACCGGCGCTGCATCCCCGCACTGGCCGAACTCGCCGAAGCCTATCCCGAGCGGCTCCGCGTGATCGAAGGCGATGCGCTGGAAATCGACGCGCCCGTGCTATTCACCGGCAAGCCGCACATCGTAGCCAACCTGCCGTACAATGTCGGTACGGCGCTGCTGGTGCGCTGGCTTTCGGCCGAATGGCGTCCCTGGTGGGCGAGCTGCACACTGATGTTCCAGAAGGAAGTCGCCGAGCGGATCGTCGCATCGGCGGGCAGCGAGGCCTATGGCAGATTGGCGGTGCTTGCCCAATGGCGCGCACGGGCCAGTATTGCGATGTCGGTGCACCGGTCCGCCTTCACGCCGCCGCCGAAGGTTATGTCGGCGGTGGTTCACATCGTCGCGGAAGCGGCGCCCGCCTCAGTGCGGCTCGACCGACTGGAGGCACTGACCGGCGCTGCCTTCGGCCAGCGGCGCAAGATGCTGCGCCAGAGCCTGAAGCCGGTGCCTGGTGCGCTCGCAGCGATGGAGGCGCTCGGCATCGATTCGAGCCGCCGCGCCGAAACGGTCAGCGTCGCCGAATTCGTCGCGCTGGCAAAACTGCTTTCCGCCTGAGCGCGGCTCAGTCCGCCCGCGCTTCGGGCGCCGCCGTCGCAGTGGCGGCGGTCGCGGTCTCCGGCGGGCCTGCCGCGATCACTGCGGAAAGCCGCTCGGCCTCCGGACAAGCGCCTTGGCACAGCGTGCGGATCTGGGCGAGATTCGCGCGTGCACGCTCGACCGCCCCCTTCATCACCAGCGCCTCGCCTTGTCCGCGCAGCGCGGCGGTGTCGTTCGGTTCCAGCGTCAATGCCTCGCGATAATAGCGGATCGCCTGCCCGCTGAGGCCGCGGGCGCGCGCTATTTCCGCCAGGACGATAAACGCCTCTCGATTGCGGGGATCGACCACCAGCGCGGATTCGACCAGATCGATCGCCTGACTCAAGTCGCCTGCCGCCTTTTCCGCCCGGCCCTGTTCCAGCAGTGCGACCGAGCGTGCGTCGATCTGATGATCGGCGCGCTGGCCGTAAAGCGAGGTGGACAGCGTGAGGACCGTCAGCGCAACGGCCGCCGAAAGCGTGGTTACTCGCATCAACATCTCCGGAACAGGAACGCGGGAGGCTATCATGGCGCCTGCATCTTCGCGACAAAAAAGCCGTCCGTCGAGTGGGCGCCCGGTGTGAGCCGCACGCCCTGCCCGCGCGCCTCCCCGACCGGCAATGCCGGGTCGACCGCGGCCCACCCCCCGTGCTCCCGGAGAAACGCGTCGATCTGATCGGCGCCCTCCGCGTCCAGCAACGAGCACACGACATAGAGCAGCGTGCCTCCCGGCCGAACCAGGCGGGCACCGACGGCGAGCAGATGCCGCTGTGTCGCGGCCAGCCGCTCGAGCCGCGTCGGCGTGAGCCGCCAGCGCGCCTCCGGATTGCGCCGCCAGGTGCCGGTGCCGGAGCAGGGCGCATCGATCACCACAACATCGGCGCGGCCGACGAACGCGTCGAGCTGCTCCGCTTCGCGACCGGGATCGAGCAGCATCGGTGACGCGCAGCTGAGACCGGCGCGATCGGCTCGTGCGGGCAAACGGGACAGGCGGGCGCGATCGATGTCGCACGCCAGCAGGAGCCCGTTGTTGGCCATTGCAGCGCCGAGGGCGAGCGTCTTGCCTCCCGCGCCGGCGCACAGGTCGATCACAGTTGCGCCTGGCTCCACACCCGCGGCTTCGCTGACCAACTGGCTGCCGGCGTCCTGCACCTCGATTTGCCCGGTCTGAAACTCCACTGTGTCCTCGATGCGCGTGTCCGGCGGGAAACGCAGCGCATCGGGAGCGAAGGCAAGCGGCTCGGCGTCCGGAAAGCGGGCTGCAAGCGCCTCACGGCGCGCCTTCAGCCGATTGGCGCGCACATCAAGCGGAGCGCGTGCGAGCAGCGCCGCCTGCTCCGCAGCGTCGATGCCGGAAGCGGTCAGCTGCGCCGCAAGCCAATCGGGCGCGATGCCGGCGGACGCTACCGGTTCGGCAGGATCGATCGTCGCCGGGCCGTAGGACGATCCGTCGAAGGCGTTGCAGAGGTCCGGCCGGACCTGAGCGAGCGCCAGCATCGCCGCCCGCCCGCTTTCGGGGCGTTCGCCGCAGAGGCGGATCGCGTCGTACACCAGCTCGCGGATTGCGCGACGATCCTTCGAGCCCGCGTAGCGGCGACTGGCGAACCCGCGCGCGAGGATGGTGTCGGCAGCCGGCCCCTGATCGCGCGCGGCCGCGGCAATCGCATCGAGCAGCTCGATTGCGGTCTGGATCCGAGCGGCGGGAGTCACGCGGACCGCTCCGCTGCAAAACGGGGATGCACGCGCCGGGCGCCGTAGAGAGGAGCGAGCAACATTGTCGGCACGCTAAAGCAGAGGACGCTCCATATGGAAAGCGGAGCGCAGGAGGGAGACCGCAGCAGAGTGGAATAGGCCTGTTTGGGCCGATAATTCTCTCTATGGACAATCCGGTTAAAAACAGAGAAGCTGCCCTATCTGGATAATACAGGGGGATGCCCGTGAAACTGGTTCTTGCTCTTGCCCTGGCCGCCACGTGCCTGACGACGATACCCGCAGCTGCGCAACAGGCTGCCGAAGCCGACACGGCCGCCGCCACCCGGTCCGGTGTCGCCTTTACCCAGCCCAAGGACTGGACGGCGCAGGTCCGCGGACCAGCGACGCTGCTGACGGCTCCGGAAGGCACGCTGACGATCGCGGTCGTGGACGTCGGCAGTGCGGCGAACGCTCAGGCGGCGGCGGCGCAGGCCTGGGCCATGTACAATCCCGAGGCGAATCGCACCGTGCGCGTGGTGACCGCCGGCAACCCCGGTGGCGGATGGGACGAACGCGTGGGGATTTCCTACGAGACGTCGCCGAGCGAGCGCGCGACCGTCTCGGCGTCGGCCCTGCGCAAGGGCGACGACTGGACGGTCGTTATCACCGATGGCTCCGAAGCCGTTGCGAGCATGCGCATGGCCGCGACCTCGCTGATCGCGCAGAGCCTGCGCCCCGCCGGCTATCGGGAAGAGAGCTTTGCCGGAAAGACCGCGCACCGGCTGACTCCCGACCGCATTCAGGCGATGCGCGATTTCGTGGCGCAGTCGGCGGAGGCACTGGAGGTTCCGGGGGTCGGATACGCGCTGATCGACAACGGCAGCGTCGTCTATCAAGGCGGCTATGGGGTCCGCGCGCTCGGATCGACCGAACCGGTCGACGAGCACACCAAGTTCATGATCGCGTCCAACACCAAGGGCATGGCGACACTGCTGCTCTCCGTGCTGGCCGACGAGGACAAGCTGCGTTGGGAACAGCCGGTCACCGATCTCTACCCCGACTTCCGGCTGGGCAGCGACGCGACGACCGAGTCCACGCTCGTCCGGCATCTCGTTTGTGCATGCACCGGCCTTCCGCGCAAGGACTTCGCATTCATCCTGGACGATCCCGGCGCCCCGGCCATGGAAACCTTTGTCGGGCTGGCGGAAACCGAACCGACGAGCGATTTCGGCGAACTCTTTCAGTACAACAACCTGATGGCGTCGGCCGCCGGCTACCTGGGCGGGATGCTCGCCTATCCCGAGATGGAAGTCGGGGCGGCGTTCGACCGGGCGATGCAGGACCGCATCTTCGGGCCGCTGGGCATGCCCGATACCACTTTCTCGTTCGAAGAAGGCGAAAGCGGCAATTGGGCGCGGCCGCACGGATATGATCTCGACGGCCGGATGGTCCTCATGTCGAACGGCTTCAATCACCTGATCACGCCGCACCGGCCGGCGGGCGGCGCCTGGTCGACCGCCGCGGACTTTGCGCGCTACGCCCAGCTCGAACTCGGCAAGGGCCTCACGCCCGAAGGCGAGCGGCTGGTGAGCGAGGAGAACATCCTCGAGCGGCGGCGGCGCGGAGTCCCGCTCGGCGAGAACGCCTGGTATGGCATGGGGCTGATGGAGCGCATCGTCTCCGGGGTTTCGGTCATCACGCACGGCGGTACGCTGCAGGGCTTCCACAGCAATTTCTACGCGATCCCCGAAGCGGGGATCGGCGCCGTGATCCTGACCAACTCGGACTCGGGCGCGTCGATGCTCGGGCCGTTTCTGCGCCGGCTGCTCGAAATAGCCTATGACGGCGAGCCCGAAGCGGCGGCGGAAGTCGCGGCGGCGGCCGGGCGGCTGAAGGCCCAGGCCCAGGCGCGCCGCGAGCGGCTGACCTTCCCGCCCGATACCGAAGTGCTCGCAGGCCTCGCCACGACGTATCGCGACCCCGAGGTCGGATCGATCGAGTTCACCGAAAAGGACGGCGTTCCGTGGATGAAGGCGGGCTTCGTCGAGGGGCCGGTCGCGACGCGGCAGAATGCCGATGGTACGGTTTCCGTCGTCTCGGCGGGCCCGGGCATCATCAGCGTCGACGCGCTCGTCGGCGCGCTGCCTGACGGCACGCGGACACTGACCGTGCGCGAGAGCCAGCACGAATATGTCTACACCGAAGTGCCCTGACCGAAGGTAGCGCCGCACCGCGGAGCTTCCGTGGTGCGGTAGCGCCCGTCAGCGGGTGGGGTAGTTCGGCGCCTCGCGCGTGATCGTCACGTCGTGGACGTGGCTTTCGCGCAACCCGGCATTCGTGATGCGGACGAACCGCGCCTTTTCACGCAGCTCCGGCAATGTGGCGGCGCCGACATAGCCCATCGCCGCCTTCACGCCGCCGACGAGTTGGTGGATCACGTCACGCGCCGGGCCCTTGAACGGAACCTGGCCCTCGATCCCTTCGGGAACGAGCTTGAGCTGATCCTTGATGTCCTGCTGGAAATAGCGGTCGGCCGAGCCCTTGGCCATCGCGCCGACGCTACCCATGCCGCGATAGGATTTATAGGCACGGCCCTGATAGAGAAACGTCTCACCGGGAGCTTCCTCGGTCCCCGCGAGCAGCGATCCGATCATCGCGCAGCTCGCGCCCGCGGCCAGTGCCTTGGCGATATCGCCCGACGTGCGGATGCCGCCGTCGGCGATCACCGGGATGCCCGACTTCGCTGCTTCGTTCGCCGCGTCCATCACGGCGGTGAGCTGCGGCACGCCGACGCCGGCGACGACGCGAGTGGTACAGATCGATCCGGGGCCGATCCCCACCTTGATCCCGTCAGCGCCCGCGCCGATCAGCGCGCGAGTCGCTTCGCCGGTGGCGACATTGCCTGCGATGACCTGAACATTGTTCGACAGCTTCTTCACGCGCTCGACGGCGCGGCTCACGTCCTTGTTGTGGCCGTGTGCGGTGTCGATCACGATCAGATCGACTTCCGCGTCGACCAGCGCCTCGGTTCGCTCGAAGCCGCTGTCCCCGACCGTGGTGGCCGCGGCCACGCACAGCCGGCCGGCGCCGTCCTTGGTGGCGCCGGGATAGAGGACTGCCTTCTCGATATCCTTTACCGTGATGAGGCCGATGCAGCGATAGTCGGCATCGACCACCAACAGCTTCTCGATCCGGCGCTGATGGAGCAGGCGCCGTGCCTCTTCCTGCGTCACGCCGGGCGAGACGGTCGCGAGATTTTCGCGAGTCATGAGCTCGGAAACCGGCTGCTGCGGGCTCTCGGCGAAGCGAACGTCGCGGTTGGTCAGGATGCCGACGAGACGGCCATCCGCCTGAGTGATCGGAATGCCGCTGATCCGGTGCCGCGCCATCAGCGCCTGCGCCTCGGCAAGCGTGCCTTCGGGCGCCATGGTGATCGGATTGACGACCATGCCGCTTTCGAACCGCTTCACCTGACGAACGGCGTCCGCCTGTGCGTCGACATCGAGATTGCGGTGGAGGACGCCAATGCCGCCGAGCTGGGCCATGACGATCGCCATGTCGGACTCGGTGACTGTATCCATCGCCGAGGATATGATCGGGATGTTGAGCGCCAGCCCACGCGAAACATATGTCCGCGTGTCCGCGCGGCTCGGCACGATCTCGGACTCGCCCGGATAGAGGAGCACGTCGTCGAAGGTAAGACCGAGAGGGATGTCCATGGGGCGCCAGCAGTCCTGAGTCGGAGGTTGGCGGCCCATGTAACCGCGAGGCGGGAGATACGCTAGAGGGCGCTCCGCTCCGCGCGCCGCCGGAGGTGCAGGCGATGCTCAGGCGCGCGCGAGCAGCGCCCTCGCCTGTGCGACGTGCATCTCCTCGATCATGCGGTCGCGGAATCGCTCGGCGCCGCCACTCGCAGCTTCGATCAGAGCGCGCGCCTCTTCGCGCTCGGCTTCGCTGGGGGCAAACGCCTCGGCCGCGATGTCGATCTGATTCGGATGGATCAACGTCTTGCCGTCGAAGCCCATCGCCCGTCCGGCCCGGCATTCCTCGCCCAGCGCCTGCGAGTCGCCCAGCGCGTTGAACACGCCGTCGAGCGCCCAGGCGCCGCCGGCACGCGCAGCAAGCACGATCGTCTGAAGAGCGAGCGCAAGCCCGCTTCGGTCGGCCGCGGGCGGGATGCGAAGCTCGGCGCGCAGATCGTTGGTGCCGGCGATCAGGCCATGCACCATCTGCGCGGCGGCGATCTCGTGCGCGGCAAGCACGCCTGACGGCGTCTCGATCATCGCGAGCACCGGCTTGAGCATCACCGAATGAACGTCGAGCGCGGCGCGGGCCGTTTCCACTTTCGGCACGACCACGAAATCGGCCGGCGTCTCGCGGAGCAGCACCATGTCCGGACCGCAATCGGGTGTGCCCGGGGCATTGATGCGCACGGCGACCGGCTTGCCGCCCAGGCCCTCGCGGATCGCGGAGGCGGCGGCGGTGCGGGCGGCATCCTTGTCGGTGGGCTTCACTGCATCCTCGAGGTCGAGGATCACCAGATCGACGGGGAGCCCCCGCGCCTTCTCGATCGCACGCGGATTGGACGCGGGGAGGAACAGCGCAGTACGCGGAGCGAGGCGAGTTTCGATAGCCATGGGCGCCACCTATGCTAGCAAGGGAACAGGATTGCGAGGGGAGTCGAAGATGGACGTTCTATCCACCTTTCTGGTGTTCGTGGCCGTGCTCGTGGTGCTCTACCTCTTCTCCAGTGTGAAGATCGTGCGCCAGGGATATCAATATACGATCGAACACTTCGGCCGCTACACGACCACCGCGACGCCCGGCTTCAACTTCTACCCCGCCTTTTTCTATCGCGTCGGCCGCAAGGTGAACATGATGGAGCAGGTGATCGACATTCCGGGGCAGGAGATCATCACGAAAGACAATGCGATGGTCTCGACCGATGGTGTCGTCTTCTTTCAGGTCCTCGACGCACCCAAGGCCGCGTACGAGGTGTCGGATCTCACGAACGCGCTACTCAACCTCGCGACCACCAACCTGCGCACCGTGATGGGTTCGATGGATCTGGACGAGACTTTGTCGAAGCGCGACGAGATCAACGCGCGGCTGCTGAACGTCGTCGATCATGCGACGACTCCCTGGGGCGTGAAGATTACGCGCGTCGAGATCAAGGACATCCGTCCGCCGCGCGACATCGTCGATTCGATGGCACGGCAGATGAAGGCCGAGCGCGAGAAGCGGGCGAACATCCTCGACGCCGAGGGCGATCGCGCCTCGCAGATCCTGCGCGCCGAAGGTCTGAAACAATCGGCGATCCTCGAAGCCGAGGGCAAACGCGAAGCTGCGTATCGCGAGGCAGAGGCACGCGAGCGCGCCGCCGAAGCCGAAGCCAACGCGACGCTGGTGGTGAGCGAGGCGATTGCCAAGGGGGGTGCCCAGGCGATCAACTATTTCGTTGCGCAAAAATATGTCGAGGCAGTCGGCAAGTTCGCCACGTCGCCCAACGCCAAGACCATCCTGTTCCCCGTCGAAGCGACGCAGCTGATCGGAACGCTCGGCGGCATCGGCGAACTGGCGCGCGACGTGCTGGACAAGGGCGAGCAATCGGCGGACACGGCCGCCTCCCCTGCCCCAGCGCCGCGACGCTCTCCCTTCGATCGGGATCACTAATGGACTGGATGGATCAGGCAGGCGTGTGGTGGCTGCTCGCCGCTGTGCTGCTGGCGATCACCGAACTGATGATCCCGGGCGTGTTCCTGGTGTTCCTGGCGCTGGCCGCCGCGATTACCGGAGCGATCACGCTGTTCTTTCCCGAACTCAGCCTTGGCGGGCAACTGATCGGCTTTGCCGCCTGGTCGGCGGTGACGGTGGTGATCGGCAAGCGCTGGTATCGTGACTATCCGGTGGCCAGCAGCGATCCGATGCTGAACGATCGCATCGCTCGGCTAGTGGGCGAGACCGTTACGGTCAGCCAGGCGATCGAGGGTGGCGTGGGGCGCGTCCGCGTAGGCGACGGCGAGTGGCCCGCGCATGGGCCCGACGCACCGGCGGGCGGGCGCGTGCGCGTGGTGGGTGGCCGTGGCGGCGTGCTGGAAGTCGAGCCGCTGCCTGCGCTAGAGACCGACGTCTGAGCAAAATCGCCTTTTCGGAGAACATGATGCAGTCCACTCGCCGCGCCTTTCTGATGGGCACCGGATCGACGCTCGCCGCCGCCGCGCTGCCCGCGCGGGCTTGGGCGCAGCAGAGCGGCGCGGACGCCGCGGCACAGCGGCTGATCGATCAGGTGGCCGAACAGTATCTGGCGGTCTATCCGGAGAGCGCCACCTATCTGGGCATCGACCGGGGAACCCGCGCCGCGCTGAAGTCGCGGCTCACCGACCGCAGTCCGGAGGGTCAGGAAGCGATCCAGCACCAGCTCGCCGGTACGCTTGCGGAGATCGACGCGATCGACATCGACGCGCTGGGCCCGGACATGAAGATCAACGTCGATGTGGTGAAGACCAGCTATGGCCTCGGGCTGGACGGGATGCGCTTCCCCTATGGCGATGTCTCCGTCGGCGGATGGCGCAATTCGCCCTATGTGGTGATTCAGAACGTCGGCGCCTATCTCGATGTGCCGCGGATGCTCGACAGCGACCATCAGATCGAGACGGCTGCCGATGCCGAGGCCTATCTCGCGAGACTGGAATCCTACGCCCGCCAGCTCGACGGCGAGACCGAGCGGCTGCGCGCCGCCGCAGCGATGGGCGTGATCGCACCCGACTTCCTGCTCGACAAGGCGCTGCGCCAGCTCGATCTCGCGCGCAGCGGGAATCCCGCGCAATGGGGCGTGGTCGAATCGATCGAACGACGCACCGACGCCATGTCCGGCGACTATGCGGCCGCAGCGGCGGTGATCGCCGCGACGCAAGTGAAGCCCGCGCTCAACCGACAGTTCGCGGAGCTTCAGTCGCATCGTGGTCGCGCCAACAGCAACGCAGGCGTCTGGGATTTGCCGCAGGGCGACGAATATTATGCCTGGACGCTGCGCGCGGCGACCACCACCGATATGACGCCCGACGAGGTCCATGCGATGGGCCGCGAGGAGCTCGCGCAGCTCCATGCCGAGATGGACACGATCCTCAAATCGCTCGGCTACACGCGGGGGACGGTCGGCGAACGGATGATCGGCCTGGGCAATGATCCGCGCTTCCTGTTCCCCGACAATGACGAGGGACGCCAGCAGATCCTGGAAATGCTGCGCGCCCGGATCGCCGACATGCATGGCCGGATGCCCCAGGCATTCAACACGCTCGTGCGCGGCAACGTGGAAGTGAAGCGCCTGCCTCCCGAAGAGGAGCCGGGCGCGCCCGGCGCCTATGGCGGGGCGGGAACGATTGACGGATCGGTGCCCGGGCGCTTCTGGATCAACCTGCACACCACGCGGCTGCATACGAAATACAGCCTGCCGACCCTCGCCTACCACGAGTCGATTCCCGGCCATGCCTGGCAGGGCGAATATGCGTTCCGCCTGCCGCTGATCCGTTCGCTGCTGTCGTTCAACGCCTATTCGGAAGGCTGGGCGCTCTATGCCGAGCAGCTGGCGAACGAGCTGGGCGTGTATGACGAGGATCCGGTGGGGCGGCTCGGCTATCTCCAGTCGATCGCCTTCCGCGCCTGCCGGCTGGTGGTCGACACCGGGCTACACGCGAAGCGCTGGAGCCGCGAGCAGGCGATCCAGTGGTTCCATGAAACGAACGGATCGGGGATCGACGAAGTGACGAGCGAAGTCGAGCGCTACTGCTCCTGGCCGGGTCAGGCATGCGGCTACAAGGTGGGGCACAGCGAGATCAATCGCCTGCGCGCGCATGCGCAGGCGGCGATGGGCGACCGCTATGCGTTCAAGGACTTCAACGACGCGGTCGTGACCAGCGGCAACGTTCCGATGACGGTGCTCGGACGCGTGGTGGAGCGATATATCGGGGGGTGATCGTGAATTGGATCGGAGCACTTCTGTGCATCGCATTGGTTGGGGCATCCGCGCACGCGACGGTGCAGGATGCCGAGCCGGCGGCCGACGATCTGATCCACTCGGACCTTCCGCTGTTCGACGACGACTTCGAGCAAAAGTGGCCGCGTGGCTTCACCGGCGGGGACGGCGGCTTCGGCTGCGAGTCACGAGTGCAGTTCGGCGACTGGCGCCTCTCGTCCAGAGACAGCGACGACCAGGGAGAGGCCACATGGCTTGCCATCCGCAACTACGGCGTCTTCCACTGCTTCGCGGCTATCGCGACTGCCTCCGAACGCGATGAGCTTGCGCAGGCGCCATTCGATTATGGCTTCTTTGTCGAGCTCGGCAGGATCGACAGTGGAGCCGCGTGGCGAGAACTCTGGGCACTTCAGATCGGAAGCAGACCGGGAAGCGAGTACATCCTTCTGGAGCGCTCCAACCAAGGCGATGGACCAGTTGAGATGTTCACGGTTCTGCAACGCGACTGTCCCCCACAAAATGTGCGGGACGCGGGGCAGATGAGCATCCTGGTGACGCGCTACTGCGCGATCAACTCGCGCGGGGAGTTGATGCGTCTCGCGCGGCGAATGGCGGCGCGGCCGCCACTCGGCACACTACACTTTGTCGCAAACGCAGCGGCACAGACGGACCTGGACGCTGTACGCGAGTAAGGCCGCCGCATAGGGCAGGGCCAGCGTCGACGCGGGGCAGGTTCATCTCGGGTCGGATCGGGCAATGCGATCAGAGCCCGATCCCACCTGCCGTGCGAACTAGGCGGATGTTGCCGGGGCCTTGGGGGCGCTGGGTGCGGCCTGCCGCACGCCTTCGTCCACATGCTCCGCGAACTGCGCGAAATTCTCGTTGAACAGGTCGACGAGCTTCGCCGCCTGCGCGTCATAGGCTTCCTTGTCGTCCCAGGTCTGACGGGGGTCGAGGATCGTCGGATCGATGCCCGGAACCGCCACCGGCACCTTGAACCCGAAGTTGGGATCGGTGCGGAACTCGGCGGCGTTCAGGCTGCCGTCGAGCGCTGCGTTGAGCAGCGCGCGAGTCGCCTTGATCGGCATGCGCGATCCCACGCCAAACTTGCCGCCGGTCCAGCCGGTGTTGAGCAACCAGCACTGCACCCCGCCCTTGGCGATCCGCTCCTTGAGGAGATTGCCATAGACCGAGGGGTGACGCGGCATGAAGGGTGCGCCGAAGCACGTCGAGAAGGTCGCTTCCGGTTCGGTAACGCCGATCTCGGTGCCGGCGACCTTGGCGGTGTATCCCGACAGGAAATGATACATCGCCTGATCGGGCGTCAGCTTCGCGATCGGGGGCAGCACACCGAATGCATCGGCGGTGAGCATCACGACGTTGCTCGGGACCGGACCCATATTGTCGTCGGACGCGTTGGGGATGAAGTCGATCGGATAGGCCCCGCGCGTATTCTCAGCCAGGCTGTTGTCGTCGAGATCGAGAACGCGCGTGTCCTCGTCCATCACCACATTCTCGAGTACCGTGCCGAACCGCCGGGTCGTCGCATAGATCTCCGGCTCCGCGTCCTCGGACAGGCGGATCATCTTGGCATAGCAGCCGCCTTCGAAATTGAAGACCGCCGTGTCCGACCAGCCATGCTCATCGTCGCCGATCAGCGTGCGGCTTGCATCCGCCGAGAGCGTCGTCTTGCCGGTGCCCGAGAGGCCGAAGAACACCGCCGTGCCGCCATCCGGACCGATATTGGCCGAACAGTGCATCGGCATGATGCCCTGCTCGGGAAGCAGATAGTTGAGCAGGCCGAACACGCTCTTCTTCATCTCGCCGGCATAGGCCGTGCCGCCGATCAGGATCAGCTTGTCGGTCAGGCTGACTGCGATCACCGTCTCGGAGCGGCAGCCGTGGCGCTCGGGATCGGCCTTGAAGCTAGGCAGATCGATGATCGTGTATTCGGGATCGAAGCCGGCAAGCTCCTCCGCCTTGGGCCGGACCAGCATCGTGCGGATGAAGAGATTATGCCATGCGAGCTCGTTGATCACGCGTACACGGACGCGATGCTCGGGCTGCGAACCTCCGTAGAGATCCTGGACGAACAACGTGTCCCTGTCTTTCACCGCGGCGAGGAAATCTGCCTTCAGCGCAGCGAAGTGCTCGGGAGTCATGCCCTTGTTGGTCTTGCCCCACCAGATGGGCTCTTCGGTCTTCGCGTCGCGGACGATGAACTTGTCCTGCGCCGAACGGCCGGTGTGCTTGCCGGTGGAGACCACCAACGGGCCCCCGGCGGCCAGCTTGCCCTCACCACGCGCAACAGCCTGCTCGACGAGCGGCTCGGTAAGCAGGTTCCAGTGAATGTCCGCCCGCGTCTCGATCCCCTGGGCGTCCAGCCCGGTACGCGGTTTCCGCTCGGTCACGTTCTTCTCCCAAAATGGCCGTCTTGAAGGGTGCATACACGCATCTCTCCGGCGGCCCGGCGTTGCAGCAGTAGCTTGCGCATAGGCACGCCGCGGCTGCTGGGTCAAATAGGTAACCGGTGTCCATGGATTGAGCGCCCGAGCGCATTGGGCTAACCGGGAGCGATGCGCTGCACCTCTTTCCGCCTCTTCGAATGACCGCGACGATCGCCCTTGTCGACGATGACCGGAATATTCTGACATCCGTGTCGATCGCCTTGCAGACCGAGGGGTTTCTGACGCGCGTCTATTCTGACGGCGAAAGCGCGCTGAAGGCGTTGATCGAGAATCCGCCCGATCTGGCGGTGCTCGACATCAAGATGCCCAAGCTCGACGGCCTGGAGCTACTGCGCCGGCTGCGCGAGAAAAGCGCCGTTCCGGTAATCTTCCTCACCAGCAAGGATGATGAGCTGGATGAAGCGCTCGGCCTGGCCATGGGCGCGGACGACTATATCGCCAAGCCGTTCAGCCAGCGGCTGCTCATCGCGCGCATCCGCGCCATCCTGCGCCGCACCGAATCGCTGCATACCGCTGGTGACGGCAGCGAGACCGAAGCGCCGCAGACGCTGGTGCGGGGGCAACTGACGATGGACCCTGCGCGCCACCGCGTGAGCTGGGGCGGTCAGAATGTGACGCTTACGGTCACCGAGTTCCTGATCCTGGAAACGCTCGCGCAAAGGCCGGGGATCGTGAAGACGCGCAATCAGTTGATGGACGCGGCGTATCAGGACGACATCTACGTCGACGACCGAACGATCGACAGCCATATCAAACGTGTCCGCCGCAAGTTCCGCCAGGTCGATCCGGATTTCGATTCAATCGAGACGCTCTATGGCGCCGGCTACCGCTTCTCGGAGGAATGAGGAGCGCGACCTGGCGCTCAAATGGTCGAACCGGGTCAGTTTGACGCCCCGGATTCTGGCGGTGAACATCTTTGCCCTCGCGCTGCTCGCAGGCGGCTTCTCCTATCTCGACAGCTTTCGTAGCCGGATCGTCGACAGCCGCGTCGCGCAGGCAAGCCGAGAGGTGCGGCTGATCGCGCAGGCGCTCGCGTCGGCCACTCCCGAGCGTCGTGACCTGCTGGTCCTGAGCCTGGCGCGCGACACCGGCTCGCGCATCCGGCTGTTCGACGAGGAGGGACGCCTGATCTCCGACAGCAGGGCGCTCGGCCTGCGCAATGTCGTGCTGCGCGATCCCGACAAGGATCCGTGGAACCAGTCGGTCGCACGCTTTCTGGACGCGATGATCGACACTGTCGCCGGTGCCGAACGTGCGCCGCTCTATCGCGAACGCGATCCCGAACATGGGCTGGAATGGCCGGACGTGCGCACCGCGCGCGTGACGCACGGAACCCCGGCGACCGTCTGGCGCGCGCCCGACCGCACGCCGGTGATCACCGCCGCTGCGCCGATCACGCAGCTCGGCGCGGTGATGACGACAGTGAACGCGCGCGACATAACGACTACCGTACGCGCAGAGCGCTATCGGCTGGGCGTCGTTCTCGCGATCGTTTCGATCGTCTCGATCCTGCTGTCACTGTTTCTCGCACGGACGATCGTGAAGCCGCTGCGGCATCTGGCGCGCGCCGCGATCCGAGTGCGGCTGGGACGCGCGCGCGAAGTGACGGTGCCGCGGCTGCCGACGCGACGCGACGAGATCGGCCTGCTGGCCCGGGCCATATCGGACATGAGCGGTGCGCTGCGGGCCCGGATCGATGCGACAGAGGCATTCGCCGCGGACGTGACCCACGAGCTGAAGAATCCGCTCGCCTCACTGCGGTCGGCAGTCGAGGGGCTGGGCAACGTCAAGGATCCCGCGCTTCAGGAACGGCTGATCGCGATCGTCCGCGACGACGTCCATCGGCTCGACCGGCTGATCACGGATATTTCCGAAGCCTCCCGCCTAGACGCGCAGCTGAGCCGCGCGACGTTCGAGCCGGTCGATATCGACGCCTTGCTCGCAGCGCTAATCGCGCAACGCCAATCACGCAGCGTGCCGAACGATGTCCGAATTCGCTTCGATCGCGTCGGCGCCGGCGGATTCGAGGTGCTCGGCGAAGGCGCTCGTCTGGAGCGCGTGTTCGAGAATCTGGTCGAGAACGCGATCTCCTTTTCGCCGGAGGGCGGCCTCATCACGCTGTCGCTGCGCGCCGAAGGCGACATGCTGGTCGTCCGCGTCGAGGATGAAGGTCCGGGCGTCCCCGAAGAGGCGCGCGAGGCGATCTTTCGTCGCTTCCATTCGGTGCGGCCGCAGAGCGAGGCATTCGGCCAGCACTCCGGGCTGGGGCTTGCCATCGCCCGCACGATTGTCGAAGGGCACCAGGGGAGTATCGCCGTCGAATCGCGAGAGGACCGGCTGAGCGGAGCACGTTTCGTCGTCCGGCTGCCGCTCGCGAACCGGCGCTGAACCGGGAATGCCATGTGGCTGAAATATCGTCCGAAACGCTCCATGCCTCTTGCGTCGCGATCGGCGGCCGTGCTGTGCTGATCGAAGGCTCTTCGGGCGAGGGCAAATCCGATCTCGCGCTGCGTCTGATCGACCGCGGTGCGGCACTGGTGTCCGACGACTATACTCTGTGCCGGCGCGATGCGGGTATCCTGCTCGCCTCGCCGCCGCCGACGATCGCAGGGAAGATCGAAGTGCGCGGCATCGGCATCGTCGAAATGCCGCACGTCGAACACTGCCCCGTCGCCCTTCTGGTGACGATCCTCGACACGCCGCCCCGACTGCCGGAGGGCTCCAGCACGCGCCGGATCGCGGGCATCGATGTGCCCGAACTCGCCCTGCCTGCGCTCGAGGCCTCCGCGCCGATCAAGGTCGAGATCGCGCTCAGGACGTTGGCGGCATGAGCCGGCAATCCCGCAAGAGCATCCTGCTGGTGACCGGATTGTCGGGCGCGGGGAAATCAACCGTGCTGCGCACGCTGGAGGACCTCGGCTGGGAAGTCGTCGACAATCTCCCGCTGCTGCTGCTGAACCGGCTGCTCGACACGGCGCTTCCCGAGGGCAGCGATGGCGACGAGCGGCCGCTGGCGCTCGGAATCGGAACCCGCACCCGCGGCTTCGATCCGGAGAGCATCGTGCGACGCATCAAGAAGCTCCAGGAAGAGCATGGCCACGGCGTCGGCACGCTGTTCCTCGAATGCTCGGGCGCCGAGCTCGAACGCCGCTATTCGGAGACACGCCGGCGCCATCCGCTGGCGCAGGACCGCCCGGCGAGCGACGGCATCGCCCGCGAGCGCGAGCTGCTGCTGCCGCTCAGGCGGTGGTCGAACCGGCTGATCGACACTACCAACCTGACGTCCAACGAACTCGCGCAGCAGATCCGCACGACCTTTTCCGAGGATGCGATCGGCACGACGCTGTCGATCGTCTCGTTCGGCTTTGCACGGGGGCTACCGCGCAACGCCGATCTGGTGTTCGACATGCGCTTCCTGCGCAATCCGCATTGGGTCGATTCGCTGCGTCCGGGCACCGGCAAGGATGCGTCGGTCGCGGACTATGTGATCGCCGATCCCGCGTACCCGCCCGCCCTCGATCAGATCGAATCGCTGCTGCGCTTGCTGATCCCCCGCTATGATGCCGAGGGGAAGGCATATGTGACCGTGGCGTTCGGCTGTACCGGCGGGAGACATCGTTCGGTGCATGTCGCCGAGGAGATGGCGCAGCGGTTGCGCGCGGCCGGATTTTCGCCCACGGTCACGCATCGCGATCTGCAGACCGCCCCGCAGGACTCGCTCGAAGGGCGTCCGCAGGCGGGGTGAACGGGATGAATTCTGAATGATCGGATTGGTACTCGTGACCCATGGCCGGCTGGCGGAGGAATTCGTCGTCGCCATGGAACATGTGGTCGGCAAGCAGGAGGCGATCGCCACGATCTGCATCGGCCCCGAGGATGACATGGAGGAGCGGCGCAGCGACATCGCGGCAGCGATCCAGAAGGTCGACACCGGGCGCGGCGTGGTGCTGTTGACCGACCTGTTCGGCGGCACGCCTTCGAACCTTGCCATCTCGCTGATGGAGACGGGCAAGGTCGAAGTGATCGCCGGAATCAACCTGCCGATGCTGATCCGGCTGGGCGGCGCCCGTAAGACGATGAAGGTCACCGAGGCGGTCGCCGCGGCCCGCGAGGCAGGCAGGAAATATATCACCGTCGCCTCCGAAGTGCTCGGGGAAGCCGCCGCGTGACCGTCGCGCGCCGGACGGTCCGGATCGAGAACCGCAGGGGCCTGCATGCCCGCGCCAGCGCCAAGTTCGTCACGCTCGCTTCGGCCCAGCCGGTGGCGCTGACGGTCGAGAAGGACGGCACGGCCGTGACCGCGACGTCGATCATGGGGCTGATGATGCTGGGCGCTGCCAAGGGCGATTCGATCGTCATTCATGCCGAGGGCGACGGCGCCGAGGCGGCAGTGGACGCACTGGCGCAGCTCGTCCAGGATCGCTTCGGCGAGGATTGAAGCCGGCGCGGCCGCCCATTGCGGCAACCGCCCCCCCAGCCAAGAGCCATTTCCGATGCCGCGCAGCATAACCGCCTTTTCCAATCCGCTGGTCAAGCATGTCCGCCAGCTGCGCGAGAAGCGGCACCGGCGCGAGGTGGGGCAGTTCCTGGCCGAAGGGCTGCGCATCCTTACCGAAGCGCGCGAAGCCGGCCGGCTGCCCGAGCATCTCTTCTACGCCGGCGACATGGCGGGCCACCCGCTGGTGACGGCGCTGGTCGAGGCGACCGAGGCGGCGGGCGGCGAGGCAATCGAGACGACGGCCGACATCCTTTCCAAGCTCTCGGGCAAGGACAATCCGGGCGCGGTCGTCGGCGTCTATGCCGAGTTCGCGGTGGCGCTCGGGCAGATCGACCGGCATCGGGCACCGATCTGGCTGGTCGCCGAGCGGCTGCGCGATCCGGGCAACCTCGGGACGATCCTGCGGACCGCGGACGCGGTGGGCGCCGGCGGGCTGATCCTGATCGGCGAATGTGTCGATCCCTTTTCGGTCGAGGCGGTGCGGGCCAGCATGGGCGCGCTGTTCACCGTGCCGGTCGCCCGTACCGAATGGGCGGCGTTCGAGGCATGGCTGCGCTCCGGGCCGGGGCAACTCGTCGGCCTGAGCCTCGATACCGAATTCGACTATCAGGCGCCGCGCTACGAAGCCCCCACATTCCTCCTGACCGGCAACGAGGCGCAGGGCATGCCCGACGCGATGGCAGCGGCATGCGACCTGCTGGTCAAGATCCCGATGCTCGGCAAGGCCGACAGCCTGAACGCCGCGGTCGCTACCGCAGTGATGGCCTATGAGGTGCTGAACCAGCGGCGACGCTGATCCGGCAAGCCGGCGTTCAGCCGGGCGGTGCGACCAGTGGCTCGAAGGGAGACACCGTGATGCGTACCATGTTGACGATCGCCGCCGCCGCGCTGGCCTGCACCGCAGCCGTTTCGGCGCATGCCCAGGAGCGGCGCGGCGACGGCTATCGGGCACTGGGCACCGAGCCGTTCTGGTCGGTGACGATCGACGCGCGGACGATGCGGTTCGATGCGCCGGGCCGGCGTCCGGTGACGGTCGCCAAGCCGCGGCCGATCATCGGGATCAACGGCACCCGCTACGAAACCCCGCAGATGACCATCGACGTCACGCACATCCCCTGCAACGACGGGATGAGCGACCGGCGCTATCCCGACACGGTGACGGTGCGCACCGGCCGGATGCACTGGCGCGGCTGCGGCGGGACGCCGCGCGCCGGGCACGACCGCTCGGCGATCATCGACGGCACGTGGCGCGTCGAAGCGATCGACGGCCGGCCGCTGCGCGGACCCGAGGCGACGCTGCGCTTCGAGCAGGGCCGCGTCACCGGCACCGGCGGCTGCAACCGGCTTTCGGGCAGCTTCCGCTTCGACGGCGGCCGGCTGAACATCGGCCGGCTGAACCAGACCCGGATGGCCTGCCCCGGCCCGGCGATGCGGCAGGAAGCCGCGATCGTCGAGATCCTGGGCCAGTCGCTGAGCGTCACCACCAACCGCGCCGAGAAGCTGGTGATGACCGCGCGCGACGGACGCCGGATCGTGCTGGCGCCCGAGGCCCCTGCCCCGCGCCCGCGCCGCTGACTCCTACTCCGCAGCCCGCGAAGCCTCGTCGCCGTCACCAGCGGGGGCGAGCTTCGTCAGCGGGCGCGGCGTGGTTTCGACGACCGGCAGCGCCTCGATCCGCTTGGCGCCGGTCGCGACTTCCAGCGCCTCGAACCGCTGGGCCTGAGTGAACACCTGGCTCTCGAGGCTGCCGACCATCGCATTATAGGCGTTGCCGGCGAGTTCGAGATTGCGGCCCAGCTTGGTGACGTGGCTGCCCATCGTCGCCAGCCGCGAATGCAGCTCCTTGCCGAGCGCGGCGATCTCGGCGGCCTGTTCGGCGATCTTCTCCTGCCGCCAGACGCTGGCGACGGTGCGCGCGATCGCGACCAGATTGGTCGGCGTGGCGAGCAGCACGCGGCGCTCGAACGCCCATTCCCACAGCGCCTCGTCCTGCTCGAGCGCGGCGGTGAGGAAGTGTTCGCCGGGAATGTAGAGGATCACATAGTCGGCCGCGTCGCCGAACCGCTCCCAATAGCTTTTAGAGCCGAGCTGCTGGGCATGGTTGCGGATCGCGCCGGCATGCGCCTTGAGGTGTGCGCGGCGCGCCTCGTCATCGACTTCCTCGCTGGCGTCGAGATAGGCGTTGAGCGAGCATTTGGCGTCGATGATGAGCTTGCGCCCGCCGGGCAGGTTGACGACGACGTCGGGGCGCAGCCGCCCGTCCTCGGTATCTACCGAAACCTCGGTGCGGAAATCGACATGGGCGCTGAGCCCGGCATGTTCGAGGACGTTCTTGAGGCTCTGCTCGCCCCAGCGCCCGCGCGCCTTGGGGCTCGAACGGAGCGCATTGACCAGCCGCGCGGTCTCGTCGCGGACCTGGGTATGGCCGAGATGAAGCGTCTTCACGGCTTCGCGCAGCTCGCGATAGCTGCCCTCGCGCTCCTTCTCGACGCGAGTCAGCCCGTCCTCGTAGCGCTTGAGCGTCTCGCGCACCGGATCGAGCAGCGCCTTGAGCTTTTCCTCGCTCTTCTCGCCCGCCTGGTTGAACCGCTGATCGGCACGCTCGAGGAAATTCTTCTGCGCTTCGCCGAGCACGCGCGTGGCGAGTTCGGCAAAGCGCGCCTCCATGCCGGTCGTTTCCGCCTTGAGCGTCGCGAGATCGGTCTGCGCGCGGCCAAGATCGGCGGCGGCGGCGCGGAACTCGCCTTCCCATTTGTCGCGCTCGACCCGCATCTTCGCTTCGCCGCGGCTGCCGAGGAACCAGCCGAGCGCAAGGCCGAGCAGCAGCGCGCCGGCGACGATCAGGACGGTTTCAAAACCCACGCAAATCTCCCGAAGGTCTCACTAAGGTCGCACCTCCGCGCGCGGACGCGCCCCTGCGCGCGCCCGCGCGAGAGAGCACAGGATAATGGGAACATAGCTGGAACGATGCGTGTAGGACAGCCCTTTCTGCGCACACGCCGGAACTCGCCTCGGAACGCCTCCGTTGGGAGCACGACAAACCCCTGAGCAAGGAGAGAAAGCGATGTCGATCGCCGAAATGATCAAGGCCCATCCCGATGTGGCGGGCAATCTGAACGAGCCGCTAGCGACGGCGGTACGCCACGCGATGTTCTGCGCCGCCATCTGCAACAGCTGCGCCGATGCGTGCGTGGCCGAGGAAATGGACATGCGGCGGTGCATCCGCCTCTGCCTCGACTGTTCGGACGTCTGCACCGCGACCTACCGGATCGCGACCCGGCGGACAGCGAGCAACGAGGAACTCATCCAGGCGACGCTGCGCCTCTGCATCCAGGCGTGCGAGACCTGCGCGGCGGAGTGCGAGAAGCACGACAACGACCATTGCCGCCGCTGCGCGCAGATGTGCCGCGAATGCGCCCGCGACTGCAGGGCCGCGCTGGAGACGTTCTGACCGGAAATGGAGGGCCGGTGTCGGGACCGACGGCCGGCCCTTCGGCTCAAGCCGCGGCCTTGCGGGCCTTTTCGAGCTTTTTCAGGATCATCTGGCGCTTGAGGCGCGAGAGATGGTCGATGAAGACGATGCCTTCGAGATGGTCCATCTCGTGCTGGATGCAGGTGGCGAACAGGCCTTCGAAGATCTCGTCATGCGCCTCGCCCTGCGCGTCGAGCCACTTCACGCGGCAGCGGGCGGGACGATCGACGTCGGCGAACTGATCGGGGACCGAGAGGCACCCCTCGGTATAAGTCGACATCTCTTCGGCGGGATCGAGAATCTCGGGATTGATGAAGACGCGCGGGTCGCGGATCGGCTTGCCTTCCTCGTCCTCTTCCTCCTGCAGATCCATCACGACGATCCGCTTGGGCACGCCGACCTGAATCGCGGCGAGGCCGATGCCGGGCGCGGCGTACATCGTATCGAACATGTCGTCGATCAGCTTGCGGACATCGTCGTCCACCGTTTCGACGGGAGTCGAGACGGTCTTCAGACGGGGATCGGGCACTTCGAGGATGGGTAGGATCGCCATGCCCGCGATTTAAGGACTTAGTCGCGGCGAATCAATCGGTGCCGCCTGCAAGGCGGCGAGGCGGGCGCGGTCGAGTCCAGATGGCGCTATGTGTGCGGCACGTCCCTCGCCTTCGCTCGGGACGGACGAGGTTCCGCTCCGCTCCAGGCAGGGCCGCGCCTTGCCTCAGACGACCGGGCGGCGCGCGCGGAGCGCCTGGGCGAGCGTGCCTTCGTCGAGATAGTCGAGCTCGCCCCCCACCGGCAGGCCATGGGCGAGTTGCGTGACGCGCACCGGATAGCTCTCGATCCGCTCGGCGATGTAATGCGCGGTGGTCTGGCCCTCCAGCGTCGCGTTCATCGCGAGGACGACTTCGTCGATGCCGCCGGCGGCGATGCGGCGGACGAGGCCGTCGATCGCGAGATCCTCCGGCCGTACGCCGTCGAGCGCCGAGAGCCGGCCGCCGAGCACATGGAACTTGCCGGGGAACAGCCGCGAGCGATCGAGCGCCCAGAGATCGGCGACTTCCTCGACCACGCAGAGCGCCCGCCCCTCGCGCCGCGGATCGGCGCAGATGCCGCAGGGATCGGTGGTGTCGACATTGCCGCAGATCGAACAGGTGGCGAGCTTTTCCGAAACCGCCCCCAGCGCGGCGAGCAGCGGCTCGAGCGCCGTCTCGCGCTTCTTGAGCAAGTGCAGCACCGCGCGGCGCGCCGAGCGGGGGCCGAGGCCGGGCAGTCGGGAAAGCGCCTGGGTGAGCGCGTCGATTTCAGGAGAGGCCATGGCCGGGAGATAGGAGTTTCGCGCGGCGAAGGGAATTGACCACGAAGCGATGCCGGGTTGCGAACCCTCCCTTCCGCCGCATAGGCACGCGCCATGAAAATCGTCTTCATGGGAACGCCCGGCTTTGCCGTGCCGGTGCTCGACGCGCTGGTCGAGGCCGGGCACGAGATCGTCGCGGCATACAGCCAGCCGCCGCGGCGCGCGGGACGCGGCAAGGCGCTGACTCCCTCGCCGGTGCAGGCGCGCGCCGAGGCGCTGGGCATAGCGACGCGCACGCCGGTGTCGCTGAAGGATGCCGAGGCGCAGGCGGCGTTCGCCGCGCTCGGCGCCGATGCGGCGGTGGTGGCGGCCTATGGCCTGATCCTGCCGCGCGCGGTGCTCGACGCGCCGCGGCTGGGGTGCCTCAACGTCCACGCCTCGCTGCTGCCGCGCTGGCGCGGGGCGGCGCCGATCCAGCGCGCGATCCTGGCAGGCGACGCCGAGACCGGAGTCGGCATCATGCAGATGGAGGCGGGACTCGACACGGGGCCGGTGCGGCTGGAGGCGCGCACGCCGATCGACGCCAAGACGGCGGGCGAACTGACCGAGGAACTGAGCGCGATGGGCGCGCGGCTGATGCTGGAAGTGCTCGCCGAACCCGGCGCGCATCCTCCGGTGCCGCAGCCCGAGCACGGAGTCACCCATGCGCCCAAGATCGACAAGGCCGAGGCGCGGCTCGACTTCACGCAGCGCGCCGACGCAGTCGAGCGGCAAGTGCGTGCGTTCAATCCGGCGCCCGGCGCGTATTTCGAAGTCGCAGGCGAGCGCGTGCGCGTACATGCGGCGGAAGTGGTCGAGGGCAACGGCGCGCCGGGCACGGTGCTCGACGATGCGCTGACGATCGCCTGCGGCTGTGGCGCGATCCGCCCGGTGACGGTGCAGCGCGCCGGACGCGGCGTGATGAAGGCCGACGAGCTGCTGCGCGGATTCGCGATCCCGCCGGGCAGCGTGCTGGCGTGACTCGCTTCGCGCTGACGATCGAATTCGACGGGCGGCCGTTCATGGGCTGGCAGCGGCAGGATCATGGGCCGAGCGTGCAGGCGGCGATCGAGGACGCCGCCTTTGCGGTCACGGGCGAGGATGCCGTGGTGCATGGCGCGGGACGCACCGATGCGGGAGTCCATGCACTGGCGATGCGCGCGCATCTCGACATCGCCAAGCCGATCGCGGCGTTCCGGCTGATGGAAGCGCTCAACGCGCGGCTGCGGCCCGACCCGGTGGCGGTGCTGGCGTGCGAGGCGGTGGCGGACGACTGGCACGCGCGCTTTTCGTGTGTGGGCCGCGCGTATGAGTATCGGATCGTCAACCGGCGCGCGCCGCTGACCTGGGAGAAAGGGCTGGCGTGGCAGGTGGCGCGGCCGCTCGAAGTGGCGGCGATGCAGGAAGCCGCAGCGGTGCTGGTGGGACGCCATGACTTCACCACCTTCCGATCGGCGCATTGCCAGGCGCAGAGCCCCGAAAAGACGCTAGATCGGCTGGAAGTGACACGCGCGGGCGACCGCGTGTTCGTGGCGGCGGCCGCGCGCTCGTTCCTGCATCATCAGGTGCGCTCGATGGTCGGGTGCCTGGCGCTGGTGGGGCAAGGGCAATGGACGCCCGAGGACATGCGCGCGGCGCTGCAGGCGAAGGACCGCGCCGCGCTGGGGCTGAACGCGCCGCCCGACGGGCTGTTCTTCGTGCGGGCGGTGTATCCCGGAGACGGGATCAGCGACTGAACTTCGCCGCGAGCTCGACATGGGTCGACCAGCGGAACTGGCCGACGGGCTGGATCCAGTCGAGCCGGTAGCCGCCCTTGCACAGAGTCTCGGCATCGCGCGCGAAGGTACTGGGATTGCACGAAACATAGGCAACGATAGGAACTGCCGACGCGGCGATTTCGGCTATCTGCTCCTTGGCGCCGGCGCGCGGCGGATCGAGGACCACAGCGTCGAAATGGTCGAGGTCCTTCGGCGCGACCGGGCGGCGGAACAGGTCGCGATGATCCGCGAAGAGCTGGCGGCGCGCGCCCGCGGCGGCCGCCTTGAGCGCGAGGATCGGCTCGCGCGCGCCTTCGGCCGCATAGACGCGCGCTTCCGGGAAGGCCAAGGCGAAGGTGCCGAGACCGGCGAAGAGATCGGCGACCTTGCCCGCCTCCTCTGCCGCCTCGCGCACTGCGGCGACCAGCGCCGCCTCGCCCTCCGCCGTCGCCTGAAGGAAAGAACCGCCGGGGAACGGCACCGGCACGCCGCCGAGCGTCACCGTCACCGGATCGGGCTCCCAGCGCGGCTGCGCGCCATAGCCGTCGTCGATCGCGAGCCGGGCGAGGTCGTGGCGATAGGCGAAGGCAGTGATCGCTTCGGCGGCGGCGAGGCTGTCGTCAGCGATTCGGCCGATGCGCACGTCGACGCCCTGATCGGTGCAGGCGAGGTGAACGTCGGAACGGCCCGATGCGGGCAGCATCGCCGCGAGCAGCCCCCGCAGCGGCGCGATCAGCGCGAACAGCTCGGGCGCGAGGACATGGCATTCGGCGATGTCGATCAGACGGTGGCTGCCCTGCTCGGTAAAGCCAAGATGGACCTGACGGCCGCGCCGCTCGGCATGGAGCGTGGCGCGGCGGCGCGTGTGCGGGGGCGAGAGCTGCGGCGTGCGGATCGGAGCCGAGAGGCCGTGCTGGGCGAGCGCTCCGGCGATCCTGTCGACGATGAAGCCGCTCCAGCTCGCATCGTCGAGATGCTGGAGCTGACAGCCGCCGCAGTCGGGGAAATGGCGGCAGGGGGGCGTGCGATGATGCGGGCCGCGCACGATGCCGCCGTCGGCGCGCAGCCGATCGCCCGGCGCAGCGAGCGGCACATGGCGTCCGTCGCGCGTCACGCCGTCGCCGCGCGCCGCGACGCGGACGATGTCTCCAGGCTCGGGCGCGGCGTCGTTCACAGGCATTCGGCGATTGCTTCCGGGATATGGTGGATGAGCGTGTCGGCGTGAAAGGCGGGGCCGGCGCGCTGGGCGGCGCGGGCGTGGAGCCAGACCGCCGCCTCGGCCGCGGCGTCATGGCCGTGCGGCAGCCGCGCGGCAAGGAGCCCGGCGAGGACGTCACCGGTCCCGGCAGTGGACAACCAGGAAGAGGCTCCGGCGAGCACCCGCACCTGCCCCTGCGGCGTGGCGACGACCGTGTCGCCGCCCTTGTGGAGGATGGTCGCACCGCTGGCGTGCGCGGCGGCGAGAGTCCGCTCGATCTTGCTCCGCTCCCCCGAGCCGAACAGCCGGTCGAACTCGCCGCCGTGCGGCGTGAGCCAGAGCGGCGCTGCTCGTTCGCGCACCGCATCGAGACCGTCGCTGCCAACCAGGGTGAGCGCATCGCCGTCGAGCACCAGCGGATGCGGCGAACGCAGCGCCTCGGCGAGCAGCGTACGGGCCCATGAGTCGCGCCCCAGGCCGGGCCCGGCGACGAGCGCGGCGATGCGATCATCATCGAAGAGGGCGCGTAGCTCCTCGACGTTCGAGACGGTGCGGCGGACGAGCGCGTCGGGGCCGCCCTGCTCCACCTGCTTTCCCGCCAGGATGCAATAGCCCGCCCCACCCGCGAGCGCCGCCCGCGCCGCGAGCCGGGCGGCGCCGGGCATCGCGCCTTCGAGCACGACGACCAGCCCGCGCGTATATTTGTGCGCGTGCACCGCCGGCGGCGCGATGCGCGGCCGCGCGGCCGTGCGCCAGTCGCCGGTCACGGGAACGCCGATATCGGCAAGAAAGAGATGGCCGCAGCGTTCGAGCCCGTCGCCGAGCAGATGCGCTGGCTTGAGCGCGCCGAGCGCCACGGTGGCGCCGATTCCGCGGGGGGCGCCGAGGCTCGCGCCGCTGTCGGTATCGAGACCGCTCGGCAAGTCGATCGCGAGCGCGAAATCGGCAGCGGCGACGAGACGTGCGAGCGCTTCGGCGACGTCCTCGTCGAGCGGACGTGTCATGCCGGTGCCGAACAGCCCGTCGATCAGCAACCGCCGCGGCCGGGCGTCGATCAAAGCCACCGTCGGCCCGGCCCAGCGTGCGCGCATCGCGGCTGCGGCTCCCGCCTTCGGGGCTCCGAGCGCGGCAACCTCGACGTCGCAGCCGGCCTCGGCGAGATGCCGCGCGACGACATAGGCGTCCCCGCCGTTGTTGCCGGGCCCGGCGAGGACGAGCACATGGCGACCGACGGCGAAGCGCGCCGCCTCGCGCGCGACGACGGCACCGGCACGCTCCATCAGCGCTTCCTGCGACACGCCCGACGCGAACACCGCCTGTTCGGCGGCGACCATCGCCGCGGCAGTCAGGATCGGAGCGCCGGACGGAATCCGCATCACGGCAGCGCCCTGGAGTTCACAGTGGCGGGAAGCCGATAACGGGCGCCGCCGAGCGCGACTTCGATCTCGGTCTCGCTGCGCGGGATCACCAGCGCAGGCTCGGCACCATCGGCGGCGACGACGCCGCGGCCGTCGCGAGTCACGAGCAGCCGGCGGAAGCCGCCATCGGGGTGCCGCAGCGTGAGAAAAAGTCCGTCCTGCGACTGCACCCGGTCCACCGTGCAGACCGGGGCGAATTCGCTTGTGCCGAGCGGCGAACAGACGATCCTGCCCTCGTCCGACGCCATGGCGGCACGATGTTCTTTCGCCGCGGCCTGCGCCGCCTTGTCGGGCAGCGGCACTTCGCAGCCGGCCAGCAGGATGGCGCCCAGCAGAACACCGGCGCGGAGCGGATGCGCCGCCGCGCCCGCGCCCCGGCGGGCCGCCCCGGCCAATGATGACGAAAGCGTGGAATCCGGTCGTTCAGATATCCGCGTAGACATGGGTTTCGGCGCTGGCTCCCGGGTGCGTGACCGCCCCCCTATAGGCCGGGCCGACCGTTTGCGAATAGCGCCACAGGGCGCCTGCCTGATAGTCGTTGACGCGCGGGCGCCAGGCGGCGCGGCGCTGCGCGAGCACGTCGTCGGGCAGGTCGAGGTCGATCGTCCCGGCTTCGGCATCGATGCGGATGATGTCGCCATCCTCGATCAATGCGATCGGGCCGCCTTCGGCTGCCTCGGGCCCGACATGGCCGATGCAGAATCCGCGCGTGGCGCCGGAGAAGCGACCGTCGGTGATGAGCGCAACCTTCTCACCCATGCCGAGGCCATAGAGCGCGGCGGTGGTCGACAGCATCTCGCGCATGCCGGGACCGCCCCGAGGCCCCTCGTAGCGAATGACCACGACTTCGCCCTCGACGATCCGCCGCTGCTCGACCGCCGCGAACGCATCCTCCTCGCAATCGAAGACGCGCGCAGGCCCCTCGAACTGGAGCCGGTGCATCCCCGCCACCTTCACGATGGCCCCGTCGGGCGCCAGCGTGCCGCGCAGGCCCACGACGCCGCCGGTGGGCGACAGCGGGGTGCGGACATCGTGGATCACCTTCTGATCGGGATTCCACGTCACCTGATCGATGTTCTCGCCCAGCGTCTTTCCCGTGACGGTCATGCACTCGCCGTCAAGGAAGCCGCCCGCAAGCATCGTCTTCATCAGCATGTAGACGCCGCCGGCTTCATGCATGTCCTTGGCGACATAGTTGCCACCGGGCTTGAGGTCGGCGATGTAAGGGGTTGATTTGAAAGCCTCTGCAACATCGAACAAGTCGAATTCGATTCCCGCCTCATTGGCCATCGCCGGCAGGTGGAGCGCGGCGTTGGTCGAGCCGCCGGTGGCGGCGACGACGCGCGCGGCGTTGACGAAGGCCGAGCGGGTGCAGATGTCGCGCGGGCGCATATTGCGCTCGACGAGCTCCATCACCTGCGCGCCCGCGGCGACTGCGATCTGTTCACGCGTAGTATAAGGAGCGGGGACCATGTTGCTGTTTGGCAGGGACAATCCGATCGCCTCTCCGACGCACGCCATGGTGTTCGCCGTGAACTGGCCGCCGCACGCGCCATGGCCGGGACAGGCGACCTTTTCGAGCTCATGGACTTCGGACAGCGGACAGGTCCCGGCGGCATAGCGGCCGACAACTTCGAACACGTCGACGACGGTGACGTCCTTGCCGTGATAGCGGCCCGGGAGGATCGACCCGCCATAGACGAAGATAGACGGGATATTGAGCCGCAGCATCGCCATCATCATGCCGGGCAGCGACTTGTCGCACCCCGCGAAACCGACCAGCGCGTCGTAGCAATGGCCGCGCACCGAAAGCTCGACCGAATCGGCGATCACTTCGCGGCTGACGAGCGAGGATTTCATCCCCTGATGCCCCATCGCGATCCCGTCGGTGACGGTGATCGTGTTGAACCGCCGAGGCATGCCGCCGTTCTGGATCACGCCTTCGCGGGCCGCGTTCGCCTGGGCATCGAGCGTGGTGTTGCAGGGCGCGCTGTCGTTGCCGGCGCTCGCCAGCGCGACGAAGGGCTTGGCGATGTCCGCCTCGTCGATGCCCATGGCGTAGTAATAGCTGCGGTGCGGGGCGCGCTCGGGTCCGACGGAGACGTGGCGGCTCGGAAGGCGGGATTTGTCGAAGCGATTGGTCATGGCGCGACAGCCTATGTCGCGGATGATGCCTCCTACGCAAGACTATTACGCAGAAGATGTGTCGCAAGCTCGGCGAGCACCGCGCTCCAGCGCTCGGCGCCGGTATCGTCGGCGATCAGATCGTTGCGGATCTCGATCGCGATCGAAGGGATGCCCTGCGCCTCGGCATGACGGTTGAGCGTCGCGTTGAACTGACGCCCCGAATAGGGTTCGTTGTCGCCGACCGCGAACCCTTTCCCGGCCAGCCAGTCGAGCGCCGGGCGCGCGGCACGCGCATCGCGATTGTAGAGCACGCCGATTTCCCACGGCCGCTGCGTGCCGCCTGCTTCGAGCTGCGGCGTGAAACTGTGGATCGCGAGGATCAGCTTCGGGCGGACGGCGCGAATCCGCGCGGCGATCGCACGATGATAGGGCGCGTGGAAGCGCGCGATGCGGGCGAAGCGATCGGCGCCGACATTAGCGGGAATCGTATGGCCGTCGCTTTCCTCGGGCACCAGCTTCGCGTGATCGGGCTCGCGGTGGAGGTCGATCACGAGGCGCGAAATGGTGGCGAGAACCGCCGGCGCGCCGAGCCGGTGCGCGAGCAGGCGCGTGACGGCGCCAGCGCCGATATCGACGCCGATGTGTCGGGCGAGCAGATCGGGCGCGATCGGGATATCGGGGACTGTTTCCGCCGAGGCATGGTCGCAGAGCAGCAGCAGGTCGCGCGCGGCGCCGTCGAGCACTTCGGCCGCGGTCATGCGAAGCGCGGCCGGCGGCGGTTGCGGAAGGAATCGAGCCCCTCGGCGAATTCGTCGCTGCCGAAGCGCGCCTCGAACGCATCGTCGAGGGCTTCATCGGCGGGATCGGCGAGCGTGCGCTTGAGCAGGCGGATCGCCACCGGCGCATTGGCGGCGATGCGATCGGCGAAGACGCGGGCGAGCGGCTCGGCCTCCTCGGTGGCGATTTCGGCGAGGCCGATCGCCGCGGCTTCGGGCGCTTCGAGGATCTCGGCCGAATAGAGCAGTCGCGCCGCCTGCCCCTTCCCCACCTGCGCCACGAGCCGGGCGACATCTTCGCGCGGGTAGCCGAGGCCGAGCTTGGCGGGCGTCACCGCGAATTGCGCGCCCGCGCCGGCGACGCGCAGGTCACAGGCGAGCGCCAGCGCCACGCCCGCGCCGTAGCAGCCGCCGTCGATCGCGGCGATCACCGGAATGGGGAGCGCGGCGAGGCCATCGATCGCATCACGCATGGCGATGCGGAAACGCGTACGGACGATCGGGCGCTGGCGGAGCAGCTCGAACTCGCCGAGATCGGCGCCGGCAGTGAAGACCAGCGGAACCGCCGAACGCAGCAGGACGACGCGAGCGTCGCTCGCCGCGATCTCGCGCACGGCAGCGGCAAGCGATTCCCAGCCGGCGATCGACAGCGCATTGCGCGCATCGGGCCGGTGGAGCGTGACAAGGGCGAGCGGCCCTTCGCGCGTGGTTTCGATCATGCCGATGCTGTGCCGGGGATGGCGGCGCTTGTCACGGGGTGGCGCCCGCCCGAAGGCGGGGGCCACCGACGGACGTCCCGCTCCCGGCGCTCGATCCGCTGGTGCACTGACTAGTCGCGGAAGGCGAACGGGAAGTTTCGCGCAATGGTAAAGACGCGGCTAGGCGAGAATCGTCTCGGCGCACCACCAGCGCGGCCGGGCGGTGCGGATCGCGGCGGCGGCGGCGGCGCAGGCGGCGGCGCTGTCGTAAAGCGCGAAGCAGGTCGCTCCCGAGCCCGACATGCGGACGAGAAGCGCACCGGGCTGTTCGGCGAGCCGGCCGAGCACGTCGGCGATCACGGGGGCGACGGCGCAGGCAGGCGCTTCGAGGTCATTGCGGCCGCATTGCGCCGCTTCGAGCGCCTCTCCGTCGGGAAGCGGGCCGCGATCGATTCCGTCCCAGCGGCGAAACACCTCGGCAGTCGAGACGGCGACGCCCGGGTTGACCAGCAGCACGGCGCGCGGCGGGAGGCCGGCAAGCGGCTCGAGCGCCTCGCCGCGGCCGCGGCCCAGCGCGGTGCGTCCAAGCAGGCAGGCGGGCACGTCCGATCCGAGCGCGGCGGCGATTTCGAAGAGCGCCGGATCGTCGGGCGCACGGCCGCAGTGGCGGGCGAGCGCGCGCAATGTCGCCGCCGCGTCCGCCGAACCGCCACCGATGCCCGAGGCGACGGGCAGGTGCTTCACCAGTTCGATCGGCGGAATAGTGTCGAGCCCGAAACGCGAGGCGAAAGCGACGGCGGCACGCGTGACGAGATTGTCGGCGGTATCGCCAAGCGCGGGGGCGAAGGGGCCGGTGACGCGAAGACCCTCCCCCTCGCCGCCGAGCCGCACCTCGTCGCCGAGCGCCACGAAGGCGAACAGCGTTTCGAGTTCGTGATAGCCGTCGGCGCGGCGGCGGCGGACGTGGAGCGCCAGGTTGAGCTTGGCGCGCGCGGGTTCGACGATCATGGCGTCAATTGGCGGCAGCGTCGGGGCCGTTCAGCCCCCGGCGCAGCTTGCGCTCGAGCCGCGCGGTATCCTCGGCATCGGCATAGACGGCGGCGGCGCGCCAGGCGTAGCGCGCCTCGTAGCGCCGATCGACTCGCCAATAGGCGTCGCCGAGATGCTCGTTGATGAGGCTGTCCGCCGGCGCGCCGCGCGCCGCCTGTTCGAGCAGCGGCACGGCGCGTTCATAGGCGCCGGTGCGATAATAGGCCCAGCCCAGCGAATCGGTGATGCCCGGATCGTCGGGCCGCAATTCGTTGGCGCGCTCGAGCATCGCGACTGCTTCCTCGACGTTCTCGCCGCGCTCGACCTGCGCATAGCCGAGCATGTTGAGGGCGACCGGCTGGTCCGGACCGAGCGCGACCGCGCGGCGCAGCGCGGGCAGCGCCTCGCTCCAGCGGCCGGCATTTTCCAGCGCGGCGCCGTGGCGATAATAGAGCAGCCAGCTCGCATCGGCCCCTGCGCGCTCGATCGCGAGAGCATAGGCGCGGGCGGCGGCGTCATGCTGTTCCTCGGCGGCGAGGAGATCGCCATAGCTCTGCGCATCCTCGCTGCTGGCGCCGCGCCGCTCGGCGATCTGCCGGGCACGGGCGAGCGCTTCGTCGGTGCGGCCGGCGCGCGAGAGTGCGCTCACGCGGACGAGCTCCGCATCATCGGCATAGGGGCTGTCCGACGCGATCTCGCCGAGCACCTCGTGCGCAAGGGCATCCGAGCCGGCCCGCGAAAGCGCATCGCCGAGATAGAGCCGCGCGCGATCGTCGGCGGGATCGAGCCGCAGCGCCATGCGCGTGAGCACGACCGAGAGCGGTATGGTGTCCTCGCGCGCAAGATCGGCGGCGAGGCGGAGAAACAGGCGCGCGGCACCGAACTGCGCGCCGGAAGGCGCGCCGCGGCCGAGCTCGCGGCGCAGCGCGGCAAATTCGGGCCCGCCGCCGGAGAGCAGCGCGCGCGCCTCGCGGCGATCGCCGCGCAAGGCGAGCAGGCGAGCGGCGTCGATACGCAGATCCTGCGCTTCCTGCCCGCCCGCGAGCAGCGTGCGGACGGCTGCCACTCCCTCCGCGGTGCGGCCGCTCGCGATCAGCAGCAGCGCGCGATGCTCCGCGATATAGCGGCGCGCGAGCAGATTGTTGGCGGGGGCATCGAGCGGCGCGAGCGGATCCTCGCCGCGCTCCAGCGCCAGCCATCCGGCAAGCGCCGGCGCGAGGAAATCGAGCGGCCCGGCGGCCATCGCATCGACTTCGGCTTGCGCGGCCGCGAGATCGCCGGCCTCCAGAGCCGTGGCGAGACGGAAGAGCGGCAGATCGGGCGCGGCCATTTCGGCGCGCGAGAGCACCGCGGCGGCGCGGGCAGCGAGCGCGAAGTCGCCGACCTCGAGCGCCTGGCGATAGGCGCGCACCGCGACCATCTCGTCATCGGGCGCGGCATCGAGCGCCCTGGCATAGCCGGCGGCGGCGGCACGGGCGGCGCCATCGGCGTCGGCGGCGCGGGCGCGGACATAATCGGCCGCCTGCCCCTGCTGGGCCTGCGCGGCGGGCGCGAGCGCTACAAGCGCCACGCCCGCGATCAGCACGTCCCTACATGTTCGGATAATTCGGGCCTCCGCCGCCTTCGGGAACCACCCAGTTGATGTTTTGGGTAGGGTCCTTGATGTCGCACGTCTTGCAGTGCACGCAGTTCTGGGCGTTGATCTGGAACCGCGGTTCGCCCTCTTCAAGCCCGACGACTTCATAGACCCCCGCCGGGCAGTAGCGCTGCGCCGGTTCGTCATAGACCGGAAGGTTGAAGCCGATCGGGATGCTGGGATCGTGCAGCGTGAGATGGACCGGCTGGTCCTCCTCGTGATTGGTGTTCGACACGAACACCGACGAGAGGCGATCGAAGGTGAGCACGCCATCGGGCTTGGGATAGTCGATCGGCGTCGCCAGATCCTTGCGGACCAGGCTCTCGTGATCGGGCTTGTGCTTCATCGTATAGGGCATGCGCAGCCCGAGATGCTCGGACCACATGTTGACGCCCGCGAGCATCGTGCCCCAGGTGTCGCCATATTTCTTGACGAGCGGGACGACGTTGCGGACGCCCTTCAGCTCCGAATAGACCCAGCTCGATTCATAGGCTGTGCCATAGGCGGAAAGCTCGTCATGCTCGCGGCCGGCGCGGATCGCGTCGAACGCCGCTTCGGCGGCCATCATGCCGGTCTTCATCGCGGTGTGCGTGCCCTTGATCCGGGGCACGTTCACGAAGCCCGCCGAGCAGCCGATCAGCGCGCCGCCGGGGAAGGTGAGCTTGGGCACCGACTGCCAGCCGCCGTCGTTGATCGCGCGCGCGCCGTAGGAGACGCGCTTGCCGCCCTCCAGCACCTCGGCGATCGCCGGATGCGTCTTCCAGCGCTGCATCTCCTCGAACGGGCGCAGATACGGGTTCTTGTAATTGAGCCAGACGACGAAGCCGAGCGCGACCTGCCCGTCGGCCTGATGATAGAGAAAGCCGCCGCCGTTCGAATCCTCGGTAAGCGGCCAGCCCTGGGTGTGGATCACGCGGCCCGGCACATGCTTGTCGGGATCGATGTCCCACAATTCCTTGATGCCGATGCCATAGACCTGCGGCTGCGAATCCTTGCGCAGATCGAACATGCGGATCAGCTCTTTCGAGAGATGGCCGCGCACGCCTTCCGCCAGGAAGGTGTATTTCGCATGGATCTCGATCCCCGGCGTATATTCCGGCTTGTGCGTGCCGTCGCGCGCCACCCCCATGTCGCCGGTGGCGACACCCTTCACCGAGCCGTCGTCGTTGAACAGCACCTCGGCCGCCGCGAAGCCGGGGAACACCTCGACCCCCATCTCCTGCGCCTTGTCGGCAAGCCAGCGGCAGAGATTGCCGAGCGAGCCGGTGTAGGTGCCCTTGTTGTTCATGAAGGGCGGCATCAGCAGATGCGGGAATTCGGACTTGCCCGTCTTCGACAGGATCCAGTGGTGGTTCTCGGTAACCGGAACCTGCGCCATCGGGCAGCCGTCTTCGCGCCACGTCGGCAACAGCTCGTCGAGCGCGCGCGGATCGACCACCGCACCCGACAGGATGTGCGCGCCGACTTCGGAGCCCTTCTCCAGCACGCAGACGGACAGCTCGGCCTCGGCCTCGGCGGCCAGCTGCTTGAGCCGGATCGCGGCGGAGAGGCCCGCAGGGCCCGCGCCGACGATCACGACATCATAGGGCATCGACTCCCGTTCGCTCATCGCTTTCTCCATTCGGGACGCTTATGGCACACGCTCGTCGCGCGCGCGCAACGCCTTGTCCTGCCCCGGATGGAGGCAGATTGACGGTGCAGTCAACCCGCGATTCAAAAGGATGGTATGGGGGTCGAACCGAACAGCGACTGGCAGGCGGCAGCGGCAAGCGCGCTGGAATGGTGGCGCGACGCCGGTGTCGACGTGCTCACCGAAGCGGACCCGCGCGACTGGCTGGCGCGCGCGCCTTTGCCTGCCGCAGCAGCGGCCGCGGCCACTGCCGGAGCGAATGCCGAAGCCGCTGCTCCCCTGCCCGAGACGCTCGAAGCGTTCGTCGCGTGGCGGATGGGGCCCGACGCGCCCGAAGCGGCATGGCACACGCCGCGCGTGGCGCCCGGCGGGCCCGCCGACGCTACGCTGATGGTGCTGGTCGACATGCCCGAGGCCGAGGACGCGGCGGCGGGCACGTTGCTGAGCGGCGCGGCGGGGCGGTTGTTCGACCGAATGCTCGCGGCGATCGGGCTGGAGCGCGAGCAGGTCTATCTGGCGCCGCTGGCCTACGCCCGCCCGGTAACCGAACAGCTGCCCGGCGACGCGGTCTCGCGGCTCCGCGAAGTGGCGCTGCATCACCTCGGGCTGATCGCGCCGCAGAAGCTGCTGCTGCTCGGTCGGGCGACGGAGCGTGTTCTGATCGGGACGAACCAAGCCTCGGACACCAAGAGTTTACATGCTATTAACCACTCGCAGGCCACAGTGATGGCGGCGGCGTGCCATCATCCCCGCTTCCTGTTGAAGCGTCCCGCCGCAAAGGCCGATGCCTGGAAAAATCTTCAGTTATTGCTGTCCGGGGGACCCAGCCAGTGCGTATGAGTTTCGTAGCCGCCGCCATTTTGATGGCGCTTCCCGCCACCGCCCAGGCCGAGAAGGCTCCAGGAGCGCTGCCCGAGATCGGCAGCGCTACCGGCGCACTCGCCGATGCGCCGAATCGCCGCGAGGGCGACGGCATTCCCGATCAGCTCTCCGGATCGCAGCGCGAGGAATATCGCGCGATCTTTGCGGCCATCCGCGGCGAGCGCTGGGACGAGGCGAAGCAGCGGCTGGAGGCAATGCGCCCCGGGCCGCTCCACCCGATCGCGCGCGCCGAACTCTACACCGCCGCCAATTCGCCCCGCGTCGAGCTCGAGCCGCTGCAGGCGCTGCTCGCCGAGGCTCCCGAACTGCCGCAGGCCGCGCAGATCGGCCGGCTGGCGGCGCTGCGCGGCGCGATGACTCAGGCGGCCCTGCCCGTCGAGCAGCGGCTGCGCTGGTATAACGCCGCGCCGGTTCGCCAGCGGCTGCGCGGGATCAGCACCGATCCGGTCGCGACCGAAGTGATCCTGGCGATGCAGCCGTTCATCCGCGAGGATGACGGCGCCGGTGCCGAGCAGACGCTTGCGCGCTTCGCCGCTGATCTTTCGCCCGAGGCGCGGACCGAGTGGCAGCAGAAGGTCGCCTGGATCTACTACACCGCCGGCGACGACGCGAACGCCCGCCGCATGGCCCGCGAGGCGCAGGCCGGCACGGGAGAGTTCGCCGCGCAGGCGGACTGGGTGCAGGGGCTTGCCGCCTGGCGCCAGCGCGATTGCCGCGACGCGGCGAGCGCATTCGACGCGGTTTCGCGCCGCGCGAGCGATCCCGAGATGCGTTCGGCCGGGCTCTACTGGCTGTCGCGCGCGCACATGGCGTGCGAGCGGCCCGGCGACGTGACCGCGGCGCTGCGCGGCGCGGCGCAATATGACGAGACCTTCTACGGCCTGCTCGCGCGGCAGGCGCTGGGCATCGAGGAAGCCGGCGCGGCGGGCGAGCAGTATGTGACCGCCGACTGGCGCGCGCTGCAGGAGCGCAGCAACGTCCGCACCGCCGCCGCGCTGATGGAAATCGGCGAGGCCGAGCTGGCCGAGGAAGTGCTCAAGCATCAGGCGCGGATCGGCAATGCGGGCGAACATGGGGCGCTGACGCGGCTTGCCGGGCGGCTGAACCTGCCTTCGACTCAGCTCTGGCTGTCGCACAATGCACCCGCCGACGCGCCGCCGGTCGAAATGGCGCGCTATCCCGCTCCCAACTGGACGCCCGACGGCGGCTGGCGAGTCGATCGCGCGCTGGTCTTTGCCCATACGCTCCAGGAATCGCGCTTCCGCACCGAAGTGCGCAGCGCGGCCGGCGCGATGGGGCTGATGCAGGTGCGCGAAGGCGCGGCAATCGACGTAAGCCGCCGCCGCGGCGTCGACTATGCCAGCGCCGACCTGACCGATCCGTCGATCAACATGGAGATCGGGCAGAGCTATCTGGAGCAGCTGCGCGACACCGCCTTCACCCAGGGGCTGCTGCCGAAGGTGATCGCGGCCTATAACGCGGGGCCGACGCCGGTGCAGGCATGGAACAGCCTGACCAAGGACAATGGCGATCCGCTGCTCTACATCGAATCCATCCCCTATTGGGAAACGCGCGGCTATGTGATGATCGTGCTGCGCAACTACTGGATGTACGAGCGGCAGGACGGCCGCCGATCGGCGAGCCGCGCGGCGCTGGCGCAGGGACTGTGGCCGCGCTTTCCGGGGCTTCCGGGGCAGGAAGGCGTACGGCTGAGCGGCGGTGGCGGCGGGCAGGCAATCGCCGGTGCCCGCTGACGCGCAGGCGGCGTTCCGGCCGGTCCGGATCGCGGTGCTGACGGTTTCGGATACGCGCGGACCCGAGGACGACCGATCGGGCGACCTGCTGGTCGAGCGGTTGACGGGCGCGGGACACACGCTCGCCGATCGGGCGATCGTGCGCGACGATGCCGAGGCGATCGCCGATACGCTCGACGCGTGGATCGACGATCCGCAGGTGGAAGTGATCCTCACCACCGGCGGCACGGGCGTGACCGGACGCGACGTGACGCCCGAGGCGCTGGCGCGGGTGTGGGACAAGGAGATTCCCGGCTTCGGCGAGCTGTTCCGCTGGCTGAGCTATCGCACGATCGGCACGTCGACGATCCAGTCGCGCGCGACCGCGGGCGTGGCGCGCGGCACCTATATCTTCTGCCTGCCCGGTTCGACAGGCGCAGTGAAGGACGGTTGGGACGGCATTCTGCGCGACCAGCTAGATATCCGCCACAAGCCCTGCAATTTCGTCGAGCTGCTGCCGCGGCTGACCGAGCGCTGAGGAACGGCGCGGCGGTAGGCTAGGCCGCCGCCCCCTCCCCGGCGGCAGGCGTCCACACCCCCATTTCGTGCCCCTGGGGATCGCGGAAGTGAAAGCGGCGCCCGCCCGGAAAGGCGAAGATCGGCCGTGTGACGACGCCGCCCGCGGCGACCACCCGATCGCGCGCCGCTTCGAGATCCGCCACTTCGATCACCGGCAGCAGCGCCGCGGTCGCCCCCTCCGCGTCGCCTTCCAGACCGAGATCGACGTCGCCGCTCGTCGTCGCCGCATAGGACGGCCCGAAATCAGTGAATTCCCAGCCGAACGCCGCCGAATAGAAGCGCCTGCTTCCCGCGACGTCGCCGACCGGCAGCTCGACATAGTTCAGCCGCGCCATCCTGTCCCTCCCACGTTGTTCCGGTTGTGTTCTACACGGTGGTCGATGCGCCGGCAAGCGACGGACTGCGCGTGCGGCACGTGGCGATGCGTTCGACACCAACTCGCATCCCTCCTCGCGACGCGGCGAGTCCACTTTCCTCCTATAATTGATGCCGACGAGGGGGAGAAACGCGTGACGGACTGGATCGGCGGGCTCGAACGGCTCAAGCAGCTGCGCGAGCAGGGACATCTGAGCGACGAGGAATTTCAGAACGCCAAGGCGCGGTTGCTGACCAATGATCCGCCGAGCGATTCCGAAACACCACAGGTCCAGGCACCGGCAGATGGACCCGACGCGCGCTGGTCAGACGTCGGGGAACCCGGCGACGAGGGCGGCCTCGCCTGGCGCAAGCCGATCGCGATCGGCGCGGTGCTTGCCGCTGTGGCCGCAGGTGGGGTCTATGCATGGACAGCGCCGGGCAACTCCCCCCTCTCGACAGGAGAGGCAGTTCTTCAGGCCGATGTGAATTGTCGCAGCACCCCCGGACTCGACGGGGAAGTTCGGGAAGTGCTGACGGAAGGAACGAGCGTCAAGGTCGCGGAGAATCGGGACGGCTGGAGCCGTGCTTCGACCCAGGGCTGCTGGGTCAAGGACACCTATCTGTCCGCCGTCGAGCCGATCGAGTCCGATCCGGCGGCACCGGCCCCGCCGGTTTCCAACGCCCTCATCCCCGCGGTGTACGACTTCACGCGCAATCCAAGCCAGGAGGCGATCGCGGCGGCCCACCAGATCCTGGCGGACAGCACGCACTGCATCGGCAGGCCACAGTATGAGGTCGGCAACACCTACGCCGATTTCGACCTCCGCAGCGGCGAGGTCGTTTATGTGGTGAAGGCCCGTACAGGCGATCTCCTGCCCGACAATGAAGCGACTTTCGAACGCGACGGACTGACGCTGCGGTTCAGCGGCGCGGAGGGTACGCTGAAAAGCATCTCTCTCGACGTCAAAGGCCTGACACAGGAAGACAGCGAGAACGCGATCCTTCATCTGGGTGAAAGGCAGGGCGGCTCGGTCGTGCCCCAAGCCGAGCCGCGCACCTGGAGCGGCACCGATATTCCCGTCGCGCTCGGCGGCTGGTGGCTCCGCTGCGGGATACCCGGCCAAGGCTCCGCGAAATGGCAAAGCCAGTATCAGGACGTCAGCAACGTGATCAGCCTGGTCAGAGACTGACCGGGCCAGCGGCCGCCGCAATCCTCCGCGCCGAAGCGGAGGGCTCCAGCGATTGTGGACACATGCCGCTTGCGATATCGTTCGTGATATGTTCTGGTCGGTCATGTCCACGCTTTCCGGCCGAGGCGCAACCGAAAACGCTGCGAGCGCGCGCTTCAACCTGCCGCAGCGCGCCGCCGACGGCGATTGGCTCGACATGCGCGAGGAAGTCGACGGCGCCCCGCCCCCGCTGCGCACCAGCGTTACGGTGGAGAAGCCGAAGACGATCCTCACGCGCAACCAGTCGCCCGACGTGCCGTTCGAGCGATCGGTGAACCCCTATCGCGGCTGCGAGCATGGCTGCATCTATTGCTTCGCGCGGCCGAGCCATGCCTATCACGACCTGTCGCCGGGCCTGGATTTCGAGACGAAGCTGTTCGCCAAGCCCGATGCGCCCGCGCTGCTGCGTGCCGAGCTGGCCAAGCCCGGCTATGTCTGCAAGCCGATCGCGTTCGGGACGAACACCGATCCCTATCAGCCGATCGAGCGCGAGTGGCGGATCACGCGCGGCTGCATCGAAGTGCTTGCCGAGCACGACCATCCGCTGACGATCACGACCAAATCGGATCGGGTGTGCCGCGATCTCGACCTGCTGGCGCCGATGGCCGCGAAGGGGCTGGTGGGCGTGATGCTGTCGGTCACTTCGCTCGATCCGAAGGTGGCGCGGACGGTGGAACCGCGCGCGCCGCATCCCGAAAAGCGGCTGGCGGCGGTGCGGCGGCTGGCGGATGCTGGCGTGCCGGTGTTCGTGTCGATCTCGCCGGTGATCCCGATGATCACCGATCACGAGCTGGAGCATCTGATCGAGCGCGCCGCGCAAGCCGGGGCGAAGGCGGCGTTCTTCATCCCCGTGCGGCTGCCGCACGAAGTGGCGCCGCTGTTTCGCGCCTGGCTCGACACGCATTTTCCCGATCGTGCGGGCAAGGTGATGGCGACGATCCAGTCGCTGCGCGGCGGGCGCGACAATGATCCCAATTTCGGCTCGCGGATGCGCGGGCAAGGGGTGTGGGCCGACCTGCTGCGCACGCGCTTCCACATCGCGTGCAGACGCCACGGGCTCGGCGGCGAGCGATTCAATGTGCGGACCGACCTGTTCCGCCCGCCCCGCGGCGCGCAGGGCGAGCTGTTCGGCTGACGCGGGGCCGCGTGGCGCCCATTGCCGAGCGAGCGGCCGCGCCCTAAGCCGATGCGACTTGCCAGAAGGAGCTCCCGGAATGCGGCCGTTGCTGTTGCTTAGCTGTGCCTTTCTTACCCTCGCCTCCGCCCAGGCGCAGACGGCGCCGGAGCTTCCCTCCGCTGAGGCCGCTACCGAACAGGCGCTGCCGACCGGCCGGCTGCCGGACACGGTGACTCCGACCGCCTATCGGCTCGATTTCACCATCCTGCCCGAAAGCCCGACCTTTTCCGGCCATACCGAGATCGACGCCACGCTGAACGCGGCGGCGCGGACGATCTATCTCCACGGTCGCGATCTCGAGGTCGAGCGGGCGACGGTGACCGCGGGCGGCCAGAGCTATCCGGTGACGTTCGAACAGCGCAACCCGTTCGGGCTGGCGACGGTCGACTTCGGGCGCGAGCTTCCTCCCGGGCGGATCACGCTGACCTTCGACTATGAAGGCAAGCTGCAGGAAGACGTGCCCTCGGGCCTCTATCGCGTGAAGGTGGAGGACGAATGGTACAGCTGGACTCAGTTCCAGTCGATCGACGCCCGCTCCGCCTTCCCCGGCTTCGACGAGCCGGGATACAAGACGCCGTTCACCGTGAGCATCGCCACCGCGCCGGACAATCTGGCGGTGAGCAATGCTCCCGAGGTTCGCAGCGAGACCGAAGGCAATATGGTGCGCCACCATTTCGCGCCGACGCCGCCGCTGCCGACCTATCTGGTCGCGCTGGTGACCGGGCCGTTCGTGACGGCCGAGGCAGTGATCCCGCCCACCCCGCAGCGCGCCGAGCCGCTGCCGCTGCGGATCGTGGGGACGAAGCCGAACGCCGACCGGCTGCGCTATGCACTGGAGGAGACGGGGCCGATCGTGGCGCTGCTCGAATCCTACTTCGATCAGGCCTTTCCCTTCCCCAAGCTCGACCAGATCGGATCGCCGATCATGCCCGGTGCGATGGAGAATGCCGGAGCCGACATCTATGGCGACGACATCCTGTTCGTCACCGAGGACTCGAGCAAGGAGGACAAGCAGGCGTTCGGCATGATCGTCGCGCATGAGCTGTCGCACCAATGGTTCGGCGACTATGCCACACCGGCCTGGTGGGACGACATCTGGCTGAACGAGAGCTTCGCCAACTGGATGGGCTATCGCATCGGCGACGAATGGCGCCCCGAGCTCGACATCGGCACTGGCGCGCTGGCCGAGGGCTTCGAGGCGATGGAGCTGGATTCGCTGACCGTCGGGCGCCCGATCCATGAGCGCGTGACCAGCGACGCCGATATCGATTCGACCTTCGACCAGATCACCTATGGCAAGGGCGGACAGGTGGTGGCGATGATCGCCGCCTATCTGGGCGACGAGAAGTTCCGCGAAGGCGTGCGGCTGCACATGGAGCGCCATCCCTACGGCACCGCCGCGACCGACGACTTCTTCGATTCGCTGGCGACCGCGGCCGACGATCCGCGCGTACTCGCGTCGCTGCGCAGCTTCGTCGATCAGCAGGGCGTGCCGCTGGTGACGCTGACTCGCCGGGACGGCGGCTGGACGGCGACTCAGTCGCCCTATGCGCATCTGGGCACGACGCCCGAGCCACGCCAGTGGATCGTCCCGCTGTGCATGCAGCGCGGCGCGGCGACACGCGAATGCGTGCTGCTCGACCAGCCGAGCGTTGCGATCGCCGATGTGTCGGGAGCCGGGCCGCTGATGCCGAACGCAGGCGGCCAGGGCTATTATCGCTTTGCGCTGCCCCAGGCCGAATGGGATGCGTTGATCGCCGCTGCCCCGTCGCTCTCCTCGGGCGAGGCGATCGCGCTGATCGACAGCCTGTGGGCGGGTTTCCGCGCCGGCAACGTGCCGGTGGAGAAGCTGGTCGCGGCGGCGCGCGTCCTGGCGCGTCACCCCGACGCGGAAATCGCGCTCGACAGCGGCAACCGGCTCGCCGCGCTGGAAGAGGACGGCCTGATCTCCGAGGCGGCGCTCCCCGCCTTTCGCGCGACCGTGGCCTCGATCTATCGGCCGTTCCTCGACGAACTGGGCAGCGACGTCCGGGCCGGCGCCTATGCCGAGGACAACGCCGCCCGCCGCGACCTTCGATCGGCGCTGATCGAGCTGACCGCCGACACCGGCCGCGATGCCGAACTGCGCGAGTCGCTGACCGCCGCCGCCGACGCCTATCTAGCCGGCGACGCCGACGCGCTCGACCCGGCGATGCGCGGTGCCGCGTTCCGCTATGCCGCCGCCGACCGCGGCGTGCCGTTTGCGATGCAAGTGGCGCAGCGGGCGATGTCGAGCAGCGACGCCGCGTTTCAGCAGATGGCGATGGGCGCGCTGATGCAATCGGGCAACCCGGACGTCGGCAGGTTCCTGCTGGGCCTGTTGAGCAACGAGGCGGTTCCCGCCGGTCAGCGGATGTTCGCGCTCTATGGACTGCTGGGCAGCGCCGGAACCCGCGACGTGGCGTTCGACTTCCTCGCGGAGAATTTCGAGACCTTCTCCGGCGGCGGCGGCGGCATCTTCTTCGCGCGCGCGGGCCAGGCATTCGCCGGATTCTGCTCGGCCGAGCGGGCGACCGCACTCGAAGAGCGCGTCCTGCCGATCCTGGAGCAGGCGGGCGGTTCGCTGAGCCTGCGCCGAGCGATCGAACAGATCCGCAACTGCGCCACGTTCAAGCAGGCAAAGGCGGAAGACGTGAGCGCCGCCTTCCTGGCGATGCAGCGCTGAGCCGCGCGCCCGCCGCCCGAACGGATCGGGCGGCGGGCACCGCGATCAGGCGGCGGTTTCGAGCCGATAGTCGCGATAGCGTTCCCGGATCGCGGTCTTGAGCAGCTTGCCGGTCGCGGTGTGCGGCAGCTCGTCGACGAACTCGATCGCGTCGGGCAGCCACCATTTGGCGACATGCTGCTCGAGATAGGCAAGTATCTCGTCCGGTGTCACGTCGCTGCCCTCTTTGCGCACCACCAGCAGCAGCGGGCGCTCGTCCCATTTGGGGTGCGGAACGCCGATCGCGGCAGCTTCGGCAACTCCGTCGCAGCCGACGGCGGCATTTTCCAGCTCGACGGAGCTGATCCATTCGCCGCCCGACTTGATGACATCCTTCGACCGGTCGGTGATCTGCATCGTGCCGTCGGGATGCAGCACCGCGACGTCGCCGGTATCGAACCAGCCGTCGTCGGTGAGCGCGTCCTCCTCGGCCTTGAAATAGCGCTTGATGATCCAGGGCCCGCGCACCTGGAGCCGGCCCGAACTCTTGCCGTCGCGCGGCTGGCGGACGCCTTCATCGTCGACGATGCGCAGTTCGACGCCGAACGGCACCTTGCCCTGCTTCGTCACTTGCTCGACCTGCTGCTCGAAGCTCAGCTCGTCCCAATCCGGCGAGGGGGCCCCCATGGTGCCGATCGGCGAGGTTTCGGTCATCCCCCAGGCATGGTTCACTCGCGCGCCCATCTTCATGATCCGCTCGATCATCGCGCGCGGCGCGGCCGAGCCGCCGATCGTGACGATCTTGAGATGCTCGGGCGCGTTGCCGGTCGCGTCCATATATTGGAACATCGCGAACCACACGGTGGGCACGCCGGCCGTGTGGGTCACTTTCTCGCGGTTCATCAGTTCGCACAGCACCGCCGGCTCGTTGACCGCCGACATCACCAGCTTGGTGCCCACCGCAGGCGCGGCGAACGGCAGCCCCCAGCCGACGGCATGGAACATCGGCACGATCGGCATGCAGACCGCACGCTGCGACAGATCGAACACGTCGGGCTGAAGCTCGGCGATGGCATGAATCACGCTGGAGCGGTGGGTATAGATCACGCCCTTCGGATTGCCCGTCGTGCCGCTGGTGTAGCAGAGCATGCAGGGCTCCTTCTCGTCGCCCTCCACCCAGCTGTAATTGCCGTCCTCCTGCGCGATCACCGCCTCGAAACTGTCGGCGCCGTCGCCATCGAAAACGATATAATGCTCGATCGTCTTCCACTGCGGCTTCAGCTTCTCGACCAGCGGCGCGAACGCACGATCGTAGAGAAGAACCTTATCCTCGGCGTGGTTGGCGATATATTCGAGCTGATCGTGGAACAGGCGCGGATTGATCGTGTGGATGATCCCGCCCATGCCGATCGCGCCGTACCAGGCGACGAGATGGCGATGGTGGTTCATGCCGAGCGTGGCGACGCGATCGCCGGGCTTCACGCCCATCCGCTCGAGCGCCTGGGCCAGCTTCTTCGAATCGCGGGCGATACCCGCCCAGGTCGTCCGTGTCTCGCTGCCGTCGGCCCAGCGGCTGACGATCTCCCGCGACCAATGCTCGCGTTCGGCGTGATCGAGCAATCGCATCACGCGCAGCTCGAAGTCCTGCATGGCACCCAGCATCACTCTCTCCGGCTTTTCGTTTGCGCAAGCCTAGCGTGAGGCAGCGAGCCGAGTCGAGTGGCCGTGCTGTCGAAGGGACTGAATCGCGGCCGGGCCGTGCTCGGAGAGCGGGCGTCAGGCGACCGAAGCGAGCCGTGTCTCGGCAGACTTGAGCGCGGCCCAACGGATCCCGTCGAGGCGCTCGATCCGCGCGGCGAGCTCTCCGTCGAGGCGAAAGTCGCGGCCGAGCACCAGTTCGGCTTCGCCTTCGGGCTCCAGCGGTGCGCGGACATGGACTTCGCCGCGGCCGCCGCGCTGCTCCCCGACGATACAGGCAAGCAACGGCAGCACCTGGGGATCGTCGATCGCGAGATCGAGCACCAGCCGTGCGCTGTTTGCCAGTGCCTCGAACGGCTGGACGCGCTTCACGGTGACGCGGGGCGTCTCCTCGCCCGGCCGCCGGTCGAGCTCGACGGTGAGCACCGCACAGCCGCCCTCGCGGGCAGCCTCTTCGAGATCGTTCGAGGCCGCTTCGTCGAAGCAGGTCGCGACGAGCTGACCGGTAGCGTCCGAAATGCCTGCCATCAGATAGCGGTTGCCGCGCGCGGAGGTGCGCCAGCGCGCGTCCTCGACCAGCGCCGCCACCATCGCGCCGACACGCGCACCTTCGGGCACCGGCACATCGGCCAGGCTGGCGAGCGTCCGAGCGCCATGGACGCGCGCGAGATGCGCATAGCGGTCGAGCGGATGCGCCGAGAAATAGAAGCCGAACGCGTCCTTTTCCGCGGAGATCCGCTGAGTGAGCGACCAGTGCGCGCTCGTCGGAAGCTGGATGCGCGAGCCACCCGGCTCGGCATCGCCGAACAGGCCCCCCTGCCCGCTCGTGCGGCTTTCATGGGTGCGCTGCGCCACCGCCAGGATCGTTTCCGCGGCGGCGTGGACGCCGGCACGATCGGGCTCGATCGAATCGAATGCGCCCGCGCCCGCCAGCGTTTCGAGCTGCCGCTTGTTGAGCAGCCGCGGATCGACCCGCGTGGCGAGATCGTCGAGCGACTGGAACCGACCGCCCTCGGCACGCTCGGCGACCAGCAGCTCCATGGCGCGCTCGCCGAGCCCCTTGAGGGCGGCGAGACCATAGCGGACCGCGAGGCCGTCCTGCGCCTCCTCCACCGAGAATTCCGCTTCGCTTTCGTTGAGATCGGGCGGCAGGCAAGTGACGCCGAGGCGCTTCATGTCGTCGGCGAAGATCGCGAGCTTGTCGGTCTGATCGAGATCGAAGCACATCGATGCGGCGAAGAATTCGTGCGGGTGATGCGCCTTGAGCCACGCAGTCTGATAGGCGAGCAGCGCATAGGCCGCGGCGTGCGACTTGTTGAAGCCATAGCCGGCGAACTTGGCGATCAAATCGAACAGCTCGTTGGCCTTGGCCTCGCCGATCTGATTGTGCTCGGCGCACCCGGTGACGAAGATCGCGCGCTGCTTTTCCATCTCCGCGGGAATCTTCTTGCCCATCGCGCGGCGCAGCATGTCCGCACCACCGAGCGTATAGCCCGCCAGCACCTGCGCGGCCTGCATCACCTGCTCCTGATAGACGAAGATCCCGTAGGTCTCGTTCAGAATGTCCTCGAGCAGCGGGTGCGGATATTCGATCGACTCGCGGCCGTTCTTGCGCGCGCCGAACAGCGGGATGTTGTCCATCGGGCCCGGGCGGTAGAGCGAGACGAGCGCGATGATGTCGCCGAAATTGGTCGGGCGCACGGCGGACAGAGTGCGCCGCATCCCTTCCGATTCGAGCTGGAACACGCCCACCGTGTCGCCGCGCTGGAGCAGTTCGTAAACGCCCGCGTCCTCCCAGCCGAGCGCCGCGAGATCGACGGCGATGCCGCGCTTCCCGAGCAGCGCCACCGCCTTGTCGAGCACCGAAAGCGTCTTGAGGCCGAGAAAGTCGAACTTCACCAGACCCGCCGCCTCGACATATTTCATGTCGAACTGAGTGACGGGCATGTCGGAACGCGGATCGCGATAGAGCGGCACCAGCTCGGCGAGCGGTCGGTCGCCGATCACCACGCCCGCGGCATGGGTCGAGCTGTGCCGCGGCAGCCCTTCCAGCCGTGAGGCGAGATCCCACAGGTGGCGCACCTGCGGATCGCCCTCGATTTCCGAATGCAGCTCGCTGACGCCGTTATAGGCACGGTCGAGCGTCCAGGGATCGGTGGGATGATTGGGGACGAGCTTGGCCAGCCGGTCGACATGGCCATAGCTCATCTGGAGCACGCGGCCGGTGTCCTTCAGCACGGCGCGTGCCTTCATCGTACCGAAGGTGATGATCTGCGCCACGGTATCGCGGCCGTATTTCTGCTGGACGTAGCGGATCACTTCGCCGCGCCGCGTTTCACAGAAATCAATGTCGAAGTCCGGCATCGACACGCGTTCGGGATTGAGAAAGCGTTCGAACAGCAGGCCGAGCTTGATCGGATCGAGATCGGTGATGGTGAGCGCCCAGGCGACCGCCGAGCCCGCGCCCGAACCGCGGCCCGGCCCGACCGGAATGTCGTTGTCCTTCGCCCATTTGATGAAATCGGCGACGATCAGGAAATAGCCCGGAAAGCCCATGCCGACGATCACGTCGAGCTCATATTCGAGCCGCGCGAAATAATCGGGAAAGCGCTGGCGGAGCGCGTCTTCGGAGCAGTCCGGGGCGGCAGGCGCCGCTGGCGCTCCCTCCCCCGGATCGGCCGTGGTTTCGACCGCTGCCGCACCCGATTCGAGCGCGACGATCTTGGCGAGCCTGCGCAGGAGGCCGGCGCGCGCCTGCTCGCGCAGCATCGCCGCCTCACCTTCGCGGTCGCCGGCGAGGCTGGGCAGGATCGGCTTGCGCTTGGGCGCGGCAAAGGCGGTGCGCTGGGCGACGACCAGCGTGTTCGCGAGCGCCTCCGGCAAGTCGGCGAACAGGGTTTCCATCTCGCCGGCCGGCTTCATCCAAGCATGGGGCGAGCTGCGCCGGCGATCGTCGCTCGCGACATAGCTCGACCCCGCAATGCACAGCATCGCGTCGTGCGCCTCGTGAAAATCCTCCTCGGAAAAGCAGCACGGATTGGTCGCGACCAGCGGCAGGCCGCGATCATAGGCGAGATCGAGCAGTTTCGGCTCGGCCAGGGTTTCGGTCTCGTCGAAGCGGCGCGAAATCTCGAGATAGAGCCGGTCGCCGAACAGCGCCTGGAGCGCATCGGCGTATCTGCCCGCCGCGGTGTCCTGCCCCTCGGCATACAGGCGCGCGAGCGCTCCCTCGCCGCCGGCAGTGAGCGCGATCAGGCCGTCGCAGCGGCCCTGAAGCGCGTCGAACGGGATATGCGCGTCCCATTCGATCGGCCGGTCGAGATGCGCCATCGAAACGAGTGCACAAAGATTCTCATAGCCGGTCGCGTCCTGCGCATAGAGCGCGAGCCAGTCGATCGCTGGCGCGGCGCCGTCGGCCGGATCGGGCCTAGCCACAGCGAGCAGCGTGCCGACGATCGGCTGCACGCCGGCCTTGGCGCAGGCATCCGAGAAGGGCATCGCGGCATAGAGGCCGTTGCGATCCGCGACTGCCACCGCCGGGAAGCCGAGTTCGCGCGCGCGCGCGGCGATCGCCTTCGGCTCGATGGCGCCTTCCAGCATCGTGAAGGAGGAGAAGACGCGTAGCGGAACGAAGCCCGAGTGCATGCCCCCGGTCATGGCGCCGGAGCGGCCGCTTGCCAAGCCGGCGCACCGAGTTGTCCACGGATAATTAGCGCATTGTAGAAAGAGCGAAGCAGGTGCGCGTACACGTGCAAACCCTTAGCGCGTTTCCCTCATAGGGGAGTCCTCGGAATGGTTAATGGGGCGCCGGCGAAGCTAGCTAATGCAACGCCGAATCGCGGCGCAGAAATGGTTAATCGCAGGATCACCTTAGGACGATAAGATTGGCGGACGCGGGGGGTCGGTTACTTCCTCCGCGAAGAATATCGGCTGTGAGTTCGAGGGCGGACTCGCCGGAAATTTGCTCAGATCAAGAAAGAGTAGCGTCGATGACGACCCTGTTTCATGGCAGCGCACTTTGCGAGGTGGATGCGGACGGCACCCTGCCCGTCCCCGAGTTCCTCGCCGAGGCGCTGGGAGCGGCCGCACCCGGGACCGAGATCCTGGTGTCCCGACACGAAGCGGACCAGTGCCTGGTCGCCTATCCCCGCGATCATCTGCAGACGCTGCGGCGCCAGACCGAGCGGCGGCGCCGCGCGGAAGAACGCGCGGGACGCGACCCGCGCGGCCATCACCGGCGCGTGCGGCGTACGTTCGGAGCGATCGAGCCGATGCCGCGCACCGCGAGCCGCATGTGCATTCCGCCAGCGATGCGCCACCTGGGCCGGATCGACGCGCTGGCACTGTTCGTCGGCGCGGGAGAGAGCTTCGAAATCTGGAATCCCGACCTCGCGGCGGCGAGCGACGACGATCATTTCCGCGATCTGGCTGCGTGGAGCCTCGACGCCCGCGGCCGCGACACCAATTCGACTCCGGGAGAGCAGTGACATGGGCGGCCTGTGCAGCATCGTCGGCCATACGGCCGAATCGCTTCACCACCACAACCAGGGTCTGGACTTCAGCAGCTGCCATCAATGCGGCTGCGATCTGATCCGCGCAGATGGTGACTGGACCGAAGTGCCGCGCGGGTTTCGCGTGGTGTGGAAGGAGTTCGGCCGGGCGAGCGACGCCGCCTCGGTCGCTGCGCGGATGCGGCGTCCCGCCCCTCCGCCGCCGCGGCGCGAGCCGCGCAATCCCCCGCCAAAATCCCGCCGCGATCCGCGCGGGAGGCCGCTGATGGGCGCGGTTCACATGCTCGGCACGCTGGCGCAACTCGGCAAGCTGCTGCGCAACGCCGAATGCGGCGACGACGGTCGCGTCGAACCGAGCGACGACTATGTGATCCTGCTGCCGGGCGCGAAGCGCGCGAGCGGAGCCGAGCGCCGCTAGAGGAGCGCTTCGATGTCCGGCGCAATGCGAAGGGGCGGGGTGGCAGGGGCGAACCGCATCACCGCCCGGCCGCTGCGATCGACGAGGAACTTGGTGAAGTTCCATTTGACCGCGCGCGATCCCAACATCCCCGGCGCCTGTTCCTTCAGGGCGCGGAAAAGCGGCGACTGGTGCCGCCCGTTGACCGCGGTCTTGCCGAAGATCGGGAAACTGATGCCATAGGTGCCGACGCAGAAGCTCAGAATATCCTCGGACGAACCGGGCTCCTGCCCGCCGAACTGGTTGCACGGGAAGGCGAGCACCGCGAAGCCGCGGTCCTGATACCGCCGGTGCAGCTCCTCGAGCGCGGCATATTGCGGCGTGAAGCCGCATTTCGACGCCGTGTTCACGATCAGCAGCACCTGGCCGGCAAAACCGCTCAGGCTCGCAGGAGAGCCGTCCGCTCCCGTCACAGTGAGATCCGTTACCGCCATCGACGCCCCCTGTTGGCGCGCCGGCAACAGCACGAGCCGCTGTGGCGCGATCCTCCGCGGATCGCGCGCACTAGATCATCGCGGGGCGGGGCCGGCCATCCGGCATGTCCCTAGGTGCACGGCCGGTCAGCGACTCGCCTCGACCGTCCAAGGCGGTCGCAGCATCGGGAGGAAGCGCTACCGATCGGCCGCCTCCACCGTCTCGATCACTCCAGATGCCCCTCGTGCAGTCGGACCACCCGGTCCACGCGCTGCGCCAATCGCTCATTGTGAGTCGCGATCAGCGCCGCGGAGCCTTCCCCACGCACCAGCCGCAGGAACTCGGCGAGCACGACGTCCGCGGTCGCTTCGTCGAGATTGCCGGTGGGCTCGTCCGCCAGCACCAGCGCAGGGCGGTTGGCGAGCGCGCGCGCCACGGCGACACGCTGCTGCTCGCCGCCCGAAAGCTGGTTGGGCCGATGGGTGAGCCGCTCCGCCAGGCCCAGCGCACCGAGCAGCCGCTCGGCACGGGCTTCCGCATCAGCACGCGTGGCGCCCTGAATGAGCTGCGGCAGCACGACATTCTCGACCGCATTGAAGTCGGGAAGCAGATGGTGGAACTGATAGACGAAGCCGAGCTGATCGCGGCGAACCTCGGTGCGCTGCGCGCTTTCGAGCTGCGACACTTCGCGGCCTGCAATCCGGATCGAGCCTTCGAAACCGCCTTCGAGCAACCCGACTGCCTGGAGCAGAGTCGATTTGCCCGAGCCGGACGGGCCGAGCAGCGCGACGATCTCTCCCGGCGCGACGTCGAGATCGACACCCCGCAGCACATCGATCCGCGCATGCGCCTGAGTGAAGCTGCGCTTGAGGCCGCGCGTGGCGAGAACCGGCTCACTCATAGCGCAGCACCTGCACCGGATCGGTGCTCGCCGCCTTGTAGGCGGGATAGAGGGTGGCGAGAAAGCTGAAGATCAGCGCCATCACGGCGATGCCGATCACTTCGACCGGATCGGTCTTGGCGGGCAGTTCGGTAAGGAAACGCATCGAGGGATCCCAGACGTTCTGACCGGTCACCAGACCGATGAAAGCGACGACGCTCTGGCGGAAGGTGATGAACAGGAAGCCGAGCGCGAGCCCAGCACCGATCCCGAGCACGCCGATCGTGGTGCCCACCGTCACGAAGATGCGCAACAGGCTCGATCGGTTCGCGCCCATGGTCCGCAGAATGGCGATGTCCCGAGTCTTGGCACGCACCAGCATGATGAGCGACGACAGGATATTGAAGACCGCCACCAGGATGATGATCGACAGCACGGTGAAGGTGACGATCCGGTCGACCGCCAGCGCCTCGAACAGCTGGGCGTTCATCTGGCGCCAGTCGACGATCTGCCCGCGCGCGCCGACCTGTTCGGCAAGCGGCGCGAGGATCGTGTCGACGCGGTCGGCATCGACGGTCTCGAGCTCGACCATGCCGACGGCGTCGCCGAGCAGCAGCAATGTCTGCGCATCCTGCATCGGCATGATGACGAACGCCTTGTCATAGTCGTAGACGCCGACTTCGAAGATCGCGGCGACGCGATATTTCACGATGCGGAACATAGTGCCGAACGGCGTGGTCGCGCCCGCAGGATTGATGATCGAGATTTCGCTGCCGAGCGTGGCGCCCAGTGATTCGGCAAGACGCGAGCCGATTGCGATCTGTTCGCCGCCCGATTCGAGTGCCTCGAGCGACCCGAGCACTTCCCTGCCCTTCAGCGTCTCGTTGGTGCGGATGTCCTCGATCCGCATGCCGCGCACGAGCGCGAATTCGACACGGCCGTTGAAGCTGGCGAACAGCGGCTGCTCGATCAGCGGCGTGGCCGAAGTGACGCCGGGCGTCTCCTGCGCTTCGCGGACGATGTCCCGCCAGTCGCGCAACTGCCCGCCATAGCCCTGGATCACGGCATGGCCGTTGAGCCCGGTGATCTTGTCGAACAGCTCGGCACGAAAGCCGTTCATCACGCTCATCACGACCACGAGCGCCGCCACGCCCAGCATGACGGCGACGAGACTGATGGAAGCGACGAGGAAGATGAACGCCTCGCCGCGGCCTGGGAGCAGATAGCGGCGGGCGATCATGCGCTCGTAGCGCGAAAGCAGCATGTGGCGGGAAAACCCTCGATTGCGCGTGAAACGACCGCGCTGCTCTAGGGCAAGCACGGCCCCGGTGGCAAACCTCTATGCTGTTGCCGAATGAACACAGGGTGAAGTCAAACTGTTGGATGCGGCCGCATAGCCGGTGACAAAGCACGATAGGGCACGTACCAAAAGCATACGAAGCGCAGGCAAAGGCCGTGGTTCGGGGAGGCATCACGCCCCGCTTGTCGAGAGAAGCAAGCGTGCGGGCGAAGCCTGACAAAGGGGGCTGACGAGCATTCGTCACGCAGGCGCCCGGGCCGGAAACGGTCCGGGCGTTTCGCATTGCGGAAAAGCCGTGCGCGTTTTCCCTGCACATTTGTGCACATGCCCCTTGAACTGGGCACACTCCACTCCGAAATCAGCCTCGTGCGGCGCCCTCGCGGGCCGCGCAGACCCCGGCATTGCAGACGACTGGATGCCGGCTCTCGACGTTCATTTTGCTCATTGGAGGATTTGAAGATGCGTCAGATCGACCTTACCCCTTTCCGCCGCTCGACCGTCGGCTTCGACCGGCTGTTCGATATGCTGGAATCCAGCGCGCGCCAGATGGCGACGGACAATTATCCGCCGTTCAATCTCGAGCGCCTCGCCGAGGACCGCTATCGCATCACGCTCGCCGTCGCCGGCTTCAAGAGCGATGAGATCGACGTGACCGCGCAGCAGAACCTGCTGACCGTTACCGGCCGGAAGGCCGAAGCGGAGAGCGATGGCCGCGAGAGCGCCTATCTCCACCTCGGCATCGCCAACCGCAGCTTCGAGCGCAGGTTCGAACTGGCCGACTTCGTCCGCGTGGAAACCGCGAACCTCAACGATGGTCTGCTCACCATCGATCTGGTGCGCGAAGTGCCCGAGACGATGAAGCCGAAGAAAATCGCGGTGAATGCGGGCGAGCCGCAGTCCGCGATCGAACATCGCGCCGCCAACGCGGCGTAACGCCACACCACGGCTCGCGACGTCTTTCTCCCTTTGGGCGTCGCAGCAGGGACGCCCCGGCCGCGAGGTCGGGGCGTCTTTTGTTTGAATCAGGGGAACGGGTCGCTACCGGCACCAGCCTGGCGCGCCTCCCGCGCCTAGGCGAGGCGCGGCTAGACGAGCCTCCCCTGCCGCACGGCTGCCTCGATGAAGCTCGCGAACAGCGGGTGCGGATCGAAGGGCTTCGATTTCAGCTCGGGGTGGAACTGAACGCCGACGAACCAGGGATGGTCGGGCCGCTCGACGATCTCGGGCAGCGTGCCGTCGGGCGAGAGCCCCGAAAATACGAGCCCATCCTCCTCCAGCACCTGCCGATAATGGGTGTTCACTTCGTAGCGGTGCCGATGGCGCTCGCTGATCGAATCCTGGCCATAGATCGACGCGACGACGCTGTTGCCGGCAAGTTTCGCCGGATAGGCGCCGAGCCGCATCGTCCCGCCGAGATCCCCGCCCTCTTCGCGCTTCTGAAGGCCGTCGGCGCTCATCCATTCGGTGATCAGACCGACGATCGGCTCGTCGGTGTGACCGAATTCGGTAGTCGAGGCAGCGGAAAGCCCCTTGTCGCGCGCTGCCTCGATGCAGGCCATCTGCATGCCGAGGCAGATGCCGAAGAAAGGCACGCCGCGCTCGCGGGCAAAGCGCACGCTGGCGATCTTGCCCTCGCTGCCGCGCTCGCCGAACCCGCCGGGCACCAGGATGCCGTGCATCGGCTCGAGCTGGGCGGCGATCTCGTGCTCGCTCTTCTCGAACAGCTCGGCGTCGAGCCAGCGGACGTGCACTTTCACGCGATTGGCGATGCCGCCGTGGACGAGCGCCTCGTGCAGCGACTTATAGGCATCGGGCAGGCCGACATATTTGCCGACTACGCCGATGGTGACTTCGCCCTCGGGATTGTCGAGACGCTCGACGATTTCGCTCCAGCGGTCTAGGCGCGGCGGCTCGCCCGGCTCGATCCCGAACGCGCGCAGCACTTCGCCGTCGAGCCCCTCGGCATGATATTGCAGCGGCACGGCGTAAATGCTGCTGGCGTCGAGCGCCGGGATCACCGCTTCCTTGGGCACGTTGCAGAACAGTGCGATCTTGGCACGCTCGCTTTCGGGCAGGCGATGTTCGGAGCGGCAGACGAGCACGTCGGGCTGGACGCCGAGCGACGCCAGCTCGCGCACGCTGTGCTGGGTCGGCTTGGTCTTCAGCTCGCCCGCTGCCGAGATGTACGGCACCAGCGTGACGTGGACGCTGATCGACTGGCCACGGCCCAGTTCGTTGCGCAGCTGGCGGATCGCCTCGATGAACGGCAGCGATTCGATGTCGCCGACCGTGCCGCCGATCTCGCACAACACGAAGTCGAGATCCTCGGTCTCCGCCGTGGCGAACGCCTTGATCGCGTCGGTGACATGCGGAATCACCTGGACGGTGGCGCCCAGATAGTCGCCCCGCCGTTCGCGCTCGATGATAGTCTTGTAGATCCGGCCCGAGGTGATGTTGTCCGACTGGCGCGAGGCGACACCGGTGAACCGCTCGTAATGGCCGAGGTCCAGATCGGTCTCCGCGCCGTCGTCGGTCACATAGACTTCGCCGTGCTGATACGGCGACATCGTGCCGGGATCGACGTTCAGATAGGGATCGAACTTGCGAATCCGCACGCGATAGCCGCGCGCCTGGAGCAACGCCGCGAGGCTCGCTGCCATGAGACCCTTGCCGAGCGACGAGACCACGCCGCCGGTGATGAAAATATACCGCGCCATGGGAGAAGAGGCCTAACGCCAGAATTCGGGACACGGCAAGCGGACGACTCCGCTCGCGCAGAAAAAAGATGGTCAAGCGCCCGAAGGCGCCGACACCGTTATTGGACGATCGGCACGTCCGCTTCGTCGGCCGATCCGCCCTCGGCGGGCGCGGTGCCATTGCCCGGCAGCACGAAGGGAGCGGTTTCCTCGCCGGTCAGCGGCGCGGTTTGCGGCGGAGGCGCCGCGGGCTGCCGCGCCAGGCTGGTGTCGATCGTGGTCGCGCCGCGCGTCGCCGCCAACACCGCGAGCAGGATGCTCATCGCCACGAACACCGTGGCGAGCACCGCCGTCGAGCGCGTCAGGAAATCCGCCGCGCCGCGCGCCGACATCAAGCCCGACGGGCTGCCGCCGGTGGTGAGGCCGCCGCCTTCCGAGCGTTGCATCAGGATCACGGTCACCAGCAGGGCCGCGATGATCGCATGGACGACGAGCAGGAAGGTAAACAGCATGGCGGAAGCGAAGGCCCTATCGAGGAAAGGCGCGACATAGGCGAGCCGCGGCGCCCGATCAACTGCCGCGGAACGATCCTAAGCGTAACATTTACGCAAGCCACGGAAACCACACGGGACCCGGGGCGTTTGAAGCCCCGAAGACCCGGAGCGGACCGGGTTCGTAACGGGTTGAGTAAATGCTGTGAACGCTATGTCGGACCAGTCGCTGTCGTCGTGGAAGAACACGCTGGTCGACTATGTGCGTTCGGGCGAACCCGATCTCACCAACCGTCAGATGGCGCTGCTGATGCTCGTTTATCTCGAGCCGGGCCCGCATACGGTGCGCGGATTGGCCCGCGCGCTCAACGTATCCAAGCCAGTGGTGACGCGTGCCTTGAATCGGCTGGGCACGCTCGGCTATCTCCGCCGCCAGCGCGACGACACCGACAAGCGCAACATCTTCGTCGCGCGCACCGCTGAAGGGGCAGATTTTCTTGCAGAATTCGGGCATTTCCTCGCTGGCGACGATCTCAGCGAGCCACTCGCCCGCAGAGTCACGGCGTGACCGCTTCGCACTGACGGGCCGGTCCACACGCATCGATTCGCGGACTGACGCGGCACGCCGCGACTTGGCCGATGTGCGGCTCGCGGACCGTGTCTTCGCGCCACATTACGCATTGGCCATTGCGCAAAGCGCCGTCGTTCCCGCGCCGATCCTCGCCGACCGCATCGGCGACGCCGATCCGATCTCCGAGATTCTTCCCGGCGAGCGGTTCGAGATCCTCGAACTCGCGCACGACCAGGGCTGGGGCATATGCACCGCCGACGGCACCGTCGGCTATGTGCCCGACGCGGCATTCGGCGATCTCGTCGAGCCCACCCATATCGTTCAACTGATCGCAGCGCCGGTGCGCAGCGATCCGCACCCCGAGTCGCCCAAGCTCTGGACGCTGCCGATGGGCGCGCGCGTGGTGGCCGACGCCGCCGAGCACGGCTTCCACGCGCTTGCCGAGGGTGGCTTCGTGGCCGATTCCGCGCTTCGCGGCGTGGATGAACCGTTCACCGACCCGGTCGAGGTCGCGGAGATGCTGGTCGGCGTGCCGGTACGGCCCGGCGGCCGCTCGGGCGCGGGCGTCGATGCGGGCGGGCTGATCCATCTCGCGCTGGCAATGGCCGGCATCTCTGCCCCGCGCTTCTGCGACCTGCAGGCGCAGGCGCTTGGTGCGCCGCTCGAGGACGAGCGCGCCTGCACGCGCGGCGACCTGGTCTTCTTCGCCGGACACGCAGCGATCCTGGCCGATGCCGAGACCGCGATCCACGCAGGCACGGCCGAAGTGGTTCGCGAGCCGCTCGCCGCCCTGATCGAGCGCGGCGACCATGGCCCTGTGACGGCAGTGCGGCGGCTGAAGTGAGCGTGCGGGTCTTCATCGACGGTGCGGTCGGCACCACCGGCCTCGAGATCCGCGACCGGCTTGCCGGGCGGCCGGAGATCGCGCTGCTGACGCTCGCCGAAAGCGATCGCAAGGACGCCGACAAGCGCCGGGCGATGCTGAACGAAGCCGATTTCGTCATCCTTTGCCTGCCCGATGATGCAGCGCGCGAAGCGGTGGCGATGATCGAGAGCGAGCAGGTGCGCGTGATCGACGCATCCTCGGCCCACCGCGTGGCCGACGGCTGGACCTATGGCTTTCCCGAACTTGAGCCGGGGCAGCAGGCAGCGATCGCGCAGGCGGCGCGCGTCAGCAATCCGGGCTGCTGGCCCACCGCCTTTCTGGCGATGGTGCGGCCGTTGGTGCGCGCCGGGCTCGTGCCGCACGATTGGCCGCTCGCCTATTCAGGGGCTTCGGGATATTCGGGCGGCGGCAAGGCGATGATCGCGGCGTTCGAGGATCCGGGCGCGCCCGAACATACCGATACGGCCTATCGCGCGTACGGCCTCGGGCTGAACCACAAGCATCTGCCCGAGATGCAGAAGCATGCGCGGATCGCGCACCCCCCGATTTTCCAGCCGGCGGTTGCGCGCACCTATCGCGGGATGCTGGCCGAAATCGCGCTGCCCGCGCATGCGCTGCCCCGCCGCCCCTCCCCCGCCGCGATCGAGACGGCGCTGCGCGATGCCTATCGCGACTGCCCGCTCGTGCGCGTGCTGCCGATGGCCGACACCGCCGTCGTGCGCATCGAGGAAGACGCCGGCACCGACCGGCTGACGCTGCGCGTGTTCGGCAATGCCGAAACCGGACATCTCCGGCTCGTCGCGACGCTCGACAATCTCGGCAAGGGAGCGGCTGGCGCCGCCGTGCAGAACCTCAACATCATGGCGGGACTCGAGCCGACCGCCGGGCTGGTCCTCTAGCGAACGCGCGCGCCGAGCCTTGCGGGTCGACGGCGCTTTCCTCTACCGCTGCCTCTCCGGCGAAAAGGGACCGCATGACTCATTCCGTGGCCAAGCTCCTCCTGTTCGGCGCGACCGGCGATCTGGCACAGCGCATGCTGCTGCCCTCGCTCTATGGCCTCCATGCCGACGCTCTGCTTCCGCGGGGGCTGACGATCACAGGCACGGCGCGCGCCGAGCATGATGATGCCGGCTATCGCGCCTTCGCCGAACGGGCGCTTGAGGAGTTCCTGCCCGAAGATCGCAAGGACGGCGCGGCGATCGCGAGCTTTCTCGAACGGCTGCACTATCAGCCGCTCGACGCATCCTCGCTGGAGGGGTTCGGCGCGCTCGCCGAGAAGCTGGGTGACATCTCCGGCGGTCTCGCGATCTTCCTGTCGACCGCACCCTGGCTGTTCGGGCCAACGATCAAGGGCCTGCAATCAGCGGGGCTCACCGGCGAGCGCGTCCGGATCGGGCTCGAAAAACCGCTCGGTTTCGACCTGCCCTCGAGCCGCGAAGTCAATGACATTGTCGCCGAGGCCTTCCCGGAAGAGCGCACGTTCCGCATCGACCATTATCTGGGCAAGGAGACGGTGCAGAACATTCTGGCGCTGCGCTTCGGAAACTCGCTGTTCGAGCCGGTGTGGAACGCGCGCGGAATCGATCACGTCCAGATCACGGTGAGCGAGACGGTGGGGCTCGAAGGCCGCGCCGATTATTACGACGAAGTCGGCGCGCTGCGCGACATGGTGCAGAATCACATGCTCCAGCTGCTCGCGCTGATCGCAATGGAGCCGCCCGCGCGGTTCGACGCGACCGCGATCCGCGACGAGAAGGTGAAGGTGCTGCGCTCGCTGCGCCCGATCACGGAGCGCGACGTCCCGGGCCTGACCGTCACGGGACAATATGCCGCCGGTGCGGTGCAGGGCCGAATCGTTCGCAGCTACGGGGACGAGCTGGAGAAGGCCTCGGACACCGAGACGTTCGTCGCGCTGAAGGCGCATGTCGACAATTGGCGCTGGCAGGGCGTGCCTTTCTATCTGCGTACCGGCAAGCGGATGACCGAGCGCCGCAGCGAGATCACGATCCAGTTCAAGCCCGTCCCGCATTCGATCTTTTCCAATCGCGGCGGCGCGCTGCATCCCAACACGCTGGTGATCCGGCTCCAACCCGAGGAATATGTGCGGCTGCTGGTGATGGCAAAGCAGCCCGGGCTCGACCGCGAGGGCCTGCGGCTGCGCGAAGTGCCGCTCAACCTGTCGCTCGACACCGAGTTCGCGGGCACGCGGCGGCGCATCGCCTATGAACGGCTGCTGCTCGACCTGATCGAAGGGGATCCGACCCTCTTCGTTCGGCGCGACGAAGTGGAAGCGCAATGGGCCTGGATCGACGCCATCCGCCAGGGCTGGCAGCGCGATGGCATCCGGCCGAAATCCTATGCCTCGGGAAGCTGGGGCCCCTCGGCCGCGATCGCACTCACCGAACGCGACGGCGTGAGCTGGCACGAGTAGATTCCCGCGCAGCGCGAACCGTTCGACGCCGCGACCGTTGTCCAATCACCCACCCGAAGTACGAGGAGCAATTATGACGACCGAGATCGAATGGTGGGACTATGACGACGCCGATGAGATGGCCGAGGCCGTCGCCGGCGACGTGGCCTTCATCATCGGCCAGGCGATCGACGAGCGCGGTGGTGCCGTGATCGCGCTGCCGGGCGGCAAGACGCCGCTGCCGATCTACGAGAAGCTGATCGACGCCAAGATCGACTGGAAGCGGGTGACGATCGTGCCGACCGACGATCGGCTGGTGCCGATGGGCGACGATCTTTCGAACGTCACGATGCTCGGCAAGACCTTCCTGCCCAGGGGTGCCCGCGTGCTGCCGGTGACGAGCGAAGCGGCCGAGGACTATAAGGCGGCCGGCCGCGCGGCGGATGCCCGCTTGCAGGACGTGCATTGGCCGCTCGACCTGTGCCTGCTAGGCGTGGGCGCCGACGGACACACTGCGTCGATCTTCCCCGGCCCCGATCTCGACGAGGCGCTGAACGGGCCCAAGGAGCGCCGCGCGCTGGGCGTGATGCCCGATCCGATGCCGCCCGAAGCGCCGGTGGCGCGCGTGTCGCTCTCGCTCGCCGCGATCGTCTCCGCCAAGGCACTGATGATCGCAGTCACCGGGCAGGCGAAGCGCGACGTGATCGAAGCCGCGATCGCCGAGGGCGTCGGTTCGCCTGCGCCGATCGGGCGGGTGCTGGCCGAAACCGAGCTGCCGGTCGACATTCACTGGGCTGCGTGACGAGGCGTTCCACTTCCGTCTGGGGATGAGGAAATGAGCAGGCTGAACACGGAAATCGCGGCCGTCACCGATCGCGTGATCGAGCGTTCTCGCGAAAAGCGGGCGGCCTATCTCGAACTCCTCCGCCGCGAGCGCGAGAGCGGCGCCGATCGGCCGAAGCTGGGCTGCGCCAATCTCGCCCACGCCTATGCCGGTACCGACGAGCAGCGCGACCGGCTGCGCGACGGCCGGGCGATGAACATCGGGATCGTGACCGCCTACAACGACATGCTCTCGGCACATGCGACCTATTATCGCTACCCCGAGCAAATGAAGATCTGGGCGCTCGAAGCCGGCACCACCGCGCAGGTGGCGGGCGGCGTGCCCGCGATGTGCGACGGCGTGACTCAGGGCTATGCCGGCATGGAGCTGTCGCTGCTGAGCCGCGACACGATCGCGCTCTCGACCGCGGTCGCGCTCAGCCACCGCACCTTCGAAGGGGCGGCGCTGCTCGGCATCTGCGACAAGATCGTGCCCGGGCTGCTGATCGGCGCGCTGCGCTTCGGCCATCTGCCGATGGTGCTGATCCCGGGCGGCCCGATGCGGTCGGGCCTTGCCAACAAGGACAAGGCACGCGTCCGCGAACTCTACGCCGAAGGCAAGGCCAGCCGCGAGGAACTGCTCGACGCCGAGATCGCCGCCTATCACGGCAAAGGAACCTGCACCTTCTACGGCACGGCCAATTCGAACCAGATGATGATGGAGGCGATGGGGCTGCACGTACCCGGCGCCGCCTTCGCCAATCCGCAGACCAAGCTGCGCCAGGAGCTGACGCGCCGTGCCATGCATCGGCTGGCCGAGATCGGGTGGGACGGGAACGACTATCGCCCGATCGGCCATTGCGTCGACGAAAAGGCGATCGTCAACGCCGCGATCGTGCTGCTGGCCACCGGCGGATCGACCAACCATCTGATCCACCTGCCCGCCATCGCACGCTCGGCGGGGGTGACGATCGACTGGGACGATTTCGACCGGCTTTCGCGCGTGATCCCGCTGCTGACACGAGTCTATCCCAACGGATCGGCCGATGTGAACGGATTCGAGGATGCGGGCGGCCCGCCGTTCGTGATCCGCGAGCTGCTGAAGGGCGGGCTGCTCCACGGCGACATTCTGACGATCGCGGCCGGCGGCATGGCGGACTATGCGCGCAAGCCGGACGTCGAAGACGATCGGCTGGTGTGGCGCGACTTGCCCGCGAAAAGCGGCGACGACACGATCATCCGCACGCTCGACGCGCCGTTCTCGCCCGAGGGCGGCTTCCGCATCCTCAAGGGGAACATCGGACGTGCCTGCATCAAGGTCTCGGCGGTCGAGCGCGAGCGCTGGGTGATCGAAGCGCCGGCGCGGGTGTTCGAGGACCAGCTCGCGGTGCAGCAAGCATTCCGTGCCGGCGAGCTCGACCGCGACGTGGTGGTGGTCGTCCGCTTCCAGGGCCCCAGGGCGAACGGCATGCCCGAGCTGCACAAGCTCACGCCGCCGCTGGGCGTGCTGCAGAACCGCGGCTACCGTGTCGCGCTCGTCACCGACGGGCGCATGTCGGGCGCGAGCGGCAAAGTGCCCTGCGCGATCCATGTTTCGCCCGAGGCGCTGGGCGGCGGCGATATCGCACGAATCCGCGATGGCGACATCGTCCGGGTCGACGCCGAAACCGGCATGCTGGAGGCGCTGGTGGACGCCGCGGAGTGGAACGCGCGCAAGCCGGCCGAAGCGCCCCCCGTCCTGGCCGGAACCGGCCGAGAACTGTTCGGGCTGATGCGCGCGGGCGCCGACGAGGCGGAACTGGGCGCATCGGCCGTGCTGGCCGCAGGGGGACTCTAGGCCGGGTCCGGTCCTTTACTTGCAGCCATACGGCGCAGAGAAGGGCAAAGCCTCGGCAGGACGCGCGAACCCCCAGTCGCGCCGGATCGGAGAGGATCGGAATGGACGTCGTCGCAGTCGATATCGGCGGAACCCACGCACGCTTCGCCGTCGCCGAGGTGGCCGAAGGCCGCGCCGTTTCGATGGCTGAGCCCGTCACGCTGAAGACGGCAGAGCACGGCAGCCTTCAGCTCGCCTGGCAAGCCGCGGCGGCACGGCTCGACCGGCCGATGCCGAAGGCTGCCGCGATTGCGGTCGCATCGCCGATCAACGACGAACTGATCAAGCTCACCAACAATCCCTGGATCATCCGTCCGAAGCTGATCCCCGAGCGGCTGGAAGTGGACCAGTGGATCCTCGTCAACGATTTCGCGGCTGTGGGCCATGCCGTGGCGCAACTCGGCGCAGACTGTTTCCTGCACCTGTGCGGCCCGGACAAGCCGCTGCCTCCAAAGGGTGCGATCACGGTCTGCGGACCCGGCACGGGTCTCGGCGTCGCGCAGGTGTTCCGCCACGGCGCCGGCTACGACATCATTGCGACCGAGGGCGGACATCAGGACTTCGCGCCGCTCGACAGCCTTGAGGATGCGATCCTGAAGCGGCTGCGTCGGGCCTATACCCGCGTCTCGGTCGAACGGATCGTCGCGGGTCCGGGGATCGTCGCGATCTATGAGACGCTGGCGGAGATCGAAGGCCGCGCAGTGGAGAGCCGCGACGACCGCAAGATCTGGGAACTGGCGCTGGAAGGGCGGGACAGCCTGGCAGTGGCGGCGCTCGATCGCTTCTGCCTGTCCCTTGGAGCGGTCGCGGGTGACCTGGCACTCAGCCACGGCCCCACTGGCGTGGTGATCGCGGGGGGGCTGGGATATCGCCTGCGCGAACATCTGCTCGCATCGGGCTTTGCCGAGCGATTCGTCGCCAAGGGGCGCTTCCAGTCGCTGATGGCCTCGATTCCGGTCAAGCTCATTACTCATCCCCAGCCCGGCCTCTATGGCGCCGCGGCTGCCTTCGCGCAGGAGCATGCCAAGTGAAGCCCATCGAACAGATCATGCGAACCGGCCCCGTCATCCCGGTGCTCATCGTCGAAGATGTGCCACAGGCGCGCCCGCTGGCGCAGGCGCTGGTGAAGGGCGGCATCCGGGTGCTCGAAGTGACGTTGCGGACTCCTGCGGCGCTCGATGTGATCCGCGAGATGAAGACCGTGGACGGTGCGATCGTCGGCGCGGGAACGGTGGTGACGACCGACCAGTTCGAGCAGGTGATGGACGCTGGCGCCGAGTTCATCGTCTCGCCGGGGCTCAGCGAAACGCTGGCGCGGCCGATCATCGATTCGGGCGTGCCCTTCCTCCCGGGCGTCGCGACCGCAGGCGACATCATGCGCGGGCTCGATCTCGGGCTCGAGCATTTCAAATTCTTCCCGGCGGAGACTTCCGGCGGACTGAAGGCGCTCAAGGCGCTGGCCGCACCCTTCTATCAGGCCAAATTCTGTCCCACCGGCGGCATTTCGCTTACGAGCGCGCCCGAGTGGCTGGCGTTCGAGCCTGTGCTGTGCGTCGGCGGGAGCTGGCTTGCCAGCGGATCGCCGGACGCGGTGGAAGCAAAGGCACGGGAGGCTGCCGCACTGGCTGCATGACCGACTTCAACACGCGGTGAAGCGCAACGCGCCGCCGGCGCTTCACGGACGACGCGCCGGGATCACCGGCAGACCGGACCCAATCGGCCCTTCATCTGTTCGTGGAGAAACACCGATGGGGAAACCGATGCTTCGTTCGATCTTGATGGGACTGGTTGCGGGCCAGCGCTCGATGACGCCACTTGCCGCTTTGGCGGGCGCCGCCCGGCGCGGTACGCTTCCGCATGACACTGCCGAAGCGCGGCTGATGGCGCACCCGCTGATCGCCGCGGGCGGCGTGACGATGGCGGCGGCCGAAATCGCGGGCGACAAGATGAAAACCGCGCCCGATCGCACTGTGTTCCTCGGCTTGCTGGCGCGCACGATCACCAGCGGCTTCGCCGGGGCAGCGCTAGCGCCGCCCAAGCGCCAGCTCGCCGGAGCGGCCTTGGGCATCGGCGCGGCGATCGCCGCCTCCTATGTCGGGCTCGCCGCGCGCCAGCGCGCGCAGCGGCGCTGGGGGCAGACCGCGACCGGATTCGTCGAGGATGCGATCATGACCGCCTCGGCCAATGCGATCGCGCATGCGAAGCCGGCGCGCGTCTGAATCCTGAGTTTCAGCGGCCGGCAGCGCATCGCCGGCGACCGCGTCCTACATCTCGCCCCTGGCGCGCCGCAGCGCATACCAGCGCTGCACGTTGCGATTGTGCTGTTCGAGCGTGTCGGCGAAAATATGCCCGCCGGTGCCGTCCGCGACGAAATAGAGCGCGCTCGATTCGGCGGGATCGAGCACCGCATCGATCGATTCGCGGCCCGGATTGGCGATCGGCCCGATCGGAAGCCCGGGCATCGCATAGGTGTTGTAGCCGTTCTGCGCCTGAAGCTCCGAGCGCAGGATGCGACGGCCGAGCGGGCGCCCCTGCGTCACCGGATAGATGACGGTCGGGTCCGCCTGCAGCGGCATGCCGCGCTTCAGCCGGTTCGAATAGACCGCCGCCACGGTCCGGCGCTCCTCGGGCTTGCCGGTTTCCTTTTCGACGATCGAGGCGAGGATCAGTGCCTCGCGCGGCGTGGAAACGGCCGTGCGCGGGCTGCGACGGGTCCATGCCTCGGCGAGATAGTCGATCATCGCGCGCTGCATCCGTTCGAGCACCGCCTGTCGCTGGTCGCCGCGCACATAGCTGTAGCTGTCCGGCAGAACCGTGCCTTCGATCGGCACCGCGATTTCGCCTTCGAGATGTTCGGCCTCCATCAGCGCCTCGTGCACCAGCACCGAAGGCGTGCCTTCGGGGATGGTGACGAAGCGCTGCAGGGTGCGGCCGCCCTGCATCAACTTGAGGATATCCGACTGGCTGAGGCCGGCGGGGATGCGATACTCGCCTGCCTTGATCGGTTCGCCCGAGCCGAAGAGGCGCGCGTAGAGCGTGAAACGCCGTGCCTCAGCTATCGCCCCCGCCTCCTCGAGACGCTCGGCCGCGGCAGTGAGGCTCGCGCCTTCAGGAACGATCACGCTGACATTCGTGGCCGCCGGCCCCTCGCCTCCCCAATCGCGCACGACAAGGAAGGCGGCGGCGATCACCGCCAGGCCGAGAATCAGTCCGCCAAAGCCGATGAGCCGCCGCATAGCCTCTCCATGCCATTCGCGCGGAGCCGTGCGGCTCCGTGCCTCAGACCGCCTTCATCACCAGCGAAGCATTGGTCCCGCCGAAGCCGAAGCTGTTGTTCAGCACCGCCTTCACCTTGCGCTCCTTCGCCTTGTGCGGGACGAGATCGACACCGGCGCAATTGTCGCTCGGATTGTCGAGATTGAGCGTCGGGGGCACGATCTGGTCGCGCATCGCCAGGATGCAGAAGATCGCTTCGACCGCGCCCGCGCCGCCCAGCAGATGGCCGATGGCGGACTTGGTCGAGCTCATCGACATCGTCTCGACGGCGTTGCCGAACAGGCGGCGCACCGCTCCGAGCTCGAGCTCGTCGCCGAGCGGCGTAGAGGTGCCGTGCGCATTGACATAATCGATGTCGGCAAGCTCGAGCCCCGACTTCTTCATCGCCATCGCCATCGCGCGGAATGCGCCGAAGCCCTCCGGATGCGGGGCCGTGACGTGATAGGCGTCGCCCGAGAGGCCATAGCCGACCACTTCGGCGTAGATCTTCGCGCCGCGTGCCTTCGCCCGCTCATATTCCTCGAGCACGACCACGCCGGCGCCTTCGCCCATCACGAACCCGTCGCGGTCGCGATCATAGGGACGGCTCGCGCGGGTGGGATCGTCGCGGAAGCCGGTCGACAGCGCGCGCGCCTGGCCGAAGCCGGCGATGCCGATCGGACAGATCGCGCCCTCGGCACCGCCCGCGAGCATCACATCGGCATCGTCCATCGCGATCATGCGCGCGGCGTCGCCGATCGAATGCGCGCCGGTCGAGCAGGCAGTGACGACTGCGTGATTCGGGCCCATCAGCCCGTATTTGATCGAAACCTGGCCCGAGATGAGGTTGATGAGCCGCCCGTGGACGAAGTGCGGCGAAACGCGCTTCGGCCCCTTGTGCTCGAGCACCAGCGATTCGCTTTCGATCCCCGGCAGGCCACCGATTCCCGAACCGATCGAGCAGCCCGCGCGGAGCTTTTCCTCGTCGGTCATGTCGAGGAGCCCGGCATCCTCGATCGCCTGGCCGGCGGCATCGATGCCATAGACGATGAACGGATCGACCTGGCGCTGGATCTTGTGATCGACGCGCTTGTTCGGATCGAAGCCATATTCGTGGTCGGCCGGTTTGACCTCGCACGCATAGTTGGTGTGAAAATCAGTCGCGTCGAAACGCGTGATCGTGGCCGCGCCGGACTTGGCAGCGATGATGTTCTTCCAGGCGGTCTCGACGTCGCTCCCCAGCGGGGTGACGAGGCCGAGCCCGGTTACGACTACGCGGCGCATGGCGCTTCTCCGTCCTTCACAAACAAAAGGGCTCCCCGCCCCGATCGTTCACCCCGGGACGGGGAGCCGCTGGTGCCGTGCCGATCGGGGCTGGCGGGGTCTGCCGCAGCAGCGATCAGCCCTGATGTTCCTCGATATAGTCCGTCGCGTCCTTGACGGTGGTGATCTTCTCGGCTGCGTCGTCGGGGATTTCGACGCCGAATTCCTCTTCAAACGCCATCACCAGCTCGACGATGTCGAGGCTGTCGGCGCCCAGGTCATCAATGAAGCTCGCTTCGGGGACGACTTCCGATTCCTGGACCCCAAGGTGCTCGACGACGATCCTCTTCACGCGATCGGCGGTGCTCATGATCCCTGTTTTCCTTCTCTTGCTTTGGGGGTCTCGATTTGATGAACGCACGTAGAACGGTGCCGGTGCCCTGACAAGAGGGGTGGCACCCTCTCCTGCCCGCCCGGCGCGCGATCAGCGGGCGCGATAGTCCTGCACGGCCTGCTCCATCAGCAGCGTGCCGTAGATTCCCTGGCCGATCGCCGCTCCGATCGTCTGCAGCGCTTCGCCGTCCGGCGTGCCGAAGGTGGCGCCTGCGCCTTCCATCGCGCGCGCGGCCGCGGTCATCGCGCTGCCGCTCATCGCACCGGTTTCGACGAGGCGAGTGATCTCGGCTTCGGGCACCGCACGATAGGCGAGATCGAACTGCTCGCTCTCGACATTGTAATCGCGTAGCCGATACGCCGCGTTGCCGCGGATCGTGCTCCCGCGGAAATAGGTAAGAGCGGCCTCCTGACGCGGATCGCCCCACCCGTAGCTTCTCCGGCACTCCATGATCGCAGAACTGATGCTCTGGTGCAGCGCCTCTTCAGCATCCGATTCGGCAACGAAGTTCTTGCGCGCAAATGCCGCGAGCGCGTCGCTATCGACATAGCGCGGAATACGGCCGCCGATGCAGGAAACCGGGCCCCGGACGGCGACCGGCTCGGCGGCAGGCGCAGCATCCTGCGCGAGCGCGGTGCCGGGAGCGGCGGCGAGAAGAAGGGGAAGGAAGGCGGCGAATCGCATCAGGACGTGCTCCGTGACAGAAGAAGCACGCTTCTAGCGTGCCTTGCGCGGCATCTCCATGACATCGGGTTGAAATTCGCGCGGCTCAGAGCATCGCCATCCCACCGTTCACATGCAGCGTCTGACCCGTGACATAACCGGCCTCGCGGCTGGCGAGATAAACGACGGCGGCGGCGACATCGGCGCCCTCGCCCAGCGTTCCGGCCGGGATCCGACCGGTCAGCGCGTCCTTTTGCGCGTCGGGCAGCACGTCGGTCATCGCCGAGCGGATGAAGCCGGGCGCGACGCAGTTCACCGTGATGCCGCGGCTCGCAAGCTCCTGCCCCAGCGCCTTCGACATGCCGACCACACCGGCCTTCGACGCGGCATAGTTCGCCTGCCCCGGATTGCCCGTGGCGCCCACCACCGAAGTGATCGAGACGATGCGGCCGAACCGCGCCTTCATCATCGGCCGGGCAGCCGCGCGACACAGGCGGAAGGCGGCCTCGAGATTGACCGTGATGACCTGATCCCACTCCTCGTCCTTCATCCGCATCGCGAGATTGTCACGCGTCACGCCGGCATTGTTCACGAGGATGTCGAGCGTGCCGAGCGCCTCCACCGCCTGCGGCACGAGCTGGTCCACCGCGGCGCCATCCGAAAGGTCGCACGGCAGCGCGACATGATCGCCGCCCAGCTCGGCGCGAAACGCCTCCAGCTTCTCGGCATTCGATCCGGACACCGCCAGCCGCGCGCCCTGCGCCGCGAGCGCTTTGGCGATGGCGGAGCCGATGCCGCCGGACGCACCGGTCACGAGGGCATTCATTCCGGTAAGGTCAAACATTCGCGGTTCCTCTCTTCATCTCGCCCGAAATCCGTCTCAGGGCTACCGCGCCAAGGCGGCGAAATTGGTGCGCGGACAATGCGGAAACGTGCCCAGCAGGGCCGCAGGAACTTCGGTCAAAGCCCCTTCGCCAGCGTCTCGATATCGCCCATCGAGACGACGCTGACCGCATCGGCTTCGGGCACGATCCGCTTCACCATCGGCGTGAGCACCTTGCCGCCCAGCTCGACGAACTGCGTGACTCCCGCGGCATGCATCGCCCGCACCGATTCGCGCCAGCGCACCATCCCGGTCACCTGTTCGACGAGCTGGCGGCGGATTGCGTCCGGGTCGGCGCTCGGCGCCGCCGTGACGTTGGCGTAGAGCGGTACCAGCGGCGCGCGCAGCGTGGCTTCCGCAAGCGCCGCTTCCATCGCCTCGGCAGCAGGCTGCATCAGCGGGCAGTGGAAGGGAGCCGAGACCGGGAGCAGGACGGCACGCTTGGCGCCCATCTCCTTCGCGAGCGGCACGGCGCGCTCGACTGCCGCGCGATGGCCGGAGATCACGACCTGGCCCGGATCATTGTCGTTGGCAACGGTGCACACCTGCCCCTCCGCAGCGGCTTGCGCGATCGCGCGCGCCTTCTCCAGATCAGCGCCGAGCAGCGCCGCCATCGCCCCCTCGCCAACCGGCACCGCCGACTGCATCGCATCGCCGCGCTTGCGCAACAGTCGGGCGGTCGTGGCGAGATCGAAGGTCTCGGCGGCGCAAAGGGCGGTGTACTCGCCCAGGCTGTGACCAGCGACGAAATCGGCCTTGTCGGCAAGCCGCACGCCGCCTTCGCGCTCCAGCACGCGCAGCACAGCGATGGCATGCGCCATGATCGCCGGTTGGGCATTGGCGGTCAGCGTCAGCGTCTCCTCGGGCCCTTCGGCCATGATCCTCGACAGCGCCTGTTCGAGCGCGTCGTCGACTTCCTGGAAGGTCTCGCGCGCAGCCGCGCTTGCCTGCGCCAGCGCGCTGCCCATGCCGACCGATTGGCTTCCCTGACCAGGAAAGATGAAGGCGCGCATTCGTGTCTCCTCGGGCTGTCCCCATTGAAGCGCCGGGCGTTAGAACCGTTCCCGCCGGCGATGCAAGGCAGTCGCGGCGGCGCCGCCGACACCGCTGGCGCACGCCGGGCGCCGGGCACCTCTGGCGGGGCAAGGAAACCCTTGCCGTTTCCGGCACGCATTGGCGACGTCTGCCTCCGATGCTATGGTTAACGCGTCCAGGGAGAAGACCAGCGATGTTCCGCAAGATGCTGAGCACGGCAGCACTGTTCGCCGCGACGATTACCGCAGCGCAGGCACAACCGGTACAGGTGCAGCCGATCGGCGTTTCCGCCGACACCCTGCCCGACGATTTTCGCGGCAAGGTCCGCTACTTCGGCAATCACAGCGGCACGGTCACGACGATCCAACGCGCTGGCGAGCGGCGCCGGGCGAGTTCCGCGTGTCCGCGGCCCGATCAGGGCTGCCCCGAGCGAATCGGCGGTAGCCTGGAGGTCGAGCTCGAATTCGACGGTGAAGTAGTGAAGGGCGTGTTTCGCGGCACGGGAGGCCTGCGTGACAGCGGCCTCATCGGCCGCCGTCAGGGCTCCGCATGCCGGCTGTTCGACCTTGCCGACGGCTCGGTGTGGTCGGGCCGCTGCGACAGCGAAGCGTTCATCGGCACGGTCGCGAGCGTTCCGAACGCCGCGACACAGCTCGAACTCGCGTTCGAAACAGTTGGCACGCGCACGCTCGACTATGCCGAGCGCGAGCGCCGGCGCCGCGAATATCATGAGCGCCTGCGCCGAATCGAATTTCTGCAGGCTCTGGTCGACGGGACGGCACCGATCGAACAGCGGCTCGACGCGGCGGTCGAGCTCGATTCCTACTCCTGGCAATATGACGCCTATCGGCCCGGCAGCCTGCGCAACATCGAGCGGGGTCGCGAACGCGACGACCGCTATCAGATCGGCGGCGACTTCGCCCTACAGAACGGCGGCGCCGGCTGGGTGCGCGCGACCGTGGACCACGGTACGATCTCGTGCCTCGAATTCTGGGACGCGCCGGGCGTGTGCCGTCCGATCACGCCGCCACGCCTTCCCGCGCCCCCGCCCGAGGAAGGCACGCCCGAAGCGTTCCCGTCGCTGATCCTGCCGGCACAGGCGCGCGAGACACCGGGCGGCTGATCGGGCTGCGGGCGGTGCCTGACTGCTTGCGATTGCACGAACATTCCGCTAAGGGGCGCGCTTCACCGGGGCGGGCGGCCAACTGGCTTCCCGCTCCGGCGTGTTTTGAGACGACAGCCGGAGGGGCGACCGCATGGGGCGGCGTCAGCGATCGGCCAAGACAGGAAAAGAACCATGGCTCTGTACGAGCATGTGTTCCTTGCGCGCCAGGATCTGGCACAGGCGCAGGTGGACGCACTGGCGGAAACCGCCACCAAGATCGTCGAGGACAATCAGGGTAAGGTCGTGAAGACCGAGACCTGGGGACTGCGCAGCCTCGCCTATCGCATCCAGAAGAACCGCAAGGCGCATTATGTGATGCTCGAGATCGACGCCCCCGCGGGCGTGGTCGCCGAGCTGGAGCGCCAGACGAGCATCAACGAGGACGTGCTCCGCTACATGACCGTTCGTGTCGACGAGCTCGAGCAGGGCCCGTCGGTGATGATGCGCAAGGGCGACCGGGACCGCCGCGACCGTGGCGATCGCGGAGACCGTGGTGATCGCGGCGGCCGCGGCCGTGACCGCGACGGCGACAACGACTGATCGGAGCGAGACCCATGGCACGACCCTTTTTCCGCCGCCGCAAGAGCTGCCCCTTCTCCGCGAAGGACGCTCCCAAGATCGATTATAAGGACGTCCGTCTGCTTCAGGGATTCGTCTCCGAGCGTGGCAAGATCGTCCCGTCGCGCATCACTTCGGTGAGCGCGAAAAAGCAGCGCGAGCTGGCCCAGGCCATCAAGCGCGCCCGTCACCTGGGCCTGCTGCCCTACATCGTTAAGTAAGGAGCGCACCCCATGGACGTTATTCTGCTGGAACGCGTCGAAAAGCTCGGCGCCATCGGCGACGTGGTTCGGGTGAAGGACGGGTTCGCCCGCAACTACCTGCTGCCGCGCAAGAAGGCGCTGCGCGCCAACGAAGCCAACCGCAAGGTCTTCGAAGCCAATCGCGAGCGGATCGAGGCGGAGAACGCCGAACGCCGCACCGAGGCCCAGAAGGAATCGAAGACGCTCGAGGGCGTTTCGATCACGCTGATCCGTCAGGCGTCGAACACCGGCCAGCTCTACGGTTCGGTGGCGGTCCGCGACATCGTCGAGGCGCTCAACGCCGAAGGCCACAAGGTCAACAAGGCGCAGATCGTCCTCGATAAGCCGATCAAGGCGATCGGCCTGTACGAAGTCCGCGTCGCGCTGCACCCCGAAGTGTCGGTGACCGTCAAGGTCAACGTCGCCCGCTCGCCCGAAGAAGCCGAGATGCAGGCACAGGGCGTCGACGTGATGGCCGCGATGTTCGAGGAAAACCGCGACGAGGCGGGCTTCACCGAGGAGCGCGATCCCAACCTCGAAGCCGGCGAGATCGCTCGCGACGAGCCGGAAGCGAGCGACGAGGGCGAGACGCCCGAAGCCTGAGGCCGCTGCTCAAGCACAAAAAGAAAGGGGCCGTCCGGAATGCCGGGCGGCCCCTTTTTCGTCGTGTGCCGAAACCGGTTCAGGGGCAGGTAACGCAGGCGCCCACCACTGCGGCGAGCGGGATCAGGGCGAGCACGACGGGCACGATCTTGTTCATGGCGACTGCCTTCAACTAGTGTCGCCCGTTCAACGTGCACTGCGGCCAATGGTTGCCGAAAGGTCAATCGATACGCAGCGCCCGTACGGAGACTATCTCCGGCCGAACAGCTTCTCGATATCGCCATGCGCCAGTTTCACCCAGGTCGGGCGTCCGTGATTGCACTGGCCCGAATGCGGTGTCGCTTCCATTTCGCGCAGCAGCGCGTTCATCTCTGCCACGCCGAGCACGCGGCCCGCGCGGACCGATCCGTGACACGCCATCGTCGCGGCGACATGGTCGAGCCGTTCCCTGAGGCTCAGCGCCTGGTCGAAACTCGCCAGTTCGTCGGCTAGATCGGTAACCAGCCCGGTAACATCCCCCTGCCCCAGCAGTGCAGGCGTCGCACGGACCAGCATCGCCCTGGGGCCGAATCGCTCGAGCTCGAGCCCGAAATCGGCGAGTTCGGCGACGCGGGCTTCGAGCCTGTCGCACGCTGGTTCGTCGAGCTCGACTACTTCAGGCAGCAACAGCGCCTGGCTCGCGACGCCGCCGTCGCCGACGGCGCGGCGCATCCGCTCTAGCACCAGCCGCTCGTGCGCGGCATGCTGATCGACCAGCACCAGCCCGTCCTCGGCCTCGGCGACGATATAGGTCTTCGCCACCTGCCCGCGCGCCACGCCGAGCGGATAGTCGATCGCCTGCGGCACCGGCTCGCTCGCGTCCGCTGCGCGCGCCTGCGGCGGCGGCGCCAGGAAGGAAGGCCGCCGCTCCGCAACGTACCCCCGCAGCGCCGACGACTCGAAGTCGGCGCCCACACTTGGCGCGCCGAAGAAGGATGCGCCCGTCTCCCGCGCCGAGGGCAGATCGCCTTCGCGCCGCCACATGCCGAGCGCCGCCTCGCTGGGGCGCTGGACGCTGCGGTGGCCGGCAGCGTCAAGCGCCCGGCGCAGCCCGCTGACGATGAGGCCCCGCGCGAGCGCCGGATCGCGGAAGCGCACTTCGGTCTTGGCGGGGTGAACGTTCACGTCGACTGCGTCGACCGGCACTTCGAGGAAGAGCGCGACCACGGGATGCCGATCGCGCGGGAGCATCTCGGCATAGGCACCGCGCACCGCACCGGTGAGCAGCCGATCCTTCACCGGTCGCCCGTTGACAAACAGATATTGGTGATCGGCGACTCCGCGGTTGAACGTCGGCAGGCTAGCGACGCCGCCCAGCACCAGCCCCTCGCGCACGAAGTCGATTGCGACGCTGTTCTCCGCGAGCCCCCGATCGGTCAGCGCCGCCACGCGCTCGGGCCGACTCTCGCCTAGCTGCACCAGCAGCACCCGGCGCCCATCATGCTCCACCGAAAAGGCGACGTCCGGCCGTGCCAGCGCGAGGCGCCGCACGGCATCGAGGCAGGCGGCATATTCCGCACGGGCAGTACGCAGGAATTTTCGCCGCGCGGGCACCTTGCCGAACAGATCCTCGACGCGGACCCGCGTTCCGGGAGGCAGCGCCGCCGGCCCTTCGGAAACGAGCGTGCCGTTGTCGACGGTGCGCGACCAGCCCTCGTCGCCGCGGACCCGGCTCTCCAGCGTCAGCCGCGCCACGCTGGCGATCGAAGGCAACGCCTCGCCGCGAAACCCGAGCGTCTCGACCGCATCGATCGCGTCATCGGGCAACTTCGAGGTCGCATGCCGCTCCAGCGCCAGCGCCATTTCGGCAGGATGCATCCCGCAGCCGTCGTCGCTCACTTCGATCAGATCGGTGCCGCCTGCCGACAGCCGAACCGCGATCCGCGACGCGCCTGCGTCGATGGCGTTCTCGACCAGTTCCTTCAGCGCACTGGCGGGACGCTCAACGACTTCGCCCGCAGCGATCCGATTGACGAGATGTTCTGGTAAGCGGCGTATTGACATGGAACAGTCTGTAGCCCAAGCGGCGGCATCCCGCGACCCGCATCCGCCAGCAATCCGAGGTCGGAGTCGATCCGAATCCGGAGGGTCCGGGGAGATATTTTGTGCGATTCGCCGCGTATCGGGCCGGGCGCGGAATGGACGGAAACATCGATGCTATTCTCCCGCTTCTTCAAATTCATGTCCCACGACATGGCGATCGACCTGGGAACGGCGAATACCGTCGTGTATCTGCGCGGGCGCGGCGTCGTGCTGAACGAACCCTCCGTGGTTGCAGTCGAGACGATCAACGGCGTGCGCAAGGTGAAGGCGGTCGGTGACGACGCCAAGCTGATGATGGGCAAGACCCCCGGCACGATCGAAGCGATCCGGCCGCTGCGCGACGGCGTGATCGCCGACATTGACGTCGCCGAACAGATGATCAAGCACTTCATCCAGAAGGTGCACGGCCAGCGGCGCTTCATGCGCTGGCCCCAGATCGTGATCTGTGTCCCCTCCGGCTCCACTTCGGTCGAGCGCCGCGCGATCCGCGACGCCGCGTCGAACGCGGGCGCGAGCCAGGTGTGGCTGATCGAGGAGCCGATGGCCGCCGCAATCGGCGCCGAAATGCCCGTCACCGAACCGATCGGCAGCATGGTCGTCGACATCGGCGGCGGAACCACCGAAGTCGCCGTGCTCAGCCTGCGCGGTCTCGCCTATTCCACGTCGGTCCGCGTCGGCGGCGACAAGATGGACGAGGCGATCGTCTCTTATGTCCGCCGCAACCACAATCTGCTGATTGGCGAAGCCACTGCCGAGCGGATCAAGCAGGAAGTCGGCGTCGCCAAGCCGCCGGCCGACGGCATCGGCCAGACGATTCACATCAAGGGCCGCGATCTCGTGAACGGCGTGCCCAAGGAAATCCAGATCAACCAGGGCCAGATCGCCGAAGCGCTGAGCGAGCCCGTCGGCACGATCGTCGAAGGCGTGCGCATCGCGCTGGAGAATACCGCGCCCGAGCTGGCGGCCGACATCGTCGATCAAGGCATCGTGCTCACCGGCGGCGGCGCGCTCCTTTCCGGGATCGACGAAGTGCTCCGCGACGAGACCGGCCTTCCGGTCACCGTCGCCGAGGATCCGCTGACCTGTGTCGCACTGGGCACTGGGCGGGCGCTCGAAGATCCGGTATTCCGCGGCGTGCTGCTCGCGGTCTAGCAGGTTGGGGGGATCATGGCGCCGCAACGCAACCGGCGCCCGGGGTTTTCGCGGCGGGCGCAGTATGGGCTCTTCCTAGGCTATGTGGCCGCCGTCGGCGGTGCGCTGATCGGCGCGGGCCTGCTGCTGCTTTCGACGTTCAATCCTCCGGCGTTCGCCGTCGTTCGTGGCGTGTTTTCCGAGCTCACGACTCCGGTTTCGTCGGTGTTTGCCTGGGCCAGGCGCAGCGTCACTGGAGTTCCCGAAGGCGTGTCCGGCCATTTCAACGTGCGGGCGGAGAATGCGCGGCTGCGCAAGGAGCTGGAGGACCAGGCGACGCTGGTGCAGCGTGCGCGCACGCTCACCCGCGAGAACCGTCGACTCCGGGCTCTGCTCCAGTTGCGCGAAGCCAATCCGGAATCGGTGGTGGCGGCCCGACTCGTCAGTTCGACGGCATCGAGCACGCGCCGCTATGCGACTCTCAATGCCGGCAGCTGGCAGGGCGTGCGCAGCGGCCAGCCGGTGCGCGGCCCCGACGGCCTGATCGGGCAGGTGATCGAAACCAGCCCCAACACCGCGCGGGTGCTGCTGATCGTCGACCCCGAGAGCATCGTGCCGGTGCGGCGCATGAGCGACGGCTTGCCTGCGATCGCGGCGGGACGTGGCGACGGCTTGCTCGACATCCGATCGGCGAGCATCGCGAACGTGCCGTTCCGCGCTGGCGACACCTTTGTCACTTCCGGAACGGGCGGCATCTATTCGCCCAACATTCCCGTCGCCCGAGTGATTCGCGATGCGCGCGACATCGCCATCGCGCAGCCCGAAGCGAACCCCGACGGCCTCGACTATGCGCTCGTGCAGGAAACCTTCCTGCCCGCCCCTCCGGCCAGCCCGGCCGATGGCGAGGCAGAAGCTTCCAACGAATCGGAAGCGCCGGAGGAGGATAGCGCCGGGGGCAACGTCAGCGGCGCGGAAGGCCCGTGAGGCCGCCTGAATTCCTTCCGCTCGGCCGCACCGAACGGCGGCACCGATCGGATTGGCTCGCACCGCTCAGCATCGTCCTGGGCTCGCTGCTTACGCTGTTGCCGCTCGTCGCCACCTTTCCGTTTCTGCCTCCGTTCGGGCTGCTGATGCTGCTCGCCTGGCGGCTCCACCGCGCCGATGCGCTGCGCGTCTGGGCGCCGGTGCCGCTCGGCTTCGTTGACGATCTGGTGAGCGGGCAGCCGCTGGGAAGCGCGATGTTGCTGTGGACACTGTGCTTTTTGGCGATAGACGTGCTAGACACACGTCTTGTGTGGCGTGATTTTTGGCAGGACTGGCTCATGGCAGCCGGTGGGATCGGTTTTGTGCTGATCGCCGGACGGCTTCTTGCGTCTCCGTTCAGCGCGCACGTGGACACTGCCCTGCTGATGCAGATCATCGTGACCACCGCGCTGTTCCCGCTCGCCTATCAGCTCGCGTTGCGGCTCGACCGCGATTCCGCGCGACGGTAGCTGCCATGAGTCGCGTAACCGAAGCCGCCCAGACCTTCAGCTTCTCGCGCCGTGCCATGCTGCTTGGCGGAGCGCAGGCTGGTGTCGGGCTCCTGCTCGCCGGGCGGATGACCTGGCTCGCGGTGTTCGAGAACGAGCGCTATCGGCTGCTCGCCGAGAGCAATCGGATCAATCTCACGCTGACGCCGCCGCGACGCGGCTGGATCGTCGATCGCAACGGTGCGCCGATCGCGAACAACCGCACCGATTTTCGTGTCGACATCATTCCCGACCGACTGGAGGATGAGGAACAGGTACTGACGCAGCTCCGCCAGATCCTGGCGCTCGATGATGAGGATATCGAGCGGATCAAGAATGATCTGGAGCGCAACGCCGGCTTTCAGCCGGTGCAGGTGGCCGAGAATCTGGACTGGGAGCAGTTCGCTGCGGTGGGTGTGCGCCAGCCGAGCCTGCCCGGCGTCGCCCCCACGCGCGGCTTTGCGCGCAACTACCCGCTCGGCGCCGCCGTCGGCCACCTCGTCGGATATGTCGGCGCCGCTTCGGCCGAGCAGTATCAGGAGGAGCGCGACCCGCTGCTCGTCACTCCCGGCTTCAAGCTCGGCAAGGACGGCCTGGAGAAGTCGCTGGAGGATCGGCTGCGCGGCACGCCGGGCGCCAAGCGCGTCGAAGTCACGGCGCGCGGCCGGCTCGTGCGCGAGCTTGCGACGCGGCCCGACAAGCCGGGCGAGACAGTGAAGCTCACGATCGACGCAGGGCTGCAGGAATATACCGCGCGCCGCATGGCCGACAATTCAGGATCGGCGGTGGTGCTCGACACGCTCACCGGCGACGTCCTCGCGATGGTCTCGGTCCCCGCCTATGATCCGAACGCCTTTTCCGACGGCATCAGCCAGTCCGAATGGGCGATGCTGCGGGAGGACGATCACATCCCGCTGATGAACAAGGTGCTGCAGGGGCTGTATCCGCCGGGGTCGACGGTGAAGCCGATGCACGCGCTGGCAATCCTCGAAGCGGGGATCTCGCCGAACCAGACGGTCTATTGCGGCGGGGCGCTTCAGGTGGGTCGGCGCGCCTTCCACTGCCACAAGCGCGGCGGCCATGGTTCGGTGAACATGGAAGCGGCGGTCGCGCAGAGCTGCGACGTCTATTTCTACAGCATGGCGCGCGAGTTGGGCTACGATCGGTTCGCCACCGTCGTTTCGGACCTCGGGCTGGGCAAGGAATTCGACCTGCCCTTCCCCAGCCAGCGGTACGGCACCGTGCCGAACAGCGCATGGAAAAAGCGCAAGTACAACGAAGACTGGACCGTTGCCGACTCGGTCAATGCCTCGATCGGCCAGGGCTATGTGCTCGCAAACCCGATGCAGCTCGCGGTAGCGGCCGCGCGGCTCGCCGGCGGCAGGCGCGTGGTGCCGCGGCTGCTGCTCGATACGCCGCACGAGCCGGCGCCGCGGCTCGCCATCCCCGAGGATCATCTCGAAACCGTGCGCCACAGCATGTGGGCGGTGGTGAACGGCGGCGGCACCGGCGGCTGGAGCGCACGCCTGCCGCTCGACGGAATCGAAGTCTCGGGCAAGACCGGCACCGCGCAGGTGCGCCGGATCACCGCAGCCGAGCGCCGGACGGGCGTGCTGCGCGACGCGCAGCTGCCGTTCCGGTTGCGCGACCACACGCTCTACATCTGCTTCGCGCCCGCGCATAACCCGCGCTACGCCATGTCGGTGGTTCTCGAGCATCACGGCCACATCAATCCGGTCACTGACGCGAAGGTCGTGGCGCGCGACGTGATGACCTATCTGTTTGACAAGCGGAAAGCGATCGACACGCTGCTCGAACTCGAGCCGAGCTGGGGCGGCGACTATCGCACCCGCATGGCGGCACAGACCGCCGCGTTCGAAGCGGCCCGTGCCGCTCCGCCGCCGCAGGCTCCCGGAACCTCCGGCGAAGCGGCCGGCAACGCCGCTGCCGGCAACTCCGCGGAGAGCGACCAATGAGCAACCTAGGGGGCGGCTTCGTCCCTGCGCCGGTCGCGCAGCTGCCGTGGCGGATCATCCTTCTGGTTACTGCGATCGGCGTGTTCGGCCTGCTGGTGCTCTATTCTGCGGCGGGCGGTAGTATCTCGCCCTGGGCCTACCCGCAGGCAGTACGCTTCGTCGTCTTCCTCGGTCTTGCGATGATGATGTCGCGGCTGCCCGAATCGGTCTGGGCGATGGGTGCGCTGCCCCTTTATGGGGCGCTGGTACTCATGCTGGTCGGCGTCGAACTACTGGGTGCCGTGCGTGGCGGCAGCCAAAGATGGCTCGATCTCGGCTTCATCCGGCTGCAGCCTTCGGAGCTGATGAAGCCGGTGATCGTGCTGGCGCTGGCGCGCTTCTATGAAATCCTGCCGGCTGGCGAGATTCGCCGCTTCGGCGCCATCTGGCCGGCGGCATTGCTGATCGGCATCCCGGCGGGCCTCGTCATGCTGCAGCCCGATCTGGGTACCGCACTGATGATCTGCGCGAGTGGCGTGACCGTGATGTTTCTTGCCGGCGTGCCGCTCCGGCTCTTCATCGCCGGCGCTCTCGCCCTCGCAGTGACGATTCCGCTCGCGGTCAATTTCGTGCTGCACGACTATCAGCGGAATCGAGTGCTCACCTTCCTCGATCCGGAAAACGATCCGCTCGGCACCGGCTATCACATCAGCCAGTCGAAGATCGCGATCGGATCGGGCGGGTGGTTCGGCAAGGGCTTTCTCAACGGCACCCAGAGCCATCTCGATTATCTTCCCGAAGGCCATACCGATTTCGCATTGGCGACGATGATGGAAGAATGGGGGCTGATGGGCGGTCTGTTCCTGATCGTCGCCTTCCTGTTGCTCGTCCGCTGGGGGATCAACGTGGGACTGCGGGCGCAGAGCAAGTTCGCGCGTCTCGCCTCCGCAGGGATGGCGACGACGATCTTCTTCTATGTCGCGATCAACATGGCGATGGTGATGGGCCTCGCCCCGGTCGTCGGCATTCCGTTGCCGCTGGTGAGCTTCGGCGGATCGGCCCTTATGACGGTGCTGATCTGCGTGGGAATCCTCATGTCGATCGACCGGCAGAACCGGAAGGTCGTACGCTGGTGAGCCACGCCCGCGCGATCGCGCAAAATTAGCGGTTGCATGGGTCGAAACGCTTTGCTAGTCGCGCCCCTCCAAAACGCGGCAGGCACTTCCTGGAAAGTGCTCGCCACCCCGGATGGACGCATAGCTCAGTTGGTAGAGCAGCTGACTCTTAATCAGCGGGTCCTAGGTTCGAGCCCTAGTGCGTCCACCATTTTTTCAGTGACTTAGCGCAAATCTTGGGCACCCATCGGCCTCCTAGGAAGCGGTCGATATGCGATGCGGTGCGACATTTTGACTGCGGTTCGAATGCCGCATTCCAGCTTACCTGTGCGCGAAGGTACCGGACGGTGCCGCCATCGGCGTATTGTCTTCGACGCGCACCGCCTCACCGATCAGGATGAGGGTGGGCGCCCCGTCGGCGAAGGCGCGAGTGGCGATGTCGAGCAAGTCGAGCCGGGTCGACAGCCGCTTTTCGTTCGCCAGGCTAACGTTGCACGCGATCAACACCGGAGTCGCGCGGTCAAGCCCGGCCGCGATCAGGCGCTGCGCGATCTCCCCCGCCGCGCCGCGCCCCATGTAGAATGCGAGCGTCGCCCCAGGACTGGCAAGCGATGCCCAGTCGAGATCGAGCGCCGCGCCGTTGCGGCTGTGCGCTGTGACGAAGCGCACCTCGCGTGCCAGACCGCGCAGCGACAGCGATACGCCCGCCGAAGCTGCCGCCGCGCTCGCAGCCGTAACGCCGGGGCAGACCTGCACGAGGAAGCCGGCGTCGCGCAGCGCGGTCATCTCCTCCGCCGAGCGCCCGAACATCGACGGATCGCCGCCCTTAAGCCGCACCACCCGCCGACCCCGGCGCACGGCAGCGACCAGCATCGCATCGATGCTCGCCTGATCCTTCGAATGCCGTCCGGCGCGTTTGCCGACGCTCACCCGCTCGACCCCACGGGGAATCAGCGCGAGCACGCCCGGCCCGACCAGCGCATCATGATAAACGATGTCGGCCGCCTCGATCAGCCGCATCGCCTTGCGCGTCAGCAGGTCGGGGTCGCCCGGTCCCGCGCCGACCAGCCAAACACTCCCAACGGGAAAGTCGTCATGCGGCATCGGACGTCACCTCCGAAAGAATGCGGGCAAGCGCCGGGCGGCACGATCCGCAATTGGTTCCAGCCTGCAGCGCGCCGCCGATCGCGGCGACGTCCGCCAGCCCCTGGTCGCGGATCGCCGCGACGATGGCGTTGAGCCCGACATCGAAACAGGCGCAGATCACCGCTCCGCGATCGGGCTGAGTTCCCGGTGCGCGACCGGCGAGCAGGGTCGGCGCGGCGCGTTCCTCGGCGAGCTGCGCGATCAGCCAGTCGCGCGAGGGAAGCTCGCCGGTGCGAGTGACGAACAACACTGCGGCAAGCTTGCCCTTGTCGAGTATCGCGACGCGCCGCGTGCCACGGCCGACGTCGACTGCCTCGATCCGCTCGCCGCGCGGCAGCATTGCCTCGATTCGCGCCGTGTCGCCATTGCCGGCCAGCTCCCACAGACTGCCCTGCGGCACCGCCACCCGCGTCGCCCACAGGCAGCGCGGCTTGTTTGCAAGCTCACCCGCCATGATCAGAAATCCGCGCCACTCGGCCGTGACAGGCTCAAGCTTAGCTGGAGTCGATTTGAACCCCGGCTGCCCCGAATGCGGATCGGTCAGCGGGCGCGGAAGCAACCCCGTGCGCCCGCCGGTCGAAGTGCGGTCGGTCCAGTGGATCGGCGTGAACAGCTCGCCGCGCCGTTGCGCATCGGTCAGCGCGACGCGGAAGATGCTGTCCCCCTGCGGCGTCGTGACGCGTGCAAGACCGCCCTCGGCGAGGCCCAGTTCGGCTGCATCCTCGGGATGCACCTCGACCAACGGCTCCTCGCGGTGCCGCGCCAGCTTCGGCGCAAGCCCGGTGCGGGTCATCGTGTGCCACTGGTCGCGATAGCGTCCGGTGTTGAGCGTCATCGGCCAGTCGCGCAGCGGTGCGGGGATCGGCTTCTGCGCCACGCTGACCAGCCGCGCGCGCCCATCGGCTGTCGAATAGCGGCCATCGGCGAACGGCACTCCGCCCCAGCGGAACGGCGTCATCGCGTCATACGCCGCATTGCCCCCCGACCCGCCATCGGGCAGCGCGAACAGCCGCTTGCCGCCATTGCCATAGGTCGAGAGGCGGCAATGCTCGCGCCAGATCTCGGCCGGGCGGTCATAGGCAAAGGCGGTCTTCCACCCCATCCGCCGCGCGACTTCCTTGACGATCCACCAATCGGGTTTCGCCTCGCCGGGCAGCGGGAACAGCGCACGCTGGCGGCTGATCGTTCGGTCGCTGTTGGTGACCGTCCCGTCCTTCTCGCCCCAGGCGGCAGCGGGCAGGCGGACATGGGCGTAATCGACGGTGTCGGTCCGCTCCATCACGTCGCTCACCACGACGAAGGGACAGGCGGCGAGTGTATCGCGCACCCGGCCTGCGTCCGGCATCGATACCGCCGGGTTGGTCGCCATGACCCATAGCGCCTTGATCCGCCCTTCATCGATCGCGCGGAACAGGTCGACAGCCTTCAGCCCCGGCTTCTGCGCCATCGCGGGCGAGGCCCAGAAGCGCTGGACCAGTTCGCGGTTCTCAGCCGCGAAATTCATGTGCGCGGCGAGGGTGGAGGCGAGTCCGCCGACCTCGCGCCCGCCCATTGCATTGGGCTGGCCGGTAATCGAAAACGGTGCCGCACCCGGCTTGCCGATCCGCCCCGTCGCCAGATGGACGTTGAGGATGGCGTTGACCTGATCGGTGCCGCTCAGCGACTGGTTCACGCCCTGGCTGAACATGGTCACCGTTTGGGGCGTTGCGGCGAACAGCTCGTAGAAGCGCCTGAGGTCTGACGGCGCCACGTCGCAGACGCCTGCCACCGACCACAGGTCGCTCCCCTCTCCTACGTCGTCCCAGAAACTGTCGGGCGTCGCGACATGCGCGGCGAGATATGCCTCGTCGACCACGCCAGCCTCGCGGCACCAGTGCAGCAGCCCGTTCATCAACGCGACGTCGCTGCCCGGGCGGATCGGCAGATGCAGGTCAGCGTCCGCTGCGGTCTCGGTGCGGCGCGGGTCGATCACCACCAGTTTCGCCCCCGCTTCGCGCCGTGCGGAGACGCGCTGATAGACGATCGGATGGCACCAGGCGGCGTTGCTGCCCACCAGCACAATCAGGTCGGCGGAGTCGAGATCGTCATAGCTGGCAGGCACCACATCCTCGCCAAATGCGCGGTTGTGCCCGGCGACCGCGCTCGACATGCACAGCCGCGAATTGGTGTCGATGTTGGCGGTGCCGATGAACCCCTTCATCAGCTTGTTCGCGACATAATAATCCTCGGTGAGCAACTGACCCGAAACATAGAAGGCGACGCTGCCCGGCCCGTGCCGCGCGATCGTGTCGCGAAAGCGCTTCGCGACAAGCGCCAGCGCCTTGTCCCAGCTCGCACGCCTGAGGCCGATCATCGGGTGGAGCAGTCGCCCTTCCAGGCCGACGGTCTCGCCCAGATGCGTGCCCTTCGAACAGAGCCGTCCGCGATTGGCAGGATGATCAGGATCGCCCTCGATCCGCACCTGACGCTCACCCGTGACGGTCGCACGGATCCCGCAACCAACTCCGCAATAGGCGCAGGTGGTGCGGACCGCCTCGCCCATCAGGCCGCCGCCTTCAGCGTGCCGGCACGACAGATCAGCACCCGCCCGGCACTGATCTTGACGGGCACCGTCGGGGTACAGCCCTTGTCCTCGCCGAGCGCTTCGCCGGTGGTCAGCGAAATGCGCCAGTTGTGCAGCGGGCACGCCACCGCGCCGCCATGAACGATGCCCTGCGACAATCGGCCATGTTTGTGCGGGCAGCGGTCGAGCAGCGCGAACACCTCATTCTCGCCCGTCCGGAAGATCGCGATATCGTCGCCACCCTCGACCTGAACCGTGCGGCTGCCGCGGACCGGGATTTCATTGAGCCAGCCGATGTCCAACCACTCGCCGGTCATGCCATCTCTCCAACGGGGGTGAAGCGCGCCATCGGCGCGTGGTGCTCGCGCTCGGCACCCTGCGCGCGCTGCGCCCAGGGATCGTCCTGCGAGAAACTCTGCGAGTGGAAGAAGCGCGCGGCGAGGTCGGCGCGGACTCCGTCGTCGTCGAGCAGCCGCGCGCGGATATAGTCGAGCCCGACCCGCTCGATCCACGGCGCGGTGCGCTCGAGATAGCGCGCTTCTTCACGGTAGAGCTGAATGAAGGCGGCGCAATGCTCGATCGCCTCCGCCTCGGTCGCGACCTTGCAAAGCAGGTCGGTGGCACGGACATGCATGCCGCCATTGCCACCGACATGCAGCTCGTAGCCGCTGTCGACGCACACCACGCCGAAATCCTTGATCGTCGCCTCGGCGCAATTGCGCGGGCACCCGCTGACCGCGATCTTGAACTTGTGCGGCATCCACGACCCCCAGGTCGCGCGCTCGATCTTGACACCAAGCCCGGTCGAATCCTGCGTGCCGAAGCGGCACCATTCGGAGCCGACACACGTCTTCACTGTGCGCAGCGACTTGCCATAGGCATGGCCGCTGACCATTCCGGCGGCATTGAGATCGGCCCAGACCGCGGGCAAATCCTCCTTCTTGATCCCGAAGATGTCGAGCCGCTGACCGCCGGTCACCTTGACCATCGGCGCGTCGTACTTCTCGACGACATCGGCGATCGCGCGCAGCTCACGCGGGTTGGTCAGCCCGCCCCACATGCGCGGGACGACCGAATAGGTTCCGTCCTTCTGGATGTTGGCGTGCATCCGCTCATTGACGAAACGGCTTTGCTGGTCGTCCACATACTCGCCGGGCAGTGCACAGAGGAGATAGTAGTTCAGCGCGGGGCGGCACGAGGAACAGCCATCGGGCGTGCTCCAGTGCAGCTTCTGCATCACCTCCGGGATCGATCGCATGTCCTGCGCGACGATCTCGCGCCGGACATCGTCATGGCCGAAGCTGGTACATTTGCACATCGTCTTCGCGCCCGACTGCACCTCCTCGCCCAGCGTTAGCGCGAGGATGGATTCGACCAGGCCCGTGCACGAACCGCAACTTGCCGATGCCTTGCAGGTGGCGCGCACCGCGTCGAGGCTGTGCGATCCCTTGGCGATGCACGACACCACCTGTCCCTTGGTCACGCCGTTGCAGCCGCAGATTTCCGCATCGTCGGAAAGCGCCGCAACGGCCGCCTTAGGGTCCGCCGCGCCCCCTCCCCGGGCGAAGGCCTGGCCGAAGATCAGCAGGTCGCGGACATCGGCAACGCTCTCCTGCTTCCTGAGCAGGTCGAAATACCAGTTCCCATCGGTGGTATCGCCATAGAGCACCGCGCCGACGATGCGGTCGTCCTTGATCACCACGCGCTTGTACACCCCTCGTGCGCCGTCGCGCATCACGATGTCCTCGCACCCGTCCCCGCCGGAGAAATCGCCCGCGGAGAACACGTCGATTCCCGACACCTTGAGCTTGGTCGAGGTGACCGACCCGCGATAACCGCTAGGGCTGCCGGTCATATGATCGGCCAGGCTGCGGCACATGTCCCACAGCGGCGCGACCAGGCCATAGACATTGCCGTCATGCTCGACGCATTCGCCGACTGCGAGGATGTCGGGGTCGCTGGTGACCATATGGTCATCAACCTTGATCCCGCGACCGACCTCAAGTCCGGCAGCACGCGCAAGGCCCGAGGCTGGGCGGATGCCGACCGCCATGACGACCAGATCGGCGGCGATTTCGGTGCCGTCCTTGAGCCGTACTCCCTCGACCTTGCCGTCACCGATAATCTCGGCGGTTTCCGCTCCGGTCAGGATCGCCTGCCCGCGCGCTTCTAGCGCCTGTTTGAGCAGCCACCCGGCGGCCTCGTCGAGCTGCCGCTCCATCAGCGATGGCATCAAATGGAGCACGGTCACCTTCATGCCCCGAAGCGATAGGCCGTGCGCCGCCTCCAGCCCGAGCAGCCCGCCGCCGATCACCACCGCGCTCCCGCCCCTTTCTGCAGCGGACAACATCGTCGCGACATCGTCCATGTCGCGGAATGCGATCACGCCCGGCAGTTGGTGCCCTGGTACCGGAATGATGAAGGGGTCGCTGCCGGTGGCGATCAGGAGCTTGTCGTAGCCGGTGGTTACGCCGCCACGCGACGTTACGGTCTTTGCAGCCCGGTCGATCCCCACCACCGGATCTCCGGCGATCAGGTCGATGCCATGTTCGGCATACCAGTCCGCACCGTTGATGACGATGTCATCGAACGCCTTCTCACCCGCCAGCACCGGGGAAAGCATGATGCGATTGTAGTTCACCCGCGGTTCTGCGCCGAAAATGGTGAACCGATAGCGGGTCGGGTCGCGCGCGATGATTTCCTCGACCGCGCGGCACCCGGCCATGCCGTTGCCGATCACGACAAGATGCTCGCGCGTGTCCTCCTTCGCGGGGGTGACAGAGTGCATTTCCATCAAATCATCCAGTCCAGTTGCAGCCAGAATGTGCATGTGTCGGTGGCGAGGCCGTCGGCGCGGTAATCGGCGGAGTGCGACGATGCTGTGGTCTTGCCGAGCTTCGCCGAGGCGAGCAGCTTGAATTCGTCCCCATGATGCGGTCGAGGCGGCCGCTAGCGCGGCAGTGCCATCCCGCTCGCAACGTCACCCCCTCGGCCGGGCCGATGATCGGGAGTGCGGACCGCATCCGATCAGATCCGCACGCCGGCAGCGGTGCCCCAGGTCGCGCGCCACTTGGCCTTGACCAGCATCAGCCCGACGAGCGCGACGATCGCCAGCCCCGCGAAGACCAGAAAGCCGGGCGCAAAGCTGCCGGTCCACTGCTTGGCCAGCCCCAGCGACGAGGCGAGATAGAAGCCACCGATCCCGCCCGCCATCCCGACCAAACCGGTCATCACGCCGATCTCCGCCGCAAAACGCTGCGGCACCAGCTGGAACACCGAACCATTGCCGGTGCCGAGGGCGAGCATGCCGATCACGAACAGCATCAGCGCAGTGACGAAATCGTCCGCCAGCGCAATGCCGACCAGCGCGAAGGCGGCAAGGATGAACACGGCGGTCAGCGCCTTGACGCCGCCGATCGCATCGGCCAGCGCGCCGCCCATCGGCCGCACCAGCGACCCGGCGAACACGCACGCCGCGGTGGCATAGCCTGCCTGTATCGTCGTGAGCCCGAAGCGGTCGGTGAAATAGATCGGCAGGCTGGCGGCGAGCCCGACGAACCCGCCGAACGTCACCGAGTAAAAGCCCATCAGCCACCAGCTGTCCGCAGCCTTGAGCGGCTGGAAATAGTCCTTGAGCGACTTGGGCGCAGGGCGGCCCGGCGCATCCTTCGCCATGAACACATAGGCGACCAGCACGATCGAAAGCGGAATGCAGGCGAGACCCAGCACGTCGTTCCAGCCGAAGGTCTTGGCAAGGCCCGGCGCAAATAGGGCGGCGAGCACCGTGCCCGAATTGCCCATTCCGGCCAGACCCATCGCCTTGCCCTGATGCTTCGGCGGATACCAGCGGCTGGCGAGCGGGAGCGCGATCGCGAAGCTCGCCCCGGCAAAGCCAAGGATCACGCCCAGCGCGAGCGTGCCGGCAAAGCTGGTCACCCCCATCGCCCAAGCGGTGAACAGGCCTGCGATCACGATGATCTGGCTGATCGTCCCCGAGTTTTTCGGCCCGATCCGGTCGACCAGCAGGCCATTGACCACGCGGAGCAGCGCCCCGGCCAGCGTCGGGACAGCGACCATCAGCCCCTTTTCAGCGGGGGTCAGCGCCAGCGTCCTGGAAATCTCCGGCGCGAGCGGTCCAAGGATCACCCACACCATGAACGCGAGGTCAAAATAGAGGAACGCTGCGATCAGCGTCGGCCTGTGCCCGCTTGACCAGAAGCTCGATTGCGAAGTGGACGCCTCCGCGTTGAGAAAGCCTGTTGCCATCGTCTCAGTCCCCGAATGCGACCGGCACGAAAAAAGCCGCCAGAACGGCGACCATTCGGGCGCGTCCTGGCGGCTTCGTTGCCTGTTGAGGTTGAAGGAGCCTGCGCCCCGACCCGTTGCGGTCCGCTCCCTCCATTGGCAGCGACGCGCATCAATCTTTCCGGCATCTTTGCCGTACACACAGAAAGCTGAATGATTCGCTTCGCCCGCGCAAGCCGAATCTTCGCAAGTGCAATATTTTCAGGTGCGGCGTATCAAGGAAGGCTGGCGAGATATCCGGCTATGTCCTCGGGATCGAACGACTTTCCATCGAAGAAGCGATCGGCGCCAAGGGTCAGCCGCCCCTGCACTGATCCCACCCCGACCGGCGAGTCCAGCCCGCCCTCCAGCTTTGAGCTGGCCCCCGGCAAGGGTGCGCCCGATCCCAACAGCGCCTGGCGATAGAGGTCCGGGCGGAACACCTGCGTCGCGGTCGCTGCGGCTGCGTCCGAATAGCCGGTCCCGTCCCATCGCGTCATCTGGGCGTAAAGCCACGCCGCCTGGCTGCGCCAGGGGAAGTTCGCCGCTTCGCGATACTGGAACATGAAATCGGGATAATGGACCGGCGCGCCTCCCCGGGTCAGCCGCAGCCGATCGGTGATCGCGCGCAGCACTGCATCGGGTGAGGCATCGAGATAGTCCCCGCGCGCGAGGATGGCGGCATTCGGCTCGGCGTTGGCCGGATCGACGAAATGCGCCGCAGCGGCGTGGAGCGCGCGGACTAGCCGCAGCACCGCATCGCGCCGCTCCTCTACGACGGCGCTGCGCATCGCGAGGACCTTCTCCACCCCGCGCCGCCAGATCTGCGCCGTGGCGAGCGCGATCCGACCGACCCCGCGATCGACCGCGATCGAATTCCACGGCTCGCCGACACAGATGCCGTCGACCTCGCCCGCCGCCAGCGCATCGGCGGCGAAGGGTGGGCTGGTGACGACGATATCGACATCGATGTCGGGACGGATCCCCACTCCCGCCAGCCAATAGCGGAGCATATAGTTGTGGCTGGAATAGCGATGCACGACGCCGAAACGCAGCCGCCGCCCGCGCGCGACCTGCTTCAGCGCTGCACCGATCGCCACTGGATCGCCCAGCGTATCGCTCAAGCCCACTGCATCGGCCAGCGCGGTCGAGAAGGTCACGGCATTGCCGTTGAGCCCGAGCACGAACGGAACCGCCATCGGTACCGCCGGTCGCCCCCGCCCCAGCGCCGTCGCGATGGCGAGCGGCGCGACCATGTGAGCTGCATCGGTATGACCGTAGAGCAGCCGGTCGCGTACCGTCGCCCACGTCATGTCGCGGACAAGTTCGAGCCGCAGCCCCTGCGCCTCAGCAAAGCCGAGCTCGTGCGCCAGAATCGGAAGCGCCGCATCGACCAGGGGCAGGAAGCCGATCCGCATCGTCTCGTCGGTCACGGCAAGTCCCCCATCAGTGCCTCGGCCGTGACGATCGCTTCCGCAATTTCCACGATCCGGCGGCTCGTCCGCATCGCCTGTCCGCGCAGCAGCGCATAGGCGGCGGGCTCGTCGATCCCGCGCTTCTTCATCAATATCGCCTTGGCGCGGTCGATCGCCGCGCGTTCGGCCAGCGCATTCTTGGCCGCATCGAGTTCGCGCTGGAGCCGCGAAAACGCCTGGAATCGTCGTACCGCCAGATCGACCACCGGCTTGATTCGCTGCTTCGAGAGCCCATCGACGACATAGGCGCTGACCCCGGCGTCGATCGCCGCGCCGGTCGCCTCGGCATCGCTCTGGTCGACGAACATCGCGATCGGCCGGTCGAGCGCGCGCGACATGGCGAAGCAATCCTCGAGTTGGTCGCGGCTGGGGTTTTCGAGGTTGATCAGCACGACCTCGGGCTGCGCCGCCTCGATCTGCGCGGCGAGCGGCCCGTTCGGGTCGATGAGCACCAGATCGACCAGCCCCGCCTCCCGCAAGCCATCGGAGATGATCGCGGCGCGCGTTGAGCTCGTGTCGATGATCGCGATCCGCATGCCGCGCTAATATGCAAGCGCGCACGACTGCACCAGATGGCTCCTCGCACCTACGCCTGTCCTCGCGCTCGTTCGGCCTGCTCAGATGGCCTTCATCGAAGATGAGGCCGTCAACAGCCGACGGGGATGCTCGACGCGACGGCGCGCTCGCTGATCGCCGTGATTCGAGACGCGGTGGGGCGGTATCTCGCGCCCGTCACGGCACTGTTCAGCCTGCCGGTCACCTTCCTAATGTCGAACCACGCTTATTATTTCGGCTTTGTGCCCGTCCCACTCAGGGCAGCGCCGACACCGACGTCGGCAGCGGCGGCGCGGTGAAGCCTCCGGCGATCGCGCCCGAACCACCGGTGGACACGTTGATCTTGGTGGGATCGTTGAAGCCGTTCGCATCGTCGAGCTCGGACCCGTTGTTCGCGCCGGTGGCAAGCATCTGAGTCAGCTGGATTTGGCCGTCCCGCACCCGCAGGCGCATGAACTGTCCATTGCCAGCCTGGCCAAGGATGTTGGCGAAGCCGTTGCCAGTCATGTTGACGCGGATCGTCGGGAACACGCCCCCCGAGACCTGGTTATCCTGGATCTCGATCGCGCGGCTGTTGATGTCGGAAAACACGTTGTTGACGATCGTCAGGTTGGTCGTTCCGCCGCTGGTCGGGACGCCGGAAAGGCCCACGTTGACCGAGAGGCCCGGAGCGCCGGTCGCAGTCCCGCCGGAGCCTGTCCCGAGATTCCGGATCATGTTGCCGCTGATCAGATAGGTTGCGTTGACCGCACCTTCGTTGGAAATGCTGATGCCGTTCCCGGTACGCGATCCCGACCCGGCGACGCCCGCCGCGCCGATGACGTTGTTGACGATCGTGCCGTTCACCGTGCGACCGAACGGCCCGTTTCCATTCTGGAAGTCGCTGATCGCGTGCGAGCGGTGGCCGGTGAAGCTGTTCCCCGCCAGATTATAGGTCAGGCTGGACGAGCCGGGGCCGGTGGAAAGGCTGACGCCGGCATTGTTGTTGGTGAAGGTCGACCCCGTGACGATCGCGGTCGTGCTCACCCCCGTCGTATCGATGTGCAGTCCGGTGCCGGTAATCGTGGCCGGCGGCGTGGTCGGATTGAAGTTCCCGGTGAACGAGGTGTTCGTGACCGTCATTCCCATCGTTGCCGACGCGCTGCCCAGGAAATTGAAGAGATTCCCGTGCGGCGTGTTGGTGACGGCGGCCGCACTCAGCGTGCTGTCGATGACCTGGAAGTTGGTCAGCGTGCCCGCGGTGTTCGAGATCTGAACCTCGAACTCGTAATTGTTTTGGATCGTCGAGTTGAGAATGCCGGTCGGCCGGGCACCGTTCGACGCACTGCCGCTGAGATTGCTGATGTTGATGCCCGAATGATCGACGGCGGCGTTGCTGCCGTTGCCGCTGATCAACATCCGGTCGATCAGGAAACCGTCGACGAGCGTGCCGCCGATGCCGTTCCCGTTGTTCCCGGTGATGTTCATATAGGACAGCCGCACGGCCGCCGTACCCAGCAGGGCGATGCC